>JBDKJF010000013.1:0-80394 GCA_039796695.1 Bacteroidota bacterium
TATGCCTATACAAAATTGGGGTATCATCCTAAATCAGTTCTTAACAATGTTTGAAAAAAGGGTTCAGCTTTAAAATAAGCTAAACCCTTATATCTTTAACTTACACAGTTTATGAGATACTGTCTTTTTGATTTTGTAGCCGCCCTCACTCATTGGCTTTTTAATAAAACTACGAGTTTTACTACTTTTTTTTGAAATAACTATTATACAACTTTTTACAATCTCTATCGAGTTTGATAGTTAGTTACAAACTAACTATAGCTTTCCTATAGTTTTATTTTTCTTATAGAATACAAAGAACACTACGTACAACTGAGGAGACGTTGGGCGGAAAAAATACCTGACACTGTCTAACAATATATCCCTATAAAGCTTTCGTGTAAACACATCTACCCACTCACATACAGCAAAGGTTATAAAATGTGGTAATGATTGGTTTCTTATTTTGTAGCCGCCCTCACTCATTGGCTTTTTAATAAAACTACGAGTTTTACTGCTTTTTTAAAATAACTATTATACAACTTTTTACAAACTCTATCGAGTTTGATAGTTAGTTACAAACTAACTATAGCTTTCCTATATTTTTATTTTTCTTAAAGATTGTAACGAACATACTACGCACAACCGAGGGAATTTAGCTATTTCTGTTTTACCATATTTTCTTGTAACTATTAAATATTCTCCTTGCGGTGTTTTAATTTCAATACCTGTTTCACCTCTGCCATAATCTACATATTTTATTTCGTACCCATCTACATTGTATGTATTAATTTTTTGCTCTTTGCCGTTTATTGTTTCATAATTAACATTAATTGGATGACTTTCATCAAATGACACTACTCCTTCTTTTACTGCTTTTGCTTCTAATTTTTCAATGGTTTTATTAAGTATTAATGCCTCTCTTTCGGATAAATTAACCCTTTTGGTTTCACTGCCTTTTACTCCACCGCCTATATTATCTATTTTGTCTATTATGTATTGAAAATCATTTTGTTTAATGCTTTGCCCTGTCGCATTTTTTGCAACAATTTGCGACAAGTTTTTATTGTGTTCATTAGCTTTCTCATGGGCATTTATCAAGTCTTTTATATCCCAAATTAATTGCCTTAATTGTGTGTCCCGTTGCCCCATTCGTACTTTTCTATCAAACTTTTGCTGTTGGTCATTCAAAAGCTCATTTAATTGTTTTAACGACTTCCCCTTTAGATTATCTGATATCTCATTATTTCTTTTGTAATCAATAAAATCACTCCATTCTTTATCTTTAGCTGTACTCTCTACCGACTGCAATGCTTGGTTACTTGCTTCTTCTATTGTAGATGTAGCTTGTGTTTCTGCTTGTTGTGTTTGAGTTACGTCTGTCTTTCCTCTAAGTACATCAACAGCCATGTTTTTAGCCAACTCTCCTATCTTCATTTTGGCTATTTGTTGTGGCGTTTTGCCTTCTAATCCAAACAACTTTCCTAATAATTCAAAAAACTTATCCCAAGCGTTTTTAAATTTACTTTTTTCTGCTGCGTTTACAAGTTTTTCGCCAGCATCGCCAACTGCCGTTACTATTGCTTCTCCTATTTGCTTTTCAGTAGGCTTATCGCTATTCTCATTATAAGCTGAATTAGCCATAACTCTGCCAAGATAACTATTAGCTCCATTCTCTTTAAAGTCGTTCATCACAACTTGTCTAATAGCTTCCCAAGTGTTTTTAGCCTCTTGTTGTAATTCAGGGAATTTTTCTAATACCTGTTGTACTTGCTCGTTGGTAACTGAATTTTGTTGTCCGTTGCTGTAATAAATGTAGATTTTGCTATCCTCTGCTACATCTTCTGTTTCAGATAGCATTTTTTCTTTGCGCTGTTCGGGTGTCATTTTTGCCCTAATTTGGGCATTTCTAGCCTCCACCTCTCCTGCAATTTTCAAATATGTTTTTTCCGCACTTCTGTAATCAAATGTTTTTAATTTACTCAAATCAGATAACAGTTTTCTAATATCCCCACTTATTTCTTCATAAGCAATTCTATCTTTATCCCTAATATAATCAGCTTGTTTATTCAGTAAATCAACTTGGTACTCTAAATTTTTAACTGCTGCATTAAAATCAGCTTTATTAGCAAACCCCTTATTTAATAAATTTGTTTCATCAAAATTTGACCCTCTTGCAAAACCCTCTTTATCTTGAACAAAGTGTTGTAATTCGTGTATTAGTACACTACGAAATCTGTTTCGTGCCTCCATATTATTCCAATCCGTGTCCAACCCAGCTTTTTTAAGTCTTTCTCTAATTTTATACGCATTGATGGTGATGAATTTACCCACTCCCCCGTCAACTGTTTGAACTCTTCCATCGTATTCTCCTTGATATTCAAAGTCGGGGTTATTAATGACTTGGATTGTAACATCTCTTCCGTCAGGAAATGCACTCCAGACTGCTCCTGTAATTTCTGTAATTGGGATTGTGAAATACTCATTTTTATCGTTTTTACTTTGTAAGTCTATTATTTGTTTGGCAATACTAGTATAATTTTCAAACTCAATATCAGGCAAATCATACTTCCACTTGCCATTATCTTTTGTTCGTTCCCAGCCAGTAGCTACGTAAATCTCTTTTGGCGTTTCCCCCGCCGCCTCCATATCTCTCGCTACTTGTAGGTTACCTCGCACTATTGGCAAATTTTCAGCCCCTACTTCCCCTATAATTTGCTCATTCACACCTCCACTCTGCACCCCTGCTACTTCTTGTATTGCATTAACCCATACGTGAGCCATTTCATGTATTGGAGTATTTGGGTTAAGCAAGCTCTCGTCTATTACTATTTGCGGCTTTCCATTTTCATCTGTGTATTGAAATCCATAAACAACCCCGTTTGGAGTTTTCATAAAATCAATATCACTCATTATTGGGTATGTAATATCATTTTTATCTATACCCCTTTCCTTAATTGTTTTTTCTATTGTGCTATTAAAAATTCTCTCGTTTTCGGACATGAAGGAATTTCGCTGCGTAGCTTTTGCTTCAATTTCTCCGTATGTTGAGATATATTCTCTATTCGCTTCATCAGCAAGTGTGCGCTGTTCATTTGCCGATGCACTTCTACCTTGTTCTTTAGAAAATTCTTCAAGTTTTCTGTCAAAGATAGCCCCATTGTCTGCGCCCATTGCAGTTCCGCTTTCAGATTGGATAGCGTGCTGAACTTCATGTAATATTTCAAGTAAAGCATCGTCAGATTCCCTATTTGTACTGATGTTAATGTAGTGCTTCCCTTCACTTGCATAATAGCTTCCATGATTTAATTTTTGTCTATTGTTTCTTATTTTCCTTCCCGCCCGAGTGTCCACAATTTGTAATTCTTGTACTAATATATTACGAAATCTTGTTCGTGCCTCCATATTATCCCAACTCGTTTCCAACCCAGCTTCTTTAATTCCTTTTCTAATTTTAAACGCATTGATGGTGATGATTTTACCCATTTCTCCGTTAAGCTTTTGAACTGCACCATCGTATTCTCTTTGATAATTGTTGAGTGGGTCATTAACGACTTGGATTGTGAGCTGCTTAGATTGGAGGGATGCACTCCAGATTGCTCCTGTAATTTCCGAAGTTGGGATTGTGAAATAGACATTTTTATCTTGTTTGTTTTGTAAATCTACTATTTTTTTCAGCCCGGCGTCTCCTCCTCCAAGCCTTGTGTGTAGCAGGGACGCTGGGCGGTTTATTATAACTTGCGCCTATTCATACCCCAGCTCTCCTTCCCCTTCAATACCAGTAATAAATATAAGAACTTTAAGAATACTGTCATGCGGTTCAACGCATGAGTGACAACTTTTTTTTCATATAAAATCTACTTACACTAATCCGCATTTAAACTAATACAATAGTCTTTAATATCTTACAATTTACAACCTCACAGCCTACGTATGCCTATCTACTCAGGTCTGTTCATATGCCTAATAAACTTATAAAGCAATTTCTATCCATTACTTCCTGTAAAAAACAAAAGCACCTTACAATGTAAAGTGCTTTTGTTTTTTAATTCTTCGTACATATTAAAACCGTCCTCTTCTGCCATTATTAGGCGAGCCACCATTTCCATTTCCACCACCGCCACTATTTTCTCTTCGCTCTATTTGTCGGCTCGGTTGCTGCTGTGGCACAGGCTCATACCTACGTTCAGGCTGAGTAGATCTTTCAACACTTCTGTTAGATGGACTGCCACTTCTGTCCTCCCTTCTTTCAAACTGCCTGCTGGGTTGTTGTTGCGGCGCAGGCTCATACCTTCTTTCGGTTTGGGGTTGGCGCTGCGATTGTTCAAAAGTGCGGCCATTGTTATTATCGGGCCTTTGAAATCGGCCGCCGCCATTACCTGAATTACTTCTTTCTGTGGGGCGGTTAATTCTTCCATCATTTTCTGGTTGTGGTCTATCAAAACCACGGTTGTTTCCGTTAGATGGTTGATTAATCCTTCCATTATCATTGTTGCGGCCAAAGCCACGGTCGCTACTCATTCTGTCTCTTTCATCTGGCCTGCGGCCATTATCATTTCTAAAACCGCCATAGCTGCTATTATTGTTAAACCCACTGTTGCGGTCGTATCTCTCAAAACGCTGCGGCGCCACTCGGCCACTATTATTATTGCTTACCCTTGGGCGGTACACATTTATTTCGTTGTTACGATAAATAGTGCGGCCAGGGGTGTATGTTTCTCTAAAGCGAACAGGATTTATTCTGCCACAATACAGCTCTGCATCATATCTACGAGGGCCACCACGAAAACCGTAATTGCGATTGTACCTGTTATAATTAATAATGGTGGTGTAATTAATAATATTGATGTTCATCCTTCTATCTACCCGATAATTGTACCAACTAGGCGATGTAATGTATCGGCGGGGCGTAAAGCACCAGAATGTATTGGGAGGATTGTACGTACCAATATTAACGCTAATATTAAATCCAGGGCGCAGGGGTGCCCAACCGTAATAATCTCCACCATCTCTCCAAGCTACCCAAGCCGGAGCCCACTCATAACCGGGCACCCAATACCATCCATAATAATCATCATGGTCCCAACGGCCATAGTGAAAGGGAGCCCAACCCCAATCGTAGTCAGATACCCACATCCATTCATAATCTTCTGTCCACACCCATCGCCCATTTGTACTGTAGGGCTGAAAATCGTTACCTGCATCGGGCACCCATACATAACCTTGTCCGGGATATTCTACCCAGCGGCCATGTGGACTAAGTTCATTATAAAAATCTTGGTAGGTTACCTCTCTGTCATTGTCATAGTTGTAATCATATCCATTGTTGTTGTAATCATAATCGTTGTATTGGGCAAAACTGGCCGTTTGCACCAATAAACCTGCACCTAGTAGTAAGTAACAGGTTGCCGTTTGTAGCATACGTTTCATATGTTAGGTTTTATTGTTAAAAATTGTTGCTAGCACAATCGTAAAAAAATCATCATTATTGATTTGATAAAATTGGGGGTGGTAAGTGGTATTCATTATGTCATGGCAAGTGTTTTATTATAATCGTTATAGAATGATTGTTTATAAATACTACATTGCAGTAGCATGGATTTTATCTTTACTAAAAACAATAAACGATAACTATGCCAGAGATACATCGCAGTAGCATAAATTCGGCATTTTAGCAAAACATTGTATGCGTGTTAAAATCTGTTATAATTAACTATATTCATTGTACCAATCATTAATCAAAAAGTATCAGCCATGTGGATTTTCAGGGTAAGAAGTTATTGTAGAAACATCTTCAGGCTCATCAATATCATTTTTATTTTTCTGAAGCATTTGCTTAAAAACTGGTTTTTTCATAGCTGGTTTCGCAAAGTTTTTGACCCTAAAGGAAAATACCTAACCACCCGCCCACAACGTATACGAATGATCATTGAAGACATGGGCCCCACCTTTATAAAGTTTGGACAAATACTAGCCGACCGCCCGGACTTAGCTTCTGAAAACCTACGAGAGGAATTAAAAAAACTACAGGCATCTGCCCGCCCTTTTGATGATTATATTGCCCGCAGCATCATTGAAGAAGAACTCGGCGACCCTATTAATAAAGTATTTGCCCACTTAGATAATGCCCCTCTTGCCTCTGCTTCGATAGGGCAGGTGTATAAGGGCATTTTATTATCGGGTGAAGAAGTGGTGGTTAAAGTGCAGCGTCCCAATATAAAGGATAAGATAAAACTCGATTTGGTGCTCATGAAAATATTGGCACACCATGCCATTAAATCCTATCCCGAACTGGCACATTTTAATGTAGTGGGTTTTGTAGAAGATTTTGGTAATAATATGTTGAAGGAGCTGGACTATACCAACGAAGCTTCCAACATGAAACGTTTTGCCGAAATGTTTAAAGACGATGAAACGGTGTATATACCTATGGTAGCCTCTCAATATACTTCGCAGAAGTTGCTGATAATGGAATATGTAAAAGGCCACCGGCCAGATAATCCGCAGGCCTTGCGAGAAGCAGGATTTAGCACCCAAAAAATAGCTGAAAACGGCACCAATATTATTTTAAAAATGATATTGAAACATGGCTTCTTCCATGCCGATCCGCACCCGGGAAATATTTTTATAAGAGGAAATAATCAAATTGTACTTATAGACCATGGCATGGCGGCCACCTTAAAGCCAAAACAAATACAAGCCCTCATGAATTTTATGATGGGCTTTGCTAAAAAAGATACCCGTAAAATAACGAAGGCCGTATTAGGCCTTTGCGATGTTACTTATTTTAAACATTTTGAAGATCTAGAATTTGAAATAGGCGAAACCATTAAGCATTACACCTACCTCAGCTACGATCAAGTAGATGTATCGGGTGTTATGACGGAGACTTTTAAAACAATTATCAAGTATAACCTCCATGTGCCCGCCAATTTATTTATGCTAATTAAAACCATTGCCACCATTCAAAAGTTTGGAGAAAATTTAGAAGCCAATATCTCCATTGCGGATATGATAAGGCCCTACGCTATCGATAAAATAAAGGAACAGTTTAGCTGGAAATCCATCTTTAATAAAATAACCGGCGCCGCTGAAGATTATATCTACTTCATCGACAAATTTCCCCGCGATGTAAAAGAAGTAATGAATAACCTAAAGAAAGGAGTGCTAAAACATGAGATTAATTTACAAGAAGACAGCTATACGAATAAAGCCTTGCGCCAAGGAATTAATAGATTAGGCTTTGTTTTTTTATTGGGCTTAATGCTTGTTTGCTCCACCTTATTAATGATGTTTAAGGAAGAAAAACAAATAAGCCGCCTATTTTTTTACAGTACCATCATTGTGGCAGGGCTTACTGCATTACGCTTATTTGTAAAGACAAAATTTAGCTAAAAATCCCCCTTCCACCCTTCGGGTATTTAACCAAAAACGCTTAGTTTCGTGGGGCAATATGAATAAGATAGAATTGGAAATAGTGGCCCTATCGCATAGTATTACACAGTCTCATTCCTATGCGGTGGTATTGGGCGAGGTAAACGGATTGAGGCGTTTACCTATAGTTATAGGCGGCTTTGAAGCGCAAGCAATTGCTGTGGCTTTAGAAAAAATGCAACCCAGCCGTCCGCTAACACATGATTTAATGAAGAATTTTCTAACCGCTTTTTCTATCGATTTACACGAAATAATAATTTCTGATCTACAAGAAGGTATTTTCTACTCCAAACTTGTATGCTCTAATGACAAAGACACGATAGAAATAGATTCTCGTACATCTGATGCAATAGCCTTAGCAGTACGCTTTGGATGCCCCATTTACACCTACGAAAACATTTTAGACAATGCAGGCATTTTAATGGAAGATTCCGACGAGGGTAAAAAGAAAAAAAAGAAGCAAGCGGTTATGGTAGATCAAGACACCACTACCGGGAAAGAAGATTTAAAAACCATGAACTTAGAAGAATTAAACACCCTCTTAAATGAAGTATTGGAAAGCGAAGATTACATGCGGGCCATTGCCATAAGAGACGAAATTAATAGCCGAAATAAAAACAAATAATCCTACTAAAAAAAGGGTTACGTATCATCTGCCTTTTACCATCGCACAACCGCTAGCTTTAATGATTGTATTCCCTAATTGCAAAATAAACCTTGGTTTACAAATTGTAAATAAGCGTGCAGATGGCTATCATAATATCGAAACCATTTTTTATCCCATACCTTTGCATGATGCGTTGGAAGTGGTGCCTACCACTAGCCCTGTAACCACATTACATATTACAGGTACCACCCCCCCGGGAAATAATGCAGATAATAGCTGCGTATTGGCTTATCAATTATTAAAAAAGGATTTTCCTACACTTCCAGCCATAGCTATTCATTTACATAAAGCCATACCCGCCGGGGCAGGATTAGGTGGCGGTAGTGCCGACGGTGCATTTGCCTTGCAATTATACAATCAATATTTTTCGCTTGGCCTTAATCAGCAACAACTCAGTCACTACGCATTGTCCCTAGGTAGCGATTGTCCTTTTTTTATGCTCAATCAACCATGTATAGGTAAAGGGCGTGGCGAACTGTTAGAAAATATCAAGCTTTCGCTTTCAGAATATCAAATGGTATTAGTTAACCCAGGCATACACGTAAACACAGGTTGGGCTTTTTCAAAAATAACTCCCGCTTTGCCTAAAGTACCTTTAAAAAATATAGTAACAAGCCCCATTAGTACTTGGAAGCAATTATTAATAAATGAATTTGAAGCCCCCGTATTTAAACAGCACCCAGCCATCAAACACATAAAACAAACCTTGTACCAACAAGGAGCCATTTACGCTGCAATGAGCGGCAGCGGATCTACCGTATTTGGCATTTTTAATAAAGAAGACCATTGGCACAGCACCTTTCCGCCCCAGTACTTTGTAAAACAAATCTAATTTTGTACTTTGCACTGGCAATGCAAAAAGCGTTTTTCCATACCCCCGTTTTGGCGGCTAATCTCGATCTACTCAATCATCGACGATTCTAATTATTTATCCTGCTTTAAAAAAGCGGGAAAATTCCTGCATTAATTTTCTTGACACTTAATTTCTATTCATGCCACAATTACTTGATGTACTCAGTACAGCCACACAATATCATATTGACTTAGAAGAAAAATATGGTGCCCATAATTATCACCCCCTACCCGTTGTATTACAAAAAGGCAACGGTGTTTTTGTTTGGGATGTAGAAGGCAAAAAATATTTTGATTTTTTGAGTGGATACTCTGCAGTAAATCAAGGGCATTGTCATCCCAAAATTGTAGCGGCATTTATTGAGCAAGCAAAAGAATTAACACTTACCAGCCGTGCTTTTCATAATAGCTCTCTTGGAGAATACGAACAATATATAACAGACTATTTTGGCTTCGATAAAGTATTGCCCATGAACACGGGGGTAGAAGCCGTAGAAACCGGGATAAAATTATGCCGCAAATGGGCTTACGAAGTAAAAGGAATACCTGTAGGTGAAGCTAAAATAATTGTATGTGCAGGAAATTTTCATGGTCGTACTTCCACTGTCATTTCCTTTAGCGACGACCCCTCTGCTCGTAAGCATTTTGGCCCATATATGCCGGGCTTTATTACTATACCATACAATGATGTAGCATCACTTGCAAAAGCATTACAAGATAAAACCGTAGCAGGCTTTTTGGTTGAGCCCATTCAAGGCGAAGCCGGTGTATATGTACCCGATGATGGCTACTTAAGTAAAGCAAAAGAGTTATGTGAACAACATCAGGTGTTATTTATAGCAGATGAAATACAAACTGGCTTAGCCCGCACCGGTAAAATGCTTGCCTGCGATCATGAAGATGTGCGCCCAGATATTTTATTATTAGGAAAAGCTTTGAGCGGTGGTATGCTACCCGTAAGCGCTGTACTTTGCGATGACGAAATTATGCTCACCATTAAACCAGGTGAACATGGCAGCACTTATGGTGGCAATCCATTGGCCTGCAAAACGGCAATAGCGGCGCTATCCGTTTTAAAAGAAGAAAATATGATGGACAATGCGGCCGCTATGGGCAACTTGTTGCGAGAAGGTATTTTACAACTACAATCGCCACATATTTCTTTGGTAAGAGGAAAGGGTTTGTTAAATGCCATTGTTATCAATCATCCAGATAAAGAGGCTGCCTGGAAACTCTGTATTACCTTAAAAGAAAATGGACTATTGGCCAAGCCAACACATGGCGACAAAATAAGATTTGCCCCGCCCCTAATGATCACTGCCGCAGAAATAAAAACCTGTGTGGAAATTATTCGACAATCATTACAGTGCCTAAATTAGTGTATGATTTCATATAAACCCAAAGACTGGTTCACTTTTGTATTTCGCTTTCATAAGGCAGATACTTTTCGTCAACTGTTTCCACTTATAATTGGCATTTGTTTTTACAGCGGTATTATTGCTTACTTAGAACTTGAATACTGGAAACTTTCCGAAAAAAGTTATGTACGCAATATTACGGTTATGCATACCTTACTAGGTTTTGCTATTTCTATGCTCCTTGTTTTTCGTACCAATACAGCCTACGACCGCTGGTGGGAGGCTCGTAAACTATGGGGAGCATTGGTTAACAATAGCCGCAATTTAGCAATGAAGTTGCAGGTAATTTTACCACCCAGCGAAACAGAACATCGCTCTTTTTTTAGAAAAATTATACCAGCCTATGCCTATGCACTCCACAACCATCTTCTCAAGGAAAAAACCAGGGTAGAGTTATTTAATGACGAAGAACATGCCCATTTATTTAAAAAAATTGATCTTAGTAAACATATTCCTAACCAAACCGCATTATTGATATACCAGCATATTCAACAATTGTATACGGATAAAAAAATTACAGGCGAACAATTGCTTTTTCTTAATACCGAACTACAATCGTTTACAGATATATGTGGCGCTTGTGAAAGAATAAAAAATACACCCATCCCTTTTTCATACAGCGTATTTATTAAGAAGTTTATTTTCTTTTATGTAATGACGTTGCCTTGGGGTTTTGTGTTTCAATTAGGCTACTTTACCATACCAGTTGTGGCATTTATATTTTTTGTATTAGCTAGTTTAGAATTGATAGCCGAAGAAATTGAAGATCCCTTTAGTGGCGATCAAAATGATGTACCCACTAATTTAATTGCAAAAAATATTCATAATCATATCCACGAATTGTTATAACTTATCGGCTGCATTTTAAAGGGCTTGCGCTTACAGTATCCTTTAACCTTACAAAAAATATTTATGAAAAAATACATTTTAGGCATTACCATTTTCTATACCGCATGCTACGTAACTGCCTGTTCTAAAAATAATGATGGTGGAGGTACCATTACTGTAGATTGCAGCACAGTTACTAACAAAGCCTTCGCTGCCGATGTCTCTCCTATCATACAATCAAGCTGTGCGACAGTGGGTTGTCATGCTTCTGGTAGTGCAAATGGAGTGGGCGCATTAACCAATTACACAGAAATTTTCACTCATCGCAGCCGCATAAGAACGGCCATAGCCAATGGTAGTATGCCGCAAGGAGGAAGCTTAAGTACAACCCAAAAAAACACTATCATTTGCTGGATTGACAATGGCGCCCCTAATAATTAACTAAATGGAGGAATAAAAAAATACTTTCTTTTTCCCAATTTTGTTGATTCATTTAAAATAGTGCCGTTGTAGAAAAAATGCTGTCCTTTTTGGACTTTTGAAAAAAGCATCCTACCCCCCCCCCCTATCTTGTCACTAAAGTAAGCCAACCTTTGTAGGTTTAATGGCTGGTAACAGCTGCTACTATATAGCATGGTTAGCATTTAATTAAACAGGAGAATTTAGTAAAATGGGTATCTCAATTTAGTTATGAGCCCTATTCCAAAAAAAACGCCCCTCATTAAAAGTTTTGGAGAAGTAATGCCTAGCGATATCACTTGCCTCTCATTTACTATATTTGTACATTAACAAATGGTTATGGCAAAACAATTTGAAGACTTTGATGCAAACTTAGCTGGCGAAGATGGAAAAACCGAGGAAACAAAATCCAGTTGGTTTAAACGAATAAAAAAAGGGATTAGCACAAAAACCTCCGAAAAAAAAGAAACACCAGAGGGATTATGGGTAAAATGCCCCGATTGTAGCTATATCTGTACCGTAACAGAACTTAGGGAGCATTTATTCGTATGCCCTACTTGTAACTTTCATCATCGAATAAACAGCAGTGAGTATTACGAAATTCTTTTTGACAACAATGAATTTACAGAATTGTTTGACAATATTCGAAGTAAAGATCATCTTGGTTTTACCGATTTAAAACCTTACCACAAACGATTAGAGGATATTTGGAGTAAGACGGATTTAAAGGATTCGATGCGAGTAGCCACCGGAAAAGTAAACGGCCAAAATATAGTGGTAGCGTGTATGGATTTTGAATTCATCGGTGGATCATTAGGCAGTGTGATGGGCGAAAAATTTTCTCGAGCAGTTGATTATTGTATCGAGCATAATATGCCCTATATGGTTATTAGTAAAAGCGGCGGAGCCCGTATGATGGAGAGTGCTTTTTCTTTAATGCAATTAGCCAAAACAAGTGGCAAATTATCTCAATTAAGCGATGCGCAGCTTCCCTATATATCCATGTTAACCGATCCTACATTTGGAGGTATATCGGCTTCTTTTGGTATGCTGGGCGATTTAAATATAGCCGAACCCGGGGCCTTAATCGGCTTTGCCGGGCCAAGAGTAATTAAGGAAACCATCAAAAAAGATTTACCCGATGGATTTCAGCGTAGCGAGTTTTTACTAGAGCATGGTTTTTTAGACTTTATTGTTCCTAGAAAGGAATTAAAACAAAAGTTAAATTCAGTATTAGCCTTATTTAAAAATTAAAGAACACCTATCTCCCAATTTAAATATTTAATTTCGCTGGCTCATCAGTGGTGAGCCATTTTTTATGAGCAGAATTCCCAAAATAGAGAACCGATCGGCGTATCATCATTACTTCATAGATGCTAAATATGAAGCAGGTTTAGTATTGCTAGGTACAGAAGTAAAATCCTTAAGAGAAGGAAAGGCAAGCTTTAATGATAGTTTTTGCTTGCTTCATCAACGAGAAATTTGGGTAAAATCGCTACATATAGCACAATATTCGCATGGAACTATTAATAACCACGACCCTTTAAGAGACCGAAAACTTCTATTACAAAAAAGAGAAATAAGAAAAATAGAAGCAAAACTGAAGGAAAAAGGCTATACATTGATTCCCCTCTTAATAACTTTTAACGAAAAAGGGCTAGCAAAAATGCAGATTGGACTTGCTAAAGGAAAAAAACTATACGATAAAAGAGAAAGTCTAAAAGAAAAAGATGCCCAGCGGGAGCTAAAAAGATATAGTAAATAACAGCTGTGTAAAACTTAGTGATACGTAAAGGCATATTTTTTCCGAACTTTCCGTATAATGAAAAAAATCATTTTACCCTTCCTCTTGCTACTAACCAGCATTATTCAAGGGCAATCAATTTTTGGCTATTGGTATGGCAATGCAAATATTAAAACGCAAGGCTCGGCTAATAATTATTTAGTAGAGTTAGTTTTGATGCCTGAAAAAACGCATGTAAAAGGTTTACTCAACTATTACTTTAAAAATACCTACAGAAGTTTAGAAGTAGTAGGTAATTATAATGCGGCAAGCCGTAAACTCATCCTAAACAATATACCAGTTACCTACCACGGCTCCATCTCATCTATGGAAGTAGATTGCCCTATGAATTTTCAGGCCATTTTAAGAGTGTCAAAAAATGAGTCGAGCCTTACAGGTGCATTTTCTGCCCCTAGCGATTATAAGAGAATGTGCCCCGACATACGATTTTTCCTAACCCTAAATGCAGATATTAGCAAGAAAGATTCCATATTAAAAGAAATAAGCAATTTTAAAGAAACCTATCAGGTATGGACACCAGGTATAGAAGATACGCTGGTTGCTATAGAAGTTAAAAAACCGGAGAAGGCAATCATAAATCCCATTACTGAGAGAGATTTTGCAGAACGTAAAAAAGAAGTACAAAATGAAATTGAAGTGTCGTCCGACTCACTTACCATAAGCTTATACGACAATGGCGAAGTGGATGGCGATATGATATCTTTATTTTATAACAATAAACTAATATTAGACAATAAAAAGCTTACCCATAAATCGTTGAAACTTTCCATACAAATTGATAAAGATTTAGAATCAAACGAGCTTTCAATGTTTGCCGAAAACCTGGGTTTAATACCACCTAATACTGCCTTATTAATTATAGATGATGGCAAAAAGCAACATCAATTAAGAGTTTCAAGCAACTTAGAAAAAAGCGCCACTATTAAGATTAAGAGAAAAAAATAAGCCCCTAGCATACGCAAAAAGGTTGGTCGTTTTTCTTAAATAGCACTACGAAAGTTTGCACCGAGAATAATAGTGTAAAGTAAACAATCGTGTTGCCTAATTGCATTCATACAGTTAGCTAATGTCAAACTTGAGGTAGTATAAACTTTATTGCATGATGTATTGGTAATCGTTTTACCACCTTTGCAAATGCCGGTGATGCGCCTTCTACACTGTAGTTTTTTCCATGCTTTTCGTCTATATAAATCGTATTGCAAAACTCTTTTATTATTAAACTTTCTAACCGCCCTAATGCTAAGCAAAATCGATTCAGATTACTAAAGAGTCGCATAAATAGCGTGCACCATTTTTCCCTTTCTTTAAAAAATTAATTTTGCGTTTATATATAGTGTCGACATTATCATTCTAAATACATCTTCCATTTTATAACACTGCTCCGCATGTAAGTAAAATTATTCCAACCTATATTAGGGCTTTCTCAAATTATATAAGTTTATAAACAAAAAGTAAATCAAAAAATAAACCCTCGTACTTAACTGTTTCAGGTTTTAAAGAATCGATTAGTGGTAGTTAAAAAAATCCACATTCTACATACAAAAATGTGGGCCAGCATTACTCATTATTCTTATTGAGGCGTACTACAAGTATTGTTTACTACATTCGTCAATTCAGCCTATAGTTTCAATTTAAATAGCTACTCCTCAAGTATTTTATTTCTATTTTATTCGAATGTCGAATTATAATGGGTTGATAATAGCATTTTTTAAAGTTATACTATAAGCGGGGCAGTAGTGCTGTAATACTTGGCTTATTGTATAAACAATAAGCCCTTACTCTTTCGAGTAAGGGCTTATAAAATTTTGATTACTTTAAATGTAACCTAGCTTATTGTTTGATGTATAAGCCAGATGTAATTTTACCGGTAACCTTATCAACAACTTTTACTGCGTAAGTACCAGCTGCTAAATGGCTTAGGTCAAAATCCATCTTTAAATATTGAGGAGTAATATTAGTTAATACAAATTCTTTTGATGCTACTAAGTCACCAATTGCATTGTAAATGTATACAACTCTTCTTTCGTAGGTTGAGCTGCTGCTTGTAGGATAGAATAATCTAACTTGGAATACACCATTGTTAGGATTAGGATAAATCCATAATTTATCAGATGCTTCAGAACCGATTGTGATTGATCCAGCTAAAGAAGCTGAAGAAGTACAAGCAGGAGATGAAGTACTAAGTGCCGTAACAGTATAAGTACCTAATCTATCAATATTAGCTGTGTATACATTAGAAGTAACACCACTGATTACTACACCATTCAATCTCCAAACATAACTAGCGGCTGCTGGAGAGCTAGTGGCCGTAATTGTAGATGTTTGATTAGGCGTTAATTGCAAGTCAGATGCGGTTAATGTAACCGCAGGAAGCGCATGTACAGTTAAAGTAGAACTGTTACTAGTAACACTACCTACACAAGGAGCTGCCATAGCAACTACTCTATAACGATAACCATTCATATTAGGTGATGCGTTAGTAGCACCAGTAATATTAAGAGTGGTTGTAGTAACACCACTGTAAGTAGCACTATTAGCGATATTAGACCAGTTTAAGCCATTATCTGTGCTTAATTGCCACTGATAGGTAGCTGGGCCACCGCTTGTAGCAACACTTATACTTGTATTACTTCCATCACATACAGCTGTAGTAGCAGCTGGCTGCGCCGTAAAGGTTACAGGGTTAGTAACATTTACAGGTATAATAGTTTTAGGCGAAGCACAAGGAGTAAGAGTAGAATATATTACAGAATAGCTAGTATTTGCTGTAGGTTTCACATACACACTATTAGCTGGCGTACCTGAAACATAAGGAATAGTTCCGGCAGCATCTGTAAATATAGTTGATACGCCAGGGGTAGTTTCATTAGCCCATACACCCTGAGCTGGAGGAGCTGCAAATTGAATGTTGATTGACCAGCCAGTAAGTGTTCCCACATCTGGAGGACCAGCATCATACATCGCAATTGTCCAGTTACCATTCAAAGTACTATAAAGTGAAGACCAGCTTGTAGTTGTAGGTAAGAAGCCAGAAGGACCTGCTGGTACACCAAATGCACCCGTTGGACCAGGAATTGCATCAGCAGCAAAAGTACCTGTATAGCCAGGTCTTGCTCCTAAGTTAATTCTGGTAGTACCAGAAGAACTAAACACCGTGTTCACAAAGTTTGCACCACTTTGATTAGTAGCATTAACTAGGTTGCTTAAATTTAAAATTTGACCATTAGGCGCTCTTAAAACTATCATCAAATCACTAACCCATGAATGTGTAATGTTTAATGATACACTTAAGTTAGTAACGGTAGCTCCTGCTGGAATGTTAGAAACACTTATGGTACTATTTACCCCTGTTAAGTTTCCGTCAGGAATTGCTGCAGGTAAGCCTGAAGCAGAGCCATATACTGGTGTAGCAGTAGGGTTAGTTAGTGTAATTTGTTGCACACTACCAGTACAAATTGTAGCAGCAGTGGGGCTCACCGTTGCGATTAACGGATTTACCGTTAAAGTAGCAGGTGGGGTTGAAAAATCAACAGCAGTACAAGGGCCTTGAATTAGGGCTCTGTATTGATATCCACTCATTGTTTGAGGTACGTTTAATAATGTTAACGCTGGCGTATTAGCACCAGAATAAACACCAGTATTCGTAACCATTTGCCAAGGAGAAGTAGCATTTACTCTAAACTGCCAAGAGAAAGAAAGGTTTGTACCTGTAGCAGCTGTAGTAAACTGAGTGTTTTGAGAACACTGAATAGTAGCACTTTGCGGCATAGCAGTGAAAGTACCTTGAATACATGGAAGAATATTGATTAGGTAATCTTCTGTTTCACCGAAACCACTTGGGTTTAAACAAGCATCTGCACCAGCAAATTGAGCAGTACCAAATTTTGTTCTAACTCTCATTCTGGTTAATCCAGTTTGTGCATTACCTGCAATTACAATCGGACCAGTGATACTTGTAGTACCAGCTGTACCAAAACCAATTGCGGTAAACTCATTGGCATCAAATACAGTGTTTTTATTATAGTCTATCCAAACACCATCTGCTTTAGAATAAGTTCCTGGATGTTGAATTGTAATATTGTTAATTTCTCCTGCTCTAATACTCGGTACGTTCACCAATGTATTGGTTGTATAATCTGCATATCCGCTAGGACTGCAAGCAGAAGGATTATTTAAAGTACCATATATAACCCGAGTGATAACATCATCATCTGTACAATCTGTAGCAGGTGGTAAACAGTAACACTCAGTAGTAGGACGCATACCAACAGAAAGTGGTGTAGAAGTTCCAGATAAGCCTGAGCCAGCACAAGTAACTACACACTGATAAAAAGTAGTAGCTGTTTGGTTGGTGGTTAAAGTAGGAGCAGTAGCACCAGAAATATTAGTCCAAGGACCACCTACGCTGCTAGCTCTTTGCCATTGATACGTATTACCGGCACCTGTTGGTACACTGGCGGTAGATAATGTAAAGTTAACACCAGCACATACAGGGTTTGCAGAAGCGTTGGTTTGGCCAGGTGTTGGAGTACCTGAACAAAGAGCCTCGCAGCCATCTAATGTAATGGTATAACCACCGAAACCATCAACCGTCGTTTCTGTTAATACAAAAGTAATGGTGGCACTTGCTGGTATGGTAAAGGTAAATGTTACACTACCACCTACACTCGGGCTGGCACCATAGTCAGCCAAATAATTAGTACAAATATCAGCCGGGCTAAAAGTACCATTATGAATAGTTAAATGGGGATTGCCAGCAGAACCTGAATTCGTATGCGTAACCGTTAAGCATTGAGGCACCGCTAACGGATTAGTAAATGTGTGTGTTCTATAACGATAAACCGTGCCCACGTTAAATGCACCTGGACAAGCTTTAGGTGCTGCGCAAGATGATGTCACAAGGTCTCTCGCTAAACGTCCGCTGGTGAATGTAGGATCACCGGCAGCGATGGTGCCTGTAATGGTAGTACAAACAGCTTCTGTACGATTTGATACACCATTGGCATAGGTAATGGCACCTACATCATTTAGCGTAAGGGGTGCTGTAGAAGTCATTCGAGCAGCATCTCTTGCCTGCTTCGCTCTCTCCAGTTGCTCCTGCTGAGGATTAACTTGGGTAGCATTGCCAGCAGATATTAAAGTTTTCTGGGAATACGACTGACTGGCAAATAAAGTTGAAAAAAGCAAGCTTAAGAAAAATGCTTTTAACACAAAACCTCCCGTCCTGTTAAGCGTAAATTTTGGTTGCATAATGAAATTTTTATGATTAACTAAATACCTTACTCGTCCTTTAGCAAGGTATTAACAAGTACGCAAGATAATTTTTTTTTCGACTTAAAGTTCATTTGAAAAAAAATGTTTCCAAAAAAAAGAATTTTTCACTTTTAGGGTACAAAAAAACCGCCAACCGGCGGTTTAATATTGTACATTATCATTATTACCATTTGTCCACTTCTTCGGTTTTTTCGTTGGTGGCAGCTACAGGTTGGCTTTCGGCCGGTGCCGGTGCCTCTGCGGTTATAGTATCCACTGGTGGGGTAGCTAAAGGTTTTGCGGCTTCAAAAGTGTTAGCCTCATCATATTCATCATGGTTAAATGCATCAAAATCAAAATCTGGCATTAAGTCTGTTTTTACGTAATCAATTGCCTCACCTAATGCTTTTATAAACTTATTAAAGTCTTCTTTGTAAAGAAATACTTTGTGTCTATCGTAACCATTATCGTCAAAGCGTTTGCGGCTTTCGGTAATAGTTAAATAATAGTCATTCCCTTTTGTTGCTCTTACATCAAAAAAATAGGTGCGTCTTTTACCTGCACGAATTTTTTTACTGTAAATACTCTCCATTTTTTTGTCGTTGTTCTCGTACGCCACCGTTTTAGTTTTTTCAGTTAAAAATGTCTTTTAATCGGCCCTAGCAAGGGTTTTACAAATATAGAGATGTTTTTTATATGGCCAAATCCATTTCCATAAAGTAAAAAAGTAGGTGAGCCCCTTGGCTACTCCCCTTTTTGTTGACGCCAATACATTTCTGCATAAAATCCCCCTCTATTTAGTAGTTCCTCATGTGTACCTTGCTCTATCACTGCTCCGTTATCCATTACGATTATTTTATTAAATTTTAAAAGAGAAAAGATACGGTGCGTGATGATGATGGCGGTTTTATTACCCAAATAGGTATTTAAATTTTCAACGATTTCCTTTTCGGTGCGTGCATCCACTGCACTTAAGCAGTCATCAAATATTACCAGCGAAGTATTTTTGGCCATAGCCCTTGCAATGGATATACGTTGTTTTTGTCCGCCGCTAAGGGTTACGCCTCGCTCACCAACCACCGTATTATATTGTGAGGGTAGATTTTCAATTTCGGCCGAAACCATTGCCATTTTTGCTGCTGTTTTCACCTTTTCACTATCCAGGTGCGATAAACCGAAAGCTATATTTTGTGCAACACTATCACTAAACAAAAAAACATCCTGCGGCACATAACTGATGGAGGTTCGCCATTTCTCTCTATCAAGTTCGTTCAGTGGTTTGCCATCCACCAATATATTGCCGGTAGATGGGTCGAACATTCTTAACAATAATTGCGCAAAAGTGGATTTTCCAGCCCCCGTTCTACCTACAATAGCAATTCTATCGCCTTGATGAATAGTTACATTTATTTGTTTAATAGCCTTGATGCCAGTGTTTGGATAGGTATAATCGACCTGCTTTAATTCAATGCTTTTGAATTCGACAGGTTGATTGATTGTAAAGGACGATTGAACTGCCGGTTGCATTTGCAAAAATTCGTTTATCCTTTTTTGGGAGGCCGCCGCCCTTTGTATCATGCTAGCGGTTAGCCCGATTGCACTTACAGGAAAAGTGAGCATGTTGATGTACATAACAAACTCCACCAATGTTTCTATACCTATTTGATGTGTGCCATGAATGTAATAAAGCCCCCCTATCATAATAGTTAGCAGCGTACTAATACCTATTAGTAATGTAATGGAAGGAAAATATATGGCTTCTACTTTTGCCAAGCCCAATGCATTTTTTTTATACTCCTCCGCATTTTTCGAGAAAAATAGGAGCATTGCTTTTTCTTGAACAAAAGATTTGATAACCCGAATGCCTGAATAAGATTCTTGCGCATTGGTAGTAAGTGAGGAAAGGGAAGCTTGTATTTTTTCGCTTTTTTTATGAATAGTATTGTTAATAAAATAGATTGTAATGGCCAATATAGGGAGTGGCAAAAGCACATAAAACGTTAATGTGGGACTGCGCTTTATCATAAAAAAAATGCAAAGCGAAATAATAGCAATTAAATTAGCCAAGTACATAATAGCCGGCCCTGTAAACATGCGCACCCTACTTACATCTTCCGAAATGCGGTTCATCAAATCGCCGGTACTATTTGCTTTATAAAAGGTGGTATCGAGTTTTTGATAGTGTTGATAAATATCATTTTTTTGATCGTATTCGATATAGCGGCTCATTACAATAATTGTTTGACGCATTAAAAAAAGAAAAAATCCTCGAACTAGCGCCAACCCTAATATGGAAATACCGCAAATAGCTACTACTTTTCCTACTCCATTTATGGTTTGAACTTGTTGAATAAACCACAGTACGGTTGCATCATATTTCGGTAAATTACTGGATGGTCTATAACCAGGTAGTTGTAACTTTTTTTGTACATAATCTATAATAAAACCGGTAACCTGTGGAGACAACACATTAAAGTAATTAGAAAGAAAAACAAACAACAAACCGCCGCCTAACCTAAAACGGTATTTCCAAAAATAGGTATGGAGTGGGTAAAGCTCTTTCATAAAATATGATTACTGAGATCGTTTTCCGAATTTATCGTTTACAAAGCGATAAGACTTACCCCGCTTTTTTAGTATAAATAGATTATCGTACTCCACATCCTTTAAATCGGCTGCTACATGCTTTACGCCTGCTATTGTGTTTACTATATCATCTACGGTATTTGAATGTCCTACAATTAATACATTGCCTTTTTTCAATGCCTTTACCTTGTTAGCAAAGCCAGTTAGCGAGTCTGTCTTACTGCTATACAATTGTATGGGCAGGCCCACATACAATTCCTTTAATGGCTTGGCTGTAGAAATGGTACGGAGTGTATTGGTTGAAAAAATATGCTTTACATTTTTACTGCCTAAAATTTGTTTTAATAACAAGGCTCTTTCATTTCCCTCATAACTAAGCGGTGGGTCGGCGGCTGGCTTCATGGTGCCCATTTCATTACCCGTTTCTTTTTCGGCATGGCGAACGATGTAAATAGTATTACCACATGATGCTACAAGTAATGCTATAATAAATACGAATAATAAATTTTTCATGCCTTTGTATTCAATTTTATTTTTCATCTATTTCTAGTGCCCACTCTTTTCCTTTTTTCACCGCTGGTAAACCTTCTGTAATCCATTTAGCTGGTTTATCGCCTTTTAAAATCCAATCGAAGAATTGCTGCATACGAATTTGATAGTCCCGCATATCCTGCCGCTGGGTAAGGCCATGCCCCTGACCATTGTAATTCAACATCCACACTTTTTTTCCCAACCTTCTTAAAGCGGTAAACATTTCTATTCCTTGATACCAGGGTACAGCGCCATCTGCATCGTTATGCATCATTACCATGGGGGCTGTTACTTTATCTAATTGAAATAGCGGTGAGTTCTTCAGGTATAAATCTTTTTTCTCCCATAGCGTTCCGCCAATGCGGCTTTGTGCTTTCTCATATTGAAATTGTCGGTTTACGCCACTCTCCCATCGTATGCCCCCATAAGCACTGGTCATGTTGGCTACGGGCGCACCTGCCCAAACGGCTTTGTATAACTTGGTCATAGTAGCAACCTGTGCCGCTTGGTAGCCACCCCAGCTATGGCCCTGCAATGCCATGTTGGTGCTATCAACATATCCTTGCTTTACTAATGCCCTTGTACCACTTACAATATAATCGTAAGCACCTTGGCCAGGATAGCCAGTTTTATATTCTATATCGGGCATAAAGATGATGTAGCCTCGGCTAACGAAAAACGGAACATTAATGGCACTGCGGATGGGCGCCGGTTCTTTATAATCATATAAACCATCACTCAGTTTTTCATAGAAATACACTATCATGGGGTATTTCTTTTTGGGGTCAAAGTCTTCGGGTTTATATACAATACCTGTAGCCGGCTTTCCATTGTAAGCTTTCCAGTTAAATAATTCGGCAGTACCCCAGTTGTAGTCTTTTTGTTGGGGGTTGATGGAGGAGAGTTTGATTTCTGATTGAAATGAATTGTTATAATATAAATCTGGGTTTACTGTAAAATGCTCTTTGGTATACAAATAAGCAAAGGCATTTTTTGCTTTGGTAATAGTTGGTGAAATAGCCATTTTTAAATTCATAAACTCTTCCACTTGAGCTAAAATAGCTGCTGGTTGGCCAAGAACTAAAAAATGCAATGATTCTTTTTTTGTATTAAAGTTGGTTGCTTTTAGCACTAATTCTTTTCCACTAGGGATGAAACGTTCTTCAGTATCGGTTCTAATATACCTATATACGTTTTGCTTACTTCTTCCATAGGACTCAACATAGATACCATCTGTATTAGCTGATAATGTAATTGGATTTTTGCTACCTGTTACATCTATTTTCCAAATATCAAATCTGTCATAAATTAAAACGGTTTTTTCATCATCATACCAGCCCATCACCCCATAGTTCATCGGCTCATCGGGTGTGTCCCAATCCTCTTGGTAGAGTGGATATTTTATTTTAGAAGAAATGTTTTTAGTGGCTTCCCCATCCCACACAAAATAATGCCGGGCTTTTCTATCATACCACATTATATATTTTCCGGTGGAGGATGGATAAACCTGCCCATACAGATTTTCTTTCACCAATTTTTTGTTGCCGGTATTTACATCAATGGCATAAATATCCTTTTTCGTTCCTCCTTCCCATTGGCTAGCTATACGTTTTCCGGCATCCGTTATGCCTACAAAGGTATCGCCATCGCCATCGTTGGTTTGTAATACCTGCGGTATGGCCTTACTGCCAAGCTGGTTAATGGTTTTGTTTTCTAAATTATATACGGCCAAAAAATTTTCTTCTCTGGCTGCTTTAAGGCGGGCGGGCACCAACTGTACGGTCTGTAAATAATCATCGTTATAATGCCAGATGTCCAACTTCGGTTTATCCAATTCAATAATACTGGTATCTCTTGGTGGCTGTATAGGTGCTGTGCCAAAGAATAAGCGTTTGCCATTCTTGCTAAAGTTTAGTTGTCCAAATTCACTCACCGTCATACCGAGCTGCATATCCACCGAATTTTTATCGGCCAGTAATATGCTGCTATCGGCTCCTTCTTTATAATACCAAAGGCGATAAAACTTTTGCAGATCTTTGGGTTTTGCATCTCGCTCTGCTAAGTACGCTATTTGAGAGCCATCATCTGTCATTGCAAAGTTTTTAAAATCATTCCCCCCTTTGCTTATGGGCGTTGTTTTGCCGGTTTTTAAATCATATAAAATAACCCTGTACACACTGTGGGAATCAAATGGGAGCTTAGCCTGTTCAATTAATAGTTTATCTCCTGTTTTGCTGAAATAATATTCCAATGTTTTATAAAAGAAAACTTCTTCGCCGGTAAGTATATTACGTACTACTAAGTCTTTACTACCTTCTACTGATGGGGTAGATAGTTCGTCGCCTTCGGCATCTAATTGGTTAGTGCTGTAAGGTGCAAGTTGATTGGCGCTAAATGTTGTTTCTGCCGTTTCTTCTATTTCGCCATCTGCTCTTGTTCGTCTTGTTCTTTTAGGGATGTTTTCTAAAACGCCTTGCAAGGAATCAATGATAGCATTTAAACTATCCGCTACTTTCTTTACTTCTGTATTTGCTGGCTTTTGTGGTTTTGTATTTCCCGGTTGACCGATAGATTTTTCTACTTGATAGGCTACCCAGCCTGCCGTTTTTTGTGGTGTTTTATAGTTTTTTACTTCTTCTCTTTTCCACACTTCTTCCTTTCCTAACTCAATAATCGCTAACGAATCTTTTGGTGCCTCTTCTTGTTTTTTCTTTTTAATTTTTGCATCACGTATGTCTTTATAAACGGGCTTTATTTTACATACCATATAACGGCTGTCTTCGGTAATTAATGCTGTATAACCCCGTGGTAGTGTTTTTTTATACTTAGCATCGGACGATTGTATAACTAGCTCATTATCTCCTTCCTGAGGATCGACAGTATAGACTACCCATTTACCATCATTACTAATCATTCGTTCGCCAATATGTTGCCAACTATCGTATACGGAATGGTCTAACGGTTTTTTTTGGGCCACCAACGGGCAAGTTGCCATTACTATAAGGAAAAAGATAAAAATTTTTCGCATAGCCGTTTTTTTTTGAAGATAAGCAATAGTTTTATTGTAGTGTACACTGCCCTTTTGGGCTTCATTATTTTTTGGTTCCTACCATTATGCCATACTGCCAAAGCCCCTGCTTCATGCCTTTATATTGAAATTTACAGGCTTCGATATTTTTCTTTTGCATGGCTGTAGCGGGTTTTGAAAAATTAATTTTCTTCCACCACAAATACATTTTGGCCAAAAAATAAAACCGATAAAGCCTGCGGGACGAATGTGCTGCTTCTTTGGAGATGTTGCGATAAATAATATTTGTAAACCCAACCTGCTGCATAAATGCTTCAAAGCGCTGAGGTGTTTCTAAATAATTTACTTGCCAACCATCCAGCCAATTGCGTATGATGGGGTTATCGTTATGTTCATAATGCTGAACAAAACCATCTGCTACTACCAGCCTACCTCCGGGTTTTAACAATCGATAAGCTTCTTTAATAAAGTCCGCTTTTGTAGCTGCATAACAAACACTTTCGCAGCCCCATACCACATCAAAACTAGCGTCGGGGAAAGTGGTATTGCAATAATCCATTGTTTTAAATTCAACCAGCTTTTCTACATTTTTCAACTTTGAATTGGCTTGGGCATGTAGTACCTGCCTTTCGCTTAAGGTGATGCCAGTAACACTACACCCAACTACCGTTGCTAAAAAAATACTACTACCGCCAACCCCACAGCCCGCATCCAATACCTTATCCGTACTTTTAATTGCAGCGGCTTGCATCATAACTTCATTCATGCGGATTAAAGACTGTGGGAAAGTGGATACCTTCTCATCCCAATATCCATAATGTATGGCAAGGCTATTATTTAAGTCCCAGGAATCTTTGTAAGCATTTTCGGTATCCCGGTAGTATTCAATTATCTGTTGCTGATAGTTGGTTAGCATGATGGGTGTTTGAACTTTTTTCTTTTCTAACTACGCTGATGATATGTATGATTAAAGCGATGGCAATAATACCAAAGCCTAGGTAAAACCATTTGCTTAAAAATTGATTTTCGTTATACAAAGCAAAAGCGAGCAAAATACCATATACAGGTTCTAAATTAAAGGTAAGATTGACAGTAAATGCAGATAATTTTTTCAATGCGTTGGCCGATAGTTGAAACGCCACTACCGAACAAACCCATGAAAGCACTAATAACCATCCTAAATTTTGCCATCCGGGTAAAAAGCCGTGCTGCGGAAAATAATACCAATAAAAAGGTAGCAATAATGTTACACTTAAAAAACCTCCTGTTTGTTGCCATGCCAGCACAGTTTCTACATTAATTTTTTTTAAAAATTCTCTATTGTAAATAGGAAAAAGTGAAGCAAGTAACGCCGATACAATACCTAAAATTATTCCTGTTTTAAATTGTGTATCGAAATGAAATATAACGTAGATGCCAGCCAGTGTAACAAAGCCAAGTAATAACTCAATTACATTAATGGCTTTATGTAGAATAAGCGGTTCGAAAAGGGCAGTAAAAAAACCTATAGTGGCAAAACAAACTAATGCCACTGATACGTTAGCATATTTAATAGCTGCATAAAAAGTAATCCAATGCAGCGCAGCCACAATGCCTACTGCGGCAATTTTAAGTATATCTTTTTTATGAATGGGCTGTATTTTTTTAGCAAACGTAAACCACAGCCACATGGTAATAGCCGTAATCAATAACCTATACCATACCAGTAACCCTTCGTTTAAGGTAATTAAGCGACCCAGTACACCCGTAAAGCCGGCTAAAAAAACTGCAGCATGTAATTGAAAAAAAGCCTTACGCATACCATTTTACATTTGAAAAGGCTAGTCGACTATGGAGTTTTTTGTTTGCAAAGAAGGAGGTGTGTGGAGGGGTTGTTCGGGTACATTTTTAACTCGGTTACTATAGTTTTTAAAAATGCTATTCCAACGAAGTTTTAATACGCCGAGTATGCCCTCTTTAACGATACCTTTATTCATTTTAGAAGTGCCCGCCGTTCTATCTTGAAATATAATAGGTACTTCTTTAAGCGTAAAGCCCAGCTTCCAGGCTGCAAATTTCATTTCTATTTGAAAGGCATAGCCTACAAACTCAATTTTATCTAAATTAATCGTTTGCAATACTTCTTTTTTGTAACACATAAAACCTGCGGTGGTATCGCTAACCGGTATCCAAGTTATTATTTTGGTATAGATGGAAGCACCTTTAGAAAGTAAAATTCTATTTTTTGGCCAATTTACAAATCCACCGCCCTTTACATACCTTGAACCAATAGCTACATCGGCGCCGCCGTATTTACAGCTATCGTATAGCCTATTTAAATCATGCGGATTGTGCGAAAAATCTGCGTCCATCTCAAAAATAAATTGATATCCATTTTTGATGGCCCATTTAAAGCCATGAATATAAGCGGTACCAAGGCCTAATTTACCAGCCCTTTGTTCTAAAAATAGTTGCCCTGAAAATTGTAGCTGTAATTGCTTTACAATAGCAGCAGTACCATCTGGTGAGCCATCATCTATTACCAGCACATGGAAATTCTTTTGCATACTAAAAATAGCATGCAAAATATTGGTAATATTTTCCTTTTCATTATAAGTCGGTATGATGACAATTTTCTCCACTTCTTGGTATTACGCTTTAGGCCGAATTTACGGAAATACACACAGACATTACATTAAATAAATCAAAGTGCGTTATTAACCCTTTTTTAACATGGTGCGAGTGTATATTTCAGTTAGTTTTTGCTTGGTGTGTTGCGGAAAGTCGCCCCTCATCATCCAATCGTAATATTGTGGCTCCGATTTTAAAACATCTGCTACTGGCCTTCCTTTATGTTTACCAAAGTTGAACACTTCTATTCCATTTTCAAATATAAAACGGCGGGCAAAATCAACAATTTGATCCTCTCCAATTACTTTTAAAATGCTATCTACATTGGTACCCAATTCAGGATGTTTTTGTATTTGCGCTTCCAAAATTTCGGCAGTGGCAGAAGCATCTACTTCGGCACTATGTGCCCCATCTAATGTTTTTCCACAATAAAATTTATAAGCAGCCCCCAACGTACGAGGTTCCATTTTATAAAAAATATTTTGTACATCTAATAATTTGCGGTTGCGCATATCAAATTCCACCCCGGCTCTTAAAAACTCCTCCATCAATAAGGGAATATCAAATCTATTAGAATTATATCCTGCAAAATCGCAACCGTCAAGCATTTGCTTTAACTCCTGCGCTACTTGTTTAAAAGTAGGCGCATCTTTTACCATTTCGTTGGTAATGCCATGAATGTCGCTAGCGCCTTTGGGAATTTCCATTTCTGGGTGAATAAGCTTGCGTTTTATACTGCGGGTGCCGTCTGCTAGCATTTTCACAATCGCAATTTCTACGATTCTATCCGTTCCTAAATTAATACCGGTAGTTTCCAAATCTATAAAGGCAAGAGGCTTTTTAAGCTGTAGCATAATATATTTTCTTATTGTACTAATAAATGGGGGTAAAGATAATTGATTACAGCAAAGGGGCTATAATCTTTTATGCAGATAAAAACTTTGATTAGCAAATGGCAATGAGGCATTTACGCATATAAATTGATGTGGGTCTATAAAAAATGAAATAAATTCTAGTACTGCCTATGATTTTTTTTAAGTTGCGGCATACTTTATGCTTGTGGTTGTTCGTTAAATCAAAAATCGTACGCCTAATGAAGAACAAAATCTACATTGCCGCCCTACTTTTAACTATCGTAACCGTGTTTGCCTCTTGCGCATCACAGAAGTATGGGTGTCCTGCTACGCAAACGAGTGCTCGTTTCCGCAGATAATTTCTATCAATCTATTTTGTGCCCCCTTAGTGGTTATTGCCTTTTTTAAAATGCAAATAGCATATTTAAAAGGCGGTGTGCTATTGTGTGCCTATTAAAGAACGAATACTAAAAGTTTTCATTGGGTATTTGACTGTTATCTCAATGCCATGCATTAATCAATAATGGTAAATAAGCCATACTACCCCTTCAATACAGTGCCAAATAGCCATCATTTTTAACCATTTCAATCAATTAAAAAGGCGTCTCTTAAAAGCAACAGTAGCCTTAATAAGGGCTTACTATAACTGCATTGCACCCTCCCATTTTTTTTGTAGACGAAATTTTTTATGCATGGGGCATAATATGGAATTATAAGTTTACGGCGCTATTTTTCGAATCACAACACATTAATTCACTCTATCAATAGCTAGAAACTTCTTTCATTCAATAGCTATTTTAAGTTTTAATTAAAAAAATACAACAGCTCAAACGTATTCAATACACCTTGGGTTAAATACTAATTAAGGTTAGTTAGGAGCAACATTCTTTTTTGCTCCTAAAATTGTATTGGCGCTAATTTAATTATAGCCTACCTTTGTGTGCAATGAACAATTTAAAACATATACATCAACATCATTTACATAAACCGGGTAGGCCGTAGGATGTTATGTATTAACATATTCAAGGGCTTACTTAAATAGTAAGCCCTTTTTATTTTACCACCCCCTGAAGAAAAAAATAATATGAATACCGTTTTAAAAATAGCCGTACAAAAATCGGGCAGATTGTATGATGGCTCCATGAAGCTTTTAAAAGAATGTGGCATTGACGTTAGTAATGGCAATAATCAATTACGAGTAACAGCTACCAACTTTCCTATAGAGGTATTTTTTTTAAGAGATGATGATATACCTGAATATGTACAAGATGGCGTAGCCGATATTGGCATTGTAGGTGAAAATGTAATGCTAGAAAGCAATAAACAGGTAACGCTTGTGCAAAAACTAGGATTTGGAAAATGCCGCCTATCAATTGCAGTACCCAAAAATGGAGAAATTAAACTGGTGCAAGATTTGGAAGGAAAAAAAATTGCTACTAGCTATCCTTATATTTTATCTACCTACTTGCAACAAAAAAATATAACCGCGGCCATACATGAAATTAGCGGCTCAGTAGAAATTGCTCCTAAAATAGGCTTGGCGGATGCAATATGTGATTTAGTAAGCTCGGGTAGTACCCTTTTCAGCAACGAATTAAAAGAGTTGGAGGTTATTTTCCCATCAGAAGCCGTATTAATTAGTAGCGCTAATTTATTGGCCGAAAAAAAAATATTATTAGATAGTTTATTATTTAGAATTGGTTCGGTTAAAAAAGCAAAGAATAATAAATACGTATTATTAAATGCTCCGAATGAAAAACTAGAAACCATTTGTAATCTATTACCGGGTATGAAGAGCCCCACCATTTTACCATTAGCCGCATCCGGATGGAGCTCCGTACACTCCGTAATTAGCGAAAGCGACTTTTGGAATATTATTGAACAATTAAAAGCCAACGGGGCGCAGGGCATTTTAATTATCCCAATCGAAAAAATGATTTTGTAATTTTTTATCCCTTATACATGATACAGTATATAAAAAATCCGGCCGTTACCGATTGGGGCACTATTATACAACGGCCCACGATGGACGCTTTTAAGTTGGAAAAAAAAGTGCAAAAGATTTTACAAAAAGTAGCACAAAAGGGCGATAAAGCTTTATACAAATACACTAAAAAATTAGATGGGGTAGTATTAACCTCATTAGCTGTTACCGAAGCTGAAATAGAATTAGCGCTTACACAATTAGCCGCTCCTTTAAAAGAAGCCATACAACAAGCCAAACAAAACATTGAAACATTTCATATAGCGCAAAAGGAAGATGTAAAAATGGTAGAAACGGTGCCGGGTGTAATGTGCTGGAGAGAATCTAAAGGCATTGAAAAAGTAGGGTTGTATATACCTGGCGGATCTGCTCCATTGTTTTCTACCGTATTAATGTTGGCAATTCCTGCGGCTATTGCAGGATGCAACGAAATAATTTTATGCACTCCCCCAGCCAAAGACGGAACCATTAATCCTGCTATATTATACGCTGCCCATTTGTGTGGGGTAACAAAAATATTTAAAGTAGGAGGCGCACAAGCTATTGGCGCTATGGCATACGGCACAGCCTCTATACCCAACGTTTATAAAATATTTGGGCCCGGCAATCAATATGTAACTACGGCTAAACAATTAATACAAAAAAAAGGAGTGGCAATAGATATGCCCGCAGGCCCCTCTGAGGTTTTGGTAATTGCAGATGATACGGCAGTGCCTGCATATGTAGCCTCCGATTTACTTTCGCAAGCGGAGCATGGCCCCGACTCTCAAGTAATACTTTTAACCACTTCCGAAAAATTTGTTGAACAGGTACAATTGTGTATTAAAGCGCAACTTCCATTGCTACCTCGAAATGAAGTGGCCACAAAAGCATTGGCCAATAGCCGTATCGTTTTACTTTCATCTTTGGATGATGCGGTAGCATTATCAAACCAATATGCGCCAGAGCATTTAATAGTAGCCTGCACCAATACCCATTTTTGGGCAAAAAAAATTACGACAGCGGGTTCTGTTTTTTTAGGCAATTATACACCCGAAAGTGCGGGAGATTATGCTAGCGGTACCAATCATACATTGCCCACCAATGGATATGCCAGTGCTTACAGTGGCGTATCCTTAGATAGTTTTTTAAAAAAAATAACCTTTCAGCAATTAACGATAGATGGGCTTACACACATTGCTAATACGGTAATGACAATGGCTGCAGCAGAGGGATTAGAAGCACATAAGCAAGCTGTGGCAATTAGATTAAAAAAATAATTATGGAATTTAATTTAGAAGTTTTAGTAAGAGAAAATATTAAGCAGATGGCTCCCTACTCCACCGCTAGGCATGAGTTTACAGGTAACGCCAGTATTTATTTAGATGCCAATGAAAACCCATACGGCTCACCCCTTAGCACCGCTTATAATAGATACCCCGACCCTTTGCAACAGGAGTTAAAAGAAAAAATTTGCAGCATAAAAGGTGTACCCGCTCAAAATATTTTTGTTGGCAATGGCAGCGATGAGGCCATTGATTTATTATTTAGAATTTTTTGTCAACCTGCAAAAGAAAATGTAATACTAGTACCGCCTACTTATGGTATGTATGAGGTATGTGCAAATGTGAATGAGGTGGCTACCAAAAAAGTAGCGCTGCTGCCCGATTACCAACTAAACCTCGAAGGAATAGAAGCAGCCATTGATGCAAATACCAAAATAATATTCCTCTGCTCGCCCAACAACCCCACAGGAAACAGTATTAACCGAGAGGATATAGAAATGATACTGAATAATTTTAATGGCTTAGTGGTGATAGATGAAGCCTATATTAATTATTCAAAACAAAAAACATTTATACCCGCTTTAACCGAATATCCAAACCTAATAATTCTGCAAACAATGTCCAAAGCATGGGGGCTGGCTGGTTTACGATTAGGAATGGCCTTTGCTGGCGAACCCATAATTAGCTATTTAAATAAAGTAAAATATCCGTACAATATTAATACACCCTCGCAGGTGTTGGCGTTAGAAGCGCTAAACAATATTTCGCTGGTTAACAACTGGACAAAGGAAACCGTAGAACAACGCCAACAGTTAGCAGCAGCATTACGTCTATTTCCATTTACTATTCATGTATATCCATCGGATGCCAATTTTATTTTAGTAAAAATGGAGCAGGCAAAAAAAATATACGATTACTTATGTGCTCAAGCTATCATTGTAAGAGATAGATCAACCGTAATACTTTGTGATGATTGCTTGAGGATTACCATTGGCACCCCTACGGAAAACAAACAACTTATCGCCACCTTAAAAACATACTTAAGCTAATATGGAAAATGATAAACAAAATAGTTCTAGTACCCCAACGCTAGGCGGCAAAAAAATTTTATTTATAGACCGTGATGGCACATTAATTAAAGAGGCCCCTCCTACTTATCAATTAGATGCATTTGAAAAAGTGGAATTCTATCCTGATATGTTTTATTATATGCGTCGCATAGCTACGGAGTTAGATTATGAGCTGGTAATGGTTACCAACCAAGATGGATTGGGTACACCTCAATTTCCGGAAGATACCTTTTGGCCGGTGCATAATTTTGTAATGAAGTCGTTGGAAAACGAGCAAATATTTTTTGATAACGTATGCATCGATAAAACATTTCCGGCCGATAATGCACCTACTCGCAAACCAGGCACCGGCATGCTTACGCAATACCTGAATAATCCTGCATACGACCTTGCCCACTCTTTTGTAATAGGCGATAGAATTACAGATGTACAATTGGCCAAAAACCTAGGATGCAAAGCCGTATGGATGAATGAGGATGCCAACTTAGGTAGCACAGAGATAAAAGATACTATTGCCGATTTACAACAAGTGATTGCTTTAACCAGTACCCGTTGGAAAGAAATTTACGAATTAGTAAAACTAGGTCAACGACAAATACAACATGAACGAAATACCAATGAAACAAAGATTGCTATTTCATTGAACTTAGATGGTACAGGAAAAACCAACATAAGCACTGGCCTACATTTTTTTGACCACATGCTAGAGCAGCTGGGTAGGCATAGCGGTATTGATGTAAGCATAAAAGTAAATGGCGATTTACATATAGATGAACATCATACCATAGAGGATACAGCCATTGCTTTAGGCGAAGCCATTGCCTTAGCATTAGGCAATAAAAAAGGGATTGAGCGATACGGCTATTTATTACCCATGGATGATTGTTTAGCACAGGTAGCTATTGACTTTGGTGGCAGAAGCTGGCTTGTATGGGATGCCACTTTTAGCAGAGAAAAAATTGGCGATATGCCTACTGAAATGTTTTATCATTTCTTTAAATCGTTTAGCGATGCGGCTAAATGCAACCTAAATATAAAAGTGGAAGGAGAAAATGAGCATCATAAAATAGAAGCTATTTTTAAAGCACTAGCCAAGGCTATTAAAAAAGCGGTGAAAAGAGATTCGGATAATATGCAACTACCTAGCACAAAAGGTATACTATAAAGCAAGCACAGCCGCTTGCAAATTGTTGCATAGCGAACAGAAAGATGAAGGGTGCCGCTGAAGACGGGATTTGCAATGCGACCCCGTCTAAGGCCGGGGCACGGCGCAACAACTGTTGATAGTAGTAATGAAGCTCACTACAAAAAATAAAAATGGAGATTGTAATTATAAAATATAATGCGGGAAATATTCAATCGGTATTATTTGCTTTAGAACGCATTGGCGTAAATGCGATAGTAACGGATGACCCTGAAAAAATAAAAGCCGCAGATAAAATAATTTTTCCGGGTGTGGGCGAAGCCAGTACAGCCATGCGTTATTTAACAGCAAGAAAATTAGATGTACTGATACAATCCCTTACGCAACCGGTGCTAGGTATTTGTTTAGGCATGCAATTGCTTTGCCAATATTCGGAAGAAAATGATACTACCTGTTTGGGAATTTTTGATGAAAAAGTGCAAAAATTTAACGCTGCGGATACGGGTTTAAAAATACCGCAGATTGGTTGGAATACAATTAACCAACTTGCCTCACCATTATTTAACAATATTGATGAGCGTAGTTATTGTTACTTCGTACACAGCTACTATGCGGCTATTGGAAAGCACACAATAGCTACTACTAATTATATTCATCCGTATAGCGCTGCATTGCATAAAAATAATTTTTATGGGGTGCAATTTCACCCGGAAAAATCCGCCACTATTGGTGAACAACTTTTAAAAAATTTTATTGCCTTATGAACGAGTTATTGAAAAAAGCAACTTTACAAACGGAAAAATCATTGTTGAATGATGCCACCCCTAAAGCAAAAGACAATGGCTTTATTATTCCTGCCATTGATATTATAGAAGGGAAATGTGTAAGATTAACGAAAGGCGATTATGCACAAAAGAAAATTTACAACGAAAATCCATTAGAGGTAGCCTTACAGTTTGAGGATAATGGTATGAAGCGACTGCACCTAGTAGATTTAGATGGCGCAAAAGCAGGCGATGTAAAAAACTGGAAAGTGCTAGAGCAAATTGCCACCAAAACCAATTTGATAATAGACTTTAGCGGAGGCATAAGTACAGCACAAAACGTAGCCATTTGTTTTGATGCAGGCGCTAAATATGCGGCAGTAGGCAGCATAGCCGTAAAGGATGAAGCTACACTTAGCCAATGGCTAGTACAATATGGCGTAGATCGTTTTATTATTGGTGCCGATGTACAACATGAAATGCTGGCCATAAAAGGCTGGACAGAAACCACTACCTACTCCGTATTTGACCTTATTGCAAAATATAAAATCAAAGGAGTAAAGCAATTTTTTTGTACCGATATTAGTAAAGATGGTTTGCTACAAGGTACTGGCATCAGCCTGTATAAAAAAATTATGAATCAACATCCCTCTATCGATTTAATAGCCAGTGGTGGTGTATCATCCATCAATGATTTGTTGCAGTTAAGAGAAGCAGGTTGCCATGGCGCCATTGTAGGAAAAGCCATTTATGAAAAAAAGATTAGCCTTACCGACTTAAAAATATTTGAGTAATAATGAGTTTGTCTATCCATAAAAATGGGCTTACCAAACGCATCATCCCCTGTTTGGATATAAAAGATGGGCGCACGGTAAAGGGTACCCACTTTGTAGATCTACGGGATGCCGGCGACCCGGTAGAGCTAGGGGCTTTATATGCACAACAAGGGGCGGATGAATTAGTTTTTTTAGACATCACGGCCACGGTAGAAAAAAGAAAAACCTTAAGTGCCTTAGTCAATAAAATTGCTCGCCATGTTAATATACCCTTTACGGTAGGCGGTGGCATTAGCAGTGTAGAAGATGTGCATGTATTATTGCAAAACGGAGCCGATAAAATTTCCGTCAACAGTTCGGCATTTAAAAACCCTGCACTGTTAAATGAACTTTCAAAAGAATTTGGTAGCCAGTGTGTGGTTGTAGCTATTGATACCAAACAAGAGGCCGATGGCGAATGGTATGTGTACTTAAACGGTGGCCGTACCAAAACAAGTATCAAATGTATAGATTGGGCAAGCGAAGCCGTACACCGAGGCGCTGGAGAAATTTTACTTACCTCTATGAATAATGATGGCACCAAAAATGGATTTGCTTTAACCATAACTAAGCAGTTAGCCACCCAACTACCCGTACCCGTAATAGCCAGTGGTGGCGCAGGTACTATGGCGCATTTTACAGATGTGTTTACCCATGCTGCTGCAGATGCGGCCTTAGCCGCTAGTATTTTTCACTTTAAAGAAATAGCCATACCCGATTTAAAAAATTATTTACATCAACAAAAAATTTCTGTTAGGTTATGATGTTGATAGTACTATTTATATTTATGGCACTCTGCATTACCTTTTACCTGCAGCAGAAAAACAATATAAAAAAGCAGGCGCAACAAGAAAAAAATAAACAACGACTGCACCGCTTGTTACAACAAGTAAAAGCCAACCAGCCGGTAGAAAAAGAAGAAACCGAAACTACGTAATATGAAATGAGCCATAATTTTTTGAACAACTATTTCAAACAGCGATAATTATTTTGGCAGCATCACATGTTTCGTATTTCAAAAAAAAACTAACACATGAAAATTGATTTTTTAAAATATGCCGATGGGTTAGCCCCCGTAATAGTGCAAGATGCAGATACCAACAAGGTATTAATGCTAGGCTTTATGAATGACGCAGCACTTGCCAAAACACAATTAGAAGGTAAAGTAACTTTTTACAGCCGTAGCAAACAACGCCTTTGGACCAAGGGCGAAACAAGTCAACATTATTTATTGGTAAAAGAAATAGCCGCCGACTGCGATAACGATACACTATTAATAAAAGCACAGCCTACTGGCCCTGTTTGCCATACCGGTGCCGATACTTGTTTTAATGAAAACAATGCTTCATTTAATATAAAAAAATTAGAGCAAATAATTACCGATAGAAAAAACAACCCAAGCGAAACATCTTACACCGCCTCATTATTTGCAAAGGGTATAAATAAACTAGCACAAAAGGTAGGCGAAGAAGCGGTGGAGTTAGTAATAGAAAGTAAAGACAACGACGAAGAAAAGTTTTTAGGCGAAGCAGCCGATTTGCTTTTCCATTATTTAATTTTATTACAAGCCAAAGGATATACAATAGCCGATGTAGAAAAGGTATTAGCGCAACGGCATAAATAATCTGACTACGCTAAAGCTTCGTCAGATTCAGTACCATTATTTCGTTGAAGAATTCTTTTATAAAGAATGGCTTTACCAGAACCTGTTTTAAAATATTGCTCCAATTTCCTGGCCTGCTCTTCCGTTTGAACAGCAATATAAGAAAGCAACACATAAGGCCTGTACGGCCTTGTGGATTGGGAACTACCTTCATTATGCTCCTGAAATCTTCTTTTTAAATTATTGGTAGAGCCGATGTAAGTAAAATCCTTATCAACGCTTTTTATTACATATACATACCACATAAAAAAAATAACCGAGACCACTTGTGGCAATCAAAAAATTGCTACTACAAGATGTCTCGGCGGTTAAAGCCAGCTTCACGAAGCTTTAGCGTAGTGAAGTGGAGGTGAGGAGATTCGAACTCCTGTCCAAACATATTCCCCAAAAGCTTTCTACATGTTTATTTCGTAATTAATTGTCGGTCGTAAACAGGAAACGAACAAACCAATTTACAACGTAGAAGAAGTGTCTTAAGCTCCGTTATCCTCATGGCGGCGCAGCAGCTTGTATTTGTTTTAAGTCGGCGGCGGGGCATGGTAACAAGCCAACCGGCCCGGCGGCCCTAATGACTACTTAATCACTGATTAGGCAGCCATGGCATACTGAGTATTGCCATTTAGAGTTTTCGTATTCAGATTAAACTGCTAATTACGCAACGCAGTACATGCTTACACTCTCAAAGATCTATGCTGTCAATACCAGGCACCCCCAGAAAAAATTGACAATAAAAAAATTGTTCAACTGCAAATTTATGCAATTGCAAGCACTTTAAAAAAGTATTATCATTGGGGGCTCTCATCGTTCTGTTCATTATTCAGCAGCAGTTCCCCGCCCGCCTGCAATCTGCGCCACCGCACCCAATGCCCTGCAGCATGGCGCAGGATTTACGGCTAAGGGGGGCAGCCTTTTAGGTGTATAAAAGATTTATTTTTTAATTACTTTTAAAGTTATTGAACATTTTATTTAGCAATAAATGCACCTCCGAAATTATCAAATATTATATATTCAGCAAGATTAGTAATCAAAGGCATAAAATTTTCACCCTTTATGATATCATCAAAAATCTCAATAGCGGATTTCCCATCATCCAAACTTGCATATTTATTTATTGTTATACCAATTATTTTTTGTTCAAAAGAGTTATACCCATAGCGATAACGTAAAATTTGATATCTATGATTAGAAAAATGGGTTTCAACATCAATGGCATTTTCAACACTCTCATGGTTAAAAATTCCTTTTAAAATGTAAATTTCTTTATCGTTTTTATTAAAAAGAACAAAATCCAAAGTAGAACTATTAAAAACTTCTGTTAGTACAATTTTGCCTTCTTCAAAAGAAACTAAATTCGTATTAGAAGAAAAACCAGAACCCCCACCATAACTTAAGCAATTCAAATACATCTTTCCGACTTTAGATAAATTTCCACATAATTTGGCCAAGGAGATCTTTGAATAATAGAATTTATTAACATAAACAATTCTCTGTGTCTCATCGCTATACAAAACTAAAGTTTTGGGTGCAGCGTCTTCAAATTCTGATTCCGGTTCATCATACTTTCTTAAGTTCTCATCAAATTTATCCCTAAAGATTTTGGCTTTAAAAGGTTTTCCATCAATTGTAATTTTAGAGTAAGTATTGACAGTCTTGAATAAATCATCATTCAAATAATAATTTTCAAGATTGCAAATGTTTTGTGAACTACAAAATCTAAAAAAAAACAACATTAGTATCAACAAAGTATAGTGTGTTTTCATCTTAATTTTACTTTTATTAGTAGCTTTTTAATAAAAAAAAAATTATTGATGTTTGCAAAATATTCAATTAACATCATTAAATTTATTTTTTTTATATCGTTTTTTTTACATTATGGCCATGATAAAGCATACTGCTGAACTGTACAAGTAGAATTAGGTCATGGTTCATGTCCCTAGAACATGGTGTTTTATAGCATGTTTTATGTGAAGTCGAACTAATTACTTTTGTAAAAAAGACAAAGAAGAATTTATTATTCGCAAAAAAAAAATCGTAAATGACTATTAGTAATCTTTCCTTTGTGCCGTTGGTGCTACAGATGATGTAGCCATATGGATTGCATACAAGTTCCAGCCGACGAATAAAGCTGAGCAGTAGAATGAACAATGAACTTTTATTTATAAATATAGCGGCGGTTACGGGCTGACGATTTTCAAATACCGCCACATCGCCAAGCCGTAGCCGTTAGCAGCAATTTTTTCGGCAACACTCTGCAATTGCAAATAGACATTTACCGACACTACACGTATGTATAAGATTAACGATTTTGACAGGCTGGACTTGACACTTACAAAAGGAAAAATCACTTCCATTATTGACACATTAACCGGGGCGACACTTAAAGCATTTCACCAACGGTTGACACAACCCAAAGTTGCAAAGCTTTATATTCTAAAAGAAAACAACGAGTATTTATATGTCGGCACGACAATGCAATCATTGACAACAAGGATTCGCTATGGTTTAACAGCGGACGGCAAGGCAGGTTATCATGGTTACAAATGGAAAGACAAAGAACAAGTTGAACTTTATGTTTGGTGTTTTGACAGACTTAATAAAATTCAAATAGAAAGTATAGAAGCTGAATTTGTTTTTCTTATTCGTAAGAAGACAGGACATTGGCCTTTGACACAAAACGAAATTCATTTTAACAACGAATTTCCTGGCGGTAAAGTGTTTGCAGAAAAACTCTTCAAGTGGACACAATAAAACTGCTGCTTTGTCTCGTCCTGAAATAGGTTGAATTTTTCATTTTATTTACTGTTGGACACCTTAATTTATTTGACATATTTATTTATTAACAATTAAAAATTAAATTATGACAGCCATTTTAAAAAGCGGACTTGGTAAAGATTATGATACAAAAAGACAAAAATTTAATTCCTTAGTTTCTGAAATCGAAACAGAAAATAGTGAAGCCTTAAAAGAAATAGAAAATAACACAAATTTCAAAAATTATTATTTACTAAAGTATCATTATACGCTTATAGGGCCAACTAGTGAAAGCAATAAAGTTGTCTTTAAATTTACTGAAAATTCTACCTTGCCAGATAATTTAAAGACCCAGTTGCATCGGGCTTTTGAGATAGCTTTTGAATAAAATTTTTTATTTCTTTTGCAAGTTCAAATATTGGAATATGAATAAAAGTTGATAACCCTCCGAACACACCAAGATTAATCATTATTTTAACGACTTAAGAATTTAAACATATATGTCAACTAAGTTTTTCACTAATAGCGAAGAGAACACCTTAATCAAAAAGTTTGAAGGGGTTTTTACATACAATCCCAACATACAATACTTTGATGCTTTAGTAGGCTACTTTAGGGCATCAGGCTATTTCCGAATTAGACCGTTTTTGGACAAAGTTCCAAACATTAGAATTTTGGTAGGCATCAACATTGACAAAATGCTTGCAGATGCGCAAAAGGAAGGACTTGAATTTTTCAAAAATCACGAAAAGACCAAAGATGATTTCATCAAGAAAATTCAGGAAGACATTGAAAAAGCAAATTACGACAAGGGCACAGAGATAGGAATTTTGCAATTCATTGACGACTTAGTTGAAAAGAAAATTCAAATCAAAGCTCATCCTGAAAAAAAGATTCACGCCAAAGTATACATTTTACGACCAGAGCCATTTAATGAACATACTCCTGCAACAGCAATTACAGGTTCATCAAACCTAACAGACGCTGGATTAGGTGGCGGCAATTTTTACAATTACGAATTTAATGTTCAATTAACGGAATATCCTGATGTAAAATTTGCAACCGAAGAATTTGAAAAATTGTGGGCTGAATCGGTGGACATTTTGCCAGTAGATATTCAGAACATCAAAAAAGAAACATATCTTAATAGAGAAATTACACCTTTTGAACTATACATTAAACTCCTAACTGAATACTTCGGAAAAAACATTGATTACGACCCAGACTCAATGGGCGACTTACCGCTGAACTTCAAAAAACTATCTTACCAAGTTGATGCGGTAAACGAAGGTTTTAATATACTTTTAAAACACAACGGTTTTCTATTGTCTGACGTTGTGGGTTTGGGCAAAACCGTTATTGCTGCAATGGTGGCGAATAAGTTTGTAATGCAAAACGGCAGAGACAAAACCAAAATATTAATTGTTTATCCGCCAGCAGTTGAGAAGAACTGGAAAAATACTTTCAAAGATTTTCAATTAGACAAATACACCAAGTTCATCACAAATGGAAGCCTTGAAAAAATATTAGAAGGTCATCAGGACTATTGGAGTAAAGAAGATTATGACTTAATAATTGTGGACGAAGCCCACAAGTTCCGCAATTACTTAACTGGAGCATTTCAAAACCTGCAATTGATTTGTAAAAGCCCACGAGCAAACAAAGGATTGATTGACGGCGCACAGAAAAAAGTAATATTAGTTTCTGCAACGCCATTGAATAATAGACCTGACGACATATTTTATCAAATTCAAATGTTTCAGGATGCAAGACAATCGACCTTGCCAATTACTAATTTGACATCATTTTTTAATCCCTTAATGGAGAAATTTAAAAAGCTAAAAAGATTTGAACAATTAGATGTAAATGAGCTTAGAAATATCTATGCGGATATTCGGAAATATGTAATTGAACCGATTACCATACGCAGAACTAGAACAGACCTTGAAAATATTCCCGAATACAAAATTGACTTAGACGAACAAGGTATCAAATTCCCGAAAGTTGACCCGCCTAAAAAAGTGGAATACCTGATGGACGAAAAACTGAATGAACTGTTTCATAAAACTGTTTCATACCTGACTGATAAAGACAGTAATGATGAATTGATTTACATAAAATATAAAAGATATCAAGCAATTTCTGGACTAAAAAAAGAAGTTCAGGACAAGTATTACGAAAATGCTGAAACGGTATCTAAATCATTAGCATTTATAATGAAAACCCAATTGATTAAACGATTGGAAAGTAGTTTTTATGCGTTCAAAAACTCACTTACTAATTTTCAATTAGCTACCAATAGAATGATTTCTATGTTTGAAAGTGATAGTGGAAATGGGAAAATATTTATTGCACCAGATACCAATGTAAATAAATTATTGAATGACAATTGGAGTGAATCTGATATTGAAAAGATAATTGAAGAACTAAGTAAAGAAAACCCTAAAAACCAAACATTTAAAGGAACTGATTTTAAAGAAGACTTTTTAGCACTACTTAAAAAAGATTTGATTTACATTAACGAATTAGTAAGCGAATGGAAAGAGATTGACTACGACCCTAAAATGGATGTTTTCGTTGCTCAACTCAGCAAACAATTCCTAAACAAGAAAACAAATGTTGAAGGCAAATTGGTCATTTTCTCCGAATCAAAAGACACTGTTGATTATTTGGCAAGGGCTTTAGAAGATGCAGGTAGAAAAGATGTGTTGGTTATTTCGGCAGCCAACAGAAAACAAATGTATGACACCATTGTAACCAACTTTGATGCAAACTGGGCAGCCGATAAACAAGTGAATGAATACAATATCATCATTACTACCGAAGTATTGGCGGAAGGTGTGAACTTGCACCGTTCTAATGTAATTATTCACTATGATACGCCTTGGAACTCCACCAAACTAATGCAAAGAATTGGGCGTGTAAATCGTATTGGTACTAAAGCATCTGCCATTTTCAACTATGTATTTTATCCTTCGCCACAAGGCGATTCGCAAATACAATTGAACAAAACCGCCTTTATGAAAATTCAGGCTTTTCACACTGCCTTTGGCGAAGATAATCAGGTATTCTCCACAGAAGAAATTTTAGATGAAGTAAAACTCTTTAGCGGAACTTACAAGGAAGAAGAAGACGAACGATTGAAGGTTTTATACTTTTTACGCCACTTCAAAAAAGCCAACAGAGCTTGGTTTGATAAGATTAAAAAACTGCCTTTAAAGTCAAGAGCAGGACGAAACTCAACCGACATTAAAAAACCTGAACTCCAAAACGGAACTGCAGCATTCTTAAAGACTGACAAAAAATTTGAATTCTATTGGGTGGACAACGACAACCAACCAAAAGAAATTACACCGATAGAAGCATTCAAAATATTTTCGGCAGACGTGAAAGAAAAAAATGTTTCATTAATTGAAACTCACCACCAACACGTAAATAAAGCATTAGAACATTTTGAAACGCTGGAACATAAAATTGCACAATCTCAAATCGACCCCGAAGCATTGGGCGGTGTAGCACAACGTGCAAAAAAATTCTTGTCAGACTTAGTTAAATTTTCGCAAGTATCAGAGAAGCAAAAGGAGAACATTCAAAAAATAGTAGTGCTTATTGACATTGGTAAATACACCAATTTGCCAACTGACATTGACCGTTTGCAAAGGAAGAAAGCAAACCTGAATATTGCCTTAGCCGAAATAGATAAAATTGCAGCACAATACAATGTTGACTTAAGCGATGCTCAAAAAGGCAAAAAAGGCAAAGTAGAAAAACCAGTTTTAATCATTTCAGAATCCTTTGAATAAATTATGAAACAAAATAATTTAGAAACTCCAGATAGTGGCTTAGTAAATGAAATAAAATTACTTATTGAGCAAAGTAAACACCAAATAGCTGTTGCAGTAAATTCTACTATGAGTTTGCTTTATTGGCAAATAGGCAGACGAATAAATGAAGAAATAAATTTTCAAAGCAGAACTGAAAGTTATGGCAAACAGATTGTCGCTACACTGTGGCGACAATTAAAAACAGAATATGGAACCTCTTTTTCAGAAAAAAACCTTCGTAGAATGATGCAATTTGCAACAGTCTTTCCCGATGAAAAGATTGTCGTATCACTGATACGACAATTGAGCTGGTCGCATATAAAATTACTTATTCCAATAGAAGACCCTTTAAAACGAATGTTTTATACAGAAATGTGTAAAATAGAAAAATGGAGTGTTCGTACATTTCAGGAACGAATACAATCTTTGCTCTACGAACGCACAGCCATTAGCAAAAAGCCCGAAGAAACAATAAAAAATGAATTACAGCAACTAAATGAAACTAAACAAATTACGCCTGACGTAGTTTTTAGAGACCCCTATTTTCTTGATTTTTTAGGATTAAAAGATACCTACTCTGAAAATGATTTAGAGACTGCTATTGTTGCCGAACTGCAGCGATTTATTACAGAACTTGGTACTGACTTTGCTTTTCTTTCTCGACAAAAAAGGCTGATAATTGATAATAGAGACTACTACATTGATTTGCTTTTTTATCATCGCAGGTTAAAATGCTTAATAGCAATAGATTTAAAAATTGGAGAATTTGATGCTGCTTTCAAAGGCGAAATGGAATTGTATTTGGGGTATTTGGAAAAATATGAAATGGTAGATGGAGAAAATCCACCTATTGGATTAATTCTTTGCACTGGCAAAAATCCAGAGCATATCGAATTAATGCAGCTGCACAAAAGCAATATAAAGGTGGCAGATTACTTTACAATCTTACCATCTAAAGAAATATTAATAGACCGTTTACACAAGGCAATTGCTATAGCTCAAAATCAAATAAGAAATTTTGAATAATGACATACGAACAAATTCATAACCTATTCAAACAACGCTACAACCAAAGCAATTGGAAACAATTTTTGGGTGAAGCATTTGCCAATTCTCGTTTGCTTGCAACAGCTGAAATACTAACTGGCATTGACAGTAACGTAGCTTCGCAAGTGCAAAAGTTGGGTTACATTACGCTTAACGAAAATGGCATTGAACGCCAAATTTCTATATATGAAGTTACCCTGGCGCAAGGCATTATTTTGGAACGCAACCGTGTTGGTTTACGAAATTTGCTCCGCAAATATTGGAAAGATATAGATGCAGCCTTCATTGCTTATCACAGACCCGAAACTCCTAATTGGCGTTTTACTTATGTTTCTGAATTAACAGGTTATGATGCTGACGGAGAGTTTGTAAAAATCAAAACCGAACCCAAACGATATACGTATGTTTTGGGCGAAGGGGAAAGCACACGAACCGCAGCTGAACGATTTACAGCCATGGCTACCAAAGGCAGCAAAGCTACTTTAGATGATGTAAAGGAAGCCTTCTCGGTAGAAAAACTTTCAAAAGCATTTTTTGATGAATACAAAAAGCACTATGATATTTTTTGCGACTTTATGGTTTCAAAACCAAACATTCGCCAAACCATATTTAACGGTGACGAAAAAGGAATTCGTGATTTCAACAAAAAATTGTTAGGGCGAATTGTATTTCTTTATTTTATTCAGAAAAAAGGTTGGTTGGGTGTGCCTGCAAAAAGTGATTGGGGTAAAGGCGATTTCGATTTTTTGACTAACCTCTTTAAGAACAGCAAAAACCCCGATCTGTTTTATTCTGAACTGTTATCGAAACTGTTTTTTGATACACTAAACACTAAACGCAAAGACGATTTAATTGAACTGGTAAAGGGCGAACCTTGCCGCATACCTTATCTGAATGGTGGATTGTTTGAAGAAGACGACAAGAAACACCGTAACCTTAATTATCCTGCAAATCTATTCAAAAGCCTATTCGACTTTTTCAATCAGTATAACTTTACCATTTACGAAGACGACCCCAACGACCACACCGTAGCGGTTGACCCTGAAATGTTGGGGCATATTTTTGAAAACCTACTGGAAGACAACAAAGACAAAGGTGCATACTATACACCTAAGGAAATTGTGCATTATATGTGTCAGGAGAGCATAATTGAATATTTATGTAACGCTTTGAAAGTTGAGCCAGAAGACCAAGAAAGAATAGCTGTTAGTAACCTGCTCAAAAAGAAAGAAGTTGACAAAATATTAAAGCCTGAAATTAATAACATCAATTCTGCATTGGACAGCTTGAAAGTTTGTGACCCTGCCATTGGTTCCGGTGCTTTCCCTATGGGTTTGCTACACGAAATATTTACGGCAAAACAAACCCTACACACCTTTGAACACGGCAACACCAAAACCTTTGATGCTTCGGCGGTAAAACTCAACATTATACAAAACAGCATTTATGGAGTGGACATTGAAAAAGGTGCGGTGGATATTGCCCGATTACGTTTTTGGTTGAGCTTGATTGTAGATGAAGAAAAACCAAAAGCCCTGCCAAACCTTGATTATAAAATTGTAGGAGGCAATAGTTTGGTAAGCAAATTGGGGAATGATATTATTGATATTGACTGGGCACTGAACGAAACAGCCCATGGCCTATTTGGAGCTGAATTGGCCAAAAAAAAAGGCGACTTACTTAAAAAAATAAGCAAAGAGCAAAAAGAGTTTTTTAGAGCTGAGGATTCCCTCTCCTTTGCGGAGGGCAAGGGAGGGGCTAAGAAAAAATTAGCAGCCGAGATACGCAACCTAAAAATTGATCTGCTGATTACCCAATTGGAGTTAATGGTAAAAACAAGAGGTATAGAAACTAAACCAAACGGCACAAGCAAAATTTTGGCAAAACAAACTGAACTTTATTTGCAAACGGTAGGTTGGAAAAACTCCATAAAAGACTTGCAAAAACTAAAAAATAAACCAGAGTTGCATTTGCAATTTTTTGATTGGAAGTTAGATTTTCCAGAAGTGATGAATGAGCAGGTTACTACGAATATTGGTTTTGATATTGTCATTGGGAATCCGCCATATGTTGATTATCGACTTATAGAGTCTGCTATTAATCGTCACAGCTATTTCCCAATCAATAAGTCAAGTTTAAGACCAAATTTATATCAATATTTTGTAGAATTGAGTGATTCTCTTCTTTCAGACAAGGGTACGTTTTGCTTTATAAATCCAAACCAATTCTTATCTACTGACAACGGATTGAAATTAAGAGAACATTTAATTGAAAATAGAAGTATCAAGTTCATTGTGGACGTTTCTTATTTGAAAGTGTTTAAAGAAGCTTCTACTTACACTATTATATGGTTATTCAATAAGAATATTAAACCGAATAATGAGATTAGAATAAATAGATGTTCAGAAATTAACAAAATCTCTGAAACATCATTTCTAATTAATCAATCTGACATAAAACTTTCAGAAAGCAAAATCATACCAATCAATTATGAATATTTTGCTCTTGCGAAAATTGAAAAAGATAAAGATTCTCTTGGCAATATTTCAAAGTTAAAATGGGGCACTTCAGCAACAGGTTATGGACAGAAAAAGATTTATGTTGATACATATAATTGTTTAGCCGCATTAAAACAGAAATTATACAAACCAATATTACAGACCTCTGATACCAAAAAATATTACATTGATTGGCAAGGAGAATATATTCCAATAAATATTTATTCTGATTCAATTATTAGAGAATTCAACAAAACTAAGATTGTCATTGGGAGAGTTACAAAACAAATCCAAGCCTGTTTGGACGAAGATTATTGTTTTGTTGGCAAATCAACTTTGATTACAGATTCAAAGTTGAACTTAAAGCTTCTTTTATCTATTTTAAATAGTGCTTTCGCTAATCGTTGGTATTATTTAAAATTTGAAACTACTCATATGGCAGGCGGTTATTTAAGGTTTGATATACCTTATTTAGAAAAACTACCTATCCCAAAGATTTCTAAAAAGACTGAAACCAAATTGATTAATTTAACCGATAAAATTATCTCGAAAAAAAAACAAGATATTGCATCAGATACAACCTCTTTAGAAAAAGAAATCGACCACTTAGTTTACAAACTTTACGAACTTACTTATGATGAAGTAAAAGTAATAGACCCAGCATTTAGCTTAAGTAAAAAAGTATATGAAGCCATAAAGTTAGAGTAAAGAGTGTTTGTGTGTGTGTCTAGTGTGTGTGTGCACGCTCCCCAAAAAAAAGTACGTTTTAAGAGTAAACAAAAATAGCAATGTACTTAATAATGGTGGTTTTTGGCTTTAAAACACTTTTATTAGTTTCGTCAACAGAAAGAGAAAGTGGTGCTGCTGGTAAGTAACCTACCTGCAAATAGGTTAATGCTATTACGATTAGAAAAAAGACTTTGCTAAATGCCCTGCATGCTATTGAAAGGGTTCGTATATTTATTTGTTGGCTGTAATTTCACAAAACCTAAACCTATATGACATTAAGAGAATTATTAAAAAGAGATTTTGATACTGACTTGGATATTTCAGGCGGATATGGAAATTCAATTAATAACTGTATAAGAATTCATAAAACAAGAATTAATGATTACGTTGGAACAGAATATTATATTTTAAAATGTTTAGGAATTGGCAGAAGAATTGAATGGAAGACTTTAGGACAATCGCTATTATCTGATAATAATCGAACAATTGACAAAGTAAAAATTGAAACTAAACAAATAACCGAAACCGAAATTATTACGCAAATTGAAAATTACTATTTTGATATCACAGAATGTTTTGAAAATGAAAATAAAGATGAAAGTTTGTTTGACGAAGAAAATACAATGAAGCAAATTAAAGAACGAATTTTACAATTAGAGCAAGAAAACAGCTTTAACAAAAACTGTATTGATTTACTAAAAAAAGAAAAACTTTTTGAAAACACAAAGCTAACAATTGATTTTATAGACATAATATTTAACGACAAATCCTTGCCATTATTTGAAAGTATGATGAATAATAGAAGACAACCAATTATGGATGTACTTAGAACCATTGGAAATGAACTAAATAAAACGCAAGAATGACAAATGAAGAATATATAAAAGAATTTACTAGACTTAAGGAAAATCTTGTAAATAATTTAGTAGTTTATCACGAAAGAGTTACTATTTTACTTGAGTTAACTACTTTCGAAATTGGCAGTGAAGGTGTTAGATTTAATGCTAAAATTATAAAACCGCTTGACAAAAGCTATGCTGAAAGGAATAATTTATATAAACATATAGTAACAAAGAATGAAATAGCTTTTAGTGCGTCCTATCAATTTGGACCTAATGACAATATTCCACTTGTAAAAAACAAAAAAGTAGGAAGACCTTATTGCCCTTTTACTTTATGGTTAGACCCAGAACTTACAATATTTGTCAACGAAAATGTAGATGAAGTGACTAAACAAATTCCTAATTTTATTTTATGGGATGAGGATTGGAAAGTGTTAAAAAAAAAGTAGCTCTTTCATTTTTTTCGCCTTTCACAGCCCATTGGTTACCGTGAGGCACTACATGCTGGTTTTTCTTGCTCAGAATATTTGTTATTTAAAATTGTTTAAAATTCTTTGTTTGTCTTCATTCTCCTTATCGTTTTTATGATACAATTCAATGAATGTTATTTTTTGTTCTGTTTCAAAATAAGCATAAATTAATCTCAACCCTGAATTTACTCCACGGCCTTTTAATGCTTTACAAGCAATCTTTTTTACTTTAATGACACAAGTTTCCAAACCCAAATTATCAATACGAAAACTAAACGGTGGTCTTTCTTCGGGTTTCTTTTTCAAAATTGTTTTAACTTCCAGTAAATCTTCATTTAAGGTTCTGTATTTTTTCAAGAGATGCTTCAAGTCTTTCTCAAACTCAGCCAGTGTATTAAATTCCATAACTTATTCATTGGTTTCATCATAAACTCTAACAGAGTATGGCATTTCTCTGTAAAAGGCTAATTCGTAACTAATATCTTTTCCTTCATCAGTAACTTCCCAAGGCAAATCTTTATGAGAATAGTTGCTTATGGCAGCAGCACTCCAATCGCTCATTTGTTGAATCACTCTATCTATTACCTCTTTCTCACTTGCTTTCAATTCAGTTAAATCGGCTTTGACCAAAGGCAAATAACGGGTTTGAGGATGGCCATGATATGCTGTTTTCACTCTTTGCAACTGACCTTTATCAATCATTTGTAAAACGATACTATCTAACTTTTGCGGAACCGGTCCATAAGGCAGCTTGCGGTATTTTGCACCAGTTAGATGTTCCTCATACAATTCATAATAATTGAAATCGGAAAAATAAAGCAGCTTGTAAAGGACTGTTTCGCCAACATTCGGTTTTCCTGCACAGCGTTCCAAAATATACAACAGCACATTCTTAAACTTATTGACTTGCAATGATGGAACAGAAATACGTTCATCAGCCTTCTTTGATTTTGATTCGGCTTTGACTTCTACATCCTGATTAGCAGAAAAATCTTTAGACACAAAATCGTCTAAAGAAAATCCTAATACCATTGACAACCGTTGAAATTCAAGCACATCAACAGTTCTGTTTCCCAACTCTATTTGAGCCAAAGAGGGTCTTGAAATCTTGACACTTTTCGCCAAATCTTCTTGAGACAACCCCTTCATTTTACGAAGTTCAGTTATCCTTTGACCTATTTGCTTTTGTGACAAACTTATGTTCATATCGGTTTTTTATTTCAGTTCAAGAGGACAAAAATAAGCATTGTTTTAAAATAAAACAAATATTTGTTCTAATTTCAGAACCATACTGACCCGATGCACCAAGTCAGGCACATTTGCAAGACACAGAATGCCGATGTACGCTCCCCCAAAAACAATACGTTTTAAGAGTAAACAAAAATAGCAATGTGCTTAAAAATGGTTGGTGATTTTTGGCTTTAATCACTTTTATTAGTTTCGTCAACAGAAAGAGAAAGTGGCGCTGCTGGAGAGTAAGCTACCTGCTAATAGGTAAATGCTATTACGATAAGAAAAAAGACTTCGGCAATTGCCTTACATACTTTTTGTAATTTGCACTAATAGTTTTACTAACTAAAATAAATTAAATTGAACATAAAACGCTGGGTTTATTTTTTTATAGCTGGGCTACTTTTAAGTTTGGCTGGTGTATGGGGCTATAAAAAAATGAACATCAATGCCCATTTTTCTGTTGGGCAAAAAATGGACAGCCTTAATGCCGTTTATGTTTATTACAATGGTAGCGTAGATAATACAATTGGCCGGAATACTACAAAGGATGGATACAACCTGGGCGTAAAATATCAATGCGTGGAATTTGTAAAGCGCTATTATTACCAACACTTAAAACATAAAATGCCGGACAGTTACGGAAACGCCAAAGACTTTTTTGATAAAGCATTATCAGACGGACAAAAAAACCACAAACGTAACTTAACACAACATACCAATCCGAGCTATACAAAACCAAAAGTAGATGACCTACTTATTTATAACGGTACGCTTTTAAATAAATATGGCCATGTGTCCATTGTTTCAAAGGTTACAGATAATGAAATTGAAATTATACAACAAAATGCTGGTCGCTATAGTAAAGCAAGAGAAACCTTTGCACTTGTGCATAAAGATGGTAAATGGGTAATAAAAAATAAACGTATTATGGGATGGTTAAGAAAATAACCACCATCACTACATCTCCCTACCCGATTCAGTAATTGCTAATGGCGGTAAGCCCTCATAATGAAAAGGGGTAAGTGGATCATCTGCCGCTTTAAAATTTTTGGCTATAGTATAGGCTTTCATTGATGCTGCGGGTAGCTGATAAGTAGCGATTGCTTTTATAGCTTCCTCGCTTAAATCGTCCATAACCCATCGCCAAGCCAACTCATCCGGAAGTATTGTAGGCATTCTTTTTTTTTGGTTATGCACTTCCTGCATCAGTGCATTAGCCGCTGTGGTTACTATGGCAAAGCTTATTAAGGCTATACCCGTTTGGGGGTTTATATAGCTGTTATAAATACCTGCCATATAAAAATAATCCGCCTCACAAAGCTCAATAGCATAGGGATACTTAATTTCCTTTTTAACGCCGGGAGGTGTGTAAGCCCGCCATTCAAAAAAATGAGAGGCCGGCACTAAACACCTTCTATTTAAAACAGCCTCTTTAAACATTTTGCTTGCCAACATTGTTTCGCTGCGTGCATTGAGCCAAGGTATGCCTTGCTTTCTTGCTGCTTGTAGTTGGTTTACATTGGTTATCCAGCTGGGTATAAACTCCCAATGAGCCGATAGTACTTCCACATCATTGGGTGCACTTTTTCTTAGTATGGGCGCATTTACGTATTCAAACCCATTGCGCATGCGTTGTAACTCCTGCAAGGCCTCCGCCGTACCCAATTGCTTTATAATTTGTTTCAGCTTTATGTTTTCCATTCGGCTTACTTTATGTCCATAAAAATTACACATGCCAATGCATTTAAAAATATTTGGTAGTTACTTAGTTTTTATTAAAAGTATTATTTTTTTGTTTATGCGTTGCTGCAATGTTAAGTGCCGCACATTACTTATACGATGCCACCGGCCACACTGCTGCATAGCGATAGGAAGCTGAATGGCTGCGCCGCTTAGCCGTAAATCGCCCGCCCTATGGCGGGCATTGCAGGCGGGCGGCGAACAGTAGCCCATAGGTGTTACTACTGCCCACAGCCCATACCAATTAATTCGTTATTTTTAGTCGTTGGATTTTATTAAAAACATATCGCATTCCACCCTTACGGATAAGGAGTTAGTATGCCTTTATAAAGAAAAGGGCGACATGCATGTACTGGGCGTACTATACCAGCGATACATGGAGCTGGTGTATGGTGTATGCCTTAAGTATTTTAAGGAACCGGAACGCAGCAAGGACAGCGTAATGCTGATTTTTGAAGAACTTACTACTAAGCTAAAAAAGCATGAAGTGGATAATTTTAGGGGTTGGCTACACCAAGTGGCTAAAAACCACTGCCTGATGCAATTGCGCACCCCTAAAAATTTAAAAACAGTTGAGTTTAAAACAGAAATTGTGCAATTAGAAGAAGATGTGCATCTAAATGCTGTATTGGAAAAAGAAGAGAGCCTGCAAACAATGGAGCACTGCTTGGGTACCTTGGTGGCAGAGCAGCAAGAGGCCATTACACTCTTTTACCTAGAAGGCAAATGTTATAACGAAATAACGGCGCTTACGGGCAAAGAGTGGAACCAAGTACGTAGCTTAATACAGAACGGACGGCGCAATTTGAAAACTTGTATGGAGAAAAAAGTAAAAATATAGCAACGAACGATGGCATTTTGGATTTTTAATTTGGAACGAGGTTTGTATAATTTTGTATCGCATAAATAACATGTCAGTTAATAACCACATAGAACGTTTTTCCGCATTGGATATTGAAAAATATCATAAGGGATTACTAACCGCTGCCGAAAGGCACGGTATGGAAAAAGCGGCATTGGAAGATCCTTTTCTGGCAGATGCGATAGAAGGCTATACTACGGCGGGCGTAAACGTAGCTGCCGACATGGCCGAGCTAAACAAACGATTATTACAACAAATAACGAATAGGAAAGTAATACCTATTACTACCCCCACAACAAACAAACCGATTGCCTGGTTAAGGGTGGCTGCTGCAGTACTTATTATTGGAGGAGCGGCTGTACTTGCCAATCAATTTATATTTAATAAAAGAGCCGAAAAAACAATTGCGGATGTAACGCCTATACAAAAGAAAAATGATACCACTATCGATACCAATGCTACGAAAAAGAACCCTACCAACGAGGATGTAAAAGCAATTGATGCAACAAATACTGGTAACAATAAAGAAAAAAATACCACAGCCCCCCCTACTACTAATAAGCAGGATGGTACGGAAGCGGCTAATGTACCTGCTAACGTTACGACCCCCGATGAGGAAAAGTTTATTACTAAAAATAAAGCCGCAAGCGATGAAAATAAGGTAGCCCTATCAAAACTGGAGATGCAGGGCGAAAGAGAAGTAATAGAAATCGCTGCTTTAAAAGATGCGCCTATTGACAATGCAACGCAAAATAAAAGCCAGGCACCCACTACGCCTGTAAAAAAAATGGAGGCAGAAGCGGCCATCCATCAATCTACTACCCGATTATTTAAAGGGCGCATTACGGATAACAGTAATAATGGATTGCCTTTTGCTAAAGTATATAACCCTGCCGATAATAATGCTGGCACTTATACGGATGCGCACGGCAACTTTACGCTTACCTATCCCGACACCGTATTACAAGTGCAGGTAAAAGCATTGGGGTTTGAAACCGTATCTACCCGTTTGCATACCAATGCAAACACTAACAGGATTATACTACCCGACGATCGCAGCCTATCGGATATAGTGATAAGTAACCAACGGGTAAATACCAATAGGCGTGCGGTAAATAATAATTATAATAACCGCCAACTTATAGAGCCAGAACCATCCGATGGATGGGCTAATTATGATGCCTACATTGCTAATAATTTGCAAGTGCCAGACGAACTGGGCCTTATTGAAAAAAGAAATAGTGGCTATGTACAAATATCTTTTGAAGTAGATAAAAATGGCGAGCCGATAAATATTGCCATTGACAAATCATTATGCCCCTCCTGCGATAAAGAAGCCATACGCTTAATAAAGGATGGCCCTAAATGGAAACGTACCGCTAATAAACAAGGGCGAACTACGGTAACTATTAACTTTTAGACAAGTGCTAAAATTTATCCATTGCCACTTTGCTTTCTTTATCTTTGATTTCTAAAAAAAATTAAGATGAAAAAATGGATACTTGCGGCTACCATGGTTTTTGCTATGGCACAAGCCAATGCGCAGCTTACAACGCCTCAACCCAGCCCTACACAAACAGTAAAACAAAATTTTGGCCTATCGCATGTTGAGTTATCCTACTCTCGCCCAGCGATGAAGGGTAGAAAAATATTTGGCGACCTAGTGCCTTTTAATGCTGTATGGCGCACCGGCGCAAATAGCGCTACCACCCTTACATTTGGTGACGATGTTATTATTGGCGGCACCGCTATTAAAGCAGGAAAATATGGCCTATTAAGTATTCCTGGTAATAGCACCTGGACGCTTATTATTACCAAACAAACAGATGTAACGAGCCCTGCCGCTTACAAACAAGATCAAGATGTAGTAAGGGTAAATGTAACGCCTGTAAAAACCAAAACGAAAGTAGAATCCTTTACAATTCAATTTGCAAACCTACAAAGTACTAAATGCGATTTGCAAATACTTTGGGATAAAACAGTGGTAACCTTAACCATCGAAACTGAAGTAGATAGTAAAGTAATGGCTAAAATTGAGGAGCTAATGAAAGGTGATAAGCCACCTTACTTTAATGCCGCTGCCTATTATTTAGAGAATGGGAAAGATTTAACCAAGGCCCTTGGCTGGTTTAATAAAGCATTAGAAACACAGCCAGATGCTTTTTGGATCCACCATCAAAAGGCAAACTGCTTGGCTAAATTGGGCAATAAAGCCGATGCTATTGCTGCTGCCAATCAATCAAAAGAATTGGCCGCAAAAGCGGGCAATGGCGATTATGTGAAATTAAACGAGAAGTTACTTGCTACTTTAAAATAAGCATTCGGTAAAACAAACTAACACTAACTAAAAGCCCCCGAAATTTTCAGGGGCTTTTAGTTTATTGCACTTGATTACGCAACAAATCTTCAAAATTATCTCTACGCCGTATTAATTGGGCTACGCCATTTTTAAACAACACTTCGGCTGGCTTGAAGCGAGCATTATAATTTGAGGCCATCTCAAATCCATAGGCCCCCGCATTATGAAAAGCTAGTATATCGCCTTCTTTTATTTCATTTAATGTTCTATCTACTGCTAGGTTATCTGTTTCGCAAATGTTACCCGTTACGGTGTATATTTTTTGCACGCCATTGGGGTTTGATAAATTAGTGAGGTGGTGGTAAGCATCATACATCATGGGGCGAATAAGATGGTTCAACCCGCTGTTTACAGCTGCAAAAGTGATGTTATCATTTTCTTTTAACACAGTAACAGTGGTAAGCAAGTAGCCACATTCGCTTACTAAAAACTTACCCGGCTCAAACCAAAGTTGAAATTGCTTATGGCCGATGACTGGATGGCTATCAAAAGCGATTTTTATTTTTTTGGCTAACTCGTTTACGTCTACTCCCTTTTCGTTAGGTTGATAGGGTACTTTAAAACCGCCGCCCAAATCAATAATTTCTAATTCAGGAAAATGGGGAATTAAATCAAAAAGCACTTGCATGCCTTGTACAAATACATCGACCTCTTTAATATCACTACCCGTATGAACATGTAATGTACGGATGTGCAAATTGGTTTGTCGAACTAGCTCTTCTATTAAAGGTAATTGCGCCACGGGTATGCCAAACTTACTACCGTTGTGCCCGGTGGAAATTTTTAAATTGCCCCCTGCTAATATATCAGGGCGTATGCGTATACCTACGGGATAAGTGTGACCATATTTTTCTCCAAACTTTTTTAGGTTAGAAAGGCTATCGATATTTATATGCACCCCTGCATCTACGGCCTCAATAATTTCTTCAAACGCTATACCATTGGAGGTATATAAAATATGGGCAGGCGGCACACCCGCATGCAAGGCCAGCTTTACTTCATTAATAGAGCTACAATCGATATGGCAACCCAGTGCATGAATGTGCTGTATAATATTTATGTTGGTTAATGCTTTACAAGCATAAAAAAAACGAGCATTTACTGCTTCAAAGGCCTTGGTTAATTGTTGGTATTGTGCTTTTATTTTATCTGCATCATACACATAAAGGGGCGTACCAAATTGATGGGCAGCGGCAATTAGTTGTTCGTGGGTTAATGCTGTTGTCATAGCTTGCGAATATAAATAATACAAGAATGCCATCTCGAATAAGAGATGGCATTAGAAAAAAATTATGCAACTATTTTAGGATTGCTCCCCTTCAGTTTCTTCGTTATTCAATACTAGTTCACCTGTTTCGGTTACTACTAAGTTTTCTGGTGCATTGGCTACTAATACGTTTTCGCCTTCGGCTGCCGCCGCTTCCATCGCCTCTTTTACATTGGTAGGCTCTATTATTTGATCGGCTAATACTTCTTTAATTTTTGGCAAATCTTCGGCATTGTTTATGCCAAAATAATCCATAAATACTTTAGAGGTGCCGTATACCAGCGGTTGTCCGGGCATTTTTTCATTTCTACCAGTAATGATGATTAGTTCCTTTTCTAATAACTTTTGTACCGCATAATCGGAACTTACACCACGGATGGCTTCAATTTCACCTTTAGTAACGGGTTGCTTATAAGCTATAATGGCCAGCGTTTCCATTGCAGCGGGCGAAAGTCTTTTCAAAAATTTATCGCCATTTAATTGTGCTACCGTTTTATGGTATTCCTTTCTAGTTAAAAATTGCCAACCACCACCGCTTTGCTTTACTTCAAAAGGATAAAAATCTGCACTGTATTTTTCTTGTATGCCTTGTAGGGCGGCCTCTACCTGATCCAGTGATACTTTATCTTCTAAAAAGCCCAATGCATTATTCACCAGATCGGTAATTTCAAGGGTGCTCAAGGCTTTATCGCTGGCGAAAATAAGGGCTTCTATATGTGGTATTAAGTGGGTCGTTTCCATGCTTATATCTTATTGTTTTTGTAAAACACTACTCATTATCAACGGTGAAATTACCGTGAGGGGTATTAACCTGCAAACGGAATTATCAACAGTTTTAACGGGTTGATGTTAGCAAATAAATTAGATGTAAAGCTTGTAAGCGCCTGCTATGCTGTTAATTAACCTTGTAATGCAGCGGCGCCACTCACAATTTCTGTAAGCTCTGTGGTAATAGCGGCCTGCCTAGCACGGTTGTACGAAATTTTAAGCGATCGTAGCATTTCGTTGGCGTTTTCGCTGGCTTTATCCATAGCCGTCATGCGGGCTCCATGTTCAGATGCATTAGAATCTAATACAGCTTTATATAGTTGCGTATTTAGAATTTTAGGCATTAGCTCAGCTACCAATTCTTCTTTAGAAGGATCATATATAAAATCTGCTTTTACCCCACCTTCCTTTTTTTCTACCTTAGGAATGGGTAAAAAACGTTCTACTTCAAAAATTTGGGTAGCGGCATTTTTAAATCGGCTGTACACCACTTCTACCACATCAAATTGCTTTTCTTCAAAAGCTTTCATAGCAGCGTAAGAGGCTTTTTGTACATTTTCAAAACTTAAACTCAAGAAAATATCTTTAAAAGCTGCATCGGTTTTGTAATTCAATTTGGTAAAATGTTCGTATCCTTTTTTACCAATTCCCCAAATGGTAAGGTTGCCTTTTTGGTACTGGTCGGCATATTTTTCGGCAATGGTGGTTTTTGCCAACTTAATAAGGTTGGTATTAAAAGCGCCGGCTAATCCCCTGTCGCTGGTAATAAGTATAATTAATACTTTTTCTGCTGGCCTTTCGGTAGCTAGGCTCATCCCTGCTCCTCCTTCCGTATTGCTTACAATATTGCTCAGCATTTCCTGCAATTTTTGCGCATAAGGGCGCATTTGGGTAATGGCATCCTGTGCACGGCGCAATTTTGCCGCACTTACCATTTTCATTGCCTTGGTAATTTGCTGTGTGCTTTGTACTGATTTTATACGGTTACGTACCTCTTTTAACTGACCGGCCATATTTGTTTGTTTTCAGGCCGCAAAGGTAGGCTAGTAAGCCTAAAATTCCATAGAGAAATGAAAATATAAAAAGTAGGTGATAATTAAATTAATAAAAAACTAGCGTTATCATTTTTACTGAAAAGCGGATTAATCCACCAACACAAACTCTTTACGTATTGTGTAAAGCATTAATAGGCGGCCACCACCTTTAAGCGGCTGCTCCTGCTCCCGGGTAAGGGTAAGCTGCACCGGGCCATTTTTTAAATTAGCCAGCATAGCGGGCCCAATGGTAAGAATGCTGTCTTTTGCCTGCCACAATTCGTTTACCCCTTCGCTTTCAAAACTGGTATCTGTAAGTACAATGCGTAAGTCGCTTAATGCATCCAGCCCTGCAAATTGCAATCGAAACGCTTTACGAGAAATTGTTTTATCCAAATTTGTTAGTAGCGCAAAGGGCAAAAAATTAAATGGAGCTTTGTTGCTTTTTCCATCTGCCTGTTGCAACACCATTTGGTGGCTACCTGCAAAGCTGTCAATATTCATGTATTTTTCATAATAGATGCCGCCAATTTTGGCACTATCTATTTCCATGGGTTGCCCGTCTAAATGTAAACTGGCACCTTGGGGTAATATTTCTCCATCAGCTTCTTCTCCACCCTTTTTTATTTGTGCCATTACCACCAGGTTATCATTACCTTCTTCGGCTACTACTTTATAATCATAAAAAAAGGTATTACTTGCCCCATTGGCCGCTGCGCCTTTTTTATCTTTTTGTTTACAGGCTATCCCACCTATTATTAAACAGGTGCTACATATACCTGCCGCTATTCGCTTTATATTCATAGTTTGCAAAAATACAAATCCTTGTACATCTTTTTTGTTGAATAAGTTCATTTTCAGGCTTTTCTCCACTTAACAGATTCGCTTATCTTTGCCAACCCAGAAAAGGGCTAGCTGCCAAATTGGCTATAAAAATTTGTAGCACCTTTTTTGACTAACTAAATATCAATTTGTTTGCCTATAAAGGCAATACCCAATAACACATAATCATATGCTTGGTTTTATTTCAAAATTGTTTGGTGGCAGTAAATCGGAAAAAGATGTAAAAAAGATTGAACCTATCATTGGCAAAGTCAACCAGTTTTTCAGCTCTTATCAATCATTAAGTAATGATGCGCTGCGCTATAAAACGCAGGAGTTTCGTGAGCGTATAAAAGAACATTTGGCACCTATTGATAAAGAAATTGCCGAAAAAAATGAGGCTGCTGAAAAGTTACCATTAACCGATTTGTTTGCCAAAGACCGTATCTATCAGGAAATTGATACTTTAAAAAAAGAAAGAAATCGGCAAATAGAAGTGATACTCGAAGCCCTTTTACCTGAGGCCTTTGCGGTAATGAAGGAAACATCTCGCCGTTTTTCGCAAGGCATGCCAGTAGAGGCTACCGCCACCCCACTGGATAGAGATTTAAGTGTAAAAAAGAATTATATAAAAATAGAGGGCGATAAAGTTATTTTTCAAAATAACTGGCAAGCGGCTGGCGGTACAGTAACCTGGAACATGGTACACTACGATGTACAGTTAATTGGGGGTGCCGTACTACATTCCGGTAAAATTTCTGAGATGGCAACTGGTGAGGGTAAAACATTAGTATCTACCCTACCCGCTTACCTTAATGCACTGCCAGGCGAAGGTGTACATATCGTAACGGTAAATGATTACCTAGCCCGCCGCGACCAAGAATGGAACGGAACTATTTTTGAATGGTTGGGCTTAAAAGTAGATTGTATTGATAAACACCAACCTAATAGTGCCGAACGTAGACAAGCCTATTTAGCAGATATTACTTATGGTACAAATAATGAATTTGGCTTCGATTATTTGCGTGATAATATGGTACATAACCCCGAAGAAATGGTGCAGCGCAAACATCACTTTGCTATGGTGGATGAGGTGGATTCCGTATTAATTGATGATGCCAGAACACCTTTAATTATTTCGGGCCCCGTACCAAAAGGAGATGATCAACAATACCATATTCACAAACCAAGGGTACAACAACTATTTCAAGAACAAGAACGCATTGTAAGAAACAATATGAACGATGCGAAGAAAAAATTAGCGGAAGGCGATGACGATCCTAAAAGCGGTGGACTTAGTTTATACCGAGCCTATCGTGGCCTGCCCAAATATGGCCCCTTGATTAAATTTTTAAGTGAGCCGGGCGTAAGAGTAAAATTACAAAAAGCAGAAAACTATTACCTGCAAGATCAGCAGCGTAATATGCACCTAGTGGATGAGGAATTACTTTTTCATATTGATGAAAAAAATAACTCGGTTGATTTAACAGACAAAGGATTAACGGCCATTACCCGTAGCGGTGAAGACCCTGACTTTTTTGTGTTGCCAGATATTGGCGTTAAACTTGCCGAGGTAGAAAAAAATGAAGCGAGTGCTGATGAAAAATTGCATTTGAAAGAAACCATTCTAAATGATTATGCACAAAAAGCCGATCGTATACACACCGTACAGCAATTACTAAAGGCCTACACTTTATTTGATAAAGATGTAGAGTATGTAATAATGGATGGCGCTATAAAAATTGTAGATGAGCAAACAGGCCGTATTATGGAAGGCCGCCGCTATAGCGATGGCTTACACCAAGCATTAGAAGCAAAAGAGAATGTAAAAATTGAAGCCGCTACACAAACCTATGCTACCATAACCTTACAAAACTATTTCCGTATGTACCACAAACTATGTGGTATGACAGGTACTGCGGAAACGGAGGCCAAGGAGTTGTGGGATATTTACAAACTAGATGTAGTATCCATTCCTACTAATCTAAAAATGGTAAGGCAGGATAAAGACGACTTAGTATACAAAACAAAGAGAGAAAAATTTAAAGCCGTTATTGATGAAATAGAAAACCTACGTAATGTTGGCCGTCCAGTGCTGGTAGGTACTACTTCGGTTGAAGTAAGTGAGCTATTGGGCAGAATGTTGCAACAGAAAAAAATTCCGCATAATGTATTAAATGCCAAACAGCATGCTAAAGAAGCACAAGTAGTGGCCGAGGCCGGTTTACCCGGTGCTGTAACGATTGCCACTAATATGGCTGGTCGTGGTACAGATATAAAGCTAGGGCCGGGTGTAAAAGAAGCCGGTGGCTTAGCCATTATTGGTACCGAAAGGCATGAAAGCCGACGTGTAGACAGGCAGCTGCGTGGGCGTGCCGGTAGGCAGGGCGACCCAGGCTCCTCTCAATTTTATGTTTCCTTAGAAGATGATTTAATGCGCATGTTTGGTAGCGATAGAATAGCCTCCATCATGGATAAGCTAGGCTATAAGGAAGGGGATGTGATACAACATAGCATGATTAGTAATAGCATTCAAAGAGCACAAAAGAAAGTAGAAGAAAACAACTTTGGTATTCGTAAACGTTTATTGGAGTATGATAATGTAATGAATAAACAACGTAATGCCGTTTATGAAAAAAGAAACCATGCCTTGTTTGGCGATAGACTTGCGCTGGACATTGATACTTCTTTCTCTTCCTTAGCAGCAGGGTTAATTGATAGCTTCCGCTCGCAGGAGGATTATGAAGGATTTAAAATGGCCTGCATTGTTAATTTTGGATTAGATACGGCTATACAACAGGATGAGTTATTCAAAGGCGACATCAATTTCCTTAACGACAAACTTTATGCTGAAATTACAAACCGGTACAACCAACACAAAGTAGAGGTACAAAAACAAGCTATACCCGTTTTCAAAAATATACGTCAAACGCAAGGAAGCCATATAGAAAATGTAGTAGTTCCTTTTACAGATGGTAAAAAAGGATTGAATGTATTAACCAACCTGGATAAAACCTTACAAACAAATGGTGCCGAGCTGACCAATAGCTTAGAAAAAACGATTACGTTGGCGGTAATTGATGACGCTTGGAAAGAACACCTTCGGGCGATGGATGATTTAAAACAAAGTGTACAAACTGCATACCTTGAGCAAAAAGATCCATTGATTATTTATAAAATGGAGGCCTTTAATTTATTTAACAGTATGAATGATGAGGTAAATAAAAACATTGTTTCCTTCCTTAGCCATACTTCATTACCTAGCCAAGAAGAAAATGCACACTTAAAAGAAGGACGCCAACAAAGAACAGATATGAGCCGCATGCGGGCCAATAAAGATGAGGTGGACAATGCCGGCCAGGATTATGCTGCCAATGAAAGAGACCGCTTTGAACCCGGAGGAGAAGAAGCCGCAGCCGTAAAACAAGAGCCTATTAAAGTAGGACCTAAAGTAGGCCGAAATGATGCTTGCCCTTGTGGTAGTGGTAAAAAGTTTAAGCAATGCCACGGCAAAGATGCCTAAACGATCTTTATAGCATATAAATTACTTCATCCCCCCGCTCTAAACGGGGGGATTTTAATTAACTTTAATCCTTCTGCCAAAACATAGCTTTAGAATGTATCATCATACCAAAAAAAAAGTGCATGGCCTGCTGCACCCCGAAATAGTAGGAGACAAACGATGGGACAAAATCATCAATGTCTTTATCATCCTACTCATCGCCCTAAATATAATTGCCGTTATACTTGAAACGGTAGAGTCGATACATGATCGATTCGCCCATTTTTTTTATTATTTCGATCTGGTATCTGTTATCATATTTAGTATAGAATATGTGTTACGAGTGTGGAGTAGCAATCACGAAGAAAAGTATAAACATTCTCTTTGGGGAAGATTAAAATACATGTTTTCTTTAGGTGCCTTAATCGATTTAGCAGCCATCCTACCATCCATACTGGCTTACTTTATAGGTGTAAAATTTGATTTAAGAGAATTAAGAATACTTAGACTGCTAAGAGTATTACGTTTATTTAGACTTACTGCCTATACAGAATCGGTACACATGATAGCAAATGTGTTTAAAAGAAGAAAAAATGAATTAATGCTCAGTTTCATTTTGGCTCTTTTTCTAATTATTATATCGTCTTGTATAATCTATTTTGCCGAACATTTATATCCCAATAAAAATACCAGCGAATTTAAAAGTATTCCACACACAATTTGGTGGGCGGTGGTAACACTTACTACAACTGGCTATGGCGATATGTATCCTTTAACTGCTATTGGAAAAACAATGGCCACCATCATTATGCTAACAGGCGTAGCTTTTTTTGCTATACCAGCAGGTATTTTATCCGCCGGATTTCAGGAAGAGTTCAGAAGAAACAAAGCCGCAAAAACGCATCGCTGCCCGCATTGCGGAGAACCAATTGATTTTGACCTGCATCATCATGATGACCATCAACCACATTAAATTATAAAGCCCTCCAAAAAAGATTGAAGGGCTTTATATTATTCTCATTTATTTAGAATCCCTTTTTTTGTTTTAAATCATACTTTATTTCAAACCGGTTATTCAGTTCCTTCTGCTTATCATTCAAATCAATTTTTCGACCTTGTATAAATGCATCGGTAACGTTTTGGGTGCGCATATCTAAAATATCTCCACTGCTAATAACAATATTTGCATCCTTACCTACTTCTATACTGCCAATTTTATCAGACACACCCATAATTTTTGCTGCACTGGATGTAATAGCCGTTAAGGCTTCTTCTTTGGTTAATCCATACGCTGCAGCCGTACCTGCGTTAAACGCCAGGTTTCTACCCCTTGTTTGAGAGTCATCATCAGAAATAGCAAATAAAACACCTGCTTTTTGTAAAGCCGCTGCCGTTTTATAGGGCTGATCTACATCATCATCTTCTGCCGTAGGCAAACTATGTGGCTGTTGTAAAATAACGGATACATTGTTTTTCTTTAACAAATCTGCCACTTGATAGCTTTCGCTACCGCCTACAATCACCATTTCAAAACCAAACTCTTTTACAAAATCCAAGGCCACTAAAATTTGCTTTACCGTATTCGCATGCACATAAAATTTTTGTTTTTTGGCTAATAAATTTTGTACTGCTTCGTATTTTAAATTGGTTTCATCTTGTGTAGTTCCTTTTTTATAAGCTTTGGCTTCTCGGAAAAATGATTTCAATCGTTCCAGTTTTTCAATGCCATCTTTTACCGGATCAGTTGGAGCCCCGCCTGCATTAGGGCCACCCATACCGCCAAAGCGCCCAAAGTTTGGCCTTGGCATTAGTGAAGGCATAAATAAGTGCATACCCCCATCTAGTTGCATAGCTGCGTCTTCCCAATTCCAGGCATCTAGCTGCACGGTGGATGATGTACCTGCCAGAAAATCGCCTTGTGGTATTACATTGGCGGCTAGTATACCGCTCGACCTAAGTGTATTGATTACTTTTGAATCTGAATTATAGGCCACAATAGAGCGAATATTGGGATTCATCTCCCCGATCTCTCTCGAATCGTTGGAAGCCCTTACTGCACTAATTTCTGTAAGCCCTAATGTACTGGTGGGTAACACTAATCCAGGATACACATGTTTGCCAGCAGCATCAATTTCTTGTGCACCGGCTGGCTTACTTACACTTTTTCCAACGGCTGTAATTTTCCCATTCTCTATTACAATCACTGCGTTTTCAATGGTAGTGCCAGTACCTGTATGCACGGTTGCATTGGTAATTACTATTGGTGTCTTTTGCTTTTCAGCAGGTAATACGTTTGCTTGTGAGTTCGCAAAAAAGGTAGCCCCACTTAATACTATTACTAAAAATATCTTTCGCATATAAATAGTTTAATTGTTATCAATATTGTCTTCATCTACCACTAATAATCCATGGCTATGTCCGTGATCGCTGCAAGTATGCATAATTTGGTAGGATGGTTGAGCAGGCATCATTGGTGCGCCACTTCTTTTTTCTCCGTTCATTTTTCTCACCAACCGAAGTTTTTCCGCATCAACTTGCTTTTGCATTTGCTCATCTTTGTTTCTATCAAAGTATACCGTACCATCTACAATGGTGTAAAGAGATTTGGCGTAAATGCTCAACGGGTTATCACTCCATAATACTACGTCGCCATCTTTACCTACTTTTAGGCTGCCTACTTTATTTTCTACATGCAGCATTTTAGCGGGGTTTAATGTTACCATCTTTAATGCTTCCTCCTCTGTTACCCCACCATACTTTACAATTTTAGCTGCTTCTTGATTTAATCGACGGGCCATTTCTGCATCATCGCTATTGATGGCCACCGTTAATCCTACCTTCTGCATTATGGCGGCATTATAAGGAATGGCATCTTCTACCTCCATTTTATAAGCCCACCAATCAGAAAAAGTTGAAGCAAAGGAACCATGTTTCAACATTTTATCAGCCACTTTATAACCTTCTAAAATATGTGTAAAAGTGTTAACCGTATAGCCCATTTTCTCTGCCATTTTCATGGCCATATTTATTTCGCTTTGCACATAAGAATGGCAGGTAATAAATCTCTTCTTCTCCATTATTTCAACCAAGGCTTCTAATTCTAAATCTCTCCGTGGAATTTGTAAACTCGTAACAGGCTTTTTCGCTTTTACTAGTTTTTCTTTTTCTACATTATAATTGTCCCATCCTTTCTTATAATCTTTTGCCCGAGTAAATGCATCTTCTAATACCTGCTCCACGCCCATCCTTGTATCAGGATAACGATTGTTGCCCCCGGGAATTTGAAAATTAGAACGCTTCACATTTTCGCCTAAGGCAAATTTTATTTGGCCGGGCCATTCCTTAAATTTTAAATCATTATCGTTGGCACCCCAGCGTAGTTTTATTAATTGCGTTTGTCCACCTATTACATTGGCCGATCCGTGTAAAATATGAGAAGTGGTAACACCGCCACTTAGCTGGCGATAAATGTTTATATCATCTGGGTTCAGGTTATCTGTTATGCGCACTTCGGATGTTACACTTTGCGCCCCTTCATTAATGGATGCGGCGGCAATATGGGAGTGCTCATCTATAATACCCGGTGTTAGATGCTTACCAGTACCATCAATTACCCTTGCACTAGCATCTGTAATATTTTTTCCTACCGCGGCAATTTTCCCTTCTTTAATTAACACATCTGCATTTTGCAATATACCTTCTTGCTCGTTGGTCCATACTGTGGCATTTTTTATTAGGATGGTTTCTTGCTTGGGTTTATCATCTTCGCTCCAGCCAAATGGTACAAATGGATACACTACTTTCCCCACCGTTGGCATTTCTTTTTTCTTTACACTATCCTGCTTTTCTGTTGCTTCTTTTATAAAAGTGGCCGTCCATGTAAGTGAATTACCCAATGAATCAATACCTGTTCCGTTCCACTCTTTTCCATTATTAATGCCACTTAAGCGGGTAGCATTTACAGGCATGGGTTGGTCTGCTCCACCACGGCTTATACCACTAGGCATGTTGCCCGAACGACGCATAGCTGAGTCTGCATTTGCAGGTCGCTGTCTTTTAGCAATAGGAGCAAATTGTAGTTTTATTTGTTTGCCATCTACCGCTAGTTTTGTATTAAGCGTATCCTGCGCAAATAAAGTGGCCGCATTGGCACTTTTTACATCTAGTGTATAGCTTTCGTTACCTGTTGAAGTAGTAAGGGTAAGGTTGTATGTACCTGCAATATTGTTTTCTTCTTTAACGGTATATTTAATTCCTTGTACATAATTACTCAAGATCATCGTTTTTTCGGCAAACACCGGACCGGTGGTAATTAAAAAATTGGCCAGTTTTCCAACTTCTAAACTTCCAACTTTATCGTACACGCCCAAGGTTTTAGCGGGTGCCTTGGTTAATGCATCCAACGCTTTATTTTCCGTAAGGCCATATTCAAATGCCTTGCGCAGATTGGTCCAAAACGAAGAAGGAGAACGAAGATCTGCTGTGGTTAAGCAAAAATTAATACCTTCTTTTTCAAAAGCCGCCGCATTGGTGGGTGCCAGTTCCCAATGCTTCATATCATTGAGTGATACAAACCTAGCATCGTTCGGATCTTCCACATCTTGTGGCAAAGGATAATTAAGCGGTAATATAAAAGTGGCATTGGTGCCCTTCATATCTTTTATACGCTGGTATTCATTTTGTCCGGCTTTAATGATGTACTGCACACCAAATTCATCTCCTATCCTATCGGCACGCAAGTCATCCCATTTGTCGTTGGCTTCAAAAATTTGTGGCAGCGATTGATTATCGTTCCAAGCTTGCAGGGTAAGATTAAAGCCTTCATCATAAGGCTTGGTTTTATACCATTGCGCATCTAAAAAGGTTTGGCGCATCAAAGCTATGTACCCCATTTTAGAACTGGGATAAGATTGACGAGAAGTTCCTTTGTTAAACGAATAATGTGCAGAAGCTTTTTCTTTAATAAAAACCAAATTCTCTTTTTGATTAGCCAATGTTACCACAGCACCCGTACCCCTTGCTATTCCATCTTTTACATGGGTAAGTACCGCACCAAAGCCAGCATCTCTTAATGGTTTTGCATTTGCTTCGTTTACCGCAAATACTTTAAACACATCCACATCAGATTTGATTGCCTCATTCCAACCATAAGGGCCCTTAACGGCGTTATCGGTTTGTGGTTGTTGATTGAAGTTAAAAAAATTACCCCCTGCTGTTTGTTGCCGCGCAGGTGTACCATAGTCCGTATAAATATCTATAAAAGAGGGATAAATAAATTTTCCTTTACAATTAATTTCCACTGCACCCGCAGGTACAGATAGGCCAGCACCAAGGGCTACAATTTTACCATCCTTTACTACCATGGTAGCATTACTCAATGTGCTTCCACCTTCTTTTACAATAGTTGCATTGGTAAAAGCATAATGGCCGTGTCGCGGATCAGATACCCCATTTTCTGGAAAGGTGGGCTGTGCCCATAATTGACAACTGCAAAGCAAGCTGCCTAAAAGCAAGAGCTTTAATTTTCTCATGTAAGTCAGTTTTTAAAGTACGTCGAATTTACGGTATTAACGTTTATAGTTTTCGGCAAAATGATAAAAGGCAGAACTTTGACGAAAAACCACTGACTACCCTTTCCCAATAAGTTTAATTATCTTTGATTACCTTAATATTTTTTACCTATGGCGATTGCCAAACCCATCACTATTTCACCCAACTTCAACCTTTCTCCACGTATTGATCAAGTAGGTGTAGAAGAAAGAGCCTCCCGTTTTACCAAACGAAGTATTAAAAACGAAGCGAAAGAGAATGGTTTAAAACTGGTGCTGAACATGATTGACCTTACCACCCTGGAAGGAAAAGACACAGATGGTAAAGTAAAACAGCTTTGTTACAAAGCCATGCATCCACATGATGCATTGACGGATATTCCAACTGTGGCTGCGATATGCGTTTACCCGAGTATGGTAAAAGTGGCGAAGAAAGCTTTAGGTGATTCAGGAATAAAAGTAGCTTCCGTATCTACGGCCTTTCCCAGCGGACAAGCTCCGAAAGAGGTAAAAATTAGAGATACTAAATATGCCGTGGCCGAAGGGGCGGATGAAATTGATATGGTTATCAGCCGGGGAAAATTTCATGCAGGTGAATATAATTTTGTGTTTGATGAAATAGCAGCTATCAAAGAAGCCTGCGGTAATGCAAGATTGAAAGTAATTTTAGAAACGGGTGAACTGGGTACGTTTGATAAAGTACGCCGTGCATCTGACATTGCTATGTACGCCGGTGCTGATTTCATCAAAACATCTACCGGTAAAATACAACCTGCCGCAACAATGCCCGTAACATTGGTAATGCTGGAAGCAATCCGTGATTTTTATTATAAAACAGGAAAAATGATTGGAATGAAACCTGCAGGAGGCATTTCCAAATCAAAATTGGCCTTGCATTATTTAGTAATGGTAAAAGAAGTATTAGGAGAAGACTGGCTGAATAATGAGTGGTTCCGTTTTGGTGCCAGCAGTTTGGCAAATGATGTGTTGATGCAGTTGGTGAAATTAAAAACGGGACAATATCAGAGTGCAAATTATTTTTCGGCGGATTGATTTCTAGCAACGAACGCAGCAGAGTAAAGTACGCAATGCTGCGCCGCAAATTCGTTGCGAACGCTGCGAGAAAACTAATAAAAAGCGAACAGAACGTTGAAGTGTCCCGCTAAAGAGGGGATTGATATTGCGACCCCGTTTTAGGCCGGGGCACAGCGCAACGGAAGTTCATCCGTGTTAATGTCGCTGGTAACATAATTAAAAAAATTACATGGCAAAAGCAATTGCAAAAAAGAAACCGCAGGCTAAAAAAAGCAACACTATCAAATTGAATTTTGATACCAGTTGGGCTTATGCGCCCGCACCCGAAAGTAAAAGTGCTGCAACGATAAAGAAGCAATACGATTTATTTATAAATGGGGAGTGGCAAAAACCATCCAGCAAAAAATATTTTGATACCATCAATCCGGCAACAGAAGAAAAGTTGAGTGAAGTGGCCAATGCAAATGCTGCTGATGTAGACAAAGCTGTAAAGGCTGCCCGTAGTGCTTACGATAAAGTGTGGAAGAAAATGCCGGCGAAAGAAAGAGCAAAATATATTTTTCGCATTGCAAGAATAATGCAGGAAAAAGCAAGAGAGCTGGCCATTGTAGAAACATTGGATGGTGGTAAACCAATAAAAGAAAGCCGCGACTTTGATGTACCTACTGCGGCCAATCATTTGTTTTATTATGCAGGCTGGGCCGATAAATTGGAATATGCTTTCCCAAATCGCAGAACAGAATCATTAGGTGTGGCCGGACAAATTACGCCTTGGAATTTTCCCTTGCTGATGGCCGCATGGAAAATTGCACCGGCATTAGCAACCGGTAATACAGTTGTATTGAAACCAGCAGAATCAACATCGCTAACTACATTAAAGTTGGCAGAAATAATTCAAGAAGCAGATTTACCGCCGGGTGTAGTTAACATTATTACTGGCGCCGGTGATACGGGTGCTGCTATTGTCAACCATGCTGATGTAAATAAAATTGCATTTACCGGCTCCACCAAAGTTGGAAAAATTATTCAACGGGCCATTGCAGGAACGAATAAAAAAGCAACCCTTGAATTAGGTGGTAAAGCGGCCAATATAATTTTTGAAGATGCACCGATTGATCAGGCGGTAGAAGGTGTGGTGAATGCTATCTTTTTTAACCAGGGCCATGTTTGTTGCGCCGGTTCAAGATTATATGTGCAGGAATCTATAGCGAAAGAAGTAATAAGAAAATTGCGGGATAGAATGCAATCATTAATCGTTGGCGATCCGATGGATAAGAATACGGATATCGGTGCAATCAATTCCAGAGAGCAATTATACATTATTCAGAAATACATTGCGATTGGTAAAAAGGAAGGTGCTGAAATGTATGAAAGCAGTTGCCGCTTACCTTCCAAAGGTTTTTGGTGCCGACCTACCATCTTTAGCAATGTGGCACAAAGTAATCGCATAGCACAAGAAGAAATTTTTGGACCCGTTCTTTCAATTCTTACTTTCAGAACGGATGATGAAGTGATTGAAAAAGCCAACAACTCGCCTTATGGTTTAAGTGCCGGTGTGTGGACGGATAAAGGTTCCAAAATTTTCAATATGACCAAGAGAATGAGAGCTGGTGTGGTATGGGCAAATACCTATAATAAATTTGACCCAACTTCACCTTTTGGTGGTTATAAAGAAAGTGGATATGGAAGAGAGGGCGGATTGCATGGATTGTTGCCCTACTTGAATTTAAAAAACTAAGCCCCGAATAACACGAAAGACATTAATAATTACAATTATGGGAAAATTGCCAATTGTCTTTGACAACTTAATATGTATTTAATTTTTTCGTGTTAATAGTAGCATTCGTGGCATAAAAAATAATTATGGAAAAAGCAATAAAAAAATCTTCGCTCAAAGTATCGGAGAACGGTTTAGAAAAAACTGTTTCTTCAAAACGCCTTGAAGTGTTGAAGACATATAAAATTTATATTGGCGGACAATTTCCGAGAACAGAATCTGGCAGATTTTATCAACCTACCAATGCTGCCGGAAAAACATTAGCCAATGTTTGCCTTTCTTCCAGAAAAGATTTTAGGGATGCAGTGGTAAGTGCAAGGGGTGCCGTAAGCGGCTGGAGTGGCAGGGCTGCTTTTAATCGCAGCCAGATATTATATCGAATGGCAGAAATGCTCGAAGGTAGAAAAGCACAGTTTATTGATGAGCTAATGCAGCAGGATGCTACAAAAGCAAAAGCCGAGAAAGAAGTAAACTTGGCCATTGACCGTTTAATATATTATGCAGGCTGGTGCGATAAGTTTCAGCAACTATTTAGCGCCGTAAATCCGGTAGCTTCATCACATTTTAATTTTTCTGTTCCAGAACCAACAGGTGTGGTGAGTATCATTGCTCCTCAAGGTGATTCATTATTAGGATTGGTTTCAGTTATTGCCCCGGTTATTGCTGGAGGTAACACTTGTATAGTTTTAGCATCGGAAACTAAACCCCTCTGCGCCGTTACATTTGCAGAAGTATTAAACTCATCCGACCTTCCTGGCGGAGTTGTTAATATTTTAACAGGCAAGCCATCTGAATTAGCCAGCTGGTTTGTAGACCACATGGATGTAAATGCAACCATTTATTGCGAAAACAATCTTGATACACAGAAAATGATGCAAGAAAAATCGGCAACTAACCTAAAACGTATTATTTTCTACAATAAAATTAATTGGTATAGTGATGAAGGTCAGTCGCCCTACTTTATAATGGATACGCAGGAATTAAAAACAACCTGGCACCCGGTAGAGAATATTGCAGGAGTGGGCGGTGGGTATTAAAAATTAAAATTTTGGTAACGCTTTAAAAATGATATTTGCAGCAATTATTGTATGAAAACATTACTTTTTTTTCTTAGCATTTGTTTCTCGATCTCTATTATTGGGCAAGATACGGTGGTAACAAAACCTATTGATAGCCTTAGTGTAATAGTACACAAAGACCCCCGCATTGATTGGTTGATAAAAAAACAAATCTTGATCAATGAGTCTACCGTACACACTGGAAAAAAATCAAACGAAGGTTATCGGTTAATGATTATCAGCACCAACAATCGTAACGAAGCCATAGCAGCCAAAACAAAAATCTACTCCTATTTTCCTGAGTTAAAAGCGTATATGTGGCATCAATCACCGTACTACAAAGTAAAGGCAGGAAATTTTAGCGATAAATCAGAGGCAGAATCATACAGAAAACGTCTAAATAGCTATTTTCCCAAAGGTGTTTTTTTAATGAAAGATAAAATTGAAGTAAGAAACGCCGATAAAGACAAAGATTAGCGTAATCAATAAATTGCCCGAAAATTGCAGCCATTTTAATGAAAATCATACTATTGAAGTGGCTATTTTTGCTAAATGCAGGAAACCATTAAAGCATTAGCCAAAAAATATGCTCCCGAGTTTATCGCGGTACGGCATCATTTACATGCCCATCCTGAACTAAGTTATCAGGAATTTGAAACTTCCAAATATGTGCAATCGCAGCTCACCAAACTAGGTATACCTTTTGAAGTAAAAGCAACAACTGGAGTGGTGGGATTGATACAAGGCAAAAACCCTTCTAGTCGCATTATTGCACTAAGGGCAGATATGGATGCTTTGCCAATAACAGAGGAGAATGATGTGCCTTATAAATCGAAAAACATAGGGGTTATGCATGCCTGTGGGCACGACGTGCATACTACTTGTTTATTGGGTGCCGCTAAAATATTGAACGAGTTAAAAAACGAATGGGAAGGAACCATTAAATTAATATTTCAACCTGGCGAAGAAAAAAATCCGGGGGGTGCTTCATTAATGATAAAAGATGGTGTGTTACAAAATCCCACGCCGCAAGCAATACTAGCATTACATGTAAATGCTATTTTAGAGGTTGGACAATTAAGCTTTAGAGCGGGCAAAGCAATGGCTAGCGCCGATGAAATTTATATTACCGTTAAAGGTAAAGGCGGACATGCCGCATTACCGCAAGCTACCATCGACCCTATCTTAATTAGCGCACATTTAATAATTGCGCTGCAGCAAGTAATTAGCAGAAACAACAATCCATTTAACCCCTCGGTACTTTCTATTACCGCTATTAACGCCGGCAATACCACCAACGTAATTCCAAACGAAGTAAAATTGATGGGTACTTTCCGAGCAATGGATGAAACTTGGCGGTTTAAAGCACATGATTTAATCCGAAAAATTGCCACCGACTTAGTTACGGCTATGGGCGGTACCATTGATTTGCATATTGATGTTGGCTACCCTTGTGTTTATAATAATGAAAAGCTAACAGCTACAGCAATGCAAGAGGCTATACAATTCATGGGTACAGAAAATGTAGGCGAAACCGAGTTAAGAATGGGTGCCGAGGATTTTGGATATTATGCACAACAAATTCCGGCCTGCTTTTATCGGCTTGGTACTATGAATAAATCAAAAGGAATAATTGCCGGCGTACACACTCCCAATTTTAATGTAGATGAAGATGCTATCGAAATAGGTATGGGAATAATGGCTTGGCTAGGCAGCCAAATCAAACCTTAATAACAATTAAAAATAATACTGCCGAAAGGCATTACTACGTATTTAAAATATTACTATGTCAAACGAATTACGCAAACAACAAGCCTTAGAATATCATGCTAAAGGAAGGCCAGGAAAAATAGAAGTAATACCCACTAAAGAAGCAAAAACACAACGAGATTTATCGTTGGCTTACAGTCCCGGTGTGGCCGAACCATGCCTCGCTATCAAAGAAAACATTGAAGATGTATATAAATACACCGCAAAAGGCAATCTAGTAGCCGTTATTAGTAATGGTACAGCTGTACTAGGCCTTGGCGATATTGGACCCGAGGCTGGCAAGCCTGTAATGGAAGGCAAAGGGGTGCTTTTTAAAATATTTGCAGATATTGATGTTTTTGATATTGAAATAAACGAGAAAGACCCAGAAAAATTTGTACAAATTGTACAAGCTTTAGAGCCCACATTCGGTGGCATTAATTTAGAAGATATAAAAGCGCCAGAGTGTTTTTACATTGAAACAGAGTTAAAGAAGAGATGTAAAATACCGGTAATGCACGACGATCAGCACGGCACCGCAATTATAAGCGGAGCCGCTTTATTAAATGCCCTTGAAATTCAAAAAAAGAAAATAGATAAAGTAAAGTTTGTAGTTAATGGTGCTGGTGCAGCGGCCATTTCTTGTAGCAAATTATATGTGGCTTTAGGCGCCCGAGCAGAAAATTTTGTGATGTTTGATAGAAAAGGGGTTTTACATAAAAAACGTTTAGATTTAGACGACTTAAAATCGCAATTTGCCAATGCCAAAGAGGGGCTTAGCTTACATGATGCTATGAAAGATGCCGATGTGTTTATAGGCCTTAGTTCGGGTAATTGTGTAACTAGCGAAATGGTAAAACTAATGGCCAAAAATTCCATAGTATTTGCCATGGCCAACCCCGATCCGGAAATTAGTTGGGAAGAAGCTACCAATGCTCGTAAAGACATCATCATGGCCACCGGCCGAAGCGATTATCCTAACCAAGTAAATAATGTACTTGGCTTTCCTTATATTTTTAGAGGGGCTTTAGATGTAAGGGCTACGCATATTAACGAAGCAATGAAATTAGCAGCCGTAAGAGCTTTGGCCGATTTAGCCAAAACCCCCGTTCCCGATTTAGTAAATATGGCCTATAATGAAAAAACAATTTCATTTGGCCCCAACTATATTATTCCAAAACCACTTGATCCACGGTTACTGGCCACCGTATCCCCGGCAGTGGCAAAAGCGGCAATGGATAGCGGCGTGGCAAAGTACCCCATTACCGATTGGGATGCTTATACCAGAAACCTAGAAAAAAGATTGGGTCAAGATAATCAAGTAATGCGAGCCATCGGTAATAAAGCCCGCAGAGATCCAAAACGAATTGTATTTGCCGAGGCAGAAAACATAAAAGTTTTAAAAGCCGCTCAAATTGTTTTTGACGAAGGTATTGGCTACCCTATTTTATTAGGTAATGAAGCAAAAATTAAAAAGTTAGCAGCGGCCAATAATGTAGAAATAGAAGGCTTGCCCATCATCGATCCCAAAAGTGATGAACAGGAGGCCAAACGAGAATCTTTCGCTAATATGTTTTTAACCAAAAGAGGCCGCAGTGGTTTCAATGCATATGAGTCGAAAAAAATTATGAAAGAAAGAAATTTCTTTGGTAGTATGATGGTTGAATGCGGTGAAGCAGATGCCATGATTTCTGGACTTACAAAAAACTATCCCGATACCATACGCCCAGCTATACAAGTTATAGGTACCGAAGAAGGAGTGAATAAGATAGCCGGAATGTATTTAATGCTTACCAAAAAAGGGCCTCTGTTTTTAGCCGATACTACTGTAAACTTTAACCCAACTGCAGAAGAGCTTGCAGAAATTACCCTACTAGCAGCAAAAGAAGTACGCAATTTTAATATTATTCCTCGTATAGCCATGCTTAGCTATTCTAACTTTGGAAGCAGCCATTCGCCCGAGGCTAAACTTGTGGCTAAAGCCCGACGTATTGTAAAAGCCAAAATGCCCGATTTACTAGTAGATGGTGAAATGCAGGCCAGTGTAGCTTTTAATAAGGATTTGATGAAGGAAAACTATCCGTTTAGTGAGTTGGTTGATAAGGATGTTAACACACTCATCTTTCCTAACCTGGCAGCAGGTAATATAGCTTACAACCTAATGAAAGAGCTGGACATTGCCGATGCAGTGGGCCCTATTTTATTAGGTATGAAAAAGCCTGTACATATTTTACAATTAGGAAGCTCTGTTCGAAATATTATTAACATGGCACTAGTGGCCGTGGTAGATGCACAATTAAAAAGCAAAACAGCCACCGAAGAGATTGTAAAAAAATCAAAATGGTGGAAGCGATTTAAAAAAGTAGCAAAAGATTTATAGAAGCCAACGCTATTGCTGTAATGCAATTGCCTTAGCTATCAACTTTACTTTGTATTTTACAACTTATAAATGACCATATTTAAAGATATAGGCCAATACTTACTCATGCTGAGAGGCATGTTTGCCAAACCCGAAAACGGGAAAATGTATTGGAAAGAATTTATGCATCAATGCTCCGAAATGGGCGTTGGCTCTCTTGGCATTGTGTCTATCATCTCTGTATTTATTGGGGCCGTATCTACGGTACAAACAGCTTATCAATTAGTAAGTCCACTAATACCTACCTCTACCATTGCGCAAATAGTAAGAGATACCGTTATACTTGAATTTGCGCCCACATTGGTATGCATCGTATTGGCAGGGGTTGCAGGAAGCCGTATAGCAAGCGAATTGGGAAATATGCGGGTAAGCGAGCAAATAGATGCATTAGAGATCATGGGTATTAATTCAAAAACCTATTTAATATTACCCAAAATAGCAGCCGCTCTTTTAATGATTCCGTTATTGGTGGCCATAGCCATGGCCCTAGGTATTTGGGGCGGCCGTATGGCGGGTATTGCATCTGGTATTATAGATGCCAATACATTTGACAAAGGTTTAAAGGAATTTTTTGTGCCTTACAATGTAATCTTTGCCTTAATAAAATCGTATGTGTTTGCTTTTATTATTTCCAGCATAGCAGCCTTTTATGGTTACTATGTAAAGGGTGGAGCATTAGAAATTGGACGAGCCAGTACAAAAGCCGTAGTGGTAAGTTGTATATTGATTTTATTGGCCGATTATATTTTATCCGCATTATTATTAAGCGCCTAATGATAGAAGTAAAAAACATACGCAAGTCATTTGCGGATAAAGTAGTAATACAGGATGTAAGCTGCACCATGCAAGCTGGCCAATGCAATCTTATTATCGGATCTAGCGGAAGCGGAAAAACGGTGTTACAAAAATGTATAGTAGGCCTTTTTGAACCCGATGCCGGCGAAATTTTATATAATGGGCAAAGCTTTACCCGTATGAAAGGCGAAGAAAAAACGGAAGTAAGAAAAGCCATTGGCATGCTGTTTCAAGGCTCCGCACTTTTCGACAGTCTAAATGTGCAGGATAATGTAATGTTCCCCCTAAATATGTTTACTAAAGATACGTTTAAAAAAAAGCTAGATAGGGTAAATGAGGTGCTGGAGAGGGTAAACTTAGTAGATGCTAATAAAAAATTTCCTTCCGAGCTAAGTGGTGGCATGAAAAAAAGAGTGGCACTTGCAAGAGCCATCGTTTTAAACCCCAAATATCTTTTTTGTGATGAGCCTAACTCCGGACTAGATCCGCAAACATCATTGGTAATTGATAAGTTAATTAAAGAAATAACCATAGAGTATAATATTACCACTGTGGTTAACACGCATGACATGAACAGTGTAATGGAAATTGGCGATTACATCCTATACATGTACAAAGGAAATAAGGAATGGGAAGGCAATAACAAAGAAATTATTTTCAGCAAAAATCAACGTTTAAACGATTTCATCTTTGCCTCCGATTTTTTGAAAGATGCAAAAGAAATGCGCATGTTAGAAATAGCTGGCAAAATACCCGACAATCGAAATATGGACGATTTATTGAAATAGTTTTTTTAACAAGCGTTTTACATTCATACCTATACATTTTGTACAGTTTTTGATACATTTTTAGAAAAAAAAATGATCAAAATTCTACCCGTTGTTATCTGCTGCTTCTATGTTTCATGTTCTGCCAAAATACATTATGTAGGCCAACAGCATAATCCATCTAAAAAGGTGGATGTATTTGTAACGGAGTCATCTATTCAAAAAAGGTATATCATCATAGGTCAGGGCTATTTAAATCTTTGGGCTGCTCATTTAAAACCATATAAAATTCAAGCATTGGCCGAAAAAAAAGCCACCGAAAAAGGGGCAGATGCAATACTCATTTCCGATTTCTATATTCCTCATTCCGGGCAGTCTATACATACGGTGTATAGAACCGATACCATTCAAAATGCATTGGTAAGCACCGAAAGCACTACCATTACGCCTACATCCACTGCCAGCTATAGAATATATTTTATGAAGTACCTGAATTGAACCCTATATCAATCCGCCTCATTTCCTTACTTTTGCCAAATCAAAAAATGTAAGCGAAATGAGTATTCTTGTCAATAAAAATTCAAAAATTTTAGTACAGGGCTTTACCGGTACAGAAGGCACTTTTCATGCCACACAAATGATTGAGTATGGCACCCAGGTTGTAGGCGGCGTTACGCCCGGAAAAGGTGGTAACACCCACTTAGATAATCCGGTTTTTAATACCGTAGCTGATGGGGTAAAAGCAACCGGAGCCAACGTAAGTATCATTTTTGTACCACCTGCTTTTGCGGCAGATGCCATCATGGAAGCGGCCGAAGCTGGCATTGCATTAGTAGTATGTATTACAGAAGGTATTCCGGTGCAAGACATGGTACGTGTTAAAAATTTTTTACAAGGAAAAAATACACGCTTGATAGGGCCAAATTGCCCAGGCATTATTACTTCCGAAGAGTGTAAAGTAGGTATCATGCCTGGCTTCATATTCAAAAAAGGTAGAATCGGGATTGTATCAAAATCCGGTACCCTAACCTACGAAGCTGCCGATCAAGTGGCCAAAGCTGGCTTAGGTATTTCTACCGCAATAGGTATTGGTGGCGACCCTATTATTGGCACGCCTACTAAAGAAGCGGTGGAGCTTTTTATGAACGACCCAGAAACTGATGCTATTGTAATGATTGGAGAAATTGGCGGTGGAATGGAAGCAGAAGCTGCCCGCTGGATAAAAGATACAGGAAATAAAAAACCTGTGGTAGGTTTCATCGCCGGACAAACAGCCCCTCCTGGTCGTCGTATGGGTCACGCTGGAGCTATTGTGGGTGGTGCAGAAGATACTGCGGAAGCTAAAATGAAAATTATGGCTGAGTGTGGAATACATGTAGTAAGTAGCCCTGCAGATATTGGCGCTACAATGAAGAAAGTATTGGGATGATAACCCCCCATCCGCCAATCGGCGGAGCTTTGGTTTATCAAAGTACACAACTGGCTAAACTTATTTTGATGCCATGAAAATGGAACGATGAAGAGTCCCGCTGAAGACGGGATTGATAATGCGACCCCGTCTTAGGTCGGGGCACAGCGCAACGAAGTTCATCTGTGTTAATGTAGCTGGCTAAATAAATTTTATAAAAATAAATTGCCCTCCGAAATATTGGAGGGCAATTTATTTTATAGGGTTCTTACCCCCCCTTTAGGAGCAAGGGGTTTGTTATCTACTTTCACGAATGAAACGGGCCAGTTCTTCTTTGTTACTGCTAAAGGTTAGCATTTCCATACACAGGTAATAATTGTTTTTATCAACTGTTTTACGATAGGCTGTTTTGGCAATATCCAATTTTTTATCATCGAAAGAGAAAAGCTGCATCAATTCTTTTACTTGCTGCGTGGTAAAAAAATTGTTTTCGATAATAAATTTGGCAGAAGTCAACCTGCTGTTTTCAAACCACTCCTTTTGCAAGGTTTGTTTTACTTGATCAAAATCCCGTTGCGTCATTGCTTTCGAAAAGCCATTTTCAAAACGAGTATCTCTTTGATCCCTATTGTCACGGTAATCTCTGTTATCAAAAGGGCGGTCGTTATAACGGTCATCTTCTTCTCTATACCAATCTTCTTTGTAATCAATTCTTCGTTCATCTGTAAAAACTTTACCAAAACGATTAACCGTTACATCTAAGTGGTGACCGCGGCGTAAATAAACTCTTTGGTTAAACAGTAGCTCATCCTTTGCTCTACCAAACCTACCGTTGTTTCTTTTCACCTCTCGATAAATACGAATTTCGTGGTAACCATCTCCTAAGTTTCCAAGTGTAATGGCATTGTCCCGCATTGGTAAGCGACGCCCATCAACATCTATTTTTAAATCCATGTTGTTACTTACTGTGGAAATACTTAGGCGAGTGCCATCGTAAGCCAGCAGGGAAAGAGAGAACAACGAAACGAATAAAAATGTAAAAGTCTTTTTCATAATCTTTCAATTTGTTCCCGCTGGTGCG
>JBDKJF010000014.1:0-71410 GCA_039796695.1 Bacteroidota bacterium
AACAGCCGTTTAAAGCGGATGTATGCTAATTTAAGTTTAGTGCATGAAGCCCTAAAAGATGCTATTGCAAAAAAGCTGTAACGCCTGACGAGAAGGGCAGCCTGGTTGAACACATGATTAAGGAACATGTGTAGGCTCCCCCAAAAAACACTACGTTTTAAAAGTAGACAAAAGTCTTAATTTTAAAAACGTAAAACATGAAAAAGAGACATTTTACTATTGTTGTTACCTTTCCTATCAAGTCTTTCATTTAATACCACTACCAGCACCTGTGCAAGGAGTTTATATATGTTTGCATTACTGCTAACTGGCAGCTTTTCATTTAAATGACCTTAGCTAGCTAACGCCAAGTACAAGGCCAACACACAGTAAATGTAATTGACACACCAAGGAAGGGGAAAAATTAGCCTAGGTTTTGTACTATGTAGCATGTAATTAATACCCTAGCAAGTGTGGCCAAAGTAATAAGTGCGTTTACAAAGCCCACACAATAGCCCAACGTAAAATATTCTAGTGGAAGTTAATTAAAGTTTTAAATGCTGGTAAAATAATAGCCGTTGCTATTCCAATTTATTTCAAAAGCCATTGATCTCTTTCGCCTACTTTTTATACATTTCTAAAAAAAGCAACAAACCCTCTACCTCCTTCTTTAGCTTTTAAAACCCGCATCATTTATTAACTTGCTACTCTAATTCGTTTCAAACATCCATTTATTATGCCAATTACTTTTAAGACGACGGTGCTTATTGCTTGGGCTATTTGTATGCTGCAGTGTAAAGCTCCACAACAAACTACCTTTTCCCCCCAAAAAAAATACCAGTCTACTAAACTTACCATTACCCAAATAGCAGAACACTCCTACTTACATACCTCCTATTTACAAACAAATGATTTTGGGTATGTACCCTGCAATGGATTATTGGTAAAAAGCCAAAACGAAGCCATTATTTTTGATACCCCAACTAATGATAGCGCCGCACAGGAGCTTATTACATTTATACAAGAAAATTTAAAATGTAAAATTAATGCGGTAATACCTACCCACTTTCATGATGATTGCTTGGGTGGCTTATCCGCTTTTACCAACCACCACCTGCCCTCATTTGCCAACACAAAAACGATAGAACTGGCCACTGCAAAAAATACGGCCGTGCCGCAAAACGGCTTTACCGATTCTATTATATTAAAAGTAGGTAGCCAGCCTATTGTGGCTCGCCACTTTGGAGAAGGCCATACTAAAGATAATGTGGTAGGTTATTTTCCATTGGATAATATTCTTTTTGGCGGATGCTTAATAAAAGAACTGAAGGCCTCTAAAGGTTATTTGGGCGATGCGAATGTAGCTGCATGGTCGGCTACGGTAGAAAAAGTAAAGCAAGCATATCCTCAAGTAAAAATAGTGGTGCCCGGCCATGGCCAACCCGGTGGTAGTACCTTGCTTGATTATACTATCAAATTGTTTCAAACCCCATAACTCCTTTAAAAAAATGAGATACTGTCTTTTAAAAATTAAGCCCCACCTGTTTCTTTTTCTTTTACCACAACCAACCCATCTACTTCTACCTGCATAGGCAGCAGCCCAATTTTAACAACGGCTTTCTTGCCTCTTATTTCTATTACTTCGCCCACTTGGTGGTTACGTTTCATTTTTACAGTATCGCCTACTTTTATTTCGCCAGCCACTTCTTTATATTTACTATCTATCTTTTTTTGCATTTTGCCCACTACCTTTTTCTCGTCTTTCTTAAAAAGAAGTGCATCCATTTGCTTCACCACTTTATTTTTATTTTCTTCTCGCTTCCACTCTAGCACTAGTTGCTTTAGCTTACGCTCCATATCTTTTAAATAAACGATGCGCTCCTCGCTTATTCTGTTCTGCTCTTTTAACAACTCCATTTGTTGTTGATGCTTTTCTTTATGTAGTACCTGCTGCATTTCCTTTTTCAGTCGCTCATTTTCTTTTACAAGTTTGTGCAACTCATTTTCTTTTTGCTCTATCTGTCTTAAATCTTGCTCGGTACGGTTCAGCAGTTTATCCAATCGAAAATGATCTTCATCCACTAATTGGCGGGCTTTGTTTATTAATCCTTTATCAAGCCCAATACGCTCGGCAATAGAAAAGGTATAGGAGCTGCCAGGCTTTCCTACAATTAATTTGTATTGCGGCTGCAACTTTTTTTCATCAAACGCCATAGCCCCATTAATGATGCCGGCTGTTTTTCCCGCCATCACTTTTAGGTTGAGGTAGTGGGTGGTTACTATACCAATGGCATGTTTCTTTATCAGCTCTTGTAATATTACTTCGGCAAAGGCGCCCCCCAAGTTAGGATCGCTACCACTACCCAACTCGTCTATAAAAAACAAAGTACGTCCATTGGCATTTTCCATAAAATGCTTCATGTGCAGTAGGTGGCTGCTATAGGTACTTAATTCAAATTCTAAACTTTGTGTATCGCCAATATGAATCATTACTTGTTTAAATATTCCAAACTGCGAGGCCGGATGCACGGGCACCAATAAGCCACTCTGCACCATCATTTGTAAAAGGCCGGCTGTTTTTAAAGTTACCGTTTTGCCACCTGCATTGGGGCCGCTTATTACCAATATGCGCTGCGCCTCGCTTAAGGAAACTGTAACGGGTATAGTAGGCTTGCTGTTTCGTAAATTATATAAGTACAGCAATGGATGGTAAGCATCTCTTAATATAATTTCTGCTTTATCAGTAATTAGCGGATACTCTCCTTTTATTTCCATTGCCAATTTAGCTTTGGCCCGTATAAAATCAAACTCTCCGATAATTGTATGCCAAGTGCTTAGTAAAGAAGCATACACCGACAATTTTGATGCAAGCTCCCGTAGTATGCGATAGATTTCTTTTTTTTCAGCATTTTCTAATTCATGCACTACATTGTTTAGCTCTATCGTTTCTTCGGGCTCTATAAAAGCAGTTTTTCGGCTATCGCTTTCGCCATGCAAAATTCCTTTTACCGTTCTTTTTTGTTCGGCAAAAATGGCTACCACCCGTCGGCCATTCATAAAACTTTCTTCAATATCGGCTAAGTATCCCGCCTTATTTAGTTTAGAAATAATTTTCTCAAATGCCCGCCTTAATTCATTTCGCTTGCGATAAAGACTCATTCTAATTTCCTTCAAATCGTCGGATGCATTGTCTTTTACCTGTCCATACTCATCCAGCACATCATTTATTAATTCGGCAATTACTTTCTCATAGTAAGTGCCATCAATAATTTTTAATAAGCCTACATACACTTCTCTACGCTCTGCATCAAACCAACGAAATATCTTTTCTATGCTTTCGCAAAGTTTACGAAGCTGCTGTAAATCATCGGCGATTAATACTGCTCCAGGTATAGCTAGTAGTTTTAGCTCTCTTGCCAAGTTCAATATAAAATCGTTCGGAAAATAAATGGCATTCGCCATTAATTGGCGGTACTCATGGCTTTGTAGCAACTCTGTTTCTACAAAATCTTTGCGGGTATGTATGCGCAACTGCGCTGCCTTGTTACGGGCATATTCTGACTGGCAATAATTGACCAACAGATCTTTTACTTTATTAAATTCTAATTGCGTTGCGGCCGACTCAGGAAAAAGCTTCATTCGTATATTTCGTAAAGCGGCAAAAGTAATAAGAGTTTTTGGGGTATGCTTAATTCTCTTTTACCTGCCATTCCTCCCAAGGGGTGGTACCATCTTTTTTCCTATCAAATTGGTATTTATCGGTAACCTGCAATACAATTTCGGCAGTTGTATATACTTTACATCCTTGCAATAAATGGCCGCCAATAGTGGCACCTGTACTATCGCTTACACTTAAGTGTAGATGAGAACCTTTCGGGCTTAGTGTACCTACAAGACTAACTATTTCAAAATGCCCGGATGCGGTAACCCCCTTGGACTGATTGGCAAACCGTAACTGATAATCTGTTAAACTACCTACCGCTGTAGCCACCCAACCAGCTTGTATATTAAACCGCCTTACCTGGGTTTCTATCCCCTCTTTAAGATCTTGACCCGGCTTAAGGCGAAAGGCAAAAGTACGAATGGCTTCTAGCTGCTTTTTTTTTGATTGACAGGCTAATAAACAGATGATTGTTAAGAAAGCAATTAAGAACTTCATACAAAAAAATTTTTTAGTGAACAGTTCGTAACTTACTGTGTTAATTTATGTAAATATTTTTGCAAAAAAATATCCCTATATCTACCTACGAAAAAATAAACACATGAAATTACTATTTACCTCTTCCTTTTTAAGTTTATTTGCGCTACTATCCTGCGCACAAAAAACGCCTACCACCAAAACACAAGAATTAAAAAAAGATACTATGACATTTATTGAAGAAAACGACCAAGTGAAAAACAATTCAACCCTGCCAGCCTTAGCAACAGCCACCTTAGCTAATGGATGCTTTTGGTGCACCGAGGCTATTTTTGAACAATTAGACGGCGTAATAGAGGCCGTAAGTGGATATACGGGTGGCCAAAAACCAAACCCAACCTACAAAGAAGTATGTACAGGAGAAACTGGCCATGCGGAGTGCTTGCAAATAAGGTACGACCCTACTAAAATTAGTTTTGACGAATTGCTTGAAGTATTTTGGCAAACCCATGACCCAACTACCCTTAACCGACAGGGTGCCGATGTGGGTACACAATACCGCAGCGGTATTTTTTATCATAACGAAGAACAAAAACAAAAAGCAGAAAAATACAAAGCCGAGCTAAACAAAAGTGGCGCATTTAATAATCCTATCGTTACAGAAATTATCCCCTTTACTAAATTTTATCCTGCAGAAGATTATCATCAACAATACTTTGAATTAAACGAAAATCAAAATCCTTATTGCCAAATGGTGGTACGACCAAAGGTGGATAAATTTCAAAAAGTATTTAAGCATAAGTTGAAGAAAAACTAAGTTGCTTTTCGGAACTTTAGTAAATAAAATGGTAGCCAATGAAAAAGCACATGGTGGCCGTTGCAATATTCGCTGGACTGCTGATGGGTGTTACAACCATGGCGCAAAATAAGGCTGATGATAAATATGCCAACCGATACAAGTTGGATATTCCGAAGGATTGGATAAAGAAGCCTAGACTGATGCGGGCTATTACTAACATTTTACCGCTTACACTTACCCAACTAAAGGAGTTGGACTTTTGCACAGAGGGTAAAGCCGCTTATACAGTAAAAATTTTTATAGGCAGGGTTAGGGTTCAAAATGATAACATCACAACCCCCATACAACAAAGCGGAAGAATTACCTATACACATACCTTCAATTATTCCTATTACTCTGGGTTAATGCTGTATGATTCTACAGGTAAAGAGTTAATAATGCTAAGACTAACAGATCCTAAAGAGACTTATCAATATAGAAGAGAATATTCAAAGGCACAAAAGAGACTGCATAATAATACTGAGGTAGCAATGGTTAATGATATACAAACCTTGCCTGCTTATAATTCATTATTAAGAGATGGGGCTACTGTAAATAAGCTCCCTGCGCATACAGCCAAATCGGTTCTTACCAATGATTTTTTATTAAAAATTTGTGAAGAAAAAGTATTTGAGATTCAAAAAATATTGCGCAGCTTATCATCGCTGCAATGACACTCGACGAAGCTCCAGCAAGTTTAATGCATTGGGTTTAAAGCCTTTTACATAAGGCTGCACCAAATGCACCACCTTATCGTACCAAAGGGGTACAATGGGGGCATCGTCCATTACTATTTTATCAGCTTGCTGATATAATAGATAGCGCAATGAATCATTGGTTTCTGTAATGGCTTTTTCAAACATGGCATCAAAAAGAGGACTATTGTATCGAGTATAATTAGGCGGCGCTGGATTTTTAGAATAGAATACGGATAAATAATTTTCAGCATCAGGATAATCAGCTATCCAACTAGCTCTAAAAAAAGGAGCCTTTGAATTGGCCGTCATGGTTAATAATAAAGATTTTTGAATCACTTCAACCTGCACTTTTATACCACTTTCTTCTAATTGCTTAGCAATAAAATTGGCCATATCTGCATAAATGGCAATGGTTAATAATTTAATCGACGGTAAGTTTTTTCCTTCAGGAAATCCTGCCTCTTGTAACAACTGTTTTGTTTTAGCAGGATTGTAATGATATCCTTTTACCACAGTGGTGTCAAAGCTGGGTAAGCCCATCGGTACAAAACCACTTTCGGCGGGTGTGCCCAATGAATTGCGTAAGTATAAAATCATCTTTCGCCTATCAAAGCCATAATTTATAGCTTGCCTAATTTTTTTATATCGAATTGCAGCTCCATCTAATAAGCGGTTGCTGGTATCTACCAATATTCCTAAATATTCAATATTAAGATAGGGGCTGGTATTTAAAACAATTTTATTTTGCCATTGTGGCCTCAGCTCTCCCTTTTTAGTTAATAGCTCATCTTTGAAAGATGATTCTATATCATTGGTAAATTCTAATTGTTGCTGCCTAAATAACAAAAACTCAGTAGCCTTACTATCATAGAAAGACACCTTTATCCCATCAAGATATGGTAAACGATGGCCATTATTATCTAATTCAAAATAGTTTTCATTTTTTTTCAAAACTAATGCCTGTCCTTCTTCCCAAGTAATAAACCGAAAAGGGCCTGTACCTACTGGATGTCTTCTAAACTGTGCACCGTATTTCTCTACCGCTTCTTTAGCTACAATCGAGCAGTATTGCATAGATAAAATGCCTAAAATAGGATGATAGGGTCTTAGTAATTTTAGTTGAAACGTAGAATCATTAAGGGCTACAAAGGGCTGTACACTATCCACTTTTCTATTAAATATCCATGCCCCTGGGCTCGCCGTTTTTTTATCTATAATTCTGTTTAAACTATACACCACATCCTGCGCCACTAACCTTCGGCCCTTGTTATTGATAAAGCATGGATTGTTATGAAAAAAAACATCGTTTCGTAAATAAAAAGTATAAACTGTTTTGCTATCCGATATTTTCCAGTCTTTAGCAATTGAGGGTATCATTTGCAGGCTATCATTTATTTCCACCAGCGTATTATACAACTGGTGTACCGGCCACATATTACTTTGGTTTTTTGCAAAAGCCGGATCGAGTGAGCTTAGGCCATTGAATTCATTATAGTGAAAAACATTTTTCTCGCTACTTTGCTTGTTATAGCAAGCCACCAATACCCAGCACAGAAGGAGATAATACTTCATTTTTTTAACGTTCAACTTGGTAATCAAAGCTTAAATTTACAGTAAGAAAACAATACAATAGTGAAATACACATCTACCATTATTGGCATGGCCAATGCGTTTATACTAGCTACTATATTTTTTTTTCCAAAAAAAGCGTGTAGCCAACCGCTACAGCAAAAAGGAAATTTTACCCGTCAGGATACATTAAGAGGCAGTATAGGCCCTGGCCGAGACTGGTGGAATGTAATCCATTACAGTATTGATGTAACACCCGATTATAGCAATAAAACGATCAAAGGCAGTAATACCATACAGTTTAAATCGTTGACTAGTATGGCTAATAAAAAAATGCAAATTGACCTGCAGCAGCCTATGCAAATCGATAGCATTTGGCTTAATGGACAATCTTTTTCTGCATTTAGCAGAGATGGCAATGTGTACTTTCTTGACTTTGCTGAAAAAAACTTACCTGTATCTAGTTCCGAAAATGGTACAGAAATGCAATCAGTAAAAATTTTCTTTTCGGGCAAGCCCCGTCAAGCAGTAAACCCGCCATGGGATGGTGGTTGGATATGGAAAAACGATGCAAAGGGCAACCCTTGGATGAGTGTGGCCTGCCAAGGCCTTGGCGCCAGTGTATGGTACCCATGTAAAGACCATCAAAGTGATGAGCCGGATAATGGTGCCACACTTTCTGTAACCGTGGTGGATAGCCTTACAGCGGTAGGCAATGGATTATTGAAAGAAAAGAAATCAAATAACAACGGCACTACTACTTGGACTTGGGCCGTAACAAGTCCTATTAATAGCTATAACATTGTGCCCTACATTGGCAAGTATGTAGAAATGACGGACAGCTTTATTGGTGAAACAGAAAAAAATCTATCGCTTGATTATTGGGTACTTGCTTACAATAAAGAGAAGGCAAAAAAACAATTTGATAGAGATGTAAAAAGAATGCTAAAGGCATTTGAGCATTGGTTTGGCCCCTATCCTTTTTATGATGATGGTTTTAAACTGGTAGAATCTCCCCATTTAGGCATGGAACACCAAAGTGCGACAGCTTATGGCAATCAATATAAAGATGGATTCATGGGTATGGATTTATCGGGTAGTGGCTGGGGTTTAAAATGGGATTACATTATTATACATGAAAGCGGGCATGAATGGTTTGCTAATAATATAAGCACCAATGATATTGCAGATATGTGGGTGCATGAGGGCTTTACCATGTACTCTGAGCCACTCTTTATTGAATACTTCTACGGGAAAAAAGCAGCTACTGAATATGTGCAGGGCATTAGAAAAAATATTGAAAATGATAAACCGATTATTGGACCCTATGGCGTAAATCAGGAAGGCAGCGGCGATATGTATTATAAAGGAGCCAACCTTTTGCACACCATTCGCCAACTTATTAATGATGATGAATTATTTAGGAATATACTACGGGGGTTAAATAAAGACTTTTATCATCAAACAGTGGATAGCAAACAAGTGGAAGAATACATGGCCCAAAAATCGGGCAAAAAACTAAACAAAATTTTTGATCAATATTTACGTGCGGTGGCCATTCCTGTATTGGAATACAAACAAGAAGGCCCTAAAATACAATTCCGCTGGGCAAATGCGATTAAAGACTTTGACATGTCCGTTAGAACCACTGCCGGCGATTGGTTAACACCCACCGAAAAATGGAAAACGATGGTGGTAGGAAAAAAATATAAAGACATTAAATTCTCGATCGACTCAAATTTTTATATTAAAGTAAAAAAAGTAAAATAACCTTCCCCTAGCAAGCCATTCGCTACTTACCTTTATTGCATGAGTAATATCCGCAGGCAAAGCATTATTTCATCGCTGGTCATTTATTTTGGCTTTGCTGTAGGGCTGTTGAATACTTATTTTTTTACTCGTCAGGGAAATTTTACAGTAGATCAATATGGCCTCACCACTGTAGCGCTGGCCATTGCCATTATGATGGCAAGCTTTAGTATGCTGGCCATGCCCTCTTACATTTTTAAATTTTATCATCATTATAATGATTATGTACCTCCCAAAAAAAACGATATGCTTACCTGGGCTTTATTGGTAAGCACTATTGGATTTTTAGTAGTAATGGTGATTGGTTGGGCTTTAAAAGATTTAGTAATAAAAAAATATGGCACTCATGCCCCCTTATTGGTTCAATATTATTACTGGATTTTTCCATTAGGCTTTGGTCTTACCATCTATACAGTTTTAGAGGCCTTTGCTTGGAATGCCGGAAAATCGGTGCTTACCAATTACTTTAGAGAAGTGCAGTGGCGCTTATTGATAACCGTACTTATTGTACTACTATTTGTAGGGGTAATTCGGAATTTTGATACGTTTATTAAATTGTATTCATTTTCTTATTTATCAATAGCTATTTCCCTTTTTGCTTATCTGTATTTCAAGGGCTTTATTCAATTTACAATTAGGCCGAGTAAAGTTAGTAAACGTTTGTGCAAGCAAATAATGATTTATTGTGCTTTTGTATTTGGCAGCTCGTTTATTTTTAATATTTCGCAGGTGTTTGATTCATTTGTACTGGCTTCTTTAAAAGGGCTAGATGTAGCTGGCGTATTTGGTTTTGCCACTATTATTACCAGTCTTATACAAGCACCGCAGCGGGGTATTATTGCGGCAGCAGTTACACATTTATCCAAAGCATGGAAGGATAAAAATATTCCTCAATTGCAACGCATCTATCAGCGCTCCTCAATAAACTTACTCATTTTTGCTTGCTGTATTTTTTTATTAATATGGCTAAATTATGCAGCGGCGGTTACCACCTTTCAATTACACCCAACCTACCAATCGGGTGCTTGGGTATTTTTTTTACTAGGTCTTACACGTATCATTGACATGGGTACGGGTGTTAATCAGCATATGTTAATGACGTCTAACTATTGGCGTTTTGAGTTGTTAAGCGGTGTACTACTGCTTGCACTTATGCTTCCGCTCACTTATTTTTTTGCTAAGCAGATGGGGTTAATAGGGCCTGCCATTGCTACGCTAATTTCCGTTTCTATCTATAACGTTATTCGCATTTTATTCTTATGGAAAAAACATCGTTTGCAGCCATTTAGCATGCAGACGCTTTATACTCTTTTACTAGCCGGCATGTGCTATGCCATTTGTTATTTCAGTTTTAGAAATATGGAAGGCTTTATAGGTATGTTTGTACGTAGCATTGCCTTTTTAAGTTTATACTTGCTGGGAGTTATTTATTTTAATCTATCGCCAGATGTAGCGCCGGTATGGCAAACAATAAAAAAAAGGCTGCGACTAAGCTCATAAAAAAACCCCGACATCAATCGGGGTTACTTAATATTTTTCGTTGGCATTACATTTAATCGTTTATGGCCATTTGCTTATCTTCTATTCTTCCAGCGCCATAGTATCTTACTCTATAATACGTTTCAGAAAGGTCGTTAACCATTACTCCCCTTGAAACGGAGGCATGAATGAATTTATTATTCCCCAAATACACTCCTACATGCGATACGCCGCGGCCATGCATACTAAAGAAAACCAAATCGCCTTCTTGCAACTCAGGTATAGATAATTTTCGACTGATGCGATATTGCTCTTTCGAAACTCGAGGTAATGCATAACCGTATAAACTAGCATACACTGCACAAGTAAACCCAGAACAATCCACCCCACTCTTCGTATTGCCACCAGTCCGGTATTTTACGCCATACCATTGATCAACGGTTTCTAATAAACTTTTGCTAGGTAAATTCTCCACACCTGTCTTCATCAAACCGGCATATTTTAACTGTACCGCATTTGCATTTTCTAAAGTAACTGCTGGCGTATTAGATCGGTTGCGGGTGGCAAGGATGCGGGCTATTTCCTCATCGCTGGCCAAAGGGTTAGTAGATTTTTCTACCGTACCATTTCCTTGATCAGCTGCTATTAACCCTGCTACTTTTGGTTCGTTACGCATTTGCGTTTTTTCGCCGCTAGTGGGGGCTGTTATAGCTATATCATCTATAAATTTAGATGGGGCATTAGTAGAAGGGGCTACAGTAGCCACTTGCTTGTTGCCGATAAAGTTCAACGGTTTAAAAGCAGCACAACTACTTAAAAGCACAACAACCGTTAAAGCTGGTAAAATTTTAATAACCATTACGTCTTTCTTTTTAGGATGATTTCATGGGGTTTATCTACCTTTTCTGCCAGTTTACCAGCCAATGCTAATGCGAAGGCAAGCAGAAAAAATAGCACCTTCTATTGATGAAGGCCTGCAAAAATACAGGCTAGAGCTTTAAAAAGGCCACTTCCTAAAAACGAATTTAACTACTCAAAATTGCCATCTTATAAAACATTGTAAATAAGTTAATTACAATTTTTCAATATGTTAATATTGAGATAAATCAATACATGGTCAGCTGCTAATATTTTCCTATTATTGAGCTTTAATACAATTACATGCAAACAGTTTTGTCACTTCTTACCCTTTATGTTTTAGCCGCTGGTTGTCAAAGCGCTGCCAATACTAAACCTACCCCTACCGAGGTTGTAGCAAAAGCCGTAGCCACCACAGATAGCACACCAATAATACCGTTACTAAAGCCTTATGCCAATATCGAGTTTGATAAAAAAGAAGTGCTAACTGCCGCAGGGGGTACTAAATCCGTTCTTTTTAATGCTGCAGGTACCAAACTATATGCAATGAATTTAGAAGGAATGAGTGTATATGAATTTGATCAGGCTAGTAGAAAACTTACTAAGGAGTTTAAATTTACACCTACCCGTGGCATGGGGTGGGATTATACCAAAAGCCGTCCCATTGCGTCTTTTGAAGAAAAGCCAGTAGAAGCCTGCTTTAGTCATGATGATAAAATATTGTGGGTAAGCCTACATAATGCCGATGGCATTGTACCCATTTGGGTAAATGATTTTTCTAAAAACAATGCTGTAACCACCGCCAATCAAAAAACAAAACCGGTTACCGTTATTTATCCAGGCATATCAAAAAAAGATTCGTTTAGAGTACCGTTGATAGAAACGGGCAAGACACCTAAAGTAATTTCTAGAACAGCCGATAGTAAACATTTATTAGTTAGCAACTGGCATAGTCGAAACAATAGTGTGTTAGAAATGGATGAAACCAAAATGCCTTACGGAAAAGTGATAAGCACAATACCCGTAACCGCTATACCCCGTGGTATAGTAGTGGATGATAAAAACAAAAAATCATACATCGCTATTATGGGCGGTGCTAGTATAGTACGAGTAGATAACAATACGTGGAAACAAGACAGTGTATTAAATGTATGGAGTAGCCCACGCCATGTGGTAATGGATACTAGCGGGCATATTTTTGTGTCATACAACAGTTTAGGCACTATTGCCTGCTTAGATGCCGCCTCTGGCAAATCTTTATTTACCACTAAAACGCATGCCCAGCCCAGAACGATTGTACTTTCTAAAAATCACAAATTCATTTTCGTTACCTGCTACAGCAGCGATTATGTGGATGTGTACAAAATCAACTCCGACAACTTTGAGAAAGTAGCATCTTTGCCTTGCGGCGGCCATCCTGTAGGTGTAGATGTATTTGAAAATAACGACAAACTAGAAGCATGGGTGTGCAGCTATGCCAGCGGATCTATTAGTATTTATAGTTTTAAGAAGAAATAATTTTTTACAACCGGATGATACGAATCGAGGGATGAGCTTTGACTTTTTTCTTCGTAGCAAATCAAGCCTAATCCTAAAAATGAAACGTACCGATATCATCGTAAAATTATTGAAATATTCTATAACGTTTTTAAAGCGTTAGGCTACGGCTTTTTGGAAAAGTGTACCTAAAAGCACTTTACATTGATTTAACTTCAATGAAAACAATAACGCTTGAAAGGAGAAAATATAGCCGTACACTATTACGGTCACCATGTAGGCAACTATTAGGCTAATCTAATTGTAGAAAACATTGTGGCAGTTAAATTAAAAGCTATTGAACATTAAAAAATGTAAATGAAGTTCAATAGACAAATAATCTTAAAGCCATCAATTTATAGGTTGGCTTACTATTAAACTTTGGCAAGCGGCTAAAGATTTGGATAAAAACATTTGATAACGATAAAAAGTAAATGCTAAGGTAGAAAGGAGAATACTTATCTATAAATTCGCCTTCGACGAATATACTGTGTTCATCTTTCCCACGCTTATCATTCGTGAGCAAAAAAAATGAAATTCTCTCACCTGCATGTTCATACGCAGTACTCCCTTTTAGATGGAGCGGCTTCTATACAAAACCTGTATAAAAAAGCTATTAAAGATGGTATGCCCGCCCTAGCCATAAGCGATCACGGTAATATGTTTGGCGCTTTTGAATTTGTTGCCGAAGCCTACAAACATAAAAATGACGATGGATCGCTAAAAGTTAAACCGGTGGTAGGTTGCGAGTTTTATGTAACAGAAAATCGCCATCAAAAAACGTTTACAAAAGAGCTGAAAGATAAAAGACAGCACCAAATTTTATTAGCCAAAAACGAAATAGGCTATAAGAACTTAATAAAGTTAACTTCCTTGGGTTTTACAGAAGGTATGTATAGTAAATACCCTAGAATAGATAAAGAATTAATTCTTAAATATCATGAAGGGTTAATAGCTACTACCTGCTGCCTAGGGGCTGCTGTGCCGCAGGCTATTTTAAAAAAAGGCGAAGAGGATGGCGAAAACGAATTTAAATGGTGGCTCAATATTTTTCAGCAGGATTATTATGTAGAGCTACAGCGACATGGCATGGCAGAGCAGGATAAAGTAAATGAAGTATTGATTAAACTGGCCAGAAAATACAACGTAAAAATTATTGCGAGTAACGACTCGCATTATGTGGAACAAGAAGATTTTAATGCACATGACATTTTACTTTGCATTAATACCGGCGAAAAAATAACCACCCCTGCCCTTCGTGATTTTGCAGAAGATGATGCAAATGTAAAAGGCAAACGTTTTGCTTTCCCGAACGATCAATTTTTCTTAAAAACCACACAAGAAATGACGAAGGTCTTTCATGACCTGCCAGAAGCAATTGATAATACCAATGAAATTGTAGCCAAAGTAGAGCAATTAAATCTTACCAGAGATATTTTACTCCCTAACTTTCCCATCGATAAGCGGTTTCAAATTCATACCAAAGATGAAACCATAGGAAAATTTACAGTTACTGCCGAATCGCAAAATCAATGGGAATTTTTAAAACATCTTACATACGAAGGAGCCGCAGCCCGCTACCATCAACTTACAGATGAAATAATAGAACGATTAGAGTTTGAACTTTTTACAATCAAAACAATGGGCTTTGCCGGTTATTTTTTAATTGTAAGCGATTTTATTAAAGCCGGTAGAGACAAAGGTGTATTCATTGGCCCAGGCCGTGGCTCTGCTGCTGGTTCGGTGGTGGCCTATTGTATTGGCATTACTAATATTGATCCTATAAAATATAATTTACTTTTTGAGCGGTTTCTAAACCCCGACCGTAAATCGATGCCGGATATAGATACAGACTTTGATGATGAAGGAAGACAAAAAGTAATTGACTATGTTGTAGAAAAATATGGTAAAAACCAAGTAGCACAAATTATTACCTATGGTACAATGGCCGCCAAATCTAGTATTGCCGATGTAGCAAGAGTAATGGATGTGCCATTGCCCGAAAGCCGTGCTTTAACCAAACTAATACCCGACCGCTCAGGCACCAAATTACGCCGAGTTTTACACGCCCCATTAAAAATCAAAGACGGAGAAGAATCGTTGGAAGAAAAAGAAACATTAAGTAACGATGATATTGAAAATGTAAAAAAAATTCGTGAAATCTATAATGACAAAAATTCTATTTTAAGTAAAGTGCTGCACGAGGCAGAACGATTAGAAGGATCGGTTCGCAATACCGGCATACATCCAGCAGGCATCATCATTGCTCCAAAAGATTTGATGGAAATGATTCCCATTGCCACCTCTAAAGAGTCGCCCATGTGGCTTACGCAAATAGAAGGTAATGATATAGAAGGTGCCGGCGTAATTAAGATGGATATTTTGGGTTTAAGAACATTAACCATTCTAAAAAATGCATTAGCGCTAATAAAATTAAATCATGGCGTAAGCATAAACCTAGAAAAAATTCCCTTCGATGATGAAAAAACCTTTCAACTGTACCAACAAAGTGCTACCATTGGTACTTTTCAGTTTGAAAGCCCGGGTATGCAAAAATATTTGCGAGATTTAAAGCCCGATAAAATTGGCGATTTAATTGCCATGAATGCCTTATACCGCCCCGGCCCAATAGCGTACATTCCTGAATACATTGAAAGAAAGCACGGCCGTGCTAGTATAGCTTACGACGTACCAGAAATGGAAGAATACTTACAGGAAACCTACGGTATTACCGTGTACCAAGAACAAGTAATGCTGCTAGCACAAAAATTAGCGGGCTTTAGCAAAGGTGATGCAGATGTGCTTCGCAAAGCAATGGGTAAAAAACAAAAAGATATACTGGACAAAATGAAAGCCCAGTTTATAGAAGGCGCAACCAAAAAATCAATACCTGAAGATAAATTAGAAAAAATATGGACAGACTGGGAGGCCTTTGCTGAATATGCTTTTAATAAATCCCACTCCACCTGTTATGCTTACCTAGCCTATCAAACCGCCTATTTAAAAGCCCACTACCCCTCGGAGTATATGGCGGCAGTTCTAAATAACGCCGGAAGTATTGAAAAAATAACCTTCTTTATGGAGGAGTGTAAGCGAATGAATATAAAAGTATTGGGGCCAGATATTAATGAATCATTAAAAGGGTTTGCCGTAAATCATAAAGGCGAAATACGGTTTGGATTAGGCGGGTTAAAAGGTGTAGGCGAGGCAGCCGTAGAAAGCATCATCGAAGAGAGAGATAAAAAAGGTTCATTTACTAATGTATTTGATTTTATAAAAAGAATTAATCAACGAACGGTTAATAAAAAAACACTCGAAAGCCTTGCGTATGCAGGCAGTTTTGAATGTTTTACAGAGCACCACAGAGCCCAATTTTTTTCAGTGCCCGAAGGTGAAACAATGAATGGATTAGAAAAAATTATTAAATACGGCCAGGTAATGGGCACACAAACAGCTAGCACCGCCAATACTTTATTTGGCGATTTGCCAATGAGCATGGAAATACCACCACCACGTATACCCGACTGTTCCCCTTGGCCATTAACAGTACAATTAGAGCATGAAAAAGAAGTAGCCGGCATTTTTTTAAGTGGCCACCCACTTGATAATTATAAATTTGAAATGAAACATTATGGCATAACCAACATTGCCGATTTTAATGACTTTAAAGAAGCTATCAAACTACAATCAAACCCTGGTCGTACTTTTCGATTTGTGGCATTAGTTACCGGCGCACAACATCGTATTGCTAAAAGCGGGAATAAATACGGCAGTTTTACCATAGAAGATTATTCTGGCAAAACCGAATTCCCTTTGTTTAGCGAAGATTATCTGCGCCTAACCCCACTGTTACAACAAGGCACTACGGTATTAATTACCGGTTACCTAAAACAACGTTATAATCAAGATGCGTGGGAGTTAAAAATAAATTCCGTTTCCTTAGCAGAAACAATGAAAAAGCTATTAACCAAACAAGTAATTATTGAAACACACCCACAATATATTACAGCAGAAGTCGTTCATTTTGTAGAAAAGAATTTAAAACAACATCCCGGCAGAACCAATTTAAAATTTGTGTTATCCGAGCCAAAAAATAAAACAAAAATTAGCCTTGTTAAATCGCAAAGCGGATTTGAAATGAATGAAGAAATGATTGAATTTTTATCATCCAAGCCTGCTTTAGAAGTGCAGGTGGTTACTATTTAATAAATTAAATGATGATTTTGATCAACAATTAATACTTAAACTGACATATTTTCAACCGCATAGACAAGTTTTGCACAAATACACGACAACGCCGCATGATAGTGGGATTGGCCTTAAATTTGTCCTCCCACTTCAGTCTTTTGAAGGAAAAATAATCAAACATTAAAATTTTATACAATGGCAAAAGAATTTACAGACTCCAATTTTCAAACCGATGTTTTGGCTTCTGATAAACTAACCGTGGTTGACTTTTGGGCAGAGTGGTGTGGCCCTTGCCGAGCAATAGGCCCGGTAATTGAAGAATTAAGTAAAGAGTACGAGGGTAAAGTAAACGTAGGCAAACTAAATGTTGATAACAACCCAGAAGTTTCTATGAACTATGGTATCACATCCATCCCTGCAATTCTATTTATTAAAAATGGCGAAGTAATAGACAAGTTAGTAGGTGCGCAACCTAAATCAAATTTTGTAAAAAAAATTGAAGCGCATATTTAAGCTTTACATTATAAAACTAAAAATCCCGTCTTCGTATTTTCCGAGACGGGATTTTTTTGTATGAAAAATATCTTTGTTAGTGTGGAATGTGTTTTACATCGTTAGGATTATGTTTATACTTAAACATAGCTAAAAACAAAACAGCTATAACTAACGCATAACCCGCAAACGTAAACCAAATGTTTTGCCAATCTTTATTACCACTACCATCGGTAAAATAATCCACTACTTTTCCTGCAAATATTCCGCCTAGTATAGCACCAAGCCCGTTTGTCATCAACATAAATAAACCCTGCGCACTGGCTCTTATTTCTGGTTTCGCTTCTTTATCTACAAATAACGAACCCGAAATATTGAAGAAATCGAATGCCATTCCATACACAATCATAGATAATAATAATAACCACAAGCCACTACCGGGATTGCCAACACCAAACAACCCAAATCGAAGAACCCAAGCAATCATACTAATAAACATTACCTGTTTTATTCCAAACCTTTTTAAGAAAAAAGGAATAGCCAATATGAATAAGCACTCTGAAATTTGTGATAATGAGATAAGGATATTGCTATGTTTTACTGCAAAACTATCGGCGTACTCAGGTATTTTTCCGAAATCACCTAGGAACGGATTGCCAAACATATTGGTAATTTGTAATGCTGCCCCTAAAAACATAGCAAATAAAAAAAACTTTGCCATGGTAGCACTTTTAAATAACTGAAAAGCATCCAACCCTAAGCGACTGGCAAATGACTTTCGTTCTGTTGATTTATTTATGGCTACGGGAGGCAATGTAAAACAATACAAGCCAGTGCATAAACCTGCAGCGGCGGCAAAATAAAACTGATTATTATTTAATGTCCATCCTAGTAAATCAACAGCCCATTCTGCTACAATAAACCCCACAGTACCCCAAACCCTAATAGGTGCAAAAGATTTTTGGATATCATAATCACCTTTACTCAACAAACTGTAAGACACAGAATTACTCAACGCAATAGTAGGCATGTAAAAACAGCTTACCATAAAAATCGCCCAATACATATCTCCCGCATTCGTAACAGTGCTTGCATAGTACAAGGCGGCCCCTCCCAAAATATGGCAAATACCCAATACAATTTCTGCTCGTAAATATTTATCTGCCAATATCCCCATCAGCGCCGGCATAAACAATGATGCCCAGCCCATCGTACCATACGTATTCCCTATTTTAAAGCCAATATTTAGCTCGTTTCCAAAGTTTACAAACATATATCCACCCAAAGAAATAAGCCATATACCCCATACAAAAAACTGCAAAAAGCTAAGGGCTGTTAATCGCAATCGTAAATTCATATACCAAATTTTATGAAAAGGGAAGATAAGGATTTTTTACACGTAGCCATTTTATTCAAAAAAGCACCCCACTCCTGCTTAACTTTGTGGCCTCTTAATTGTTATTACCGTATGACAAGTACACAAGAAGTTAGTACCCAATTACAAGCCATTGCCGATAAAGTAAAAAATGGTATCCGCATTAGCGATAATGACTGTTTATTACTCTTCGAAAAAGGTAGCCTAGGATTTGTAGGCAGCCTAGCTAATTTTGTAAAAGAACAACTACATGGCGATACCGTTTTTTTTAATCGTAATTTTCATATAGAACCCACCAACGTATGTGTATTTAGTTGCAATTTCTGCAGCTACAGTAAGTTATATGCAAAACGAGAGGAAGGTTGGGAGTTAAGCATTGACCAAATGCTGCACATTGTAAAAAAATACGACCATCAGCCAGTAACGGAAGTACATATTGTAGGCGGAGTACACCCCAAAATGGATTTACAATTCTTTGCCGACTTATTAAAGGCCATCAAATCCCATCGACCCGATTTACACATTAAAGCCTTTACAGCGGTGGAGTACGATTATATGTTTCGCAAAGCAAAAGTAAGTGTAGAGGATGGCTTAAAGTTTTTGATTGAAGCTGGTTTAAATTCTATTCCTGGAGGCGGTGCCGAAATTTTTCACCCCGAAATAAGAGAAAAAATTTGTGCCGATAAAGTGGATGGTGAAGGCTGGCTTAAGATACATGCAACAGCGCACCGTTTAGGATTGCATTCTAATGCTACAATGCTGTATGGACACATCGAAAAATACGAACACCGAATAGACCATATGCGCCGCCTGCGAAACCTACAAGATCAAACAAATGGTTTTAACACATTCATTCCCCTTAAATTTAGAAATGGCGATAATGATATGAGCCATATTGTAGAAAGTACCCATGTGGAGGATATGCGCCTTTATGCTATTGCCCGAATTTACTTAGATAATTTTCCGCACGTAAAAGCTTACTGGCCCATGCTTGGTAGGCAGCATGCACAACTTTCTCTTTCCTTTGGGGTGGATGATATTGATGGCACTATTGATGATACCACTAAAATATACAGCATGGCCGGGGCCGAAGAACAAAGTCCTAATATGACCACCGAGGAGTTAGTTACTTTAATTAAACAAGTACGACGAAAACCAGTAGAACGAGGTACGTTATACAATGTTATAAAAGAATATTGAGGATTACTTACGCATATCATTTACATGTTGGCATATACTTTTTGCTGCTATCCAACCACTCGTCCAAGCATGCTGAAAATTAAAGCCACCAGTAATTCCATCTACATCCATTATCTCGCCGGCAAAGTAAAGCTGTGGTATTTTACGGCTCATCATAGTATGGGGGTCTATTTCGCTTAAGGCAATGCCCCCCGCGGTTACAAACTCTTCTTTAAAAGTAGTTTTGCCTTTTACGGTACATTCAAAAGCACATATGTTTTTCACCCACTTGTTTTGAATGCTGGCAGGCAAATCCGCCCATCGCATACCTTCTGTTACACCGGCCTGCTTTGCCAAATACTCCCACAGCCGGTGGGGAATTTCCACATTAATTTTGGACAACACTTTACTTGCGGGCGACTTCAATCTTTGTTCCTGCAAAAAAACTTTAAGAGACTCTTCTGTAAACGTAGAAAGCCAATTTATTAAAATGGTAAACTGCCAGTCTTGCTTACTTAATTCCCTAGCTGCATAGGCGCTTAATTTTAAAACGGCGGGGCCACTAAGTCCCCAATGCGTTACAAGTATAGGGCCCTGCTGTTGCAACTTCGTTCCCACAATTTTTATAGTGGCATTAGTGGCTACTACTCCCATCAATGCAGTGATAGGATGAGCAGGTAAATTGAAAGTAAACAAAGATGGAACAGGCGTTTCTATTGTATGGCTAGTACTCATTAACCAATTAAACATGTCAATTTTTGGAAATCCCCCAGCAGCTACGCAAACGCAATCGGCCATTAGGGCTTCACCATTGGCAAGGTTAAGAGAAAAAAAACCGTTTTCTTCGATGCTTATACTTTTAACCTCCGTCTTCATTTTAACATCCACCTCAAACTTTGACGCCTCTTTAAGTAAACAATCGATAATGGTTTGAGAGGAGTTTGTAATCGGAAACATTCTTCCATCTGCTTCTGCCTTTAATGCTACTCCTCGCTTTTTAAACCATTCAATGGTATCGGTAGTAAAAAAATGATGAAATGCTTTTTTTACAAAATGTTGCCCTCTAGGATAGCGCTTGGCCATTTCGTTTACATCAAAACAAGCATGCGTAACATTACACCGCCCGCCACCACTCACTTTTACTTTAGCTAATACTTTTGTTGATTTTTCTACAATAGTTACCCTTAGCTTAGCCGTTTGTTGGGCGGCATTTATAGCACAGAAAAAACCAGCGGCTCCCCCGCCTATTACTACTAGATGTTTCAAATGATGAAAGGTTTACTACAAAGAAACTTTAATTTTTATTAAGTTCGCTTAATTATGGCCACACCTATAACAAAGAAGCAAATAAAAGATTTACCCGTAATTTCCTACGATAAAATAAGAGAGCATCTTAAAACAGGTTACTTGTTTTTTAGCTCTGGTAGTTATCTTTTTTCTGGCATTATTCAGAAGCTAACCAAAAGTGCCTGGAGCCATGTGGCTATAGTTTATGTGGATGAAGAATTAAAACGGGTAATGGTACTGGAGGCCGAGCCACGTATTGGTATAAGACTAATTCCGCTTTCAAAATATTTGAGAAATTATAAAAAAAACAGGCCTTATAAAGGACAAATTGTAATAGCCAAACTTTGCCAAGATTTAGAAAAAGAAAACCTTAACAAAGCAGTTAGTTTTGGATTAGATGAGTTGTGTAGGCCATATGATAACTATGAAATTATACGAATAATGACACGTATCCTATTCCGTATCGGTAAAAGAGAAAAAAACAAAAACTACATCTGTTCGGAACTAGTGAGGGATGCATTTGCAAAAGCCGGTATTCTATTTCAAATGAATGACACCTACATTAGCCCGCAAGAAATATGGATGGATAAAAGAGTAGAACCTAAATACAGGATACTTTAGCCGCTGTAAAAAGATGCGGATTTTCATCCTCTGCTTTTTCAATAGGTGAATAATCAGAGAGTATATCCGCTTTACCTTTTCGCACACATACATCATGCTCAAAATGCACCGAAGGGGTACCATCTTTGGTTCTTACAGTCCATCCATCCTCTTCGGTAAACACATCTTTTTTTCCCATATTAATCATAGGTTCGATGGCCAATACTAATCCTTCTTTAAGTTTTTTTCCACTTCCTCTTTTACCGTAGTTAGGTACCTGCGGATCTTCATGCAAGTTTCGCCCCAGGCCATGACCTACTAAATCTCTAACCGCTCCATATCCATTTTTACGTTCCGTATGTTCCTGTATAGCATAGGCTATATCACCCACATAATTACCCACGATAGCCTTTTCAATACCCTTGTATAGCGATTCCTTTGTTATCTTAATTAATCGCATCACATCTTCACCAGGATCGCCAATAGCAAAAGTGTACGCATGGTCGCCCACCCATCCGTTTAGGGTAACGCCAATATCAATTGCTACGATGTCACCTTCCTTTAATTCTTCATTAGAAGGCAAGCCGTGTACTACAACATCGTTTACCGAAATGCAGGAGTTAAATCTATAACCATGATAGTTTAAAAAGGTAGGTACAGCTTGATGATCTTGAATAAAAGTGCCAATCATTTTATCAATAGATAAAGTGCTTATGCCGGGTCGAAGCGTAGTGGCTACCTGTGCCAACGTTTTGCTTACCAACAAAGCACTTTTTCTCATTTCTTCTACTTGAGAATTTGTTTTCAGTATCATCATAGCTTTGCAAATATCCCAAAAAAAACAAACCCCGCCAATAGGCAGGGTTTTATAAAAAGATTAATAATTACATCTGTATAGCAGAGGCCGTTTGGCGACCTTGTATTCTACCACTTTTCATTAATGTATCATAGTTACGCATCATTAATTGCGTTTCTATTTGTTGTAAAGTATCTAAAATAACGCCTACCATAATTAATAAAGAGGTACCGCCAAAGAAAGTTGAAAATTCTTGTGATACACCTAATCGATGCGCAATACCAGGTAAAATACCCACCAAGGCTAATAAGATGGCCCCAGGCAAAGTAATTTTATCCATAATGCTACCAATATAATCTGCCGTAGCTTGCCCAGGCTTTACGCCAGGAATAAAGCCATTGTTTTGCTTTAAATTATCTGCTATTTGCTTTGGATTAAAAATTAATGCAGTGTATAAAAAGGTAAAACCAATTACTACTACAGAGTAAATAAGCATGTACCATAAACTACGATGATCCGTAAAAGCTTCAGATAATTTACTTCCAGTATTTCCTAACGTAAATAGCGTTGGTATAAAAATGATGGCCTGCGCAAATATGATAGGCATTACCCCTGCACCATTTACTTTTAACGGAAGAAATTGTCGAGCACCTCCAAACTGTCTGTTACCAACAATTTGTTTTGCGTAGTTAACTGGAATTTTTCTAACCCCTTGTATTAATAAAATACAACCCATTACAATGGCAATTAACACAGCTATTTCAATAATGAAAACTAGTATGCCACTATTCTTTACTGTTTTTAAACTTAACTCTCCCAAAAATGCGGCAGGCAGGCGAGTAAGTATACCAATCATAATGATTAAAGAAGTACCATTTCCTAACCCTTTGTCTGTAATTTTTTCGCCCAACCACATTACAAATAATGTACCGGCTGTTAAAACTACAATTGTAGTTAATAAGAATGGAAACCCAGGATAGATAATGCCGCCGGGTGTTTGTTTGTGTAAATTAGTTAAGTAACCATAGTAAGCAAACGCTTGCAAACCGGCTACTGCCACTGTTAAATAACGAGTATACTGATTAATTTTCTTTCTACCGTTTTCGCCATCCTTTTGCATTTTTTGGAAAGTAGGCACTAGTACCGTCATTAACTGCATAAAGATTGATGCAGAAATATAAGGCATGATGCCAAGGGCAAAAATGGATGCTTTATCAAAAGCACCACCAGAGAAAGAATTGATTAAACCTAATATACCATCCGACTGCTGCTTATCACTTAATGCAGAAGGATTAATACCGGGCAATACAATATGGGTACCTACGATGTAGATAAAAGTAAGTATGAGCGTAAAAATGATTTTTGACTTCAGCTCATCGATACTCCAAATATTCTTAAGTGTCTGTATAAATTTCTTCACGGGGAATTTTAAATTTAAGTCTTCTAAAACTTACCGCAGGCAAAACATGCGGCAATGAATAAACGATGTACTTTGTGTACATCGTTGCAATTTAGTGAAATTACTTAACTATCTCCACCGATCCGCCAGCAGCTTCTATGGCAGCTTTTGCTTTTGCACTTACTGCATTTACTTTAAAGGCAAGTTTGGCTTTAATTTCGCCATTACCTAAAATTTTTACAAGAGCTGTTTGGTTTATCAGTCCGTTAATGTATAAGTTTTCTAAACTTACTTCTGTAATATTATACTTTTCTGCTAATTGCTCTATTTGCGCTAAGTTAAATACAGTGTATTCTACTCTATGTGGATTTTTAAATCCTCTTTTAGGCACACGGCGTTGAATAGGCATCTGGCCACCTTCATGCGCCATTTTGCTTTTATAACCGGCGCGGCTTTGTCCACCTTTTGTACCTTTTGTAGATGTACCACCATGCCCCGATCCATCTCCACGGCCTATACGTTTTGTTTTGTGCGTTGCACCTTTTGCAGGTTTTAATTCGTGTAGTTTCATATTGCTTTTTTTTTAACTCAGCGCCCCAAAAGCATTGGGGCTCGCTTTTAAATAATAAATATTTTCAAATGCAAAATCCCAAATAGCAATCAGTCTGATTGTTTGGGATTTTAAACAGCTTTATTCTTTTTGATTAAGCTTCTTCTACTTTCACCAGGTGAGTTACTTTACGTACCATACCCAAAATTTGTGGCGTAGCTTCTACTTCTTTTGAAGAATTAGTTTTATTCAACCCTAAAGCTTGTATCGTAAGCTTTTGACGTTCTGGCCTGTCAATGGGGCTTTTTACTAATGTTATTTTTATCTTTTTCATCTTTTAAAGTGTAGGTTATAAGGGTAAAGGAGAAGGCTTTTAGGCTTATGCCCTTTCTCTTTTCACCTTTTTTTTATCCGTTAAATACTTTTTTTAGTCCCAAAGTTCTGGTTTTTGCTACTTGAATAGGCTCACGTAGCATTGCTAACGCTTTAAAGGTAGCTTTTACCACATTATGTGGATTTGCAGATCCTAAAGATTTAGCCAAAACGTCTGTAACACCGGCGCTTTCTAATACAGCTCTCATAGAACCTCCGGCAATTACACCTGTACCATGTGCAGCTGGCTTAATCAATACTTTAGCAGCACCTTCTTTAGCCAATTGGTCGTGCGGAATTGTTCCTTTCATTACTGGAACTTTAATAAGATTCTTTTTTGCATCTTCAATTCCTTTAGTGATGGCTTCTTGTACTTCCTTTGCTTTTCCAAGACCATGACCCACAATACCATTTTCATTTCCTACCACAACCAAGGCAGAAAAACTGAAGGCACGGCCGCCTTTTGTTGTTTTTACTACACGGTTGATAGCAACTACTTTATCTTTCAATTCAAGGTCGCCTGCTTTTACCCTGTTTACGTTAAGCTTTGACATTTATATACTATTAAAAGTTATTCTATTCGTTAAATTAAAACTGAAGACCGCCTTCTCTTGCACCATCGGCTACTGATTTTACTCTGCCATGGTATAAATAACCACCACGATCAAAGTTTACTTCTTTTATACCTAACTCAGCTGCTTTGCGGGCAATGGTACCACCTACTAGCTTGCTTTTTTCGCCTTTGGTTACTTTTTGTGCGGCAATATCTTTATCTCTTGAAGAAGCCGCTGCTAACGTTACACCGTTTGCATCATCTATTAATTGTGCATAGATATCTGCATTACTTCTGTAAACAGATAATCTAGGGCGAGTATTGCTTCCGCTAACCTTTTTGCGGATACGGTAGCGAATATTTTGTCTTCTCTGTGTTTTAACTTGTCCGTTCATCTCGTTATTATTTACAATCCTGATGCTGCCAGGATTCAATGACTAATTTGTTTAATTACCCCACTATGCTAAAGTGATGTATTTTTATTTACCAGCTGCTTTACCAGCTTTTTTACGAACCACTTCACCCACATAACGCACACCTTTACCTTTGTATGGCTCAGGCTTACGAAGGCTACGAAGTTTTGCCGCTACTTGACCTATTAACTGCTTATCAATCCCCTCTAATGTAATTATAGGGTTTTGACCTTTTTCCTGTGCTGTAGCAACTTTTAATTCCTTAGGTATTTCAAAAATGATATTGTGAGAATAGCCTAAAGCCAAATCCAACACATTTCCCTGATTCGCAGCTTTAAAACCTACACCTATTAATTCTAATTTTCTCTCGTAGCCATCGGTAACACCTTTCACAAGGTTTGCTACTAATGAACGATACAAACCATGAAGTGCTCTATGACGAATTTGATCCGTAGGACGGGCAAATGAAATTTGACCATCTTTTATTTCAACTGTAATATCTCTATCTATCGCTTGCTTTAACTCGCCTTTTTTTCCTTTAACTGTTACAACATTATCGCCGCCTACAGTTACAGAAACTCCTTCTGGTATTACAATTGATTTTTTTCCTATACGTGACATCTTAATTAAGATTTATTATTGTTAGTTAATGCCATCAACCGATCAGCTTAGTATAGTTTCAGCTTAATGTATTGATAACTTTTTAATACTGCTTAGTAAATGTAACAAAGTACCTCACCACCTACATTGTTTGCTTTCGCTTCTTTGTCTGTCATTACACCTTTTGATGTAGAAACTATGGCAACACCCAAACCACTTTTTACTCGACGAATATCGCCTGGCTTAGCATACTGGCGTAAACCTGGACGGCTTACTCGCTCCATACTTTGAATAGCGGGCTGCTTTGTTGAAGGATCATATTTTAAGGCTATTTTAATAATGCCTTGCTTGTTATCATCTTCAAACTTGTACTTCAATATATAACCTTGGTTATATAAAATTTCAGTCATCCTTTTTTTAATATTAGATGCTGGGATATCCACCACACGGTGGCCGGCCATTTGCGCATTACGGATTCTTGTCAAAAAATCTGCTATAGGATCTGTTACCATATTATTGCCCTCCTACGTCTCGTCCAAGACGAGATAATTGGATAAGTTTAGTTTAAAAATTAAATTATTACCAGCTTGCTTTTTTCAATCCTGGTATTTTGCCATTCAGGGCCATATCTCTAAGTGCCACCCTGGATATACCGAAATAACGCACATATCCTTTTGGACGGCCTGTAAGTTGGCAACGGTTCTTCAACCTTACTGCTGAAGAATTTCTTGGCATTTCATCAAGAGCTTTTAAATCGCCAGCTTTTTTTAATTCTTCTCTTTTTGCGGCATGCTGGGCAACCAATCTCTCTCTTTTTCTTTGCCTGGCTTTGACTGAACTTTTAGCCATAGTTTTATTTTACTTTTTTAGTTAGCGTTATTTTTTGCATTCTTAAAAGGCATTCCTAATTCTTTCAATAACTCATATGCTTCCTCATCTGTATTGGCAGTAGTTACGAAAGTAATATCCATACCCGTAATTTTAGAAACTTTATCGATATCTATTTCCGGGAAAATGATTTGTTCTGTAACACCTAGTGTATAATTACCTCTACCATCAAAAGCCTTCTCACTTACCCCTTTAAAATCTCTTACACGAGGAAGTGCTACTGCAATTAATCGATCTAAGAATTCAAACATTTTATCACCACGTAAAGTTACACGGGCGCCGATTGGCATGTTTTTACGTAGTTTAAAGTTTGAGATGTCTTTTTTAGACATGGTGGCTACTGCTTTCTGCCCGGTGATCATGGTAAGCTCATCAATAGCTATATCGATCATTTTTTTGTCAGAAACGGCACCATTAACACCACGGTTTAAGCAGATTTTCTCCAATTTGGGAGCCTGCATAACAGTGGAATAACTGAATTTTTTTACAAGAGCAGGTACTACATCTTTTTTGTATTTATCTGCTAATCTTGGGGTATATGTTTTCGTACTCATGATAATTTCTTATTTAATAGATAACCTATTACAGTTTGCTGCCAGATTTCTTTAATATTCTTACACCCTTACCTTCTACACGTTCTCTTTTTACTTTTGAAGGGGCTTTAGCTGTGGCATCCCAAAGCATAACATTACTAATATGAATAGGTGCTTCTTTTTTTACAATACCACCCTTCGTATTTTGAGCCGAAGGTTTGGTATGCTTGGTGATGATATTTACACCCTCCACTACTACTTTTGATTTTTCAATCAACACCTCTTTTACCAAGCGGGGCTTAGTCAAATCTTTATCATCGCCGCTAATTACAACAACGTTATCACCTTTCTTGATTTTAAACTTTGGTTTGAATCTTGCTTTCATGTTCTTTATCATTATGGGTTTCCCCTATTAAATCTAATTATAGTACTTCTGGTGCTAGTGATACAATTTTCATATATCCCTTGTCACGAAGTTCTCTGGCAACTGGACCAAAAATACGAGTACCTCTTGGCTCATCTGCTTGGTTTAGAATTACCACTGCATTGTCATCAAAACGGATATATGAACCATCTTTACGACGTAGCTTGTTAGTAGTACGAACTATTACCGCCTTGGCTACGGTACCTTTTTTGATACCACCAGCTGGTATAGCATCTTTTACGGTTACTACAATTTTGTCTCCAATTCTTGCATAACGCTGTCCGCTATTGCCTAGTACACGGATACAAAGCACCTCTTTGGCACCACTGTTGTCCGCTACATTTAACCGGCTTTCTTGCTGAATCATTTTTATTAGCTTTTAGCTATCCGCTGCATTATGCAAGCTTTTAGCAATTAATAAGAATCTATTTTAAATTTATGCAACAGCTTTTTGGCTTTTGCTTTGCGCCTGTCGCTTTCTTACTTAACCTTTTCTACCACTTCCACCAGTCTCCAACGCTTTGTTTTACTAAGCGGACGTGTTTCCATAATCTTCACCACATCACCTATGCTGCACTCGTTTTTTTCGTCGTGCGCATGGAATTTGGTTGTCTTTTTTACGAACTTACCATAGATAGGGTGCTTTACCTTTCTTTCCACTGCTACCGTAATAGTTTTTGTCATTTTATTACTGGTTACAGTACCTATTCTGGTCTTTCTTAAATTTCTTGCTTCCATTTTTATAGCTTTATTATGCTTGCTGTTGCTTTAACTTTAATTCCGTCATAAGGCGGGCAATATCTCTGCGTAGCCCACGGATTGACATTGGATTTTCCAATGGTGAAATGGCATGTGCAAATTCTAATTTCTTTAATCTTTGCTTATCTTCTTCGATGCGGGCTTTTAAGTCCTGCTCGTTCATACCATGAATACTTTTTACAAAATCTACTTTCTTTGACATCGCTTTACGATTTATTGATTTTACGCTGTAACTAAATCACGGCGCATAATGAACTTAGTTTTGATTGGTAACTTGCCTGCAGCTAGTGCTAAAGAAGCTCTTGCTACCTGCTCACTTACACCATCAATTTCAAAAATAATACGACCAGGTTTTACCACTGCCGCCCAAAACTCAAGATTACCTTTACCCTTACCCATCCTTACCTCTAGCGGCTTGCGAGTAATAGGTTTGTCAGGGAAAATGCGTATCCAAACATTACCTTCCCTTTTCATTTCACGGGTAAGCGCCTGACGGGCAGCTTCGATTTGACGATCGGTAATCCAATGACTATCCAATGCTTTCAAAGCATAGGTACCAAATGAAATGGTTGTACCTCTTTTGGCATCACCCTTCATGCGGCCTTTTTGCATTTTCCTGTGCTTCGTTCTTTTTGGTTGTAACATTTTATTTCAATTTACCAGTTTCAGTGTGTAATTAACCACCAAAACGATTAATAACTTTTGTACTTAATTCTTGCTAATATTAACCTCTTCTGTCGCCACCACTTCTTCTATCGCCACCGCCTCTTCTGTCACCGCCACCTCTTCTATCATCTCTACGATCACCGCGGTTATCATTTCCTCTTCCTCCTTCTCTTCTATCACCTGGAGTTTCGTTTTTAGCGCCAGCTATAAAGTTTGGATTTAAATCTCTTTTGGTAAGCACTTCACCTTTACAGATCCATACTTTAATACCAATTTTTCCGTATACCGTTTGTGCAAACACATTCGCATAATCAATATCCATACGGAAAGTATGAAGAGGTACACGACCTTGTTTAAATTCCTCGCTACGAGCTATTTCAGCACCTGCTAAACGACCACTTAATTTTATTTTAATACCCTCTGCACCCATACGTAAAGCAGAAGCAATGGCCATTTTAGTAGCTCTTTTAAAATTGATACGATTTTCGATTTGACGAGCAATGGTATCGCCCACAATCATCGCATCTAATTCTGGTCGGCGAATTTCAAGAATGTTTATTTGAACATCCTCTTTACCAGTAAGCTTTTTTAATTCTTCTTTAATTCTATCTACTTCTCCGCCGCCTTTACCAATGATGATACCAGGCTTAGAAGTATGGATAGTTACTATTAACTTACCCAGTGTACGCTCGATGACAATTTTTGAGATGCCACCTTTGTTGATACGAGCATTTAGGTAGGTTCTGATTTTGTGATCTTCAATCAATTTTACGGCAAAATCTTTTTTACCACCATACCAGTTAGATTCCCATCCACGGATGATACCTAATCTATTACCAATCGGATTTGCTTTTTGACCCATGTTATTGGTTATTAATTCGTTTAGTTTTTATTTTCTTTTGTATCAACAATCACTGTTACATGGTTGCTGCGCTTACGCACACGGTAGCCACGACCTTGTGGAGCAGGGCGCATTCTCTTTAAAGTGCGTGCACCATCCACAAAAATTGTTTTTACCACAAGTTGACTTTCATCTCCACCTTCGTTTTTTTGTTTCCAATTGCTAATGGCACTTAAAACGAGTTTACGAAGAGGTACTGCTGGATGCTTAGGGTTATGCTCTAGCTCAGCCAATACTTTTTCTACCTTCATACCTCTAATAAGGTCGGCCAATAAACGCATTTTTCTTGGCGAAGTGGGATAATTTCTCAATTTAGCTACTGCTTCCATTTTTATTTTAGCTTTAAACTATGATGACTGATTTTAATCTTTCAGCATAGCGATGATCCTATCTTTTTGCTTGCTTACATGCCCAAGGGCGCTGCTTGTAAGACAACGATTAACCGTCTTTCTTAGAATGTCCTTTGAACTGGCGGGTAGGTGCAAATTCACCTAACTTATGACCTACCATAAATTCAGTTACATAAACAGGGATAAATTTATTTCCGTTATGTACCGCAAATGTGTGGCCAACAAAATCTGGTGAAATTGTAGAGCGACGGCTCCACGTTTTAATAACACCTTTTTTGTTTTTTCCTTCATTCATAGCCAATACCTTTTTTTCGAGGTGAGTAGCTATATATGGACCTTTTTTAATTGAACGAGCCATGATTTTTTAAATTTCAAATTTCAAATTCCAAGAACCTACTTAAAATGTCGATATCAGTTTCTTGTTTTTTGTTCTTGTTTATTTAGACAGTTTGCTTCCGTTTTTGCGCTGGATAATTAATTTATCGCTTCCTTTTCCTCTAGTTCTAGTTTTTAAACCTCTTGAGTACTGGCCATTTCTTGAACGAGGTTGGCCACCGGATGCTTTACCTTCACCACCACCCATCGGATGGTCTACTGGGTTCATAGCTACACCACGGTTTCTAGGCTTAATACCTTTCCATCTGTTGCGTCCAGCTTTACCCATACTTTGTAAGCTATGATCACTGTTACTTACCACACCTACAGTAGCATAACAATTAACCAAAACTTTACGTAACTCACCACTTGGCATTTTTAATACCGCATACTTTTCTTCTTTATTAGAAAGTTGTGCAGATGAGCCGGCACTACGAGCTAGCTTTCCACCTTGACCGGGCTGCATTTCTATGTTATGCACATTAGTACCCAATGGCATATTCTTCATAGGAAGTGCATTACCTACTTCAGGAGCAACATTAGGACCGCTTTCAACAGTGGCACCTACTTGTAAGCCCTGTGGGCAAATGATGTAACGCTTTTCACCATCAGCGTAAACTACTAAGGCAATAAAAGCCGTACGATTAGGATCATACTGAATTGACTCTACAGTAGCAACACCTTCTTTATTTCTTTTAAAATCTATTATACGATACTTTTTCTTGTGTCCACCACCTCTATAACGCATAGATAAGTGACCAGAAGAGTTACGTCCACCTGTTCTTGGTTTAGGTTCCACTAACGTTTTTTCAGGAACATTAGTAGTTATTTCTGCGTAAGCATTCCCTATTCTCCAACGGGTACCTGCTGTAATGGGTTTAAATTTCCTTAATGCCATTTTTTTTATTCTTTTGTTTTTATTCCAACACTTCGCGGCGGTTGATGGCCATTCTAATTAAGCTTAGTGGTGTGAAGGGATTAAATGTTTGAATACAAATCAATACTTTCACCAACTGCCACAGTTACATATGCTTTTTTGTATGCTGGTTTTCTACCAGAGATAACTCCAGATTTAGTAAAGCGACTTTTAGCCTTACCTGGCACCACACATGTGTTAACACCAGTAACTGTTACGCCATAGAAACTCTCAATTGCTTTTTGAATTTCTAACTTATTTGCTTTTCTAGCCACTTTGAAAGCATAGCGACGCAATTTATCTTGCTGCGCATTGGCTTTTTCTGTCAAAATGGGTTTTATCAATACTTCAGAAAGTCTCATTTCTTTCTATTTAAAAATCATTTAATAAGCTCATTATTTCCCAGAGCTGATCGGGGGATATTAAGCTTCAATTTGTTCTTCTGTAAAAATTTTAGCTGCGCTTTCAGTTAATACCAATACTTCTGAATTAACAATGTCGTAAGTATTGATATCGCTCAGCATTACACCTAATACAGATGGCACATTACGAATAGACAAATACAGATTATCGTTGTGTTCAGGCTGTATAAACATGATTTTTTTATCTGCAATGTTTAACTTACCTAAAACGTCTACAAATGACTTGGTTTTAGGTGCGTCCATTGCTATATCTTCTACAATCATGATAGCATTATCCTTTGCCTTATAAGAAAGGGCAGATATTTTAGCAAGATCTTTTACCTTACGGTTTAGCTTAATATCATACTTATGGGGCTTAGGACCAAAAATAGTACCACCGCCTTTGTATAATGGATTACGTATGTTACCCTTACGGCTACCACCAGTACCTTTTTGGCGATGTAGTTTGCGGCTAGCACCTTGTACTTCTGCACGGGTTTTAACCTTGTGCGTACCCTGGCGTTGTGCGGCTAAATATTGCTTTACAGCTAGGTAAATTACATGGTTATTCGGCTCGGCACCAAAAATATCTTCTGGTAATTCGATCGACCTGCCCGTTGCTTTACCTTCTTTATTTAAAACTTCCAATTTCATTTTTATTCATTTTATCCGAAACAGCGTTTCAGTTGCCATTATTTCTGAATTAATACGATAGAACCATTATGGCCAGGAACAGATCCACTTACCAAAATGTAATTTTTGTCTGCAAAAATTTTAACGACTTTAAGTCCTTTCATTTTTACACGATCGCCACCTGTACGGCCGGCCATTTTCATACCCTTCATTACACGGCTGGCATCAGAAGAGTTACCTAATGAACCGGGTGCTCTTTGACGGTCATGCTGACCGTGAGACTGCTGGCCTACCCCATGAAATCCATGACGCTTAACCACACCCTGAAAACCTTTACCTTTTGTAGTACCTACAATTTCAACCTGCTCACCTTCTGCGAAGATGTCGGTGGTAATAGTTTCACCAATATTTTTTTCTATAGAGAAATCTCTGAATTCTTTAGAGAAGCGCTTAGGAGCGGTTTGCGCTTTAGCGAAGTGATTTTTTTCGGCTTTTGTGGAGTTCTTTTCTTTCTTTTCGCCGAAGGACAACTGAAGGGCACTGTAACCATCAGTTTCTTTGGTTTTAACCTGTGTAACAACACAGGGACCAGCTTCAATAATCGTACAAGCTGTTTGCTTGCCGGCGGTATCGAAGATGCTTGTCATCCCAATTTTTTTCCCAATAATACCTTTCATTGTTTTACAATTTATGCCTGCAAGGTTATTGGGACATGCTACCCTTCCAACACAATAGTGTTTTATTGGTGCTTCGATCCCCGTTTGCCACCGACCTTTTCCTTTTTGGGGAAGTACCGGTAGTAAACAAACCCTGAATGGCTTGTTTTATGTTTAAAGCCAGAGCTCTTTTCTTTCGATAAAATCGAAATTGAGAGATAGCAAAATTTAAATCAAAATATAAGAACTAAAATTGACGATTAACCCCGAGGGTACTACGCCTTAATTTCTACTTCTACACCGCTAGGTAAGTCTAACTTACTAAGCGCATCTACCGTTCTTGAAGAAGAAGTGTAGATATCTAATAAACGCTTATGAGTAGCTAATTGAAACTGCTCACGGCTCTTCTTATTAACGTGCGGCGAACGCAATACGGTAAATATCTTTTTACGAGTAGGAAGAGGAATAGGACCTGTTACTACTGCACCTGTACTACGTACTGTTTTTACGATTTTTTCAGCCGATTTATCAACTAAATTATGATCGTAAGACTGTAATTTTATTCTGATTCGCTGTGACATGTGTGAAACCCAATTTTCTTTTGGGAGTGCAAAGGTAGGGGGCGAAGGCTTTTCTACCAAATACTGAGAAAACTATTTTAAAAATAAATTAAACACTTCAATTATCATCTACTCATTGACAAAATGTTGATATACAAGAAACTGCATTATTAGACTTATATTTTGGCCACTAACTGCACCTTATTTTCACTAAAAAAAGTCGTAGATTTTAGAAAAGCTATCGTTTTCTGTTAATTTAGTTCCTCTTCATCCATACATTGTTTTATGCGTTATTTAATTATATATATTATGACTACCCTTGTAGTGCCACCCACAAATGCCCAAAACAGCAAATCTGCTTTTTATACAACACATTTACTAACCTTACCCACCGCATTACAAAACCAGGTATGTATATCCGGAATGGCCTATAAAAATGGGCGGCTGCTCCTGGCTTCAGAAAGGTGTCCGCTACTTTTTTGGCTTGATACTTCCGCCAAACTACTGGGCCAAGCTAATACCCCTTTAATGGAGGTATTTGAAATAGAAGGCACCACCCTATTGGGCGAGCAAATTTTGATGGTTTCTGAAAATTTACCACAAGTGTACAGTTTAGATGCCACCGGAAAACTAAGCCTTATTACTTGTACACCTCCATTGCCCAATAAGCTTAAAACCGGTGATGGAATGGAAGGCATAGCTGCTAATGAAATAGATTCGCTTATATACCTACTAAGAGAAAGAAATGAAAATAGCAGCAATGCCCAACTATTTACCTATAAAATGCTTGCAAAGGATGGCTCCTTTTATTTAGAATTACAAAACACCATTGCATTGCCATTAATGAATAAAGATTGGCGGTATGCTGATATTTGTTTCGACCCAAGGCAAAGAAGGCTCATGTGTCTTAAATCTTTTTCGAAAGGAAAACTTCGTACACATCAAATTGATGCCTTAGCGATCGATAACAGCGGGAGGCCTATTTCTTCCTCCCTCTACACAGAAGTGCCCGAGGGTTTTTCGAACATTACAGGATACAATAAAAAAGTAAAGAATAGCTTAAACTTTGAAGGCTTGGCTATGGATGAGCTCGGAAATTTATATGTTATTAGCGATAACACCTCCGGACAGGCCAATTGTAACGAGCTGGCATCAGAAAAAACCGTATTGCTAAAATTATTGAAAAATTAAAATAATCGTTAAATATGCCCACTACACTATTCAAAACAACGATTTGGCACACATTTACGACTTAAGTATGAAACGCTACCAACATGAATAAATATTTACGGGTTTTATGTTTTCTTTTATTGGTTACCACAAACATTGGTGCGCAAAAAGTAGATAGCATTTTTTTTCATCTATATACCGATAGTTTGAAAAAAGGACAGCATAATTATATTAATGTTGATGCTAAATTATCAAACGGCCAATGGCTTCCTTTAACCAACAAAGAGATTATTTTTGCTTGCAATCAAGCCCTTTTTCAAGGTAATGAATTGATCATTCCTTTAGACTTTTTGGACGAAAAAGTAAAAGTAACAGCGACTCTAAAAAGCGACCCCTCCACTCGTATCGAAAAAACAATATGGATAAAGCAAAGCCCCGATCCAATACTGCCAACTAAAAATGAAATCCTCCAATCGCCAAGCCCGGCTAATAAAAAAAGTAAAAAGAGAAATTGATTTTTTATTCTCTAATCCCTCTTATTAAAATTTAGATACCCTTATCTTTGCGGCGGCAGGTCTTACACGACCAGCTCCTGCTGAACCCTCCCAGGGCCGGAAGGCAGCAAGAGTAAGTGGTTGAGCGGTGCGATGTAAGTAGCCTGCCATTTTTTATCATCCCCCCTTTCAGGGGAATTTTATTTTTAAACAGTATTTTAATGAAATTTTTTATCGACACGGCAAATCTTGCTCAAATTAAAGAAGCCAACGAGTTAGGTATTTTGGATGGGGTAACGACCAATCCATCATTAATGGCGAAAGAAGGCATTAAGGGAAAGGATGCTATTTTGAACCATTATAAAACTATTTGCGAATTGGTAGATGGCGATATAAGTGCTGAAGTAATAAGTACTGAGTTTAATGATATCATTGAAGAAGGAAAAGTATTAGCGGCTATACACCCCAATATTGTGGTAAAAGTGCCGATGATAAAGGATGGCATTAAAGCTATTAAGTGGTTTACCGATAATGGTATCCGTACTAATTGTACCCTTGTATTTTCTGCTGGTCAAGCAATACTAGCAGCCAAGGCTGGGGCTACTTATTTATCACCATTTATTGGCCGTATTGATGATAGTAATTGGGATGGTATTGAGTTGATTTCTCAAATTTCTCATATTTATTCTGTGCAAGGATTTAAAACAGAAATATTGGCTGCATCTATCCGCAATGCACTACACATTGTACGATGTGCGGAAGCAGGTGCCGATGTGTGCACTTGCCCGCTTGACTCAATTTTAGGTTTACTAAAACACCCATTAACGGATATTGGACTTGCCAAATTTTTAGAGGACGCAAAGAAAACCGTTGGATAACTGATACAGATTAAAAAAAAAGAGGCGCTTCTATTGTAGCGCCTCTTTTTTTTTATATCCGTTTAATTGAATGAAAGCAGTAATTAAAAAACTTGGTAACGTCTTAATTCTTGTGTAAAATTTCCGATAATACTCGAAAGCTCAAATTTAATTAAGCCAATTCCTCTTGCATAATAACTTTTACCAGAACCAAAAAGCGTAGATACATCTTGCCAAACACCTGGAAGAATTTCCGTTTCTACTTTTTGCTCCACTACTATTACATTGTTATACGTAATAGGTGTTGCAGCGCCCGATGTAGTTAATGCAACAGAAACATCCTTCTGTAATACGGTATTACTAAACCTAATTTTGGTGGGGGTTCCACTTACCGCAATGGTAACACCTGCAGCGGGTGTTTTCCAATTAGTATTTGCAGGCACATTGTCCTTAAGCATGATATACTCCATCCAAACAGGATCGTCGGCACCATAGTCTTCTAAATTTATCCATTCAAAATAATCGCCTCCATTTTTTCTATAGTATCCGGCAGAATCGAGGCCAGCGGGCAAACCATCATCCGACATGAATATATTAAACACATTCGCATTAGCGGTTAAAGTAGGTGTAATGGCCGTTACATAAACTGAATCGAGCGGATCATCATCATTTTCATAACTCCAACTGCTATTGGCCGTACGTGGGTAATAATCATTTGATAATGCAGGTGAGTAAGCAATTTGAAAAGTGCAGGTGTTAGTCCCCCATCTTAGGGTGTAAGTAAAAGTACCTTGATTAATGGGTAAGCCATTTCCACCTACGGTAAATATGGCTGCGCCTGCTGCGGAAAAGTTGCCACTCGCACTAAACCATACGCCATTTACCGTATCGGTGGTAATACTATAGGCTCCAGTACCTGTAACATTTGCTGCCAATTGTACCGTATTACTTCCATTCATTGCAAGGTTGGCCGTGTAAGCACCATTAAATATAGGCGTTGTACAATTAAGCGTTCCGGCGGCTGGGCCTAAAAAAGGAACGGTAAATGTGCAGTTGCTAGCTCCTAACCTTACCCTAAAAGTTTTTGTACCGGTGGTGGCCGTTGGTGCAATACTACCTCTTGCCGCCAGCGTCATATTTTGAGCGGCGCCTGTAGAAAATACAGCTGATCCGGCAAACCAAATGCCATCCACCGTATCGGTACTTACTGCTAAAGAGCCAGCCGTAGTTACATTGATTTGTACCACTGCATTATTATTGGTTGTTAATGCCACGCCTGGGCTATAGGCGCCATTAACTATAATGGGGGCACATGTATTAGGAGCTCCATTTAATGTGCCAACTCCCAACTGACTTACATCCACCTGAAGATTACAAAATGTACTATCAAATGATACAATAAAATTATCTGTACGGCTTACAAATGGAGTACCATTACCTACCAGGGTTACCTGATTAGTACCTAATGCTGTAAACAAGCCAGCTGCACGAAAGAAATAACCATTCACAGTATCGGTTAAAATTTCGTAGCGTCCGGTTTTGGTAACATTCACCGTAACTTGTAATGTATTAGTACTCGTTAATGCGGTGCCGGCTACAAAGGTACCATTAACAGTATGGGGCAAGCAATCACCACCCACTTGTTGCAAACTACCCTCCGCAGGTATATTACCTTGCTCCTGACTTAATTCTTTTTGACAACTCACTAACATCACCAATAGCAGGTAAAAAATCGGAATAAAAGATTTCTTCATATAAAATGATTAATGCATTTAGGCAGATAAAAGTAAGCTATTTATACTTATTGTCCCCGCCCCACTACAAAGCATTAATTATTACTTTTGTTAAAAAGATTGGTAGTATGAAAATAATTACTTTTTTGCTTTTTATTTTGACAACCGTAGCCAGCTGTGCGCAATCGGCAACCGATACAAAATTAACGCCTGCTGTTTTTGAAAAAGAAATTCAGCAATCAGACATACAATTACTGGATGTAAGAACAGCTACAGAATATAAAAACGGCCATATTCAAAATGCTTTACAAGCAGATTGGACGAAGCCCGAAGAATTTACACATAGAATACAGTATGTAACAAAGGAAAAACCAGTATACATTTATTGCTTAGCGGGTGGGCGAAGTAAGGCCGCTGCCGATTGGATGCGGGCAAATGGTTTTACTAAAGTTATAGAATTAGAGGGCGGGATAAATGCATGGAAAGCAGCCAATAAAACGATTGAAGGCCAAAGCACCGAAACACAACTTACGCTAGAACAATATTTAATTTCTATACCCCAAGATAAGACGGTGCTTGTAGACTTTGGTGCCAAATGGTGTCCACCTTGTATAAAAATGGCTCCCATTATTGCCGATCTTGAAAAAAATTATGCTGTTATGAAAATAGACGCTGGCTTGCATACTAATTTAAGCCAAGCATTGATGGTGGAAGCGTTGCCAGTTTTTATAATATATAAAAATGGTAAAGAAGTTTGGCGTAAACAGGGTGTGGCCACCTTTGATGAATTAAAACAACAATTGAAATAATTAAAATGATAAAACACATTTTTCTACTGTTTGTGTTAGTTGCCACTTACCACCAAAGTAGATCACAAACGCCCTATGTTGAAATTTTAAATAATTCTAATAAAAGTAACATTAGAGGGTTATCTGTAGTAAATGATAATGTACTTTGGGTTAGCGGTAGTGGAGGTACAGTAGGTAGATCTGTTACCGGTGGAAAAAACTGGACATGGATAACTGTTCCTGGATATGAGAAGGTTGATTTTAGAGATATTGAAGCCTTTGATGCCTTTACCGCCATTATTATGGGAATTGGCGAGCCTGCCTATTTATTAAAAACAACCGACGGCGGTCAAAACTGGAAACGTGTATTTGAAAATAATACTAAAGGAATGTTTTTAGATGCGATGGATTTTTTTAATGAAAAACAGGGCATGGTCATAGGAGACCCTATCGATGGTAAATTTTTTATGGCCACTACAACCGATGGGGGCGATAGCTGGGACATCAATAAAGAAACGCCTATGGCCGATACTGGCGAAGCTTTTTTTGCCGCTAGCGGTACTAATTTGCGCTATTTTAACGAAGGCCATTATTTTTTAGTAAGTGGGGGGCGTTCATCCAAATTTTATACGGCTACCACACAGCTAGTGCTGCCCATTACACAAGGAAAAGAGTCTACCGGCGCCAACTCCATAGATGTTTATGATTTAGATAAAAAGTATAAAAAAATGATGGTGGTTGGTGGCAATTTTTCGGCCGACACTACCTCTCTCAATAATTGTTATTACTCATTAGATGGAGGGAAAAAATGGAATGTTCCAAAGGTGCCCCCACATGGCTATAGAAGTTGTGTAGAATATCTTTCTGATAAAGTGCTAATAGCATGCGGTACATCGGGCGTGGATTTTTCAAAAAATGGTGGGCGAAATTGGCAGCTTATTGATAAAGGTAGTTTCAATGTTTGTCGGATTGCAAAAAAAGGGAATACAGTATACTTGGCCGGCAACAAAGGCACGGTGGCTAAACTAAGATGGAAATAATAAATTTTAAACCATCATATAGTTGCAAGGGGTTAGTATGTGGTCGTTTATCCTTTTAAGAAAGGGCATTAAAAGTTAATGAAGACTGTAGCACTATCATAGGTAGGTACAGCGTAAAATGAAATTATCTTACAGCATCTTCAAAATATCTTTTACATCTGGCCTTTTTTTATAATCAGTTTCAAAAAAGCGATATGTAATGGTTTGCTCTTCATCAATTACATAAACAGCTGGCACGGGTAAAAATTTACCGTTTGCGCCATTCTTTTTTTCCAAATCAATACCAGCATTGCGGTATCGTGTAATGGTGTTTTCTGGCACTTCAAAAGCAACGTTATATGCTTTCATGATTTTCAAATCAGCGTCGTAAATGAATGAAAACCCTGCTTTATTTTTTTCAACCGTTTTGCCCATATTTTCTTTTGTTTCGGGAGAAATGGCAAGCAAAGTGGCCCCTCTTTCAGTAATGAATGTTAATGAATCTTGTAAGCGAGAAAGAAAGCGGTTGCAAAAAGGACACCACTCCCCTCTATAAAATACAATTATTACTTTTCCTTTTTTGGATAAATCTTTAAGTCGTATGGACTGCCCATTTTGATCCATGGCCTTAAAATCGGGGGCCTTTGAAGCTATAAAAAGACCCTCGGGCGCTTCTTGCGCAGCTATGCCGATTTTAAAAAATAAGAGTACGAATAGCGTATAAATAAATTTCTTCATAATTACAATTGAAGGTTAAAATTAGGCTTCAATAAAAAATAAAAACACAATAAGCGCATCATTAACACAATATTATTTTTTTTATATTTGAAAGAACATTCATTTTTAAACATAATTTAAAATGTCAGACAGCCATTCGTCTAGCTATGTTGTAAAATTACTGGTTGGTTTTAGTGCTATCATAAGCAGTGTACTGCTAAGTTATTTTACCATATTAGAAGCATATGCTAAAAATGGGGAATGGTACTTTTATGCTATTGCCACCGCTTTTCTACTTTGCGGTGGAGTGTTTTTTTGTTTACAAGCTTTTGTACATAAAGTAAAAGCCGATTTTAGCCGTCGTGCCAAACAAAGAGAATCAAAAAAAGCAAACGAAGTAGGTTAACCTAACTTCTTACTAAACATAAAATACACAGCTCCTAACAGTAAAATAAAGCTTACTAGATAACGCCATTGCAATGGCTCCTTTAAGTAGCTAACCGCAAACACTGCAAATACCAATAAGGATATTACTTCTTGTATCATTTTTAATTGAAATCCCGAATATCCCTTTGCAAACCCCTGCCGATTAGCTGGCACCATTAAACAATATTCAAAAAAGGCTATTAACCAACTTATCACTATAGCTTTCCATAATGGCCACCCCTCCTGTTTTAGATGAAAATACCACGCAAAGGTCATAAAAATATTAGACGCAAGTAATAATAGAATGGTAGGCATAAAGGCAATTTAGTTATTTGTAAAAAGTTAATAAAGTTAAAAGACTGGGCTAATTTCAACAATAATTTTAAAGCCCGAAGGATTAATCAATGAATGAAACATTCGTAGACAATTGTTATTACATTTTTTTTTAAAATCACAATCAATTTTCAAGCTATATTTACGAAAGACCGAACAGGTTTCAATATGATACAAAAAACCTTAGGTGTTGTGTAAGCCAGCTTATAATTATCCACTAAAACTAACAAATGGAAAGAGCGCAAAATAACTTGATGGTAGAAGTATTGATAAATGCCCCAATTGAAAAAGTATGGGATTGCTGGACCTCCCCCGCCCACATTACCCAATGGAATTATGCCGCTGATGATTGGCATTGTCCGCAAGCAGCCAATGACCTAAGGGTAGGCGGTAAGCAAACCGCAACGATGGCTGCAAGAGACGGTAGTTTTAGTTTTGATTTTTGGGTAGTGCATGATGAAATAATGCTACATCAACGCATTGCTTCTACTATGGGCGATGGTAGAAGGATGAGGGTCGTTTTTTCGACAGATGGAAATGCTACTCGATTAACAGAATTTTTTCAACCGGAAAAAGAAAACCCTCTCGACTTGCAACAGCAAGGTTGGCAAGCTATACTTGATAATTTTAAAAAACATGTAGAAGCTGATTGGAAAAATAAACTTCAATTTACCGTTCAAATTAATGCGCCAGTTGAAAAAGTGTACCAACTTATGTTAGCCGATAAAACATACCGTGAGTGGACCGCTATTTTCAACCCCACATCCAGCTTTGAAGGCAAATGGGAAACGGGTGCTAAAATGCTATTTGTAGGCATAGCAGAAAACGGACAAAAAGGCGGTATGGTAAGCCGTATTAGAGAAGCAAAAGAGAATGAATATGTATGTATAGAGCATGTAGGTATATTGGAGGGAGATGTTGAAATAATAGAGGGCCCTAAGGTACAAGATTGGGCTGGTGCATTAGAAATTTACCGCTTTCATCAAACAGAAGCAGGCACCTATTTGGTTATTGAAATGGACGCTACAGCGGAATTTAAATCCTATTTTGAAACCACTTATCCAAAGGCACTTCAAAAGCTAAAAGAAATTTGTGAATTATAAAAAATTTATTCAAACTACAACAAGTATATATGGCAAAAGTTAGTACCTATATTAATACTGCAAATAAAACAGAAGCCGCTTTTTTATTTTACCAATCGGTGTTTGGTACAGCATTTACCCCACCTGGCATCAGAAGAATGGGCGATATACCACCTATGGAGGGTATGCCCCCAATGAGTGAGAATATGAAAAATTTAGTGATGCATGTAGAACTGCCCATTACAGGTGGACATATACTAATGGGTACCGACGCACCCGCTGAAATGGGGTTTACCGTTATTGCAGGAAACAACATGCACATCAATTTAGAGCCAGATAGTAGAGCTGAAGCCAAAAGATTGTTTGATGCACTTTCTATAGATGGAAACATTTCGATGCCAATACAAGAAATGTTTTGGGGAGCCTATTTTGGAAGTTGCACCGATAAATTTGGCATCAATTGGATGGTAAACACTTATGCTAAATAAAATTAGCATGTATCCATTTTAAAAACAGTTATCATGAAGCATAACATACACCCCTGTATATGGTACAATGGAAATGCGAAAGAGGCAGCTACATTTTATTGTGCGCTTTTTCCCAATTCTAAAATTGTTACCGAAACCCCCATGGTGGTAAAGTGGGAACTGGCTGGCCAAACCTTTATGGGTCTTAATGGCGGCCCTATGTTTAACCCCAACCCATCCATTTCCTTTTTGGTTATTTGCGAAGAAGATGATGAAATAGAAACGCTTTGGCAGCAACTAAGTATGGAGGCACAAATAATGATGCCCCTAAGTAAATACGACTGGAGTGAACGTTATGGTTTTTTACAGGATAAATATGGATTGGCATGGCAACTTATGAAAGGCAAGTACAGTGATGTAAATCAAAAAATTACGCCTACCCTATTATTTGTAGGTAACCACTTTGGCAAAGCAGAAGCAGCTGTAAAATATTATACGGAGGTAATACAACCTTCGGCAGTTGATGGCATGTTGTTTTATACCGAAAATGAAGGCCCTGCTGCCGGAAGTGTAAAGCACTCTCAATTCGTATTAGATGGTAAAGTATTTATGGCCATGGATGGATTTGGTGAGCACCCGTTCTGCTTTTCTGAAGGTATTTCTTTTGTAATTGAATGTGCCAACCAAAAAGAAATAAATTATTTCTGGAATACGTTAACTAGTAATGGTGGACAAGAAAGTATGTGCGGATGGCTAAAAGATAAATTTGGTGTAAGCTGGCAAGTTATTCCAAGGGATATTGGCTTGATGCTATCAGATTCCATAACAGGACAAAAAGCTATGGAAGCGCTTATGAAAATGAAAAAGATTGAGATAGCCAATTTATTAGCTTAACCTTAAAGCATCTTATCTAATTATGAAAAAAAAAATAACCACTGTAGATGAATATATAAATGATTTTCCTAAAGAAGTACAGGACTTATTAAACCAAATGCGTAACACCATCATAGGTGCAGCCCCAAAAGCCGTGGAAGGTATATTTTATGGAATGCCGGGTTATAAATATTTAGGAAAGCCATTAGTATATTTTGCTGGCTACGAAAAACATATTGGATTTTATGCCACTCCTACTGGTCATATTGCTTTTGCCGAACAACTATCCCGTTACAAACAAGGAAAAGGTTCTGTACAATTTCCGATTGGCGAAAAGCTACCCTTGGCACTCATCAAAAAAATGGTTGCCTTTCGGGTGAAAGAGAATGTAAACAAAAGCAAAAAATAATCTTTTTGGCTAACCTACTTTTTGGCAAAGCCTGTCCTTTTTATTTGGAAAATTTTGGATATGCATAGCTCATTTATGCTAACAAACTTTTTTTTTACTAAACTCTTTATGTGCTTTTAACTTTCTTTACATCTCCGATTACCCAAGTTTAGTTAACGATACAGTTTAATGCACCCACTTTCTTTATGAAAGCAAAAGTTTCATCTTAAATATGTAACAAGCTATTATACTTGTCAAAAAATAAGCCCCGCAAAAATTGCAGGGCTTATACAAATAATAGATTATTTATTTACACCTTAAAGTGAGCAAAAGCTTTGTTAGCCTCAGCCATACGGTGTGTATCTTCTTTCTTTTTAAAAGCAGCACCTTCGCCTTTGCTAGCTGCTACAATTTCGTTAGCTAATTTGTCAGCCATGCTACGTCCGTTTCTTTCGCGGCTGTAACGTACTAACCATTTGATGCTAAGTGATATTTTACGGTCATTTCTTACTTCTGAAGGAATTTGGAAAGTAGCGCCACCAATACGACGGCTTCTTACTTCTACAGCAGGCGTTACATTGGCCAATGCTTTTCTCCATACTTCATACCCGTCTTCGTTAGTAAATTTAGCCACTTTGTCAAGTGCATCATAAAAAATGGTAAAGGCTCCACTTTTTTTACCTTCCCACATCAAATTATTAACAAACCGTGTAACCAGTTTATCATTAAACTTAGGGTCGGGTGCTAAAGGGAGTTTCTTTGCTTGTGCTTTCCGCATGAGTGTTAATTTTTAAAGTATCTGCTGTAGCTGAATTTCTTCAAGTGTTAAAACTTTACTCAGTACAAATGATGATTGAAATTATTTTTTAGCTTTTTCTTTCTTAGTACCGTACTTAGAACGGCTTTTTTTACGGTCTTTTACACCGGCCGTATCTAAAGAGCCACGTACAATGTGATAACGTACACCTGGCAAATCTTTTACCCTTCCCCCACGTATTAATACAATTGAGTGCTCTTGCAAGTTGTGGCCTTCACCCGGAATATAGGCGATAACCTCAATCTTGTTGGTTAAACGAACCTTGGCTACTTTACGTAAAGCCGAGTTTGGTTTTTTTGGTGTGGTTGTATACACCCTAGTACATACACCACGGCGCTGCGGACACTCATCCAAAGCTCTTGATTTACTTTTAGCCCTGATGATTTCTCTTCCTTTTCTTACTAATTGATTAATTGTAGGCATTCTTTAACCTTTATTTTTGGGACGGCAAAGGTAAAGGTGTGTGGGTAAACTTCCAAAAAATACCGCATAGAAAAGCTAAAATAAAGCACTTCAAAAAAAAATAAACCCCATTTTTAAACTAATTTTTTTTAATTGGCTGATAATTAGTCTGTTATATTTTAAACATCCATCCATATTTATCCGCTGTTCGTCCTTCACGAATATCAGTTAGCCTTCTTTTTACCTCGGCAGATACAAGTTGAGTGGTTTCGCTAAAGGTCATTGAATAATCTTTATACCCTAATTCTTTAATAGAAGATATGGTGGCCGCCGTGCCTGTACCAAAAACTTCCTTCAGTTCTCCCGCTTTATAGGACGCCATAATCTCATCGATGCTTAAGTCTCTTTCTTCTATCGTTAACCCCATTTCCTGTAAAATAGTCATTACACTTTGGCGGGTAACACCATTTAATATAGTGCCATCTGCTAACCCTGGGGTAATAGCCGTATTACCTTTTATAAAGAAAACGTTCATCGTACCACACTCTTGTACATATTTATGCTCTGCAGCATCCATCCACAACACTTGATCATACCCTTTTTTTCTTGCCTCTGCGGTGGCCAACATGGCTGCCCCGTAATTACCAGCTGCCTTTGCAAAACCTACCCCACCAGGTGCTGCCCTTACATACTGCTCCTCCACATAAATACGCATAGGGGCGCTATAATAAGGCCCCGTAGGACAAAGAATAATTAAGAATTTATAATTATCGGATGGCTTTACCCCAATTACTTCATCAGAAGAGAACATAAATGGGCGAATGTATAAAGAATGGTCAGGTTTGGCAGGTATCCAATCTTTATCTAAAGCAATTAGTTGTCGCATTCCCTCAATAAAAATTGCTGCTGGTACAGCGGGCATCTGCATTCTTTCTGCAGAAATATTAAAGCGGCGAAAATTATCATGCGGGCGAAAAATATAAGCATTGTCCGCTGCATCTTTATAGGCCTTTATACCTTCAAAAATGGCCTGTCCGTAATGTAGTGATGCAGTAGCCGGACTAAGCAACAAAGACTGATAAGGCTTAATGGATACGTTCTTCCACTCACCGTTCTCGTAATCGGCCTCTAGCATATGGTCGGTAAAAAATTTACCAAAAGGCATATTTTCTAAGTTTAAATCATTGAGCTTAGAATTTGCCGCTTTTATTATTGAAATGTCTACCGCTGCAGTCATAATGCATTAATTTTACCCTGCAAAGAAACGAAAAAAGGGGTACCTGTCCAATCTAAACATTAGTCCCATTTAAAAAGCGTTATGAGTATTAATAATATTGACTTACCTCCTTATTGTGTGGCTGCACTTTACAGCCACTTTTTGGTTGCAGATACTGCCGGCGAACAAGCTTCAACCTCTATAGCTAAAAGCGCCATTGCCCCTACTACTGGCATTGCAGAAGATAAGCAATGGAAATACCTTGGTAATAATTTAAAAAACATTTTGATATTGGTAAATAATGCCGAAGCGGTACACTTACCAGATAATGAACTATCTTTTCTCACTTCTATTCTAGTAGCCTGTAAATTATCGGTAGCAGATGTAGCTATTATTAACCGCCAACAGTATCCAACAGTGGGGTATGATGTATTTACGACCAACTTACAAGTAAAAACCATGCTTTTATTTGGCATTTCGCCTTTGGCAATTGATTTGCCATTGAATTTTCCTGCTTACCAAGTGCAGCATTTTAATGGTGTAAACTATATACATGCCCCTGCATTAACGGAGATAGAAAAAAACAAAGAGCAAAAAATGCAATTATGGAATAGTTTAAAAAGAGTTTTTGAAATTTAAGCCACCTAACACTAACATATGCACTTAATATTTGCTACCAATAACCAACATAAAGTAGATGAAATAAGAGCCGCCACGGCAGAAAATCTGGATATAATAACTTTGCAGGAGGCGGGTATATTTATCGATATTCCAGAGCCTTATCTTACACTGGAAGCTAATGCTACGGGTAAAAGCAAAACTATCTACGAGTTAACGGGTAAAAATTGCTTTAGTGAGGATACCGGGCTAGAAGTAGCAGCCTTAAACGGAGCGCCTGGGGTTAAAAGTGCTCGTTATGCTGGAGAAGATCGTTCGTTTGAAGCAAATATTGAAAAACTATTGAGTAAATTGGAAGGCCAAACAAACCGAAATGCTCGTTTTAGAACCGTTATTTCATTATGGATAGACGGTAAAGAGTATTTATTTGAGGGCATTTGCGAAGGCAGTATTACCACTTCAAAGCAAGGAGATTATGGTTTTGGATACGATCCAGTTTTCGTACCTACGGGCAGCAACCTTACCTTTGCCGAAATGAATATGGCCGAAAAAAACGAATTCAGCCACCGCCGAAAAGCCACGGAGAAACTGATAACATTTTTGAACAGCATGAAATAAATTTTTGATTTTGACAACTGAACGCAACCAAACTATTACTGAAAGCGACTTAATTAATGGCTGCTTAGCGGGCAATCGGCGAATGGAAGAAGAATTATACAATCGCTTTTCGCCCCGCATGTATGCGGTTTGCTTACGCTATGCAGGTAATAGCGAAGAGGCGCAAGACATTTTACAGGATGGATTTATTAAAGTGTATAAAAAGTTAGATAGTTTTAGAGGCGAGGGTTCATTTGAGGGTTGGGTTCGTAGAATTTTTGTAAATACAGCCATTGAGCATTTTCGCCGTAAACGCTATTTAACTCCTGTTACAGAAAAAGAAGAAAATACGATAGACGGAAAATATACATCCGCATTGGATGATTTAGCCGCTAAAGATATTATGGCATTGGTACAAGCGTTATCTCCCGGGTATCGAACCGTTTTTAATATGTATGTAGTAGAGGGTTATAGCCACAAAGAAATTGCCGATTTGTTGGGCATTAGCGAGGGCACCAGCAAATCTCAATTAAGCAGAGCGAAAGTAATATTACAAGATATGGTTAAAAACTTTATTGATAGTAACCGTACCGTAAAAGCAAAGCAATGAGCAGCGATTTAAAAAATAAATTATTACACCTTGAAGCTATGCCACCCAGGCAATCGTGGGAGGTTATTGCTGCTGAGCTTGATAATAACGCCATTGATTTACAAATTCGAAAGCAGCTAACAGCGCTAGAAGTAACCCCACCACCTTCAGTTTTTTCAAATTTATTTACCGCCCTGCAAAAAACAGAGCCAGCCCCTTACGCCGCTGCTCTTTACCAAATGGAAATACCCCCACCTGCCAATGCATGGGTTAACATCAAAAATAATTTAGATAGACCAAAATCGGCGATGCCTTCCTTTGCCCCTTTTATTAAATATGCGGCCGCAGCCGTTACCGTAGGTGTAATATTTTGGGGAACCATTCAATACTTAAATACACGCAATACTGAAAAGCCTACTATTGCCTCGGCTACAAACCCTGTAGTTAAACCTAGCACTACGACAAAGAACGATAATACAACAACATTAACTAACCCCACGCCACTTACAGAGGAAGCCCGTAACGATGCAGCGCTTGAAGCCAGTAAAAAAGTATATGCTGCCGTAAATGTAGCTGCATTGGCAAAAAAAGTGAATTATACAAACGACCCCTCCCATACCATACCAGATATAGACCCCAGCCTTTCCGTACAACCAAGAGGATTGGGCGATATGTACGAAACCGCAGACGATCAATTAGCCTCTACCGACAAATACATTGTGCTAATGACTCCCGATGGTAAAATCATCCGCATGTCAAAAAAACTGGGCAATATGGTATGTTGTGTTTCTGGCGAAGAACAAGATGAGGATTGTGTAGACCAAATGAGCAAATGGCGAAAACAAATTGCGGAACACCCTAAAGCACTTTCTCCTGGCAACTTCTTAGATATAGTTAGCCTAGTAAATGCTTTACAAGAAGACTAATTTACTCCCCTATCAATTTTCTTACTTTTATTGTATGGCGAGAATAAAAATTACCCTGCCCGATACATTTGGCTTTAGCTGCCTAATACCTATCCGCATTGGCGATATTAATTACGGCAACCATGTGGGTAACGATGCTGTACTTTCTATTATACATGAAGCCCGAATGCAATTTTTTAAAAGCATTGGCACTACAGAATTAGATTTTTTAGGCACCTCGTTAATTATGGCCGATGTGGGCATTGAGTTTAAAAAAGAAATGCACTACGGCCAAATAGTAAAAGCATATGTGGCAATTGCCGACATTAGCAAAATAGGATTTGACTTGGTTTACAAATTAGCAGTTGAAAACGAGGAAGGCAATTTTACTACGGCGCTTGCTAAAACAGGCATGATTTGCTTTGACTATAAAACAAAAAAAATAACTAGTGTGCCGCAACACATATTGGGCATCCATTAATTTTATCGATGTTTCATTGCTAAAAAATGGCTTCTCCTTTCATTCATACTCACTGGGGATGGGTGCCACAAATACGACCGCAGACGAGGGTTTGCCTCCTCTAATATAAATACCACTGTAATTAATATTAACCCACCCTTTCCATCATTTTTTCTACCAATCTATAAGTAGCCGGGCAGTACTCTACATTTTGCTTATGTATGTGTACATACTCTTTAAACTTTTTGGTAAGGTGCGGAAAGCCGGCACAGTCTGCAGGGCGAATAGCATAGATACTACACTTGTTGTCTTTTAAATTTAAAAACTGGCAAGGTTGTTTTTTGTTCATCCAATCCCTTGGCCCCCCTCTTTCTTGTTTTAAATATTTCTCTTTAAATTGATCAACGGTAAGTTTAAAATGGGTAGAGATCCTTTTTAAATCGGTTGGTGTATAAGTTGGCGTCATCGTTTTACAACAGTTAGCACAGCTAAGACAATCTATCTCTTTCCACACTTCTTTTTCTAATGTGGCGATAGTGGTATCTAATCCTCGTGGGCGGTTTCTATCTATTTTAGAAAGATAACGACGCATGGCCGTTTTTGTGTGTTTCACTCTTGCTTTAAACGAACGTAAATTGATGGGAGGCTTCTTACTCATTCGCCGAAGATAATAATTCAGTATCAGCATCCAAAACATCAAAATATATTACACTTCCACAATAGCTTTAGTTATTTTTGTATAGATAGTCATAACAATGCAAAAAACCATAACATGAAAAAAATACATTGGGTAATAGGGGTACTTTTAATCGCCCTATTTAGTATGCTTGCCTGCCAATCGGGCGGTAAGGGCAATGGGGCACAAACCTTTTGCGATACTGCGTGTTTTAAAGACACGTTGACCTTTACAGGTACACATACCGATAAACCTTACATAGAAATAGTACCAAAAGATTGCAACGCCGATAGTATATTTATTAACTCAGCTGGCATGGCCTCTATGACCAAAACTAAATTTGACTACGCCGGAAAAAAATTAAATAAACAGTTTGTTCGCTGTCTATTTAAAGAGGGCGATTATGCTTGGATACTTTTTAATGACTGCGAAACGAGCCGTGGCTATCAATTAAAACTGCCATTTAAATCCACTATTTCATATGAAAAAAGAAGCAGTGGCTTAAACAATTTTGATAAGAAGTTTTCCATCGATGATAACTTAGTGGTAGCTATGGATAGAGGCAACCTTTTTATAGAAGACGTTACTACCGGTAAAAAGGCCATGATGACATTTGGCAAAGCTATTGCAGAAACTGTTGATTACGAAAACATACACCAACACATTGATTCTTTAAATATAACCAACAACCGATTTTGGGCCAAAGTAATGATTGATAAAAAATGGGAAACCATTGAAAAAACTACCGTTAAATGGGAATAGTTTTTTATGAAAACACCAATTATTCTATCCTTCAACGCAAGCTATGTGGGAGCCGTATAAAAAAGGATTTAAAACTTACTTGCAGTTAGAAAAATCGCTGGCCGAAAATAGCATTGAAAGCTATTTGAGAGACCTTAAACATCTCACCTCTTTTTTACAACAAGAAGGGTATATTAAAAACCCTACAGACATACAGCTAAAAGACCTGCAACATTTTACCAAATGGATTGGCGAATTGGGCATGTCTGCCACCTCTCAGGCCAGAATGATTTCTGGCCTGAGAGCCTTTTACCAATACTGTTTAATAGAAGATATTGCCACATCCGACCCCACGGTTTTATTAGAAGCGCCAAAACTAAAAAGAGCACTACCCGATGTACTTAGCTTTGATGAAATAGAAAACATCATAAGCCAAATTGATTTAAGCAAGGCAGAAGGCGGACGAAACAAAGCCATATTAGAAACAATGTACAGTTGTGGTTTGCGAGTAAGCGAAGCGGTAAACTTAAAAATATCTCAGTTATACCTTGACCTTGGATTTATAAGAGTTACTGGCAAAGGCGATAAAGAAAGGCTTATCCCTATTGGACGCAGCGCCATACAATACATTAATATTTATAAAAATGAAATAAGGGTGCATACCCAACCTACCAAGGGTAGTGAAGATGTATTATTTCTAAACAAAAGAGGCAGTGGGCTCTCTAGAGTAATGATATTTTATATTATAAAAGATTTGGCAAAAAAAGCAGGTGTACAAAAAATTGTTTCGCCCCATACCTTTCGCCATTCTTTTGCAACGCACTTAGTAGAAGGCGGTGCAGACTTAAGAGCGGTACAAGAAATGCTAGGCCATGCTAGTATTACAACTACTGAAATATACACCCACCTGGACCGTGCGTTTTTAAGAAAAACATTGGAGCAATTTCATCCAGGATTTAAAAAATAATGCAAATGATAAGCTTATTTTTTTCCGAAGGCATTTACAGTACCACCATTTTATCAGCAGCCCTTTCTCCACTTTTTATTTGTGTAAGTTGCAATATGTAAGTACCTGCAGCCATGGTAGGCAATGTTATGCTACTTTTTTTTGCAGCTTTATCGTTCCAAATTTTCTTTCGATATACGGTTTGCCCTTGTAAACTTAAAATTTGCAACTGATAAAATCCTTCATTAGCACCACTCAGGTTAAAGTTTACATTGCTTCCATTTATTACAGGGTTGGGATAAATAGTTATAGAAAATAATAAGGATGGTTGCTGGACAATATTTTTCTTTGGTATTGAAACTGTTTCATTTTTTGTTGGATTGCTACTAGGTTCTACATAGGCAATAATGCCCATAGTAATTTGTGGTATAGATAAGGGGAGTGCTGTAATCATTTTAATGACCATCCTCCGTTGCTTTATACTTTCTACATTAATTGATTTTGTAGTAAAGTTCACTGCACTAAAGGTTATCGCTCCCCCATGCGTTAACCACCGTTCAGGAAATACAAACTCCCCTTTTTTATCGGCAACTATTGTATTCCCCCTGGTATTAAAAAGTAATGTTGCATTTGGAATAGGCTGTCCATTCTCATCAATAATTTTTCCATGAATGGTAGCATTTACCACCTCTTTACAAATGGGCAGATTGTTATTGGATGTAGCTTTGTTCGTATTAACAGGGAGTATTGTACTGCTTACTTCACCTAGCTTTATTACGGGCTGTATTGTAGTTAGCTTTACGGTGTCTTTTACAGGTCTGTATGCTATTTTTCCAACTATTTTAGGCCCTTGTTGTGCAGCAATTTTAGAAATAAAAAAAGCTGGAATAGCTACGGTAAAAAAATACTGAAGCCAGGGCAATCGTTTTTTGGGGATGGTTAATTTTCTTTCTAATTGATCGGTCATAAACCGCCCGCATAACGATCCAGTGGAGGGCTTTTTAAAAAACTCCGCCAATTGTCTATCGCTCATATTCGTAAAATCAATGACCTGCTTTTGACAGCTACCACAATATTTTCCTTTTTCTACGGTCGACATTGCCTCCCAATTTTCATGACACGGTTTAGGAATGGCTAGTTGGATATTTTTTAACATATAAAGTTTTTAAGCATTATTCACAATACAGATGCTGACAACTGGCCATTTACATAAATAAAATAAAAAAAACGTTTAAAGCGGAAAAACCTGCAGCTCCAAATATGTTAAATAGACTGTTTTAATTTATCGGAACCAATACATCTTACTACAATCGCATAATTTTACATTATGCACAATCCTGCAATATTTTATAAAGCGCAAATAGACAAACTGTCCACTTCATTACAGCAATTATACAAACGCAAAACCACCATAGGCTGGCTACGATTAATGAGTATGATGGGAATATTAGCCCCCACCGCTATAGCCATTATTGATAGCGAAGCATTATGGTTGCCAGTAACTGGGTCATTCATTTATTGCTTTATCCGTTTACTATATATGGATGTTAATAATAATGATGGCATCCGAAACCATCAACATCTTTTACAAATAAATAATACTGAACTACTCGTACTACAGCACCAGTTTACCCAATTACCCAGCGGGGCTAATCATCAACCAGCCCAACATGCTTATGCTAACGATTTAGATATGCTGGGTCATTCATCTCTTTACCAATACATCAATCGTACCCAAACAGAACAGGGTGCTGCATTACTTATACAGGCGCTATTAAAACCCTCAGATATGGGAATAATTTTACAGCGACAAGAGGCGGTGAAAGAATTAAGTATAGCATCTACCTGGAGGCACCAGTTGCAGGCTTATGGCATTACCACCCCTATTACATTGGCTGCTGAAGAAAAAATAAAGCATTGGCTTCAATCACCACTTGCATTTATTAATACAAAATATTGGGCAATACTACGCCTGCTATTACCTGCTATACCTTTTAGTTTACTAGGGTTGCATTTAGGTGGGCTTATTAATGCAAATGGTTTCTATTCGCTTATTATAGTTTGTTTGATAGGAGCTTCTTTGATTTCTAAAAAAGTAATGCCTGCTTATAGGCAACTTGAAAAAATTGCGCCCCAATTAGCAGCTTTGGCTAAAATTGTAAGGTGGATAGAGCAAACAAATTTTAAAGCGGATTTATTACAAAAATTATCGCAGCAATACTTACAACCAAAAGCAGCCTCACACCGTATTAAGCTTTTACAACGCATACTTGAAAGATTAGACATAAGATTAAACCCCGTCGTTTTTATACCGCTCAATACTTTTTTGTTTTGGGATTTGCAACAGGTTTTAGCGCTTGAAAAATGGAAAAAAGAAAATCTGCATCAAGTAGAAAAGTGGTTTAAAACATTGGCCGAGATAGAGCTACTAACCTCACTTGCCACTTTTAAGTTTAACAACCCACATGTAAGCTTTCCCACTTTTACTAACGAACCAGGTGTATTAATAGCTAAGCAATTAGGACATCCATTAATACCACCTCATAAAATGGTGCGCAACTCTATTACAATACAACAAGGCCAGCAACTATGTTTAATTACTGGCTCTAATATGGCGGGTAAAAGCACATTTTTGCGCAGCACCGGTATCAATATTGTGTTGGCTATGATGGGCGCCCCCGTAGATGCAGCAGCCTTTACACTATCGCCCATGCAAGTTTTAAGCAGCATGCGGGTAACTGATAATTTAGAAGAAAGTACTTCTACTTTTTATGCCGAGTTAAAAAAACTGAAAGAAGTAGTTGATGCCGTAAACAAGCACCAAAATGTTTTTTTATTATTAGATGAAATATTAAGGGGCACCAATTCGGCCGACAGACATACCGGATCAAAGGCTCTCATTCATCAATTGGTAAAACACAAAGCTACGGGTATGCTAGCTACGCATGATATAGGCCTAGCCCAGTTAGGAAACGAATATCCTACGCATTTGCACAACTATCATTTTGATGTACAAATAAAAGCGGATGAGTTATACTTTGATTACCAACTAAAGGAAGGTGTATGCACCAGCATGAATGCCTCTTTGCTTATGAAAAAAATTGGCATTGAGCTTGCCTGATAGAATTAACTAAATAAAGGAGAAGAATAAATTACTCAACTTTCGTACTATCGAAAATTTGATACCAAAAAAGTGTGAAGTAAATATTAATTTATAAAAGGATTGTTAGTCAACCTATTATTCTAAAAAAAGGAGTTTAAATTTTAATTTAAACTCCATTTTCTAATTCTACTGCTTGCCGATACACTATTCTTTCTACTTTTCCACAATTCTGCGGCAGTAAAATTAGTTTTGCCTTCCACTTTAAAGTCTGGTGTGGCTAATATTTCATTTACAACTTCAGGCAATTGTTGTTTTGTTTCGTTGCTGATTTCAGCTTGATGTTTAATTGTATTCTTCATAAATTTTATTTTTGTCTATTGGATATACTTTTTATGCTAAGCTGCATAATTCTATTATTGGATAACCAGCATGCAATAGAATTAGCTGGCAAAACTTTGTAGATAATAGGATACTGTGCTCGATTTTATTATAGTGCAAATGTAGAGCCAAAATGAGGGAGTGTACAATCAACTTAAATTGCAAAAATGAATGGCCAATGCAAAAAAAGAGTTCTTACTTATTGCAAATCAAGACGTTGCCAATTTTTTAAAATTGATGTCAAGAGGCTTATTTATTTTTTTTAATTCTTACATTTTGGTGCTGCGTAGTTGTTGAACACCTTTAGAAAAAAATTGTTGAAAGATTAAACATAAGATGTGCTATTACACATTTTGGAACCAGGAATAAACTAACAAAACCTCAACTAGCAACTTTTTGCTGCTTTTTAAACAAAGAATTTAAAATAATAGTAAAGAAGATTACACCCAAAGCTCCTATGGGGTTAAGCCAAAGAAAACCTATTATAAAATACGGTGGATTTATTTTGGTAAGTATAAAAACAATTAAAACTAAAACCTGAGCCAATAGTGCACCCCAAAATACTGCATGGCTATTAGTAATGTTGCGAAAGAAAAAGGCAATTAAAAATACGCCTAATATTACCCCATAAAAAAGGGAGCCTAAAATATTTACAGCTTCAATTAAACTGTTGCCAATATTGTAAGTAAACATAGCCACTACAATACAAAATACACCCCATCCCAATGTATACCATTTAGAAATACGATATTCTTCTTCGGGGGTATGCTGTTTCTTTGTAAATCGCTTGTGTATATCTATTACCGAACAAGAGGCTAAGGAATTGATAGCGGCCGCAATACTTCCCCATGATGCTAGAAAAATAATTGCGATTAACAAGCCTACCAATCCAGCGGGCAAATAATCGATTACAAAATGAAGAAATATATAATTGGTATCATTACCATCGCCTCCTGGCACTTTTTTATCCAGCCAAAACTTTACTTGCTTGCGTAAACTATCCGATCGATGTTGCAATTTTTTAATGCTTTGCATTTTGCTTTCATCATCATGTGTAACATTTTGTTTTTGCTCGTTGAAGTAAGCGATAAAGGCTTCTTGCTTTTCGTTGTTGATGGTGGTATACAATGCTTGTGCAATATGAAAAGAATCTTTATAAGCAGATTGCTCTATTTTTTTTAGTTGTATTTTATTAAAAAAAATAGGTGCATTATTAAATTGATAAAAAGTAAAAACCAATACCCCTATTAATAAAATTAAAAACTGCATTGGCACTTTTACAACCCCATTCATGAGTAGGCCCATTCTACTTTCGGTAAGCGATTTAGCCGTTAAATACCTACCTACCTGGCTTTGATCGGTGCCAAAATAGGATAATGCCAAAAAAAATCCGCCAATAATACCACTCCATAAATTATATTGATCACTCCAATTAAATTGCCCAGCAGGTGAAACGCCGGTAGTAATTACATTAAACTTTTGTAGTTTACCTCCTATTGCTAACGCATCTACAAAACCCACACCCTCTGGCAGCATTTTAATGACCATGTAAGCAGCCAAAAACATTCCAGTAAACACAATGCCTAATTGCAATTGCTGCGTATATGCAACGGCTTTAGCCCCGCCGCTAATAGTATAGATGATGAGTAATCCACCCATGAACAAGTTTGTCCATATAATATCCCAACCTAAAATAGAAGAAAGAATAATGGAAGGTGCAAACACACTGATGCCGGTGGATAATCCTCTTTGTAAAAAAAAGAGTAATGCTGTTAAGGTTCTTGTTTTGCCATCGAATCTTGTCTCCAAATATTCATAGGCGGTATAAACTTTGAGCTTTCTAAAAATGGGCACAAAGAAAATACAAATAACAACCATCGCAATTGGAATACCAAAGTAATATTGTACAAAACGCATTCCATCGGTATATGCTTGTCCCGGTGCCGAAAGAAAAGTAATGGCGCTTGCTTGTGTACCCATTATACTAAGTAATACCATAGCCCATGGCAAACTTCTATTGGATAGAAAATAACCTTCTATGTTATGTGAAGTACGGCTTTTATATAAGCCATAGCTAATAGTAGCTACTAATGTAAAAACTAATATAATCCAGTCCAGTTGGCTCATATCTCTAATAAATCAAGAAAATAATAAATGGAAAAAAACAAATGCCCCAAATTTTCATGCAAACCTTTTTGTAAGTAAAAAAAATAAAACTACTAAGATCAGTAAAATTGCTATTACGAGTAAATACCAACTTGTCCAAGTGTTAAATAATGGAGGCTTATCGTTTTCTGTGTGTTTCATTTTTGCTTTTTAGTAAATCGAAAAATGGTAGATAAGCCTATGAGTGCACATAAAATAAACCCAATGAATATACCTATTCGAACTCGTTTGATTAAAAAACCAATGACTAAACCAAGTATCATGGCCAAGCCATAGGCTATTTCATTTTTGGTAATTCCCTTGTTTTGTTGATGTGGCATTGTTTTAAAATCCCTTTTTTTTATTTAACGCAATAAGGTTGGCCAGCAAGCGATAAGCACCAGGTACACCAGCTGGTAGTTGTCTAAAAAAAACAAGTCCGGTGTAAGTAAACCAACCTTTGCCGTATCTAGCCACTAATAAACTTCCATCGTCGGATAGTTCGCCAGCATCACTCATTCCTATCAATTTTTCTAATTTATTGTCCATATCTTTTCCGTGGTAAATACTACGCTCTTGTACCCAACCGCTAAAGTCTGCGTCCACAATTTTATTTGGAAAATTAAATGCTGGATGCATGGGCTTTAAAAGTTGTACAGTGGCATTTTCGTCCGTTACTCTTGCTCTAGTAATATCAAAATTAAATGGGCCAATTTTTGCTTTTACCGGTCCTATTTGATTGCTAGTGTTATATTGCACAATTAGATTTCCGCCATCGTTTACGTATTTCATTAGTTTATCATAATACGTACTCATCCATTCGTGGGTGTTATAAGTACGTACACCGGTAATAATAGCATCAAATTGGCTTAAGCTATATTTAGCTAATTCTTTATTTGTAAGCAAGGTTACTTCATAGCCCATTTGCTCTAAAGCTTCTGGTACTTTATCGCCGGCTCCTATTACATACCCCACTTTTTTGCCGTAAATTTTAAGGTCCAATTTTTTATTCGTAACTGAAGCAGTGGTGAAGTAATTGATCCACGGTATATGATCGTATTTAATTTCTTTTAACCCTACATGGTACATATCTTTTTTTCCATTGTTGGCATCGGCTACAAAAGAATATTCATTATCTCTACTAGCCGCAATAACATAGTTAACCGTTATATTTTTATTTTTTTCATCGAACAGTAACGTATCTGTATTAAACTGAAGGTTAATTTTATCCGAGTGCCTGCGCCCTACATCTGGCAGCCATGTTTTAAACCCCTTTTTCTTTCCGGTTAAAATTAAATTGCCTTCAAAACTGTTCGTTCCTTTTGACATTTTTATGTTGGCATCAGGCTTTATCAACACTGGTGGTACTATAACTAATGGTTGGTACAATTCGCCTTTTACAGGGTCGGTAAATTTATATTTGACAGCTTTTTGAAAATTTAATGCCACCTCATTAATGCGCAACATCACGGATAATTGTAAAGCCGGGTCTGCATCAGGCTGGCCAATTTTTTGCGGGTTAATTACATTATAATAACCCGCCTCCATCGTTTTATCGAGCCAGTAGGGTTGTGTAATCTTTGTTTCTTTTTCTATTATAATAGATTTAGAAAAGCTCATATTTTTATTTCGCTCCAACTCTTTTTTTATTGTACTATCGAAACTTGCCACACCAATTTTTTCTAATCTTATGGCCGCCCCTAATCTGTTATTGAAGGTAAAATTAATTCGCAAAGAATCTGTTTGTGTAGCCATTGCTTCATTAGTAGTAGCCTCCATAAATAAACCGCTGCATTGTTCAATCAACACTCGCACTTCTTCTTTTTTCTTATTTATCCAGTAATTGGGAGCTGCATTTTCTAAATATCTATATAAATGGACTAAGCCATTAGTAGATTTTTCGGGATGAAGAAAATCAAAAGTGGCCAGTAAACTATCCACCATTTTCTCGATAGTAGTTCCGCCATTTATTCTAGCCCATGTGGTAGTTACCCCGTCTAATAATTCGGTGGTGGGTTGGCTACCGTTAGTTGCTTTAAAATATTCCCAAGTTTCGCCACGGCTTGCGGGCACACCAAAACCTTGGCTTTTATGTTGGCTTCTACTTTCAGCAGAAATTTCTCCATAACTTTTTCCTAGTAGTGGTTGATAGCCACCAACATCTATTTTAAATTGGTCTTCACGGGTTGTATTATTCCCACCAAAGTTGAAAGTGTTCCATAAAATTCTTTTGGCTTGCCATGCATGCACTCCATATTTTTCAATTTGATCAGGAAAGCGTTTGGAATCGGCGGCGGCCACAAATGCCTCATTGGCCAAAATAGCAGAAGCGGTATGATGCCCATGTCCACCCTCTCCGGTAGTAGGAAAACGAGTAACAATAACATCAGGTTGAAATTTTCTAATTACCCATACTACATCACTTAATATTTTTTCCTTATCCCATTTGGTAAAAGTTTCTTCAGGCGTTTTTGAATAGCCAAAATCGTAAGCCCTTGAAAAAAATTGCTCCCCGCCATCAATACGTCGAGCTGCCAACAATTCTTGTGTACGAATAAGGCCTAATTCAATGCCCTGTTCTTCTCCTACTAAGTTTTGGCCCCCATCGCCTCTTGTTAATGATAAGTAGCCCGTACGGTATAATTTATCTTTGGATAAGTAGGTAATTAATCGGGTGTTTTCATCGTCGGGATGAGCAGCCACATATAACACAGCCCCCAATACATTAAGTTTTTTCAATGCTTGATACATTTGGGCAGAGGTCCAGCTTTCAGGTGATTGTGCCATAGTGCTGATCGAAAGAATGAGCCAAGCGCCCATTGAAAAAAATTTTCGCATATAAAACATTATTAAACGAATATAAATACTTAAAAAATTAGGTAGCTACCGTCTGTAAAAATAGAATAAAACAAAAGGGCAGATTTTACTGCCCTTAAAAGATGTAAAAATTTTCAACTACTGCACTTTAAATCCGTTTGCGTCCGCATATTTGCGCTGCGCTGTTTGCATTTCCACAATTATTTTATTTTTTTCATCTACAATCTTTTTAATGTCTTGCAATACCAAGCCTTTTTCATCTTCCGTTTTAGCATTACCCAACTTTATATATTCGGTATATAACCCCCTGATGAACTTAAAATATTTTAAACTCGCTAATTTAAAGTTTTCGCCCTCTTTCGCATCTGGAGCGTCTTGCTTTTCAATTTTATCAATTTTTTCTTGAATTATATCCTGCATTAATTTACCAGCTACCGCTATACTATCAAATCGGCCAGCATTTACATACCGTCCTACATTATTTTCAGTATTTTTTATAGCTGGTTCTAACTCCTTTTCCATAGCTACTATTTCCTGATTATAGTTAAAAGCAATTTTTTTTGATTTGCAGGATAGCATGGTTAATGCAATCGTTAAAGCTAATACTGATTTAGTCATTACTATATTTTCAAGTGATTACGTTAAAGATAAAACAATTTCAACTATAAGCATTCGCCCTGCATAAGCGGTAAATAATCATTACTTTTAAAATGTAATAATTGAAATTATGTTCAAACTTATCAGCATTCTTTTTCTTTATATATTGATTGGTGGATGCAGCACCCCACGGCCAATGGTTAGCTATACTAGCTCCCCCTATCAATATTCCATTCAAAAAAAAGTAGTTGTGGATAATGGCGCTGTAGTATCGGCCCATGCGCTAGCCAGCGAGGTAGGCGTGTCCATTTTAAAGCGGGGTGGTAATGCATTTGATGCGGCTATTGCCACTTCATTAGTCTTGGCCGTTGTGTATCCTAATGCTGGTAATATTGGCGGTGGTGGTTTTATGGTAGCACAGTTAGCCAATGGGAAAAAAATGGCGCTCGATTATAGAGAAAAGGCGCCAGCCGCTGCGCATAGAAATATGTATTTAGATGAAGTGGGTACAGCTAACACAAACAAAAGTCAGAACGGACATTTATCGGCGGGTGTACCTGGCACTATAGCGGGCATTTTTGAAATGATACCTTATGCCAAGCTACCGTTTCAAAAATTAATACAACCAGCAATTGATTTAGCCGCAAAAGGGTTTTGTATTACAGCAAGAGAAGCAGCAGGCTTAAACGCATTGCAAGCAGATTTTAAAAAATACAATTCTGTACCACCCGTATTCATACAAGCCAATTGGAAAGCGGGAGATACTTTAATACAAACTGACTTAGCCAATACCCTAACTCGCATTAAAGAAAAGGGAAAAGCTGGCTTTTACGAGGGAGAAACTGCCCATTTAATAGTTGATGAAATGAAAAGAGGGGGCGGCATAATTAGCTACGAGGATTTAAAAAACTATCAAGCCATATGGCGGACAGCCCATCAGTTTAGTTATAAAAATTATACGATTGTAAGCATGCCAATGCCAAGCAGTGGTGGGGTATTATTACATCAAATGATGAAAATGATTGAACATAAAAACATCAGCCGTATGGGGTTTCACTCTACTGCCGCCGTACAATTAATGACGGAAGTGGAACGCAGAGCCTATGCCGATAGAGCCTTTTATATGGGTGATGCTGATTATTATAAAGTACCCGTTCGACAAATTACCGATGAGGTATATCTTCAAGAAAGAATGCGCTCTTACGATTCGCTTAAGGCAACACCTAGTGCACACATACAACCTGGCTTGCTATTAAAAAAAGAGAGTGAAGAAACCACACACCTTAGCATTATGGATAAAGAAGGTAATGCAGTGGCTATTACCACAACTTTAAATAATTCATACGGCAGCCGTACCGTAGTGGGAGGTGCTGGTTTTATATTAAATGATGAGATGGATGACTTTAGTATAAAACCCGGCGTGCCAAATATGTATGGGGCCATTGGGGGTGAGGCCAATGCGATACAACCAGGCAAACGAATGCTAAGCTCGATGACACCTACAATAGTTTTAAAAAACGATAAGCCTTACATAGTAGTGGGTACGCCAGGCGGAACTACCATACCCACACAAATTTTTCAAACCTTAATCAACATACTTGAGTTTAATATGCCTGTGGAAGATGCCGTGTATAAACCCAAATTTCACCATCAATGGTTGCCGGATGAATTGGTGATAGAAAAAGGTTTCTCTGCTACCGTAAAAGAAAATTTAAAAGCTATGGGTTATATTTTTGCTAAAGAACGAACAGGCATTGGACGAACAGAAATTATTAAAGTGCTGCCCGATGGGAAATTAGAAGCAGTGGCAGATAACCGAGGTGATGATGCTGCAGCTGGCTATTAATTCACTAAAAAAACTAAAATGTCAGTAGGAAAAAATTATTTAGCAACTACCATTAAACGCCTAAAATATTATAAGGATTTAGGTGATAAAACCTTTGCGCAACTTAATGATTGGGATTTTTATTACCAACCTAATGACGATAGCAATAGTATTGCCATTATAATTCAACATATGGCGGGCAATATGCTAAGCCGTTGGACTAATTTTTTAACGCAAGATGGCGAAAAGGATTGGCGCAATCGAGATGGCGAATTTGAAGTAACGAAGCAAACTAAAGAAGAACTATTAGCTCTATGGCAACAAGGTTGGCATTGTTTTTTTAATACCCTCCAATCATTAAAGAAAAAAGACCTTAAAAAAAATGTCACTATTAGAAAAGATACTTTAACGGTGGTAGATGCTATAAACCGGCAATTAGCCCATTACCCTTACCATATTGGGCAGCTAATTTATATTGCTAAAATAATAAAAGGAAAAAATTGGAAACCCCTTTCTATTCCCAAAGGAAATTCTCTTCAATACAATAGTAGTGATGCGGTAAAAGATCCTGCCAAGCTGTTTTAAACAAACCTTGCAAAGCCGCCTATTAATGATTACTTTTACCCACTTCCAAATGGGCACACCCTCCTTCATGAAAAGCTTAAAAAAAATTTAAACTTATAAACTTTACTCATGAAGCATTTAGCATTTTTTTCATTTGTAATTATTTTAGCTGCCCCCATAAGTGTTCAAGCACAAATTGGGCTGTATGCGGGCGCACAAAGTAATAATGTAAACTACTTAATTGATGGTACTAAGCAGGATACAAAGATGAAGGCGGGCTTTCAGGTAGGTGCGCAAATGAAAATACCTTTTGAAAATCGCTTGTTTTTTTCACCTGCTGTTACCTATAGCTACAAAGGCTACGATGTAACGTTTAATAAATCTGCCGTACCGCCAGATGTGAATGCGCTTAACAATAGCACGGCCTACCATACGGTAGAGTTTTCTCCTTTATTACAAATAGATTTAGGAAAAAAAAGCAATTATCCTTTTATACGGTTTGGCCCCTCTATAGATCTTTTATTGGCGGGAAAAGAAACCTATGATTTAAAAGCTGGAGGTTCAAATAGTCGAAAAATGAATTTTTCAATGTCGAGCATATATGGCATGTTTGGTGCCAGTTTAATCGGTCAGTTAGGTGTTGAAACAAAATCAGGCTTTTCAATTTTTGCCCATTATAATTATGGTATTGCTAGCATTAGTAATCAAGATGGTGGGCCAAGAATTGTTCATCGCATTTTTGGATTATCGGTAGGGAAGTATTTAAAGAAAGACAAAATTGTTATAGATACAAGGAATAGACAATAGTGCAATCACCAATAAGTGAAAAAGGGAAAACCAGATATTGACGGTTTCCCTTTTTTTATAACATTTGAAATATTAATAAACAGAACAGCACTACTATCAAAATTACACCAGTATAAGTGTATAAGGGGAAGCGCCAATGTTTGGACATTTCAGTTGCAGAAGGCAAAAAAGGTTTATCAAAAGGGACATTATATCGCTTTAAACTACATTTTTCGCAGGTTAAATTAATTTCTTTATATAAAGGAAAAAAAGGAACGAAATAAATATAGCCATATACGCCAATGATAGTTACATCCGTCCATTGATCGCTTTCGCAAGAAGGGCAATTTATCAACAACTCTTCGCCAAAAAGCAAGATTTTTTTCTTGCCATATAGAACTATCATTAAAAGAATATATTGGTGAGTTACCAATCGCCACCGGCGCCGCCGCCACTAAAGCCACCACCACCACTACCACCAAAACCACCAAAGCCACCGCCCCCTCCGGACCAACCTCCGCCTCCGCCACCGCCTGATCGAGGAAACCAAACAGGGCCGTTCCAATCATGATATCCTCTGCGGGTCATCATTCCACCATTTTTATTGCCTTTAGAAATAATGGCTAACACAAAGAAGACAATAAAAATGAGGATGATTATTTTTAAAATACGTGGTAGTGGTTGGCCATTTCCATAGCCGTTGGGAGCTTTGTATTTACCGGCCGCTGCTTTAATAATGGCATCGGTAGTTTTATCAAGGGCTTGAAAATGGTTACCTACTTTTAAATCTGGGATAAGTTCATTATTGATGATGGCTTTTACAGTAAGGTCTGGCAGCACCCCTTCCATACCATCTGCAGCTGCAATAAAGGATGTCCTTTTACCATCTTCTTTGCCAGTAGATATTAATACGATTACGCCGTTTTTATATTCATTTTGACCCCATACTCCCCATTTATTTCCGATACCTATTGCATATTCATCCTTTGGATATCCTTTAGTGCCATCTACAATTATTACAGCAATTTGAGTGGAGGTAGAATCATTATAAGCAACTAATTTTTTCTCCAACTCTTCTCGTTGAAAATCGGGAAGAAATTTATCTTTCGTAAAGTCGTTCACCAACTTTGGAGGATTGGGTGCCGGCGGCAATACTTTTTCTACTTGCCCATTAGCTGTAAGCACAGCCAATAGTAATAATATGGAGCAGAGTTGTTTCATTTTTTATTTACCAAACACAATATCGTCTGGCAATTCGTTTTTATCAGTATCATTGTCATAAGGGAAATGCTTGTATAATGCTTCGCCAATATCTTCTACGCATTGGCGTATACCCGCTGGCACATTATCCGCAGTAAATTTTTTTATCATGTTATTAACTGCCTGCTGCCAATAATCGTTGCCTAGTTTTATATGTATGTTTTCATCTCCAAAAACGGCCAGTTGACGATCCTTAATTGCCACGTAAATTAATACCCCATTTCTATCATCGGTACGTTCCATGCCTAAACCATAAAATACTTCGTAAGCTCTGTCAAGCGGGTTTATCCAACTGCATTTGCTTTCTACAAACACTCTTATTTCGCCACTAGTACGGCGTTCATTACTGCGAATAGCTTGCACTATCCCCTGTTGTTGTTCAGGAGTAAAAAAATCTTTCTTTTTTCTAAGGAAGGAAAACATTTTTTTACTTTTTAAAATTTATCTCTACGCTTTTATCTGTACCAGCATCTGCCACAAATCCATCTTTTTGCTTAAAACCAAAAATAGCTGCTAGCATATTACTAGGAAAAGCACGAACTTTATTATTATACTCATTCACAGCTGTATTAAACTCATTTCGGGCAAATTTTATTCTTCGCTCCGTTCCTTCGAGTTGCGTTTGTAACCCAGCGTAAGCATCGGTACCTTTTAAAGTGGGGTATTTTTCTATTGCTATAATTACTCTGTTAGCGGCAGCAGCCATCGTATCTTGCAATCGTTCTTGCCTATTTATACTTTCTGAGGTAACATTGGTAGTAACTAAGCTACGCATAGCATCAGCTCTAGCAGTGGCTATTTTTTCAAATGTTGATTGTTCAAAATTGGATACTCCTTTTACTACATTTACTAAGCTGGGTATTAAGTCAAGGCGTCGCTGATAGCTAGCCTGTACGTTAGCCCACTTATTGTTAATGGACTCCTCTTTTTTTACTAATGCGTTGTAAGTTACAATAGTAAAAAGGCCCAGCAATACAAGTATGCCTCCGATAATATAACCGGTGTATCGTTTAAGCTGCATAGTTGCTGTAATTAGAATTGAACCTTTGGAGCTTTTTCTGCGCCTTCGTCTGCTTTAAATCCTTCTTTGGCCTTAAAGCCAAACATGCCTGCTAACAGGTTCATAGGAAAGGATCTAACTTTAGTATTATAACTATTGATAGATTCATTAAATGTTTTTCTGGAACTTCTTACATCATTTTCTATTCCTTCTAACTGGCCTTGTAATTGTAAAAAGTTTTGATTCGCTTTTAAGTCAGGGTAGTTTTCTACTACTGCTAATAAGCGGCTTAAGGCGCCAGTCATTTGGCCTTGTGCTTCTTGAAACTTAGCCATATTTTCGGGTGTAAGCTGATCTGCAGTAAGATTTACAGAAGTGGCTTTAGCTCTTGCTTCTACTAGCTTCGTTAATGTTTCTTGTTCAAAATTAGCCGCGCCTTTTACAGTATTTACAAGGTTAGCCACAAGGTCAGAACGCTTTTGATATTCTGTATTTACGTTATTCCAAGTTTTTTTTACGTTCTCATCCTCTTTTACCACTCCATTATATCCACTGCAGCCCCAAAAAAATAGGATGGCTATTATACCTACGATAACTAATAAAGTAACATTACGGGTTCCTTTCATTGTAGTAATTTTTAATTGAATATAAAAGTAGGAAATTTTTAATATTACCCTTTTTAATTTTTGTAAGCGGTAACCTTTATTTACGAAACCTTCTATTTGTTTTACTTGGCTATTTAATTACTTTGCGCATGCACAAAAAATAATATGGTTCTACTTTCATTACATTATAAAAGGCCCCAGTGTACCAATATTTGCTAACGGCTGTGGTACCGCTTGCCTCGGTTGAGGTCCAGATGGTTCCTCTTTCTTCTACGGCAAATTTTTCCTTATATGCATAGATGGCATCTATTTCTTCTTTAGCTGGTAGATACCAATCTTCTTTACCACCAGCTTTAGCTTCGCTACAAAGTCTAGCCGCATACGGTTTTCCCTCAAACCCTTTGTTATCTCCCACGGCTAATACGATAGCAGTGGTATTGCCTGCTCCATTTTTTTCGCTTTTTGCTACATCTGCCAATATCTCTTCGTACCCACCCCAGGCTACTTTTCCAAAACTCGTCATATCTAATACTTCGTAAGTAGCACCGTTGTGTGTAATGGGTATTATTTTTTGCGATTGTAGGTGGTTAACACTTGTAAAAGCCAACATTGCCACTAATAAGATTTTCATTTTTGTTTAGTTTAGGTTAATGGTAAAAAGAAACCGTTCAATTATATCGGTAGCTATAATTGAACGGTTAAATTACTATTATTTATTGATACTAGCTTTTTACTGCAGCTATGCCGGGCAAAACTTTGCCTTCAAAATACTCCAACATGGCACCTCCCCCGGTGGAGATGTAGCTTACTTGATTGGCAAACCCAAAATCGTTTACCGCCGCTACACTATCGCCCCCACCTACTAGCGAAAAGGAACCCGCTTGGGTAGCATCGGCCACTGCCTGGGCTATTGCTTTGGTGCCCGCTTGAAATTTTTCCATTTCAAAAACACCCATTGGGCCGTTCCATAAAATGGTTTTTGATTTTTTTATTACTTCGGAAAATACATTCGTTGCTATAGGACCAATATCCAATCCCAGCCAGCCATCTGGCACCGCATCGCTAGGGGCTATTTGTGTATTTGCGGCAGCATCAAATTTATCGGCCAATAGCGAGTCTACTGGCAAGTGAATGTTCACCCCTTTTTGCTTTGCTTTTTCTAGCAAATCAATCGCCGTCTGCAAACGGTCCTCTTCGCATAGAGAATTGCCAATTTTTCCTCCTTTTGCTTTCATAAAAGTATAGGCCATACCACCCCCAATAATAATATCGGTTGCTTTCTCTAACAGGTTTTCAATAATTAATATTTTATCGCTCACCTTTGCTCCGCCTATGATAGCTGTAAATGGTTTTTCGGCCTGATGTAATACTTTTTCGGCACTTATTACTTCTGCTTCCATCAATAACCCAAAGAACCTTTTTTCAGGTGCAAAGAATTTAGCTATTACAGCCGTAGAAGCATGTGCTCTGTGTGCCGTACCAAAGGCATCATTTACCCACACATCGCCCAAAGCAGCTAGCTTTTTAGCAAAGCCTTCGTCTCCTTTTTCTTCTTCTTTATAAAAGCGAAGGTTTTCTAATAATAATACTTCTCCGGGTCGCATCATACTGGCCGTTAGGTAGGCTTGCTCGCCTACACAATCGTTGGCAAATAGCACGGTAGTGCCGCCTAACAAATCGCTTAAATGTTTTATTAAATGCTTTAATGAATATTTATCCTGGAGGCCATCTTTGGGCCGCCCTAAATGGCTCATTAAAATTACCATGCCTCCATCGGCTATTATTTTTTTAATGGTGGGCAAAGCAGCCTTCATCCTAGTATCGTCTGTTATATCAAATTGCTCGTTAAGCGGCACATTAAAATCTACACGAATTAAAACTTTCTGTTGTTTAAAATTGTGCGATAAAAAACTACTCATAGTATAAATTTTAAAGAATAAAAAAAGCCCAATCAATGATCAGGCCTTTATGTAAATTACTAACGCCAGTCATTATTGGCTAATTAATTTTGCAAAGTGGTGAACCGTACGCACTAATTGACTTACATAACTCATTTCATTATCATACCAGCTCACGGTTTTTACTAGTTGTGTGTCGCCTACTGTAACCACTTTAGTTTGGGTAGCATCAAATAATGAACCGTAGTGTATACCTATAATATCAGTGCTTACCAGTTCATCTTCGGTATAGCCAAAGCTTTCGTTACTTGCCGCCTTCATAGCTGCATTTACTTCATCTACGCTTACTTTTTTACCCAATACGCTTACCAATTCCGTTAATGAACCGGTAATAGTAGGCACCCTTTGTGCACCCCCATCTAATTTGCCTTTTAATGCTGGTAATACTAATCCAATAGCCTTGGCTGCACCAGTGCTATTGGGCACAATGTTGGCGGCAGCGGCTCTTGCTCTACGTAAATCACCTTTAGGGTGTGGCGCATCTAATGTGTTCTGATCGTTGGTATAGGCATGAATGGTAGTCATAGTACCAGCTACTAAATCGAAATTATCATATAAGGCTTTAGCCATTGGCGCTAAGCAGTTAGTGGTACAGCTAGCACAGCTTATTATCGTTTCGCTGCCATCTAAAATAGCGTGATTTACGTTAAAAACTACGGTTTTTAAATCGCCGGTTGCGGGAGCAGAAATTACCACTCTTTTGGCGCCAGCTGTAAGGTGCGCAGCAGCCTTGTCTTTATCTGTAAAGAAGCCGGTGCTTTCTATTACTACATCCACTTCATGGCTTCCCCAAGGAATTTGTGCAGGATCTTTTTGAGCATAAATTTTAACCGTATCACCATTTACAACTATCGCATCCTCGGTAGCAGTAACGGTTGCATCAAAACGGCCTTGTGCACTATCATATTTTAATAAATGAGCCAGCACGGTGGGGCTTGTTAAGTCGTTGATGGCTACTACATCAATTCCTTCCATTTTATAAATTTGGCGGTAAACCAAGCGACCAATACGACCAAAACCATTGATTGCTACTTTAACTGTGCTCATTTTGCTTTATTTAATTTTTAAAGAATAATTGCCAAAATTGCTTTTAGCGCTGCGAAGTTAGTAAAACAAGGGTTTTTTATGCGTATAAAATGCACTAAATACGTGAACCAGAAAAAAATCAACATTCGTTGGTGAAAATGCTGCAAAAACTTTTGGCGAAAAACTTGTGTACCATTATCTTTGCCGTCCGAAAAACGGATGCCCCGTTCGTCTAACGGTTAGGACATCAGATTTTCATTCT
>JBDKJF010000015.1:0-69662 GCA_039796695.1 Bacteroidota bacterium
CCTTTGGACTTAAGGGTTTGCTAATATAATCATCGGCGCCTGTTTCTAATCCCTTTATTTGTGTGCCCTCATCGTTTACCGCTGTTAAAAAAATAATCAATGTTTCTTTAAATGCTGCTTGTGCCCTTAACAGTTCACACACTTCTACGCCCGATTTTTTTGGCATCATCACATCTAACACTATTAAATCGGGCTGGTGCTTGCGGGCTCTTTCTACTGCTTCATCTCCATCTTTTGCCGTTACTACTTCATATCCTTCATTTACCAAATTATACTTCAGTATTTCAATTATATCTGGTTCATCATCCGCCACTAGTATTTTTCGGGATTTTTCCATAAAGCTCCCTTTGTTGGCATCCATGTAAGAAAAGTTTTGGCAAACCTAAATGTTAAACTACTGCCAATGAAATTTATATGCTGGCTTTGGCTAGAGTTAATAATTTAATAATATTATATTTAGTTTCCCTTTTTGGGGCAAGGCAGCTATTTGTGCTATTACATCGTCTGTTGGGTAATAAAAACGAATAGGTTAGAAAAAAAGGGTACGTTACCTTTGCTTTATCAAATTATGAAAGCAGCTTTTAAAAATATTTCGGCATTTTTGTTCGGTTGTATGTTGATGCATACATTAACGGGGCAAACTGCTGCACCCGCAGTTATTTTCAATAAAAAAACCGATCAATGTGCCCCTCCTTTAGGCAGGGCCCTTTTTCATGATTGGGTAAATGCCCAACAAAGAAATATTTTAAAATTGGATGGCAAAGATGACCAACAGTTTACACCCTCTGCCAATGAAGATGTAAATTTTATATTAACACAAAATGCCACCATTCGAATAGATGACCTACAATGCCAAATAGAAAACGACAGTACGTTAAATGATCAGAAAAAAAAGGGTTACTTAAAGGCTATCGAAAACCTGCTTAAATCTTATTTATCGCATAGTAGAAGTAAAAAAATCAGCCGTTTAAAGCTACCGGATATTATTACCGTTTTTGAGCGTAGTTATCAAGCCGATTTACAAGGCCAAAGCATTTTACCCATTCTTAAAGAATATCCTTATGAAACCATCTTAACGGTTTTAAATGCAGATAATATTACGTTTGTTAAAAACGAAGGGTATACGGCTAGTAGGCAACTGCTTATTTATAAATATTGCTTACAATACCCTTCAAGAACATTAAAAACTCTTTTTGAAAATCCGGGATTGCCCTTTGCCGATACGCTTATTAAATTAGTGGCAAAAAACAATCCGAAAGAGCTGTATGATTATGCACAATCTACCACTAGTACTTTAGCAAACACTATTCGGGGTATTACCGACGATAACTTTGTAAAAACGATTGCCGAAATAGCCCAGAGTAAAAGCGGTATGCAATACTTTCCTTTTTTAGATAATATTTTAAAGGGCAAAATAACCATACAAGCATTAGATGAGGCAAAAGAGGATTCGCTGCTGTATTATAGATTACTGGTAAAAACACAAATAGATTATACTGCAAGGCTGCATGAAAATGATACGGCTTTTGAATATAAAACATTAACCGAACGATTAGAAAAAAAAGCCAAAGAGGGCTTTGTAACCACCATCAATGGCCTGCATAGTGAAAGTGCTGAAGTACGGTTTAAATCTATACAACCTTTAACTGCCGAAGAGCTTTATTACCTCGCTGTATCATCCGATGGATCTATCTATACTTCTAGCTTTGTAAAAGGCGTATTTCCGTTAATGATGCGAAAAATAAACAACCGTGGCGACTCATTATTAATGGCGGTGCATTTTGATAAGTACCGAAAACTTATTAAAATGTGCGCTGGCTATAATACGTTGGGCGATTTTTTAGCCACTTTTCCAAAGGCGGCAAACCCTGCCGATGAAGAGCCGAGTAACACATTAATGCGGGCATTCGTAAAAAATTTAGAAAAATCTGCCGGCCCCGAAGATGCTGTAGATGTGGCCGACTCTTATGCCAGCATTGCGGAAACTTTAAAACCGTTAGCCGATCAAATGCTTTTTAATGTGCAAGAAAATTTACTTGCTAACCAAGCTACGAATAATAAAAACGGAATTGCGCTTTATACCATTTTAGAAAAGCTCTTTCTTTCTGCCGACTCTACAAAGCATATTGACCTTACCAAAGAATTAGGTATACCACCAGTGTATGAAGTGCCTTACACTTCGCTAACCAATGATAGCGGCCGTGTAATAATGCAACAATTTTTTTATGGCGATAAAGATGGGATGGGTGTATTTAATGGCTTCATCAAACAGTTTACGAATGCTAATTGGAAAATTGTGGCCAAGCCTAAATGGGTAGAAGTATCTTCCTTAAAAGGTAAACCCGTTACTATATATGCTAACCGTGCCTTACCAGAAGAAGGCGGCGAAGATGAATTAGCACAAAAAGAATTGTGTGCGTATTTAGAAACCAATAAGCTATTTCCCACCGTAACGATACACCGTGGCCATAGCTACTATGCCAATGCTACCATTGAACAGATGGCACCCTCTTCCAAAATTGTTTTTTTAGGCTCTTGCGGAGGTTATCATTTATTACATAGTGTATTAGATGTGGCAGAAGATGCGCATATTACTGCCTCTAAACAAATTGGTGCTACAGAAATAAACCGGCCTTTTATTCAATTATTAGCCGATAAAGCTCGCCTGGGTAGCAATATTGATTGGATACCTTTTTGGAAAGAGTTGGAAAAAACGGTGGGTAATGTACCTGAGTTTGTAGATTATATACCGCCTTACAAAAACCTAGGGGCTCTTTTTATAAAGGCTTATAAAATTGCTATGTCCAAAGACTCGTATGATGACGATGAAGAATAAAAAAAATTAGTCAACGTACTTCATATAGTTCATTCCACCTTGTGGTATATCGGCTGCTAACAAAATTTTGCTGCATCTTCCAGTTACGGGTAGTGCCCGTAGCGGCAAATTTTAATACATCGTCTCGCTGGCTAAAGTTTACATTATCTATCATTTGCATCAAACGGCGTCCATTTTTTTTGGTTTCGGGTAAAAATAGATTGCCCTGTATAGCGTTGTCTGGTACTATGTTACTTAGTATTACGCCTGCTTTTTTATACCATCTATTGGGCATATATAATTTATCTACCACGCTTACGGCGGCTTTTATTAATTCGTGGGTAACGCAGGTGGCGTAGGGCAGCGTAATAGTGCTGCTAAGCATAGCGCCGCGGTAATCGGTATTATAACTTTCCTCTTTCATTATCACAAATACATTAATAGTAGCAGCTGCACTGTATTGCCTTCTTAATTTTTCTGCTGCTCTTGAGGTATAAGTGGCTACCGCTTCTTTAATAGCGTTAATATCGCCCACCGGGCTGCCAAACATACGAGTGGTGGCTATCATTTTTTTATTGACTAACTCTTCTTCTAAATCTTTGGCGGGCATTCCTTTTAACTCCTTCAGTAACCGAACGCCTACCACCCCTCCTAAGTGCGTATGTGCAAAATCTTCGTTTATATTACTTAGTTGCTGTGCATCGTAAATACACCAATCATCTTTTAGCTTTTGTGCATAGCGACGGCCTATGCCCCAAACATCCTCTACCGGTGTAATTTGTAAGGCCTTGCTAATTTTATCTTCTGTATCCAGCACCACTACACATTGCGTTTTTTGTTTATTTTTTTTAGATAAGCGGTTGGCCAGTTTTGCCAATACTTTAGTAGGTGCCACGCCTACCGATACTTTAATACCTGTCCACTCTTCTACCGTTTTTCTTATTTCTCTGGCAATCGTTTCTAGTTCTTGTACTGGAAAAATACTGAGGTCAATAAAACATTCATCCACAGAATATACTTCTACATTTTTTTCGCCTATCACCATTCGTAATGTTTCCATTACCCGCCAGCTTAAATCGCCGTACAAATTATAATTGGAGGAGAAAACGGCTATATCGTATTTTTCTATTAGCGGCTTGGCCATAAAAAAAGGGCCTCCCATTGCTACGCCTAATTTTTTTGCCTCATCGCTCCTAGAAATAATACAGCCATCGTTATTGCTAAGTACTACAACGGGTTTATTGTCTAAATGCGGTTTAAATAACCGTTCGCAAGAGCAATAAAAATTATTACAGTCAACGATTGCTTTCATACGCCCATTGGATGAATAACGTAGGTTACTACACCCCATACGGAAAAGTTACTAAACTCCGCTAGGTTAATATTTTTATATCGGCTATTTTCCGCTATTAAAAATGCAGCAGAAAAGTTTTTATGAAACCTACGCACCAGCAACTCTCCATTAAGAATAGCCACAATTACTTTTCCGTTTGCCAGCTTTATAGACCGATCCACAATGAGCGTATCCCCATCAAAAATGCCCGCTTCCTGCATTGCATCGCCCTTCATTCTAAAAAAATAAGTGGCGGGTTTGTTTCTTATCAGTTGTTCATTTAAATCAATACCTCGTTCGGCATAATCGTCGGCGGCTGCGCCAAAGCCCGTAGCATTGGCCGTTTTTACTTCCTGTTGCTTAAATTGTTTGGAGCCTTTGTAAGCGGCGCCGTAAAATTCTTCTCCTTCCATATATTTAATTTTTTGTTTATCGTCTTTCGTTCTTTGCGCATCCCTTTTTTATCCGTGCGAATGGCCGGGCCGGGCAGATACCTACATTAGCCCGGGCAAACCCCTATCATAAAAATAAAAACATTATTTCGCAAAACTAAATATTTTAGTATTTTTATACTAAATATTTGGGTATTTATTTGTTCACGCTTTAATAGAATGGGTATGAATGGCCTTTTTACCAGCCCGCCTGGCTACAGGGTATATGACTATTTATTAGTAATCACTCCACCGGAAGTGTTGTGGAATCGCCTTATGAAAATAAAAGAAGATTTTTCCATTGCGTACAAAACGGATGCGGCAAAATGGAGCAAGCCCTATATTACCCTTGTGGCTTTTTCGCAACAGGCCATGTGGGAAGAGCGCATTATTAATCGTTTGCAAAACCTAACAATGGCTTATGCCCCATTTGTCATCACCCTAAAAGATTTTGGCAGCTTTCCCTCTCATACCATCTATATCAATATAACCAGTAAGCTAGCAGTGCAAAATTTGGTAAAAAACATTCGAACAGAAACGCAACGCTTAATGCAATTAAATGAGGATAAAAAACCACATTTTATTATGGAACCGCACATAACTATTGGCCGAAAATTAAAACCCTGGCAATATGAAAAGGGTTGGCTGGAATACTGTAACAGCCATTTCTCTGCAAGGTTTATGGCTACCGACATTACATTATTAAAAAGACCATCTATTGACGCAATGCAAGAAAATAAAACAAAATACCAAGCCGCCGCAACCTTTGCATTTCAAAACCTGCCGGTAGTAACCAAGCAAGGAGTGCTTTTTTAATAATGATGTAGCACCACAGTGGCGCTATAACGCCGAGTAGCACAGCGAAAATACATACGCCGCTAACAGAAAGGGAACAATGCCTTACCACACCATTAATGGATATAACTATTGCTATAAATGGGGTAAATGAAACAAACCAATGTGGTGCAAAGTTATTTACTATTTAATTTTTTTAAAATGAGCAATAAGTTACCACAAGACCACTTTAAAGTAGCCGTAAAAAAATACGACGAAACAACACCCTACCTAGCCGGCCGTGGAGCGCAAATGAATACTAAAAACCGCTTTCAAAAAAATGAAACCACCAGAGAGCATATAGAAGCAGTGGATGACTGGGAAGAAGGCAATGTGTCCACTACCTACTTAGAGCAAGAAAGCAAAACAATTGTAAATAAAGTGGAAAGTAAAGATGTGGGTATGAGCTATAGCATGAACCCGTATGCCGGCTGCGAGCATGGCTGCATTTATTGCTATGCCCGCAATGTGCATGAATATTGGGGCTATAGTGCTGGGCTAGACTTTGAACGAAAAATAATTGTAAAAAAAAATGCCCCGCAGCTGCTTCGAAAATTTTTAATGAAAAAAGATTGGGATGCTACCCCCATTATGCTAAGTGGCAATACCGATTGCTACCAACCCGCCGAACAAAAGTATAGGCTAACCAGAAAATTGCTGGAAGTGTGTAACGAGTTTAATCAACCAGTAGGCATACTTACCAAAAATGCATGGATACTGAAAGACAAAGATGTACTGCAAGAAATGGGCAAGAAAAACATTGTATCGGCGATGGTTTCTATTACCTCTTTTAATGAAGATTTACGAAGAGCAATGGAACCCAGAACCACCACGGCCCAGCAAAAACTAAAAGTAATTAATGAATTAAGCAGCGCAGGTGTACGCATGGGCGTTATGATGGGGCCCATGATACCGGGCTTGAATGAACATGAAATGCAACGCATCATGAAAGCGGCGGCCGATAATGGGGCTACCTTTACCGCCTACACATTTATTCGCTTAAATGGTGCCATCCAATTTTTGTTTCACGATTGGTTGTATAAAAATTTTCCGGATAGGGCCGATAAAGTATGGCACCTAATAGAACAAAGCCATGCAGGAAAAGTAAACGACACCCGCTGGGGAATACGTATGCGAGGCGAAGGAAATATTGCCGATATGGTAGCTATGCAATATAAAAAATACGGTAAGCTGTACCACATGAATGCAGAAGAGTGGCGTTTGGACAGCAGTAAATTTCAAGTGCCGGGCGGGCAAGGCAGGTTGTTTTGATTATCTAATTAACATACATCATGGTAAGTACTTAATACCGTTAACTAAAGCCAACCTACCCATTGGCATATTCTACACAATACGTTTCGCTATTTTTTAATGCCACCTACGTAGTACGACTATCGTAAACTGAAAAAAAAATTACCTGGTCAACTATTAAATAATCATTTCGTGTAGCCGCACTACACCTTTACATATATCTTTTTCTTATCCATCCACCAACAAATGGCCCACATAAAAAATATGACGGCAATGGCATATACTAATGAGCCATTTTCTTTTGGTCCGGGTAGGTGAATAAATACTTTTTTATACAACCAATTCCAAGGATTTACGCCATCTCCTAATTGTATTAGTGATAATCCTTTTGGTAAAAATGCACTGAGCGCAAATACGAATAAAGCATTCTTGCCAAACACGTCGAAGAATCGGGCAAGGCCGCCTTTAATATTTTTAAACTCTATCATATATATCATAGTGGCAATGGTAAGCATAGCTAATCCCGTTGTATACACCACGTAGGAGCTGGTCCATATTTTTTTATTAATTGGAAAAACCATATCCCAGCAAAAACCCGCCACTATAAAACCGATGCCTGCAACAAAAAGTGCGGATACCATTTCATAGTTCTTTCCCTTTTTAATAATATAATCGCCTACCATGTATCCGAACATAACTTGTACAACGGCAGGTATGGTACTCATTAGGCCCTCCGGATCAAAAAGATAACGAATACCATCCAAGGTTTCATTTTGATACATGTGTGCTTTTGTTAATATAGCCATATCTATTTTAGTACCAAACCAACCCGTAATACTGTATGGGTCTGTATGGTTGGCCAACAGTAAGCAAAGTGCCCAATACAAGAGTAATAATAGCATACCTACATACATAGCTTTGCGCAGCTTTAGGTAATAAATAATTACTGCTGCCAAAAAATAACAAATGGCTATGCGTGGCAGTACACCTAAAATGCGTACCCCTTGCGCATTACCTTTATCATCGGTGTACACCCAGGGTTTAAACACTAAGGCCTCTCCGCTCCATTTTATAAAAGGCCACCAAGATAAAAACAAACCAATGGCAAAAATTAGCAAGCTTCTTTTCAATACTTTTCGCCAAAATAATGCATCGCCGCCCTGCTCTAATTTAGGCATTACAAAAGCCATCGCATTGCCAACCGCAAACAAGAAAAAAGGGAATACCAAATCGGTAGGCGTAAGCCCATGCCAGGGGGCATGCTCAAGCGGATCGTAAATATGTGCCCAGGTACCGGGATTGTTAACCAATATCATGAGGCAAACGGTAGCACCGCGAAAAACGTCGAGTGAGTAGAAGCGCTGATTCAAAGTATTTTTTTTGTAAATGAAGTTAATAGAAAGTTTAGGATTAGCAACCTGTACCGAGTTGAAAAAAATGAATGGGGGCGGCCGAAAATACCTTAGCGTATAACATTGTGTATTTGGATGTTTGCATTACTGCTACACAACAATAACAAACAAACACAACAGAGTTGGCTATTTAGTTAAAAAACTAGGCATAGGTTTCCTAAAATTTTATTTTTTTTAGGGCTTTATAAGAACCATAAAAAAAAAATCTCGCCCTATGGCGAGATTTAAAAACAAAACCCGATTTCATTTAATTGTAATTAAACTTAGTCCACCCTTTCCACCAGGTGGCTAACTCGCCTGCTGGCGCCACTCCTCCACGAAAGGTGGCCGTTTTATCAAAAAAGGTATCGCTGGAAAATTTTCCATCAGCAAATGAACCTCCTGCTAAAATTTTTTGATTACCGTTAGAACCAGCAAAAGGAGTAGGGTCTGGTGCGGCATAATTAAAAGGCTGAATCAACTTTGCATCTACTGTATTAACAAGTATATCGTTATTGTAAAACGAATTGGTAAACCAAGTAGTAAAGGCTGCATCATTAGTAATACTAGTACCCGCAACACCACTAAACCTTGTAGGCGTAGCGCAACCAGCTATGGTAATATTGCGAAGCCGTAAAGAACTATCCTCTATGTTTAACGCAGTAGAAGAACCCGTTGTAGCATCAATCTCCACCCCTCTTGGCCAGCCTAAGAAAATGGAATTGAATATTGATATAGCGCTGTTTCTTCTGATGTGTGCACCACCCCTAAATAAAGCATTACCTACATTACTAGTAGTAGCTCTAGGGCCAATAGCTGTAATATTGCTAAAAATGGCACCTGTTTTGGGAGTAGCCGCTGTACCCGAAGCGTTGTTATCACTTTCAAAAGCTGCTGAGTTTGAAATATCTGCAATCACAGAATCACGAATAATTAATCCAAATTGTATTTTACCTGCAAACCCATTATCAGTATCAAAATCATCATCCTGTGTTTTGTAAGCAATTAAGTATTTACCATTAACTGCTCCCCCGAACCATTCATAAGCATCATCCTTTGCATAAGATACTTGTATATGATCAATAGTGGTACCGCTACCTACGGCAGCCAATGTTAAACTATTTACTTCTTTATCGGGTTGAAACGCATAGCCAGCATATTCTATTCTTACATAACTTAACGTACCCGAATTATCGTTATGAATAGCCGTAGGCACCACTGCATCTCCAGCACCTGCTAAGCCATCTCCATTTGCGTTATCAATACCCCCTTCTACTTGAAATAAACCTGGTGTACCATTAAAACTTGTATTAATACCAGCCTTACCGCAAATAATAATTCCCCCCCAATCACCTGACTGAGGGTTAGGAGAAGCAGAGGTAAAAATGATTGGCTCGCTTGCCGTACCTACCGCATTAATTTTAGCACCCCTTGTAATAATTAAAGCGGCTACATCGGTACCACTAAATGAACCCTTTATGATGGTGCCCGCTTCTATAGTCATGGTATGGTTGCCCACTACGTATACCAAGCCCTTTAATATATAGGTGTTGTTTTTTCTCAACACGGTATCTGCATTAATTCTTCCTTGTAGTGTAATGGTTTGCCCTGTGGTGGTGCTACCGCCGCCGTTTACCACAACTACTTGTATTTCGCCATCGGTTTCAATTTTTCTACAGCCTAATGTAACCAAAGCAACGATTAGCGTTAATAAGAGAATGTACTTTTTCATGTTTATTATTTTTTGATAATTTTATAAATTGTAATTGAACGAGATGCTAATCGTAGTGCCCTGGGTGCGGGTAAAACGAAAAGCATCATTTTCTTTTTGTAATGTTTTTTTATTCATCAAATCATTCTGATAGAAATATTGCGTAGCATTTAAAATGTCTGCTACATTTATACGCACCTCGCCTTTTGTTCTTAATATTTTCTTACTTATTTGAAAATCAAGTAGCGGCCTTGGTGCTTCATAAATATCCGGAGAGCCTGCACCAGCGGTAAGGTCGCCTACTAAATAAATTCGTTCGCCTACTTGATTAAATAGTAGTGTGCTGCTAAGGCCAGCCTTTTCTACATCATACATTATACCTAGATTAAGCACATAAGGAGATTGCCCTTGCATGGGCCTATTTATATTAAATCGGTTATCTGTTACTGTGCTTTTAATATATGATGCATTAGCTTGAAAAGTAAAATGCTTCAGTGCGGTTAAAAAATCGAGTTTCTTTCTTAATTCAATTTCTACACCATAGGCAGTAGCAGTTGCCGCATTTTGATAACTGAAAGTGCTAGCGCCGCCAATACCTTCATTAAACAATTGCTCGATGGGGTTTTGAAATTTTTTGTAAAAAAATCCGGCGGTCATTAGTTCGCCTGCCTTGGGATAAAACTCATAACGCAGATCTAGGTTCGTAATTTTTGTACGCTTCAATATGGGATTGCCTTGGACGGATGCATTTAATTCAAAGTCGTAAAGATTTAAGAATGATAATTCTCTCAACTCTGGGCGAATGACCGTTTGCGAACCAGAAAAACGCAGATTTGTTTTATTATTAAGTTTTATTGTTGCATTAAATCCCGGTAAAAGGTCCGTTACTTTTGAATAGCTGTGTCGGGGATCCCATTTTTTTACACTACCTACCAATTGATCAAAATGCTCCACTCGTAACCCCCAAACTACTCTAACACTTTTTGCTAACTGATTATCAAATTGCAGGAAGCCGCCATTTAAAATGGTATTGGCCATATAACGGAAGGTTCTTCCTTTAATAGCATCAAAGGCAATTTTATTATCGGTGCCTGTTCCAAAGTTTTGCGCTGCAAATACTTCATTAGCGGGCAATAATCGTAGCAAAGAATTATCGGTTGGTAAGTAATTAGCAAATAATTGTGCATCGTACAATCTATCTTTTACTTGCAGCATATAACCTGCTTTTATCGTTTGCTTTTGTTTAAATAAATTGTAGCTATACGAAATATCGGCACCGGCTGTATAGATATAATCGCTTAAGCTTTGATAAATGCGGCTTCCACTACTTTGCGAAAGCGAATTAGAAAGCAGCAATGAAAAAGGTTGGGTGGTATTTCTTGCTCTTGTATATGTAATACGTCGCTGGTCGGGAACATACCCATCTAAAATATTAAAGGCCCCATACCATTTAAATTTGAGTTGCTTGGATATTCCATGGTCGCCAGCTAATTGTATTGTAAAAAAAGTATTTTGTTTAAACGTAAGTTCCGTTCCTTTCAAATCTTCATCACGGTTGTATTCTATGCCCGTTCTATTGGTAACTGTACTAGGCGCATTTATGTTTAACAATGATTTGATGGAAATTTTATTGAGGCTATTTAACTGCATAGAAAAGCTGCCCATAGCCCCTGCGGTTACTTCTTGCACATACCTATTATCATTATAATCATAGTTTACACTAAATGTATTGCCAGCTAATGAATTAGATCTATTCAAAAGTTTTAAAAAACGATTCGTTCGATTGTAGTTTACTGCCAAAGCTCCACCCATTGATTTTCCTAAAAACTTTCCAGCAAAGCCAGCATTTGCTTGCAATGAATAGTTAATGGGCGAACTTGTTTTGATAGGCACCCAAGCATTTCGCATTTGCTTACCGATGGCTGTTTTGCTAGCAAAAGATAAAGTGTCGAAAGCGGCCTTACGGGTATATGCCACAGGGAGTGATCGGCTACCATCATCAAAACCTAACCAATCGGTAGATGATTGCTGATCTTTATAAAAATCATTTCCGAAGGTTTGCGTATTAACACCCGTGCCCAACTGTATGTTGAAAAAATTTTTTGTAGGAATATCTTTTGTGTTTACTTGTATTAATCCGCCGGCCCACTCTCCAGGATATTCCGGTAAAAAGGCCTTATTGATGATAATATTATCAATCATAGCAGATGGAATTAAATCAAACGAAAAGGTTTTTCGATCTGGTTCTGTACTTGTTAATAAAATACCGTTCAACATGGCTTGGTTATAACGATCGGCCAAGCCTCGTATTACAATAAATTTTCCCTCCTGTATACTAGCGCCAGGTGTACGTTTTATTACTTCGCCTGCCTGCCTATCAGGAGAGCGGCGTATTGATTCTGCCGTAATTACTGCCGCCACTGTATTGGTATTTCGTTGAAATGAAATGCCCGCACTTATAGATTCTAATTTTGCAGCACTTCTGGCTTTGGCCGTAATGGTTACGCCAGCATCTGTTACTGCCAACACTTCCATGGCTATATTTAATTCATTTATTTGCGCTACTTGCGGCTCTATTTCAACTTCTTTTGTAGCATAGCCTATTATAGAAAAGGTTAAAAGATATTTTTTGTTCGCCGTTAGGGTAAGGCCGTATCTACCTTCTACATCAGTACTAGTACCCCCTCCCCCTGTAATTTTTATAGAAACACCCGCTAGTGCTTCGTTCTTTTGATTGAGTACTTTACCCGAAAACTTTACTGACTGCGCTACTAAAAAAGAAGAAAAGAAAAGTGCCGAAATAAAAAATAAACGTTGTAAAAAAAACATAATACTGTTATTTGCCGCAAAGGTGTATGGCTAATATTACCGCAGTATTACGTACATGTTAAGCAATTGTAATCTCTATCATTATTTAATATAAATACGAGCCTGTGCAGGATAAGTTCATAATGCCTTAACCTTGGCTTCATAATTTGGTAACACTACTAACACACATTTGCACTGTAACAAAAATTTTTGTTACCCACTATGGCCCCGAGATAAGGCATATATATTATCTTTTAATTGCATAGCCCCTGTATTCTTACCGGGGCTATTTGTATTAGTTAACAATTTGGTAATACGGGATAATCGTCCGTTTGGGGGAATATTTCCATTTTTGCCCTGCAATTAAAAGATAAACAAACATGAGGAAGCTATGCCTTACAGCCATGCTAGCCGTTATGCCATTTTTATATATTATGGCACAACAAACAACACCTGCGATGACAAGTGCACCTGCAAAGATTGAAAAAAAGTGGTTTGAAAGTTTTTCCATAAGGGGATATATGCAGGTGCGATACAATCGACTTTTTGAAACAAATGAAAACCTTAAATGCGAGCAGTGCGATAGATCTGTTGGTAAAGGTGGCGGTTTTATGTTACGCCGTGGCCGTATCATTTTAAGTGGATATATTCATAATAGAATATTTTTTTACATACAGCCCGACTTTGGAAGCAGTACCGGTACTACTGGCAATATATTTCAAATAAGAGATGCGTATGTAGACCTTTCTTTGGATAAGAAAAATGAATTTAGATTACGATTAGGACAAAGTAAAGTTCCTTTCGGATTTGAAAATATGCAAAGCAGCCAAAACCGATTACCATTGGATAGAAACGATGGATTAAACAGCGCCGTTTCAAACGAAAGAGACCTTGGCGCTTTTTTTTATTGGGCACCAGCTAAAACAAGAGAACAATTAGCCTCCTTTGTAAAAGACAATTACAAAGGCTCAGGAGATTATGGTGTATTCGGTATCGGTTTTTATAACGGACAAACAGCTAACCGAGCCGAACAAAACGATAAAAGCCATATCGTAGCTCGGCTTAGCTATCCCTTTGTAATTGGCAAACAAATAATAGAGCCCGGTGTACAGGCCTATGCCGGAAAATATGTACTGCCAACAGATTTAAGAAGCAGCGGTGTAAAAGCCGTTAACAACTTTGAATTTGATGATAAGCGCATTGCTACTAGCTTTATATTATACCCTAAACCTTTTGGCATACAAGCAGAATATAATTGGGGTAAGGGACCAGCCTATAACCCCGCAAATGATTCTATTGAAACCAAAAACCTACATGGTGGGTATATTACCGCTAGTATGCGCATAAAAGGTAAAAAAGATTGGGTATTTTTCCCTTTTAGTAGAGTACAACAGTACTATGGTGGCAAGAAGCATGAATTAGATGCCCGCCGATATGAAGTAAAAGAAATGGAAACCGGCCTTGAGTGGCAGTTTAATAAATATTTTGAATTAACTACATCTTACGTAATTTCAAAGAGGCGCTTTGAAGATTCAAAACTTAAGAATAACCTGCAAAAAGGAAACTATTTAAGAATACAAGCACAACTTAACTTTTAACACCACTAATAACAAAACCAATGGCAGCACTACAATCTTTTTTAAAAATCTTCATGCCGAAGAATAACAAATTTTATGAGCTATTTGAAAAAGTAGCCGGTAACGTAGAAAAAATGGGTAGCGGCCTCAGAGATGTAGTAGCCGAAACCGATTTCGACAAAAGAGCAGCCCTTATTACCAAGCTAGAAGATTTAGAACATGAAAACGATGAGCTTACGCATAACTTGTTTACAGAGTTAGGCAGAAACTTCATCACCCCTTTTGACAGAGAAGATATACATTACCTTGCTACTTCTTTAGATGATATTGCTGATTATATTTATGCTTCTGCTAAAAAAATTAATTTCTATAAGGTAAACCCAAATGATATTGGGCTGCAAAAATTTGCAGAGCTAATAGAACAAAGTGCCCAACAAGTAAGAATTGCCGTATCTGAATTACGAAATATGAAAAACATGCGCAATATTACCGAAGCACTTGTAAAAATTAATAGCATCGAAAATCAAGCTGACGATATTTTTGATTTTAGTATAGAAAGATTGTTTGAAACAGAACCCGATGCAAAAGAGGTAATTAAAAAAAGAGAAATATATCAGGTAATGGAAATAGTTACTGATAAGTGTGAGGATGCAAGTAATGTGATAGAATCTATCATAATTAAGTATGCTTAACCCCATTCGTTAACGAGCTTTTGTAGTAGCAGCTTTTAGAAATCACACCTTTCTTATCAGCAAACTACTTCATCAGCACATCATCACATTTATTATGACAACCTTTCTTATTTCAATCATTGCACTAGCACTGATATTTGATTACATCAATGGCTTTCATGATGCGGCCAATTCTATTGCCACCGTAGTATCTACAAAAGTGCTTACCCCTTTTCAAGCAGTATTGTGGGCAGCCGTGTTTAACTCGGTAGCTTTTTTTGTTTTTAAAGATCATGGAGTTGCAGACACTGTTGCTAAAACGGTTAAGTCCTCTCATATTGAAAGTAATACCATGATGGCCGTAATTTTTGCCGGGCTTATTGCCGCTATCGCTTGGAATTTACTTACTTGGTGGTTAGGCATTCCCTCCTCCTCATCGCACACATTAATTGGGGGTTTTGCCGGTGCCGGTATTGCTGCCGGAGGTTTAGGGGCGGTTAACTCTCCTGTAATTATTAAAACAGCTAGTTTTATTTTTCTTGCTCCATTAATTGGGATGGTGATGGCTTTCATCATGTCTTTATGGTTCCTCAGTTCGTTTAAAAAAGGATGGACATCTAAAATATTTTCTATTGCCGTTATTGTGTTTGTAGTTGTGTTTTTATCACAAAGTCTTGTTTTTGATAAAGCCCTATTGGCTAAAAAAACAGATTATACTAACTACTGGGTGCAGGTTATTTTATACGCCAAAAATTTTAAATGGATATTATTGGCTATTATTTTATTAAGCATGGCCATATTTGCGCTTTATCTTAATACGATGAACCATCATAAAGCCAATGTATGGTTTAAAAAATTACAACTGGTATCCTCCGCAGCTTTTAGCATAGCCCATGGTGGTAACGATGCACAAAAAGTAATGGGTATTATTACAGCCGCCTTAATAGCGGGTGGAAATATTACCGACTTTCATCAAATGCCAGACTGGGTGCCCATTGCTTGTTATGCAGCCATTGGCCTAGGTACGATGAGTGGCGGTTGGAAAATAGTAAAAACAATGGGAACAAAGATTACAAAAGTTACCCCTTTTGAGGGTGTGGCAGCTGAAACAGCCGGTGCTTTAACCTTGTTTATAACCGAAACATTAAAAATACCCGTAAGCACTACCCATACTATTACAGGTGCCATCATGGGGGTTGGTGCCACCAAAAGATTATCGGCCGTACGGTGGGGCGTTACTATTAATTTATTGTGGGCTTGGATACTAACTATACCTATTAGTGCATTATTGGCTGCCGGTGTGTATTACATAGTAAGAATGATTTAAAATAACAACTCGTTTTTATAAATTAAAATCCTGACTTTTGTTAGGATTTTTTTATGGCAAAAATTTTAGTAACAGGCGGCTGCGGCTATATTGGTTCGCATACCATTGTAGACCTTATTGAAAATGGCTACGAAGTAATTTCGGCAGATAATAACTCCCGATCAAACCCTATCATCATGTTAGGTGTAGAGCAAATTACTGGTGTAAAAGTTAAAAATTACAAAGTAGATCTATGTAATTACGATGACACTTTTGCCATTTTTCAAGAGAATGAAGATATCGTAGGCATCATCCACTTTGCAGCTTATAAAGCAGTAGGCGAATCAGTAGAAAAACCATTGCTGTATTATGATAACAATATACAGTCTTTAGTAAACCTACTAAAATGTGTGAATGAATTCAATATACCCTATTTTGTTTTTTCATCCTCCTGTACGGTATATGGCAGCCCCGATGTAATGCCGGTTACAGAATCTACCCCACAAAAACCCGCCCAATCCCCATACGGATGGACGAAGCAAATGGGCGAACAAATTATCAAAGACTTTACTAAAACATCGTTCTCTAATTTTATTTCCTTACGCTATTTTAATCCTGCAGGTGCTCACCCTAGCTCCTTCATTGGAGAAATGCCATTAGGTAAGCCACAAAATTTAGTACCGGCCATTACACAATCAGCCATTGGACGTATACCAAAAGTAACCGTGTTTGGAACCGATTACGCTACAAGAGATGGCTCCTGTATACGAGATTTTATACATGTATGTGACTTGGCCCGTGCACATACACTTGCCTTACAATACATGGAGGCCGAAAAATGTAAAACCCATTTTGAAGTATTTAACCTTGGTACTGGCTGTGGCGTTACCGTATTAGAAGCCATACATGCTTTTGAAAAAGTAACGGGCAAAAAGCTAAACTACGAAGCTGGCCATAATAGACCGGGTGATGTAGTGGCCATCTACTCCAATAATGAGTTAGCCATAAAAGAATTGCAATGGAAGCCCCAATTTTCTTTGGATGATATAATGGAAACTGCCTGGAAATGGGAGCTTCGATTAAAAGCCGATGAAACGGTGTTTGGAAATATTTCTGGCACATTAAACTAACATCTGCTATTCATTTTTTCTCTTTTATTTACATAGCTTACATTTGCCCCACATAATATAAAGCTATGTCACTAAAGGAAATTCAACCAACAGGCCATAAAGATACTCGCAGCGGTTTTGGAGATGGTATTGTAGCAGCAGGCCGTAAAAATGCAAATATTGTTGCACTTACTGCCGATTTATTAGGTTCTTTAAAACTTAATCAATTTGTAAAAGAATTTCCTGAACGATTTATACAGTGCGGTATTGCAGAAGCAAATATGATTGGTATTGCTGCAGGCCTTACTATTGGTGGTAAAATTCCCTTTACTACTACTTTTGCCAATTTTTCTACTGGCCGTGTGTACGATCAAATTCGACAGTCGGTAGCGTATAGCGGTAAAAATGTAAAAATTTGCGCCTCGCATGCCGGGCTTACACTAGGCGAAGATGGTGCCACCCATCAAATTTTAGAAGATATAGGCTTAATGAAAATGTTGCCGGGCATGACGGTGATTGTACCTTGTGATTATGCCCAAACAAAAGCAGCTACAGAGGCCGTGGCAGCATTTGAAGGGCCGGTGTATTTACGTTTTGGCCGCCCCGTATGGCCCATATTTACGGCCGATAAACCTTTTGTAATCGGCAAAGCCCAGCAATTTTCCGAGGGTACAGATGTAAGCATTTTTGCTTGTGGGCACTTAGTATGGAATGCTATACAAGCCGGTGTACTACTACAAGAAAAAGGAATTAGCGTTGAAGTAATAAACATACATACCATCAAACCGCTGGATGAAGAAGCGGTGTTAAACTCTATTCGAAAAACAAAATGCGCCGTTACCGCCGAAGAACACAATATCATTGGCGGCCTGGGTGATGCTATTGCACAAGTAGCTTCCAAAAATTTTCCTATACCCATTGAGTATATCGGCACTAAAGATACTTTTGGCGAAAGCGGAAAGCCCATGGAGCTGCTTAAAAAATACGGCTTAGATGTAAGCGATATTGTGACAGCGGCTGAAAAAGTAATGGCTAGAAAATAACGACCCAAGCAGCGTTTGTTTTTTTTGCTTGCCTTTTTATAATGCGGACTATTCTATTTCTTTTTATCTGCTCAATTCTCCTATCTGGCTGTGTAATTGAACGGAGATTATATGCCCCCACACAGGTTACTAATCCCTATTTGCAAAAGGCAGGAGATTTCTCGCTTTCTGGAACCTACAGCCAGCCAACGGGATTTGACATTAACAGTGGCCTAGCCATTACCAACCGGTGGGCATTGGTGGCTGGTTACAACCATTATAAAAACAAAGACGGAGAAAGAGAAATAGATATATTTAACGGCAATGTAGATAGCGCCATACTACAATACAAGCACCATGGCTTCCATTTGGGTTTGGGGGGATATTTTTCGTTATCAAAAGGTAATAAAACCAACAATACTATTTCCGTATTTGGAGGATTGATAAAGAACCAATTTAGTATGAAGGAAAAGTTTTATGCTGCCACTCAAAACCCTTCGCTTTCACCCAAACTTAATTTTTTTAATAGCAATATTCACCGCTGGTTTTTACAGACGAGTATTAATTTTTTTCCTCAAAATTTTCAACTTTCATTTTCCACCCGTTACAATTATGTAGGTTATCAAAATGTAGTAACCGATTATACCAGCACCGAGCAGGCAACTTACCGCTTACCGCCAGTGGCTTATCCTAAATGGTCTTCTTTTCTTGATTTTTCTTTTGATGCTACTTGCTATTTTAACGCATCTAAAACAATAGGATTACAGCTTTTTTCTGTGCTTACTACCCGCCTAAGTAATAGCGACTACAACTTTCACTATTACCCCTCCCGCAGTGGAATAGGCCTTGTATACAAAAGGCCTGATGTGAAAAAGAAATAGCTACATTACAGTAGAAACTATTCCAGTATTAAAAATGCTTTGTTATTTTAGCAGTAGGTAAGATTAAACATTTTCATTTTCCAATATTCTAATCAACCCAACGCTTTAGTTATATATGTCAACCCCTACTACAGATAGCGAATTATTGGTACAGTTTAAAAATGAAAGTACAAAGGAAAGCGCCTATACCAGTATCATCAAAAAGTATCAGGAAAAATTATACTGGCATATTCGACGTATGGTAGTGGAGCATGAGGATGCCAATGATGTACTGCAAAATGTACTGATAAGAGTGTGGAAGGGGTTAGAAAATTTTCGAGAAGACAGCCAATTATATACCTGGTTATACCGTATAGCTACCAACGAATGCCTAACCTATCTTGAACAACAGAAAAAAAAATCGGCCATTAGCTTAAGTGATGTAGAAAGTGGTCTAGAAAATAAAATAAAAGCAGATCGCTATTTTGATGCCAATAAACTAGAATGGAAACTACAATTAGCCATGCAACAATTGCCTGAAAAACAGCGAATTGTGTTTTCCTTACGCTATTACGATGAAATGCCCTACGAAGAAATGAGCCGTGTTTTAGAAACCAGCGAAGGGGCGTTAAAAGCCAGCTATCACCATGCCGTAAAAAAAATTGAGGATTATATTTTGAACCGTTAAACTTTGTAATCAATAAACCGTCTTTATACCAGTACAATTATTAAAATGAATACCAAAAACGACATAGTAAAAGAGTTAACTGCACTAAATAGTTCCCTTGGGGCTACGGTAGTTAGTACTCCTTATGTTGTACCGGATAATTATTTTGAAGGGCTGGCGGCAAAGGTTTTATCCACCGTTAAAAGCCAATCAGTAACCCCTGCGGCAGCAGAAATTATGGCTCTTTCTCCTTTATTGAGCACCTTGTCTCGACAAATGCCGTACACCGTACCTGCGGGTTATTTTGAAGAAATTAGTATTACCGTTCCACTACTCGCTAGTAAAAAAGAGCTATCGGCGGAGGAGGAATTAAATACCCTTTCTCCCTTACTAAGTAGTATTAGTAAAGAAAACCCATATAGCATACCAGCCGGTTATTTTGATGCAAGGCGTACCACCCCTGCCGTGGCCCCACAAACCGCTAGCAAAGTGGTAGCAATGCGTAGTGGCAAATGGTGGAAAATAGCGGCCGCAGCAATGGTGGCAGGCGTGCTAATAACTGTAGGCATTAATAGCTATATTAAAAATAATAATAGCCCTATTGCCAGTGTAGCAAAAGCAACAGATGCCGAATTAAATGAATTTTTAGAAATAACAAACACCTCCACAGAAACAGTTACCGTAGCGGTAGAATCCACTACTAAAGAACTTTTAAAAGATGTATCTGATGAAGAATTAAAAAGTTTTTTACAAGAAACGTCTGAAGCGGGTGTATATGAAGAATCTATAAATTAACCTAAAGTGAAAAAACAATTACGCTTATTATTTTTCTCTTTATTAGCATCTTTTACTGTAATGGCACAAGATGCGAATGACGATGCTCAACAAGGCGGTAAGCTGATGGAGCGAATGCAGCAGTATATTCAAAACAGGCTTCATTTATCTAAACCCGAGTCAGAAAAATTTAATCCTATTTTTTTTCGATACGTAACCGAATTAAGAAAAACGCACAAAGAAAATAAGGCAGACAAACTATTACTACAATCAAGAATTGCCGAAGTAAGACTTAAGTTTAGAAACGAATTTCGACAGGTAATGGATGAACAAAGAGCCAATCGCATATTTAAACATCAAGGCGAGTTTGAAGACCTGGTTAGAAAGGAAATTTTAGAACGTAGACAAAATCGACAAGGAGGAAGTAGGTTAAAACTAACTGGTCCTAGTTCCAAAAATTTGTAAAAAAAAAAGCCGCATTATGCGTTTTTTTAGGTCTATTTTTTTCGCTTTATCAATTTTGTGGATAGAATACGTACATCTTTTATAGGCCTATCTTTATCTCTACCCTTACTGGTATTTACAGCGGCTATTGCATCTATTACTTCCATACCTTTTATTACTTCACCAAACACGGTATAGGCTTGGTCTAAATGCGGTGTACCGCCATTCGTTTTGTAAATTTCTCTACGCTCAGGTGGTATTTTTTTTCCTTTAAGGCGATTATTTTCTACGTTATCTAATTCGGCATCAGAAAAAGATTTTCCCTGTACTAAATAAAATTGGCTGCCGCTGCTGGCTTTCTCCGGGTTCACATTATCACCCATTCGGGCCGCCGCTATTACTCCTTTTTTATGAAAAAGTGTTTGGTTTATTTCTGCCGGCAGGGTATAGCCTGGCCCACCATTGCCCAAGGGTATACCTGCTATTGCTTTTTTACTTTCTGGGTCGCCAGCCTGTATCATAAAATCCTTTATTACCCGATGGAAAAGCACACTATCGTAAAAATTTTTTTTCACCAACTTTATAAAGTTATCTCTATGAAGCGGGGTCGAATCTGAAAGCCGGATTATCATATCGCCCATAGATGTTTGCATTAGCACATCTTTCTTTCTATCTTTTTTAGTAACGATGGTATCTTTTTGCGCTGTTGCAACACACATGTAGCACAATGCCATAACCAATAGCGCCAATTTAGTTAATACACTTTTTTTAAAATTCATTTTGTTCAAAATATAAAAGTATATGATCCTTTAAAAAATTTTCTTGCTCGGGCATGCTCATGTCGGGCATGGGTTTTAATTGCTTGTAATGCGGCCAACCATCTTCATCCACGCCATCCATTTCATAATAGCCGCTAGTTGCTAACAGGGTGCACACGGCAATATGCATTAAATCTTGCTTTTGCTCTTTGGTAAATTTTTCATGGGTAAGGCCCAATTCTTGTATACCAATTAGAAAAAGTAGGGTTTCCATATCTGGTTTTTTACCAAATCTTTCCACCAGTTTTGCTTCTAGGTTCCACCATCGTTGTTGTAGATCATCACTTACTTGCATACGGGCAAAGATACAAAGTAGAGTACTTGTTCCATCTCCTTTATCTTTGCGAAAAAAGTAGAGATATGTTGCAGTTACAGGTGTTACGACAAGACCCCCAGGCGGTAAAAGACAAGCTGGCCATTAAGCATTTTGCAGATCTAGCATTGGTGGATAGCATTATTGCATTGGACGATGAAAGAAAAAAACTTCAACTTGAATTTGATACAAATCAAGCTAAAGTAAATAGCACCTCTAAAGAAATTGGCGGATTAATGAGCCAGGGGCTAAAAGAAGAGGCTGAGAACAAAAAACAAGCTGTAGCCAAATTAAAAGAATCACTACAACCTATTGCAGAAAAATTAACAGTAACCGAAAAACTTTTACAAGATGAATTGGTAAAACTGCCCAACCTACCTGCGGATATCGTACCTGTAGGCAAACTGCCTGCAGACAATGTTGTGGTAAGAGAAGGTGGCAACAAACCAACATTGCCACCCCATGCCGTTCCTCATTGGGATTTAATTAAGCAATATGATTTAGTAGATTTTGAAACGGGTGCTAAAATAACCGGTAGCGGCTTTGCGCTATTTAAAGGCAATGGCGCCAAATTGCAAAGAGCCTTAATTCAATATTTTTTAGACTTTAATACCGCCGCAGGGTACACGGAGTTCCATCCACCGTTTATGGTAAATGAGGCATCCGCATTTGGTACCGGACAACTGCCCGATAAAGAAGGGCAAATGTATTATATGCCTGCAGATAACTTTTATATGATACCCACTTCTGAAGTGCCTGTTACCAATATTTATAGAGATGAAATAGTAAAAGAAGAAAACTTACCTATAAAAATGACGGCTTATTCTCCATGCTTTAGAAGAGAGGCGGGCAGTTTTGGAAAAGATGTAAGGGGGCTAAACAGGGTGCACCAATTTGAAAAAGTAGAGATAGTACAAATTGTAAAAGCAGGATCAAGTTATGAAGCATTAGAGGCAATGGTGCTGCATGTAGAAAAGCTATTAAATAGTTTAGCGCTTCCATACCGCATTCTTAGGCTTTGTGGTGGCGACATGAGTTTTGCCTCTGCCCTTACTTACGATTTTGAAGTATATAGCGCCGCACAAGATAAATGGTTGGAAGTAAGTTCTGTTTCTAATTTTGAAACCTATCAAACCAACCGTATGAAAATTAGGTATAAGGATGAAAACGGCAAAACACAATTAGCGCATTCCTTAAATGGTAGTTCATTAGCCTTACCTAGAATCATTGCCTGTTTATTAGAAAATAATCAATCTGCCGAAGGCATACAGCTTCCTAACAGTATACATTCATACTTTGGCGGAAGCTTAATAAAATAAATTAAACAGAAGTATACTAAAGTAAAAGGGCCATCTTGTTTGTTACAGGATGGCCCTTTTGGGTGTGTGGTGATATTGCTATACGCTATTAAGGTTGTGCAAAAGTATTTCTTGGACCACCCGCTGCAAACGTAGCCTGCATTCTTGCTCTTTGTCCTAAGGAGAACATATACATACAAGCATCATTAGTATAATCCATATAGTTCATATACATTTCAAGTGGTGTGCCGGTACAAGTGCTAGTATGGCCAGCAGTAGGGCAACCACCATTAGAGGTATTATGTAAAGGCGTATCGCTTACCTGATCGTTTCCACAAGTAGCATCGCCCCAAATATGGCGTAGGTTTAGCCAATGGCCTACTTCATGCGTAGCTGTTCTACCTAAATCAAACGGAGCAGCAGCAGTGCCTACACGGCCGGTAGCATTATCATCTAATACTACACCATCGGTAGCAGCAGCGCCTCCCGGAAACTGTGCGTATCCTAATATACCACCTCCCATATTACAAACCCAAATATTAAGTATGGTAGTAGGGCTGGTGGCTGCTATTCCTTGAGAGGCCGTTTTCATTGCATTGTTAGTACTCCAACTTGTTTTACTTGTTTTTTTACGATTTACCGACTCTAAAACAAAACGAATATTACAATCGCCAGATTTTACAGCGTTAAACGGATTGGAAGTACCATAATCACTATTAGTAGCTGCAAAGTCTTCATTCAACACATCAATTTGCGATTGTAATTGTGCTAATGAAACATTTTGAGCATTTGTTTTGTAAATAACGTTAAACACTACTGGTATTTCAATATCACCATTAGCTAATAAACGGCCCATAGTAGGATTTTCAACTATACCACGGGTAAAATTTTCAATTGCTTCTAATCGTTGTTTTCTGGATGGATCAGCCTTCATTTCTTCTTCCAATACTTCATAAGAAGAGCACCTACGTTGCGAAGATGCAATTACAGCCTCATCCTCTGGTAAGCTGTCCTCATTAGATACAGATTTGTTACAACTGGTGCCTAATAGCATGGCGCCTGTAGCAAGCACTAAGAAAGTTTTTTTCATAATTGAGTTTTCAAGTTGTGTAATAAATAATTGCCTTTGAATATATTTCACATTTCACTAACTATTGTTAATTTCAAGAAAACTATTATTGCAACGTTGTTTCTAAACTGCAAAAAGTTGCAAAAATGATAGCTGATCATTTTAAAAATTTAGCATGTACAAAATAGTAACGCTGCTCGCTATTACCCTTTTATTAATGGCTTGTGCCAAAAAGGCTATACCCGTTTTAAAGGATAGAAACGTGGAGCCACCCGTATTAAAGCAGCCTATTTATCCCCCACAGGCTACGGTGGTAGCTAACTTAGAGAAAGGGCAAGCACTGTTTAGTACCGCCTGCCAAAAATGCCACGAAACGCCCGCACCTAATAACTTTACCGCCAGCGCTTGGGATGGATACTTGTACAGTATGCTGCCCCGTACCGGCTTAAATAATGAGGAAGCATTTCATTTACGAGCATACGTAATGGCCCATGCTAAAAATAAATAGTACCACCACCCTATTATATTTATGTTATGAAATATCTAAAACAGAAGTTCGTTTTAAACTAGCTACTTTAATATAAGTCACAAAAAAAAATAAGGCATGGCATTGACGCTTCAAATTAAAAATCAGCATTTAATGTGGCGGGCTGGTTTCGGCCCCGCGGTAGAGCAATTAGCCGATCTTAAACAATACACCCCACAACAAGTGTATAAAGCCCTGGTAAAAGCATCTTTAAAAAAACCTGATTATATAGATGTGGCAGATGATTACTTAAAAGGCGTGGTACAAGGTATAGAAGAAGAAGGGCGTATGAAAAAAAAAGAATTAGACCAAGGGCAAAAAAAAATGCTGCAGCAAAAAAATAGAGAGGGTGTACGTAACCTCAATATGTATTGGATGCATGATATGGTAAATAGCAGCACCCAATTAAGAGAGAAGGTAGCCTTTTTTTGGCATGGCCATTTTGCTTGCCGAAATTTAAATGTATTTTATCAACAAGGCTTGTTGGATATTATTAGAAGAAATGCGCTGGGCAATTTTGGAACGCTATTAAAAGAAGTATCAAAATCTGCCGCAATGCTTAATTTTTTAAATAACCAGCAAAATAGAAAAGATCATCCCAACGAAAATTTTGCCAGAGAGGTTATGGAATTATTTACACTCGGCAGAGGCAATTATACGGAGCTGGATATTAAAGAAGCTGCAAGGGCTTTTACCGGTTGGGGTGCGAATGTAAAAGGTGAATATGTGTTCAAAAAATTTCAACATGATTTTGGCAGTAAAACCGTGTTAGGTAAAACGGGATACTTTGATGGGGGCGATGTATTAGATATTTTGCTGCAGCAACCACAAACTGCCCATTTCATTACCACAAAAATTTATCGCTTTTTTGTAAATGAAAAAGTAGATACCGAAAAAGTAAACTGGCTGGCAAAACGCTTTTATGCTAGTAACTATGAAATTGGAAAATTGCTAGAAGATATTTTTACCAGCGATTGGTTTTATGACGAAAAAAATATTGGCGTGCAAATAAAATCGCCAGTAGAATTATTGGTGGGCATACAACGAATGTTACCCATGAAGTTTCAGAAAGATGAAGCATTACTTTTATTACAAAGGGCACTAGGTCAATTATTGTTCTATCCACCCAACGTAGCAGGCTGGCCGGGAGGCAAAGCATGGATTGATAGCTCCAGCTTACTATTACGCATGCGCATACCGCAGCTATTGAATGATAAAGATGAATTTAACATCACTACCAAAACAGACGACGACCAGCAAATGGGTAAGATGGAAGAAAAGCAACCACTAGCCTATAGCGGAAACAAAAAAATGGCGAAGCCAATTTTGGTAGATATAGACTGGAGCATGTATAAACAATATTTTGACGCAACGCCAAAAGAACAACTTTTAGCTGCCATCAGCCATCATTTGCTGCAAGTAAAAAGCCGTATTGATGATACTGTTATTAAACAATACACAGATCAAAGTGGCAGAGAACCATTTATTAAAACCACTACTTTACAATTGATGAGCACTCCAGAGTATCAGCTTTGCTAAATCCATTAACATTCTGTATATGTATATAAAAAGAAAAGAATTTTTACAAGTAGGCTCTTTGGCTACCGCTTCCATGATGCTGCCAAAATTTTTGAAAGCATTTGATACCAGTAATCAAGTCCCGATAGGCAACAAAGCTGTTGTAATATTACAATTAAGCGGCGGCAATGATGGGTTAAATACCGTCATTCCCTACCGAAATGATTTATATTATAAAGCAAGGCCAAAACTTGGTATTGCAAAAGATAAAGCCTTAACCCTTACCGATGATGCTGGCTTACACCCTGCATTAAAAATATTTAAAACTTTACATGACGATGGCCACCTCGCCATTCTTAATAATGTGGGTTATCCTAACCCCGATCGATCGCATTTTAGAAGCATGGATATATGGCACACCGCTAGCGCTAGCAGCGAATACTGGACCAATGGATGGGTGGGACGCTATTTAGATGCGCAATGTAATGGCTGTAACAAGCCTACGCAAGCCATTGAAATAGACGATGTGCTTAGCTTGGCCTTAAAGGGCGAAGCCATAAAAGGTATTGCTGTTAAAGATCCAAGAAAACTATATGGTACCGCCAATGAAAATTTTTTTAAAGAGGTAATTAAAAATCATAAAGACGAAAGCGGCGAACAGCCCGTTGACTATTTATACAAAACAATGGCAGAGACCTTATCATCGGCAGATTATATTTTCAAGCAAAGTCGCTTGCATCCTACTAACGCTACCTATCCCAAAACGGAATTGGCCAATAGTTTAAAAACCATTGCTTCGCTTATCTATTCAGAAATAAATACCAAAGTTTACTACGTATCTCTTGGCAGTTTTGATACGCATATAAATCAAGAAGGTCAGCAACAGCGTTTGTTTACAGAAATGAACGATGCGGTAGATGCATTTGTAAAAGATTTAAAAGAAAATAATCGGTTTAATGATGTGTTGCTTTTTACTTTTTCTGAATTTGGCAGGCGGGTGCAGCAAAATGCAAGTGGCGGTACCGATCATGGTACGGCCAATAATATGTTTTTAATAAGTGGCGCTTTAAAACAAAAAGGTTTACTAAATGCATTGCCCAACCTGGCCAATTTGGATGAAGGCGATTTAAAATACAATGTAGATTTTAAAAGTGTATACGCTACGGTGTTAAAAAAATGGCTAGGTGCCAATGATACTATCATATTACAAAACCAATACGACTACCTGTCGTTTATTTAAGCTACAGATATATTATTTATTCTGCATTATCGGGCATAGTTTTACATCATTAAACGCTGTTTGATGTATTTAGATTTTACCCAACTTTCCGCTGGCGAAAAGCAGTACTACCTACAACATGCCATAGCGCCACGGCCTATTTGTTTTGCTTCTACTATAAACCAAAAAGGAGAAGTAAACCTAAGCCCATTCAGTTTTTTTAATTTGTTTTCGGCGCATCCACCCATCGTTATTTTTTCGCCTGCCCGAAGGGTAAGAGATAATTCCATTAAACACACGTTGCAAAATGTATTAGCAGTACCCGAGGTAGTTATAAATATAGTAACGTATGATATGGTGCAACAGCAGTCGCTTGCCAGTTGCGAATATCCGGCAGGTGTTAATGAATTTATAAAAGCAGGATTTACAGAACAGCAAAGCACCCTAGTAACTCCGCCTGGTGTAATGGAAAGTAAAATAAAAATGGAATGTAAAGTGGTAGAAGTAAAGCCACTTGGTGAAGCGGGCGGGGGTGGTAACCTGGTAATATGCGAAGTACTCTGTTTGCATATTAATGATGCGCTGCTAGACGATCATAAAAAAATAGACCCTAAAAAAATTAACCATGTGGCTCGCTTAGGCGGCGATTGGTATTGTAAAGTAGATGAAAGTAACTTGTTTACCGTACCAAAGCCTAATAGCCTACTGGGCATAGGTATAGATGCCTTACCTAGCTGTATTAGATATAGCAACATTTTAACCGGAAATAATTTAGCACAGTTGGCTAATGTAACAGCAATGCCTGTTATTAATCCAGCGTTTGAAGACGACCATCTTAAACAAATTATTCAATATTATAGCATCAACCCAGATGAAATGGAAAAAGAAATTCATCTATATGCCCAAAAGCTACTGGCAGTCGATGATATAAATGCTGCTTGGCAAGTATTGCTAGCTAGTTCATAAAATGTTATACCTTTAATAAGCACCTTAAAAACTATTTTATGAAGAAAGTAGTTGGCCCGTTTTTTTTAGCAAGCTTTGTAAGCATTTATTTTTTGGCATGCGTTCCGCAAAAGCAAGTAAGTACGCAGCAAATAAGTTTATCTACCGTAGATAGCCACTTACTACGCCATAAAGATGAATTGCAAGTAATAGATCAAAAATTGCAGCATAAGCAAGCGGCCAATGAAATAGATGATACCGCCTCCAATAGAATTAAAAGATACATTGCCAATACACAAATAGAAATAGATACGTTGATAGGTAGAAATTCCATTTTAATTGGTCAGGAAATTATAAAAAAAGAAGATTGGAAAAGGCTGCAAGTGGCATTAATATCCTCTCAAAAAAGTTTAAAAACAATTGACGCTAAAGTAAATTTTATTAAAGATCTTATTCAACGTAATACGGTAGTTAAGCTAGAGCAAGATGTACTTTTTGGCCCAGGACAATACAAGGTAGATGCGGCCACTACACAAAAAATTAAAAACTTATTTGAGCCAGTAGCAAAAGAAATAAATCTATTTACTCAAAAATATCCCAACTTTCCCTTGGCATTAGTTATTACGGCAAAAGGCTATGCCGATGCCACTGCTATTGGTGAAGGCAGTAGTTTGTATAAAGATTTAAAAGAAAAACTTACGCTGGAGAATGACAACCCTACCTCTGCCGATTTAAATAAAAAATTATCCAACGAAAGGGCCAAAGAAGTAATTAGCCTATTTGAAAAATATACAAAAGACAAAGCACCAGCGGGCACTAATATCAAAAACATACTCTATGTACACGAGGGTAAAGGAGAGCGGTTTCCTAATCCTTCTATAACAGATTATAAAGTTGATGATAGTAGAAGGCGAGTGGTTTTGCTATTTTGGAGTGTTTTTCCCGATGAATAAATCATAGTCCTCGCCTTTTTTAATAGTTGGTAATAATTAGCTACCCATTTCATTCAACTGCATTTACAAGGTTGTAGCTGGAAAGGCCATTGAACCGCTGCATTATGTTTACAAAAATATTGTAGGCCGAGTCATTTCTTTGTTCGGCTGAAGTTACAAGCTGCTGTATCACGGAATGCCATACTGTATAAATACCTACCGTGGATAGGTATTGAAACATGAAAACTTATCGATTACCATTGTCCAATTATTCATGTATGCGGCACATAAAAAAAGACCCCAAATAGAGGTCTTAACTTTTTATGCTAGGCGTTTGCAATTATTTGTTCATCATTTGTTTGGCTTCTATACTAAGGGTGGCATGTGGTACCGCCTTTAATCTTGCCTTATCTATTAACTTACCAGTAACCCTGCATACACCATAGGTTTTGTTTTCGATGCGCATCATGGCTTTTTCTAAATGGTCAATAAACGTAATTTGACGGCTGGCCATTTGGCTCAATTGTTCTCTTTCCATACTTACGCTACCATCTTCCATGGTCATATATCTACCTTCGTCCATATCGCCCCCTTCATCCTTGCGGGTAATTAACCCTTGTAAGTAGGCTAATTCTTTTTTGGCAGCATCTAGTTTACGTTGAATAATTTCTCTAAACTCGGTAAGGTCGGAGTCGGAGTACCGCATTGTAGGTCCCGAATATTGTTGCATCATTGATGAATCTAAAACTGATTTTGTAAATTCTGGTTCATATTTAACCGAACTCTTTACAGTAGTTTTAGGAATAACTACTTTGGAGTGTTTGGGTGGTTCTTTTTTAGTAATGGCGGCAGCTTTAGGCTTGATAGAAACCAAAGAGGCCGGATCGCCTTTTTTGGGTACTGGAGGCGGAGGCGGCGATGTAACTACCGCAGCTTTAGCTGGCTCCGGCTTAGGTGCTGGTTTTGCCGCTGCTGGTTTGGGTACTACTTTAGTAGGCATAGGTTTAGTTTCGGGCTTTTTAGCGGCTGGCTTTACTACTGCTTTAGCAACCGGCTTGGCCACCACTTTTTTTGGTGCTGGCTTAGGCGCTGCTTTTTTGGCCGCGGGTTTTGCCTTTACTACCACTTTTTTGGCCGCTGGCTTGGCTGCTTTTTTTACGGCAGGCTTAGCTTTAGGAGCGGGCTTTTTGGCTGCTGGCTTGGCCGCAGGTTTTTTGGGCGTAGGTTTTGCAACCTTTTTTGCTGCTGGCTTGGCCGCAGATTTTTTGGGGGCTGGTTTTTTTGTAGCCATAAGTTACCCTTTTTTTAAAACATTGACATTTAGCAAGATATCGTTTATTTCCACTTCTGTTCCTTCTTTCACTTCGTTTAAAAACTCCAACTTATCAGCTAGAATTTCGGCGCAAATATAGTCTTTATACTTAGCCAAAGAATCTTTTAGTTTTTCATCGGCTGCTACCGCCACTTCTACTCTATCGGTTAAGTCAAACCCACTATCCTTTCTTATTTTTTGAATACGGTTTACAAACTCTCTAGCATTGCCTTCTGCTTCTAGTGCTGGGGTTACGGTAACGTCTAAGGCTACCGTTAGGCTACCTTTATTGGCTACTGTCCAGCCCGGAATATCCTCGCTGCTTATTTCCACTTCGTCGATTTGTAATATTACAGGTTCATTATCAACTAACAAATTAAATTGTCCTTCTTTTTCTAACAATGCGATATCTGCTTGTGTGAATTGTGCTAATAAAGTAGACACGGCTTTCATTTTTGCGCCTAATTTTTTTCCCAACGCTACAAAATTGGGCTTAATTTTTTTGCTAATAAAAGTGTTATCTGGATGCAGGTATTCTATTTCTTTTACATTTACTTCGGCCTTTACCAAATCTTCAATTTTTTGAAGCTGCTCTTTCATGGAAGTACTGAGCACCGGCACCAGTACTTTTTGTAAAGGTTGGCGCACTTTTAAGTTCACTTTTTTGCGCAACGAAAGTATGAGGGAGGAGGCATCCTGCGCTAGCTGCATTCTTTCTTCTAATAGCTCATCAATAGCCCCACGGCCAGCAGTAATAGGGTTTTGCGTGGCATCAATATCAGGATAGTTGATGTGATGCACGGATTCTACTCTGGTACCGTCAGCATTTTTAAATCGGTCTGTTACGCTATTTAGGTTTTGGAAAATAGTATCGCTAAAGAAAGGTGAAATGGGGGCGATTAACCGCACTATTGTTTCCAAGCATTCGTACAATGTTTGGTAGGCACATATTTTATCTTGCTCATACTCCCCTTTCCAAAAACGCCTACGGCATAAGCGCACATACCAATTACTTAAATGCCCATCTACAAAATCTTCGATAACCCGGCCTGCTTGGGTGGGTTCAAAATCATCCATATACGCATTGGCTTTTTTTACTACCGTGTTAAGTGATGAAAGAATCCATCTATCTATTTCCGGTCGTTGTGCTATGGGTATGTATGCTTCTTTAAAAGCAAAGCCATCTACATTAGCATAAAGGGCAAAGAACTGATAGGTATTATAAAGGGTGCCAAAAAATTTTCGTTGTACTTCTTTGATACCGTCTAAATCAAATTTCATATTATCCCACGGCGATGCGTTGGTAACTAAATACCATCTTGTAGCATCAGCTCCAAAGGTTTCAATGGTTTTGAAAGGGTCTACCACATTACCCAATCGCTTACTCATTTTGTTGCCGTTTTTATCCAGCACCAATCCGTTAGAAACGCAGGTTTTATAGGCCACACTATCAAATAGCATAACGGCTAAAGCATGTAAAGTATAAAACCATCCTCTTGTTTGATCTACGCCTTCGGCAATGTAATCGGCCGGAAAACTTTTTTCAAATGTTTCTTTGTTTTCAAATGGAAAATGCCATTGAGCATAAGGCATAGCGCCAGAGTCAAACCATACATCTATTAAATCGGGCACCCTTTTCATGGGTTTGCCCGAAGGGCTTACTAATATGATATCATCTACGTAAGGTTTATGCAAATCGAGAATGCCTTCGTGTAAATAGTTTTTGTTTACATCGCCGCCTAATACTTCACTCGCTTTTCGGATACCCGCATTTAATGCTTCGATAGAACCGATACAAATTTCCTCATCGCCATTCTCTGTTCTCCAAATTGGTAAGGGTGTACCCCAATAGCGAGAGCGGCTTAGGTTCCAATCTACCACATTTTCTAGCCAGTTTCCAAAGCGTCCTTCGCCGGTGCTTTTGGGTTTCCAATTGATGGTTTTGTTCAACTCTACCATTCGCTCTTTTACCGCCGTTGTTTTTATAAACCATGCATCCAGTGGGTAATAAAGTATTGGTTTATCTGTGCGCCAGCAATGCGGATAATTGTGTTCGTATTTTTCTACCTTAAATGCTCTATTCTCTTTTTTTAGTTTAACGCTTATGTCAATATTTACATCTACATACGTAGGATCATCTTTGTAGTTTTTTACATATCGACCACTAAACTCACCCAAGCCGTCTACAAATTTTCCTTCTCTATCCACCATCGTTAGTATGCCAATGTTATACTTCTTACCCACTTTATAGTCATCTGCACCAAAAGCAGGCGCAGTATGAACGATACCCGTACCATCTTCTGTGGTAACGAAACTATCCACCATCACTACGAATGGTTTTGCCCCTGGTGTTATGGCTTGTATAGCATTTACTGTGTTGGCTTCGTAGGGAAGTAGTTGTTCGTATTCGCAACCTTCGATGTCTGAGCCTTTGAACGTTGATACAATTTTATAAGGTAAATTTTTTCCGTCATTTTTATAGGCTGTAAAATCTCCATTTTCATTTTCGGCTTTAAAATGTTTACCTAGTAAAGCTTTTGCTAAAACGATATTTATTTCGTTGTGCAGATATGGATTAATTGTTTTTACTAATACATAATCGATATTGGCACCAACTGTTAAGCCAAGGTTGGAGGGCAATGTCCACGGCGTGGTAGTCCATGCTAAAAAGAAAACATCTTCACCTTTGGCAGCAGTAAAGACACTACTAATTCCAGGGTTCTCATAAGCCCCTCCTTGGGAGGGGTTTGGGGAGGCTTTGAACATCGCCACCGCACTCGTATCTTTTACATCCTTATACGTTCCGGGTTGGTTTAATTCATGACTGCTTAAGCCAGTGCCTGCTGCCGGTGAATAAGGCTGGATGCTTACACTTTCGTACAGCAAACCTTTTTTATACAACTCGCTCAGTATCCACCAAAGTGTTTCAATGTATTCGTTTTTAAAAGTGATATAAGGATCATTTAAATCTACCCAATAACCCATTTTGCGGGTAATATCATCCCATTTGTCTTTATAACGCAGCACCGCCTCTCTACATTTAGCGTTATAGTCTTCAACCGATATTTTTTTTCCGATATCTTCTTTAGTAATGCCTAATTCCTTCTCAACTCCCAACTCAATGGGTAGGCCGTGCGTATCCCAACCGCCTTTTCGCTTTACTTGAAAACCTTTCATTGTTTTGTAGCGGCACACCATATCCTTTAATGTTCTAGAAATTACATGGTGTATGCCAGGCATACCATTGGCGCTTGGGGGGCCCTCATAAAACACAAAAGGGGTAGCCCCATCCCGTAAGGTAATAGATTTTTGGAAAGCCTGATTTTCAGCCCATTGGGCCAGTATTTCCTGTTCAAACGCTGGGAGGTTTAATCCTGAAAACTCTTTGTACTTAGCTGCCATATTGCTTTTTAAAATGGCTGCGAAGTTACGGAAATATGTAGAGGGTAAGCGCCGCGAATTTCATTACAAAAAGCACCCTTGGCCTGGATGGAAAATTATTCGCTTACATGTGTAAGCTTGGCGGCACTGCAGCTATAATGTATGGCCGTTTTTACTTGATTAGGTGTAAGGCAGCGGCTGCTTGATACAAAAAATACAACCCCGGTACTTCGGGGTTGTATTTTGTTTAGATTTTTAAGTTGGATTAGTTAGCGCTTTTATAGTTTACTAATTTTTATGGTTTCTCTGTTTTCTAATAGCAACAAGTACATACCTTTTGCATAACCACTCATATCTAGCGCCATTGTATGCTGATTGATGCGGAAGCTTTGTAGTACATGGCCATTTACATCTACCAATCTTGCTGTTGTGTTTAGTAATTGGCTGCTACTTATTGTAATTACATCGGTAGTGGGGTTCGGGTATACCGTTACCCCACCATACGTTGCTGTATTAAGTAACATGATACGGCTGTATGCCTTTTTACCATCTTTTTCTATTTGCTGTATGCGGTACTGCGTTTTTGTAGTTAAAGCAGCACCATCTGTATACACATAACTATTTTCTCCATCGCCTTGGCTACTTACAGTGCCTATGGTAGTGAAATGAATTCCATCAACCGATTTTTGTATGGCGTAACTGGCTACCGCTGCTTCCTGCACCTTCCACGTAATAACGGCTTGGTCGTTATGGTTAAGATTGGCGTTTACACTTATCCATTTTACGGGTAGTGTACTGCTATTTGCTTTAAGGAAAAAACCACTAAAGCCGGTTACATCAAATGTTACTTCCCAACGGCTGGCTGTTGCATTCCAAACAATATCTGTATCGATTGGGTCTATTATTATAGGGGTACCAGTATAGCTAGCCGGTAATCCGGTACCATCATTGCTTACGCCAGGATATTTTTCTATTCGTAAATTGGCTTTGCCAGTGGAATCGGTAGTGCTGCTGGGTAAATCAACAGGGCTTACTAAATTGTAATCATCCAACTCTTGTTGGGTAAAATATAAGGTTACCCTTCCAGTGGCTGTAGAAGCATTGTTATCGGGTGTTATTTCATAGTGGCGTTTTACAAAGCTAGTAGGTTGTGCTGTTTCAAGCCATACTTTAGCAGTGGTATTACCACTTATTGGGCTAGTGCCAGTTGGATTTATTTGCGTTATCAAATTGGCGCAATTAATATGAAATGCTGCTGATACTCCCGTTATATTTTGAGACTGATTAGTGTTGCTAACCACTAAAGAGGGTGTTTGAGTGGTAATTGACATGCCGTTATTTGTCCCATTGGCATTGTTAATAGCAACAACGCCTCCTGTAGATGATTCCGGTACAGTAGCAGTTATGGTGGTTGCATTTACAACAGAAACATTTGTACAACTAACCCCTGCAACAGTTACAGTTGTACCTGCTGCGGTAGAAAAATTTGTACCTGTAATGGTAATTGATTGTCCCGGACAAACACTAGCAGGTGAAATACTTGTTACGGATATGTATAGTACAAAAAAGCGGCCAGGAGCCCCAGCACCACCCAATTTGCTAGTACCAAAAGTAGATTTATAACCACCACTACCTCCTGCTCCAGGTGCATTACCTGGGTTACCATTATTACCACTAGCCACCGCCGCACCACCAAATCCTTGAACTCCAATTGCATTTCCAGAATTACCGCCTTTACCCGAAGTACTTGTACCTTCATCTAAGCCATTTTGGCCTGGAATATTACTTGAACCTCCACTTGCACTACCTCCTACGCCTCGAAAGCCATTTATAGACCCTCCAGTCCCAGGATTAGCTACCAGTTCTACAGATGAAGGGGTATAACTAACATAACTGCTTATTCCTGGGTTTCCATTATTTGAGCTGGGTGCCGTGCCACCCGCGCCAACTCTATAACTAATGTTGGTGCCTGAAACTACATCAAAAGTCTTAAGGCTGGCGCCACCTCCACCACCACCGCCGCCAATGCTACCGCCATCAGATGTACCTGCTCCACCGCCCCCGCCGCCGCCCCAAATAGCAACGGTAACCGAAGTAACGTTGGCCGGTACAGTAAATGTTTTTCCAGATCCGGGGATATTATCGATAAAAGTTTGTGCGGTAAGATTAGCTTTTAAAAAAAATAGGCACAATGCTAACGCTGCACATTGCAACAATGTTGGTTTCATATGATATTAGTTGGGTGTGTGTTAAACAAATATTGGACTTGGGTTGCAAACTTATATTTATAAACCTATTTGCACAATGTAAAGGGATACTTCTTACAAAAAACCTAGTCAGAATAACTTAAATAGAGTACTATTACTTAACGTATATGTACGATTATTGGATGAAAATTGTATATAACCACAAATCATACCAACTATCATAAAAAGGGGCTATACCTTGAAATAAAAAGGGATACTTTAAAATGCTTTGTATGCAAACGGCAACATATCATTCCATAATCATAGTAGTAGTAGATAAAAATTATTGTAGCATAAATCGAGCAATTTCTTTGGTTATTTTTTATCTATTTTAATTTTTGGCGGTGGGCTTACGTAAATTTATATGTTGGCTAAGGGCCAAAAAAAAGGCAGGTTAGTGGCCTGCCTTTTTTTGTTTCGATAAATGATGTGTTATCCTTTTTTAACCAGCACCGCTTCGTAAGCAGGATAGCCTCTTTCGCCAGCTTGCGTAAGGGCGGTAAATCTTACTTTATAGTAATTATTATCGCCATCTTTAATAATGTAATACCGATCTGTACGTACGGCAGGTGCAGAGGTGGGGCCGCCGCCACTTCTCCAATCAGCGGCTATGGCATTTTGAGTGGTTAAGAATGTTTGAGAAGCAATATCTGCCGCTCCAAAATCAACATATGGTTTAGTAGCCGTCATTATTTTGGCTACTGCTACGTTTCTATTAATTATTACCATGTCTTGAAACAAGTAAGGCACTTCTCCACTTCCAAAGTTGGTAACATTAGAAAAATATGTCCATGCCATATCCCATTTCTTTTTTGTAGGCTCTATTGCTATTGCCCCATTTTCGAAAGAAAGGTATTTAAAAAAAAAGGCCTCGTCTTTTGCAATGTCTACAGATGTAAAGGAAGTAGAAGCAATATCAGCATGCTGTAAAGTATACCCCCCGCTTGAGTTACGTAGTATGCGTATTTTTTTCCAACCTCTTGCCGGTGCCGGTGTGCCCACGCCGTTACCACGATTAATGATGTACACTTTATTATCCATAGCAGTAGCCGAAATACTAGCAATGGCTGTTCTTGATAAATCTCCATTGGGATAATCAATATAAGGCAACGAGATAGTAGTAGGGGCGGTTTGGCTAAAAAATACTTCGGAAGAAAATCCCATTGTATCTGCTGCTGTTACGGCATTTATATCCGTCTTGTTTATTTGTTTAGCCATCATAGCACATGATGAATTTAGTATTACCCTAAAATCGTTTGCTCCTGTATAAAAACCTAGGTCCCAAGTGGTGCGCTGTACCGCAGTGTGTCTATTGGCGCTTAGGTCTATAAATACTTTATTGGGGTAAGTACTCCCTCCGCCATTTATAGTAGCGGTAGCCGCCGTAGCAATTAGTTCTCCAAAATTTAAAGTAAACCGTTTGGCTACTCCTATTAATACGGGAGATGCTGTGCTATACAAATCAAATAACAGTTTTTCATCTCCATCAAATAAAGCACCGGCTACCTTGTTAATTGTAAAAGATGCTTCATTATTACCGGCAGGTATTGTTAGTAAAACCTTTCCGGCAGCGGAAGCTGGCACAGTAGTATAATCAGTACCATATATTACTCCTTGTTCTGTTAAATTAATTACCACCGGCACCTCTGCATTTACCCCTCTGGATACTTTTACTTTTACTGTAATACTGTTTTCGCTTGCGGCCATTCCCTGCGATGTGGTTTCAAATATGGCATAAATGTCTGGTAACCCTGCCTCTCTTTTACGACAGGCTATTACACAAACTGCTAATAATAATCCTAGCACTACATTTCTGTATACACTTTTTGTAAACATGCTTATTAATTTTTAACTATTGGTTGATGATTAATTGTATGCGCTTTGGCCTATGCCCACTTTTATAAAAGCAGAGCCTTGGCGGCTTATTTTGCTTTACTTTTTACTCCAATTAAATGTAATGCCGGCAAAAAAAGAACGGCCCGTAGCAATATTTCTAACTCCATTATTGGTATGCACACCGCCCGTAGCATAATTACTGGTAATGCTATTTACATTAAATAGATTTCTGATACCGCCTGTAAATAAAAAATTATGGCCGGCTTTTTTGTTGATGGTAACATCTGCCATGTGGTATGCCGCCTGTTCGGTAAGTACTAATTGCTGATTGTTATTAATCGCATAAAAAGGTCGCTTACCAGTGTATTTATAAAACAGGTTTATATCTATTTCTACTTTAGGGAAAGTATACCCTACGGTACTATTTACTTCGGGCGACCATTGTAGCTGTGGTAATGCATCATCGTTTGCTGCATAATCATTATAAAACCCCGTATAAGCTCCACCTACCGAAAAAAGCAACGATTTATTTTTGGTTTGTAGATTTATGTTTGCACCAGCTGTTTTACTATTGGCTACATTGGTAAGTATAAATACATTGGGATCGCTGGCAGATACTGCATAGTCAATCAAATTTTTAACGCTATTATAAAAACCGCTTAGGGCAATGGTGTAGATTTTTTTTGCTTTAGTAATTGGGCTCCAAGTAAGAGAGCCGGTATAACTGTTAGAAGTTTCTGCTTTTAAATCTTTGTTGCCAAAAATTTGATGATTAGCATCAAAGAAATTAAAATAAAGTTCTCGTAAAGATGGCGAGCGAAAACCGCTGGCATAAGCAAGGCGCAGATCTAAACTTTTACTTAAGGTAATTTTTGTATTAATTGATGGCACTACAGGTGGTGCATTATACACCGTATTTTTAATAACCCGTATGCCAGGTCGGATATTAACTTTTTTAGAGGGCGTAAGTTCTGATGTAATAAAGAAGGCATAATCATCTACTTTATTATTTCCAGTAGTCAAACGTTCGCCATTACCTCTATCTAAATTAATATCTACACCGGATTGAAAGGATAACAATTTAGATACGCTATAATTAACAAAGCTGCGGAGGGTGAAGCCATTAAAATGTATAAGTGCTTGCCTACCGGTGGCCATGTCTAATGCCACTTTACCTGTTTGCTGACTAAGTGTGGTAGAAAAAACCTGCCTACGGTAATCTGAAAAAGTAGATTGCAGTTGAAAATTTAATTTACTGTTTACAAAATACGAGGATTGCAACTGGTGCATTAGCCTACTGGTAAGGTACTCTTGATCTTGCGCTAACCATTCGCCAGAGGCGGGTTGAAAAAATATATAATTGCCTGGGTTGGTAATTACTTCGTCTATTCCATCTAACCGATAACGGATGTTGAAATTATTTTTATAGTAGGCCAAAAATGCATTGGCAAGCAACTGATCTTTTTTATGCCATGCTAGCTCTCTGCCGGTAAGTGTATCTTTCCATCCTCCAAAATAATTATGTGTAAATCCTCCACCTAGTTCCCAATATTTTTTTCGGTAGCTTAGGCTTACCGATTGGTTGTGTATGCCTTGTTGAAAGCCATACTCATTGCCAATGCTTTCTTCTACTAAACGGGCCGTTAGACTTATGTTTGCCGTTGCTGCTTTTTTGGTAATAATATTGATAACACCTGCCAAGGCGTCGGCACCATATACCACACTCATTGGACCTTCTACAATTTCAATCCTTTCGATAGTATTAATATCAATTTGGTTAATATTTATTTCATTGGAAGTTCCTTGTCTGCCAGTCATTGGCAAGCCATCTAATAAAATTTTTACGTTCTGGCCTTTTAATCCCATCATAGTAATACCTGCACCTCCTGTAGCCACATCTTGCGTAAAGCGAATATTTAATTCATTATTTAAAACCGTTTGCAGATTTACGGCCGCTTGCCGTTGAATTCTATCGGCTGTAATGGTGCGAACTTGGTACACGGAGTTTTTTGCAGACTGTGGTTTATATTGCCCTGTTACTACTATATTCTCCAATTCCTTTTGCGTAAGGGTATCTGTAGTTAGCTGAGCTAATAATCCATTTACATTTACTAGCATTAATAAAATCAACAAACTGTACTTCATATTTCATCATTTTCAGGCGCAAAGGTGAATTAGTCAGTACTCTTAATTATCATGCCACTGTCAAGAAGATAAAATACAGGGATATATGACAGATTAATGACAGCACTAAAAAAAAAGGTACAGTGTGTTTAACTTATATGTTTTTGAGGATTGATTTTCTACACAAAAAAATGCCGCTACAGGAGCGGCATTGTCATTGTAAGTTGCTATTTTAAAACTTTGTACCTATGCTTAAAAAGAAAGTTCGCCCATCTGCAGGTAATGCACCAGGGCCGGGATAACCACCAGCACGACGGGTAAAATATTTTTTGTCAAATAGATTATTCAACCCCGCTTTTAGGTTTAGTTTTTTGGAAAATTTACAGGTTAATGTAATATCGGTAATAGTGTAGGCCGGTATTAAGCCTGTATTACCATTTGCTGTAGGTGTTAAGGTATTATTTGCATCACTAAAGGTTTCGCCTACATGGCTTACTTGTGTGGTGAATAAAACATTTTTGTAACCTACGCTAATGCCGCCACGAAAAATATGTGTAGGTGCATTTTCCACTTTTTTCCCTTTTGTAGCAGCGTCCTTATGATCGTTACTGTAGCGTGCATTCGTGTACGCATAGGATGAAAAAAGTATAATATCTGCATTTGTGTTTTTGGTAAAAGCCCGCCATGGATTAAACTCAATATAACTTTCTATGCCTTTACTAATGCTACTACCCACATTTGTAATTAAGCGATAAGAAGGAGTACCAGAAACAGTTAGTGTGCCAATTCTGTTATTGTATAAGAGATAATAGGTACTTATATCAAATTGCAAAAAGTTTTTTACTTTGCCGCGGTATCCTAAATCAATATTATATCCCCTTGCATCTTTTAGATCTTGATCTACCACATCGGTAGTAGGTGGCGCTTGCAAATTGGCAAACTGTATAGGCCTGTAGGCTTGCGTTATATTTCCATAAAACTCTGTACGATCATTAACATGATACTCTGCACCTATGCCGGCGATTATAAAACCCCGACTTCGTGTAATATTTTGTAATAAGATTTCAGTGCCGCCAGCGGTGTAACCGTTTCTACCCGAAGCTGCCCCTTGCAACCACTCATAACGAATACCTGGTATAATGCAAATTTTATCGGTTAACCTGAAAATATTCTCTGCAAAAACAGCGGCATTCTTTGAATCAAATTCAACATCTCTTGGATAGTTGCCTGCTATGGTTACATCATAGTCTGTACCTGTAGAGCCTTTACCATCAGCTTCTCTATAGGTAGTGCCGGTGTACAAACGAATACCTCCAGAAAATGTGTTGTCCATTTTTCCTAAGCGATAGTTGCTAAGTAAACGGCTCTCTAATCCAAGGTTTCTATACTTATCTAAATTAACCACCCGGTTATTATACTGCAAAGTGGCAGCATTAATACTATCCCTGGTAAGAATGCTTTGTAAAAAACCTACGCTATTTCTGTTACCAATGGTTGCAAACAATTTAGTATTCCATTTAGTATTGGCAGAAATTTGATAATTGGCTATTAAGGCCGGAGTAGTCCATGCAATATCAAACCAGTTTCTGCTACGAAAACTTTGTTGCGCATTGGCCTGTACCTGCGCATCGGTTAAGCCGCCGGGCTGCTGACTGCGGATGTGCGAATGCATTACCTCCGCTGTTATAGAAAATTTAGGAGTAATATAATAAGTGGCTGTAGCAAAACCAGCATTGGAAAAATAACGGCTATTATTTCGCCAACCATCCCCATTACGATGATCGAAGAAAGCATAATAATGCACTTTATTAGATTTTCCACCAATGGCATTATAGGAGTTAAATAAAGCATTGCTACCAACAGTCTGCTGCGTTTCAAACTCCACTTTTTTATTTATTTCACTGCCATTACGAAGTATATAGTTAACCAAGCCACCAAACTGTGGACCATATTGCAGTGCTCCTTGCCCTCGTACTACTTCTATGCGCTGTACCGCCTGCAACTGCGGATTGTAGTAAGCCTCCGGATAACCGTAGGGGTCTGCGGCTATATCATACCCATTTTGGCGGATGTTAAACTCCCAACTACGGTTGGGGCTAAGGCCCCTTGCTGCTATGCCAATTTGAATACCACTGGGGTCGCTTTCCCAAATATGTATACCCGGCACTTTACTCATTACCTGCCGCATAGTATTAGTAACCACATTCCCTTGTACATTATCCATTACTATCAATGCATTTTTTTTACCAGCATAAATAGAGGTGCCTACCACTTCGGGCATTTGATGATAATCGCTTTTACTATTTCTACCCACCACGGTTACATCGGGTAAATATTTATGTGTAGGTGCCGTTGTATCATCGGGTATACTTTTATTAAATTCCTGGGCATTGGCATGTATAGATGCCAATAATCCTGTTAAAAACCATATTCTAAGCATTGTATATTTATTAGGCCGCAAATGTCGGCCGGGCTACTAGGTGTAAAATGCCGCTTTGGGAAAAATGGTTTACGGAAAAAGAAAAAGCTTAGCCCTTTGCATTAGTTTAGGCAATACCGTAAACGCAAACTTATGGGCATATGTAAGCCGCCTGCATTTTCATGTAAGGGAGCTATATATAACCATTCTCGAATACCAAGCGATGATGGCTTTTGATAACCACTAGGAATATTTTTTAGTTTTACTTTTCTGTTTTTTCCCCCCAAGCCTATTGCAATTTCTAACTTCCATTTTTCATTGCTTGATAAGTTAATAACGCTGCCGCCAATTAAGGCTAAGCCTAATGTATTGGCTTTAGCAGTAAACGGGTAATTATATAAAGTATCATTCAAAACGGAGTTAATAAATGTAGCCTTTGCATTAAACCTTACCGGCTTTACCATACCTTGTATTCCGATGAAAGTTTCAATTTTTCCAGCCATTGATCTAAACGGTAATAAGGGTAAAATACGTTTCCGATTATTTAAAAAATGGTATCGATATTCTAACAACCATCTACTACCTCGTAGTTTTGAAAAGCCTGTGTTTGTATAAAAAGGTGAGGTGGCTACATAAGCAGCCTCTATCAATATTTCACTTCTTTCTGTATACCACCATCCTGCTGATGGACCAATGGCAAACTGAGGCGCTGCAATAGAAAAAAAATTGAAGCTTATATATTGGTTATTTTTTTCCATTCCCTCCCATTTTTTGGGCGACTGTGCCAATAAAAAATGAAAAGTAAAAGTGAAGTATATACTAAAAAAATATTTCATGTGGTTTAAAACAAGATAAAAAATTAGCTGCACAAAAAAGCCCTGCTATTAAAGCAGGGCCTATCAAAAAAGGTACATTATTATTTAACCACTACAATTCCTTTTGCTAATACTTTAATTTCTTTTTTTGCTTCTGTAATTGCATCTATTTCAGCTTGGCTTTTTTTAGCATCTTCTGCATAGTGTTTTTGTTCTGCTACAGAAATCGTTTTCATCGAAACATCTCCTTCTATCACCACTGTTTTACCTTGTGCGGCTACGGGCAAAAAGAAACCATAATCTTTCATTTTTACCAAAGCCTTTTCACCATTGTTAAGTTCTAAGGTTAACCAGCATCCTTTTTTGGCGCATACTTCTGTTACTTTAGCCTCAATTTTTATGTTTTCAAAAGCGGGCGATCCGCCTTTTAACTTTTTAGCCACGTCATTTACATTCATGGCACCTTCGGCAGATATTTGTTCGCCATACCATTCGCCGGGTTTTGCTTCGCCAGCTGGCGGTTGCGCATTAGTTATACATCCAAAAGTGGCAATGGCCAGTGTAAGTAATAATTTTTTCATATTCTTTTTTTAAAAATTCATTTAGGATTGTAAAGATAGTTTTTATTTAGAAATGGTTGCCTAAAGTGGCAAAACAGGCTTTTGGAACGAAACTGGCGGGGCGGTTATGGCTTTTAAGAACTGTATTAGGTCTTGATTTTCTTTTGGCGTAAGTGAAAACGGTTGAATAAGTGTGTCTGCACCCGGTAAGCGAGCTGCCCCTTTTTGATAATGTGCAATGATGCTGTCCATTTTTATTATAGCGCCATGGTGCATCCAGGGGCTAGTACGTATAACATCACGTAAAGAAGGTGTTTTAAATTTTCCGATATCAGCTTGTTGATGACTTACTAAATAATACCCTTTATCCAGGGGGCTATTATCGGCTTGTGGAAAACCATTATGGTGAAATAAGTTGTCCGTAAATAATGGACCATAGTGGCAGTTCATACATCTTGCTTTTGTTCTAAAGATGTGTAGCCCGCGCAGCTCACTACTTGTTAATGCATTTTTATTTCCTTTTAAAAATTTATCAAACTTGGTTTCGTTACTTGTAATTGTTTTTTCAAAAGTGGCAATGGCTTCTGTCATTACAAAGGGATCAATTTCGTAGCTGCCAAAAGCCTCCTTAAACATTTTTTTATAGCCTTTGCTTTTACTAAGTTTTCGCATTACCTCGTGCATCTCACTATGCATTTCAATTTCGCTATTGATTGGGGCAAAAGCTTGATCCTGTAAATTACTAGAACGTCCATCCCAAAATAATCTGTTATAATACCAGCTGTTTTGAATAGTTGGTGCGTTTCGTTTTGTAATAGCTCCTTCATGCCCGATGGATTTTTCTTTTCCATCTGTCCAGTTTAGTTCCGGTACATGGCAAGTGGCGCAACTTATTTTACCAGAGCCGCTTAGTCTTGTATCAAAAAAAAGGGCTTTGCCTAATTCAATAATTTTTTTTAAGGAGTCGTTTGGGTTTGATAGCGGACCTGCTGGTAATACCCCTAATTCCTTCCACTCCACCCCGTCATCAACTGCAGGCGCTGGCCATTCTGAAGGAGGTCTACTATAAATAATGCGGAGGCTTTCTGTGGTAAAAGACACCAGCAAAAAACCTCCGCATATAATTAAAAGTAAAAGCTTGTATTTTCTTTGCAAATGGAATTTTATTAATACTTCAAAAATCATGAAATTAAACAGCATTACCGAATATTACCAATCGCATTTTTTGCAGTATCATGTTTTGTTTTTAAAACATTAGAAATAGCGTTACCATTTCCATCTTCAGAAAAAACAATAATAATATCTTCATCGACTGCTACTCCTGCATTCATCATCATTCGTAGGGGTTGACCCGGCGGCAATCCATTTAATGATAGGCGGCCTTGGGTATCTGTTTCTTTTTTATAAACAACACCATTATTACTGGTAAACCAAACAGCTGCCCTGCTAACGGGCTGGCCCGGTGGCAAACCATTTAATCCTATTCTAGTAGTTGCTGGTATATCCTCCCCATTGGCTGTAATTATTACACATACTCCATCTGCACACTCAATTTTTTTAATTGCAACTGGTGTACTATTCCATTTACCCGCTGCTACAGATGAGGAGGATGCTCCACCCGTAATTAATCGCCCTTCTTTTTCATCCACATGCGGATCGCCCCATACGCTGCGGTCTATTGCTTCTGGTGCTGTCCATTTTACGGGGGGTTTATTATTTACAGCAAACACTTGTGTTTGCAAGGTTTGTTTTATTCCGCTGTTTTTCCTTTGTACACCGGGTTTATCAATGCTGATTGTTGCTACTTCTCCGTTTATATTCATATAGCTGCTTTCCATTTCGCCATCACCATCCAAATCAGCTATTACAATAGCATTATCTGTACGATTGCTGCGCACCGTATTATTATTTTGTGCCTTCATCTGATTGTTTGGGTCATTGTCTCTGCCATTCATCTTATCACCAAACGTGGACCCTTGTGTTTGCTTAGGTACAGTTACATTCATTGATATGCGGTTTGGCATTTGGTTGTTAATACCGTTAATGCCACTTTTAGCACTTGGGTTACTTCCATCAGCATCTGGCTTTTCCATACTAACGGACGAAGATTTATTTGATCGGGATGAATTATGATCCTGTACTCTTGTTTGCATTTCGTCACCATTACCAGCCATTATGCTGGAACTTTTATTTGATCGAGATGAATTATGATCCTGTACTCTTGTTTGCATTTCGTCACTATTACCAGCCATTTTGCTGGCAGTTTTATTTGATCGGGATGAATTATAATCCTGTGCTCTTGTTTGCATTTCGTCACTATTACCAGCCATTTTGCTGGCAGTTTTATTTGATCGGGATGAATTATAATCCTGTGCTCTTGTTTGCATTTCATTACCCAAGCTTACTGTGGTTTCATCATCTACATAATACATAAGATCAGCTGTGAAAGTATAACTCCCTTCCTCTAAATCGGTAAACTCAAATTCTCCAAACGCATTTGTTTGTGTGGTGCGCAGGTTACCACCTGGATTTTTTCCTCCTTTAATAGATAATCCGCCAATAGGACTGCCCGGCATTAAATCTGGTGTTAAAACAGGGCCGCTAGGCAAATTACCACTTACAAGCGTGGCACCTTGCGACACAGCACTACCAGCCGCCTGTAAACCTTGATTTGCTTTTTCGCCAAAGGTGGTACCCTGCGTTTGCTTTGCTTTTACTTTACCGAGAGCTGCATTATTTCCTACTAATATCTCCGTCATTCCATCGCCATCTAAATCGCCGCTGGCAATTATAATATTTTTAATATTTGAACGGGATGTATTCACCAACCGATCATTTGATTGATTTGATTTGGTTTTTGTTTTAATTACTGCCTGTGCATGTTCTACAGATCCTGTATCGGTTGTAATATCGATACTCCAATAATCTTCAGCAGCTATAATTTCGCCAGCTACATCTGATCGTTTATTTAATACTGCATCATAATTTTTTTCAGCACTAAAGCCTCCCGCAACTTTTACTACATAATTTCCATCGGGTACATTAGCAAAGAAAAATTCGCCACAAATTTCTGTTTGTGTAGTGGCAACAGTAGCTCTTGTTTGTTTATTCAATAAATATACAGTTAACCCTGCCACTCCCCCGCAATCATTGGCGGGGTAACCATTTCTCACCAGTGTTCCAAAAGATGATTGATTGGTTGTTCGTGTACTACTTGTTTGAGAATTCATTGTTACACTACCACCTCTTGTGGTATTATTCGTAATTATTGCCATGCAGGGATTGCATACATTATTACCTCCCTCTGTAAAAACTGGTTGATATTGTCTTCTTCCTGTTGCCATTCCACTACCTACTTCCCTACTTCTTTTTCCAGTGGCCTGCCCACTTGAAACATCCCGTACATAAATATTGGTAGTAACTCCGGTGCCAGGCACTATTAACCCAGTTGCTGCATAACTGGCCGCAGCAGCACCGCCGCCGCTACCTGCAAGAGATGCTGCTGCAGATCTGTTAGTAACTATACCACCCGCTGGTGCCGACAAACTCCATAACACACGACCTGCTACTATATTGTTAGTAGAGCCCGTGCTGACGTTTTCCTGCTCTGGCTGTATACGTTCATCGCTATCAGTAATTTCCCATGGTTGATAATCCGATTGCTTTTCATAAGCCCGCATATCAGCAGGGCAAGAAAATGTTTTTTCTTCCGTGCTTCCATCGGGCATTGTTTTCTTAACAGTTACAGGGCCACAATTATCAGCAGGTAAAGCGCTATGTACGCCGGATTCATCAATAGAAATTTCTCTTTTATTTACAGTGGGTAACACCCTTCTGCCGGTGGCTTGCCCGCTGGCTACATCCCGAATAGAAAGTATACGGTGAACGCCTGGTTCATCAATGGCAATTTCTCTTTTGTTTACAGTGGGCAGTACTCGTCTTGTTTCTTCTATTACCACTGTTTTAGCATTACGATGTACCCCCGATTCATCGATTGCAATTTCTCTTTTATTTACAGTGGGCAACACTCTTTTACTTGGTGCTCCAAATGTTTTTATAATGCCTATACCGGCTGTAAATAATTTTACAGGGCGGGTTTGCTCTGTAGGCACATCAATTCCCCTTTGTGGATCAAGTATACGTATGGATGATTGTGATTGGAGGTAATCTGAATTAATAAAGAACTTTGTACCGTCTTTAATAGGGTAACTGAATTTAATAGTACCAGAAAACCCAGGAAAAATATTCTTACTGCCTGCATCAAACTTGTATAATGCTCTGGTGGCGCCTTGTTGATTTATAGATACAGCGCCGGGGGTATTATAAAATATTCCACCGGAGCCGCTGGCCATTATTTCCACTCTCTTCCCAAAACGAATAGAAGGACCAAACAACAAGTATGCACTGATAGGCTTTGTTTGTGAAACCTGTACCAAATCGCTTGGAAATTTTCTATCAATCATAAAACTATTTAATGCACTGCTATTAATACTGCCGGGGATAATGCCAGAGGTAAAACCAAGCCCTGCATTGCCAAGGTTGTATTGGCCAAACATTTTAGTGGCTATACTATTACCACGGAACAAAGTATTCTCATTGCTATTTACACCAAATGAAGCTCCGGTGCCCACGCCAAAGGCCCAGCTATCATTGGTGGAAAGCAATTTTGCATTGTTACTTCTGGATGAATTTTGATTAAAAGCCCTTGTGTTATTACTGCGGGCAGAATTTTGATTAAAGGCTCTATTATCTTGTGCAAATAAATAAACGGGTAATAAAAGTAAGGCAGCAGATACTGCCTTGTGGTGATTAGTGGCAAACTTCATACTGAATGTTTTGGTTAAGGTAAAATTATTTCCTCAAACCAAAAGCGTTAAACAAGAAGATTTGCTATTATTAGTAAATACAGATTAACCTCGCCGGATAGTGACGAAAACAATTTCGTAATCTTACGAAAACTGATTAAATAAATCCCCTGCAATTTTTGGCGCCGCATTTACAAGGCAATGTACCTTCATGGTGTGTTTCGCCATAATCGCAACTAAGCTCCTGGCCTTTCTTTATATTTTTTAATGCATAAAACTCCACCCGGTTTTTGGTAACCCGAATATAACAATTGGGGTTACAGGAGTGGTTAATAAACCGCATATCGTTTGGATTGGCTGATGCGTTTAAAGCCAGGTTATTATCCAGCTCCACACAGTTAATTACTTTTAAATCTTTGATGAGCTGCATAGCCTCCTTCATGGTAATGATAACACCACCGAGATCGCCAATTTTTTTTCGGGCGGGAATATTTTGTAGTGCATATGCACCCCTGCCGGATATTTTGCTTTTAGCCACTTTAACCGGGTAGTAAATATGATAAGGGGGTGTTATTAGTTTCTTTGCCATCTGATTATTTTATCCAGTTTACTTTTTCTTCCATTGGTTTTCTGGTCGCTCCAGTGGAAGGTATAGCAATATGACCTATATAAAAAAAGCCAAGTAGCTTATCGGCTTCACTCAAACCAAAAAACTGTTTGGCCTGTGGCCTGTAGGTAATGCCGCCTGTTGTCCAGTAACCCCCCAAGCCGTAGGCTGTAACTGATAAATATATGTTTTGCACAGCACAGGATACGGCCGCCACATCTTCTACTTCTGGTATGCCTTTATTAGCTGATTTTTTCATACCCAGCGCTATAATGTGCGATGCCTTTAGCGGCTGCTCTTTTAGTTTGTTAAATGTAATTTCTTTAAAATTATCGGGAGTAGTTTGTTTATACAACTCACTTTGCCAATCGGCAAATTTTTGCAAGCCATCCCCGCTAAATACAGTAAAATGCCAAGGCTCTTCGCGGCCATGATTAGGTGCCCAAGTGGCATTGATTAAAATTTCTTTTATTATATCATCGCTCACCTGTTTGCCTACTTGAAATTGGTCGGGAAAAGTGGAACGACGGTTGCGTATTAACACATTTAACGATTCAGGTATCATATTCATTATTTATACAAAAATAACGGGCTGCGATTGACTACAGCCCGTTATTCAATTAAAGTCGCACTTTTATTCCGCCATTCACTACAAATCCGTCTAATGGCGCATAGATATCTTTAAACTGCGGGTTGATAATGTTACCTGTATAAATGCTCCCAAACCTCGTTTGTCTTGTATCCAAAAAATTTTCGAAATTGATGTACAACGAAATTCGCTCCCAAAGCTTTTCTACCATAAATCCTGTAATCCAATAAGATTTACCAGTGGTTCCATCGCTCAACTTTTGTTTGCTGAAATAATAACCTTCTAATCCTATTTTCCATTTTTCTTCTACTTCGTACATCAATAAAGCATTGAGGCGATGCTTAGGCGTTAAAAAACTTTCTGTTTTGGTACTTCCGTTATGCAATGCTGCTTGGGTAAAGGTATACCCCAGCAATAATTTAAAATCGCTATATCCCATTTTAATATTTGTTTCTATGCCTCTACTATCCATATGCGCATCCAAAGAATTAAAACGAAAATTGCTACCATCAGGTTGTAGAATCAAAGGGTTGTTAATGCGAGTATAAAAGAATAAATGGTTGATGCTGAAACTTACATTACCATCTGCAAATTTGGTTTTATAATTAATATCTGCATTTACTCCATAGCTCCGCTCCAGTTTATTAATACTAGCATTTATGGGTAATACGTTTTGGTATTGCAGCCGCTCACTTTCTTCGGTAAATATGGTGGGTGTTTTATAACCAAATCCGCCGCCAATACGTGATGAAAGTTTAGGTGTAAACTTAAACAAGGCCGAAAGCCTTGGTAAAAACGCAAAGCCATAGTCTTTTACAAAATCGCCCCGAAGGCCAGCTTCCAAATGAAGTTTTTCATTTACTCTAAATGTATTTTGTACAAATGTGCCTACCGTAAGTTGCTTATAACTTCTTAAAGCACTTGCCACTCCACTTTCTTCTGTAAAGTTTTCTGTAAGTAAATTAATACCCGTTATCCACTCCCATTTTTCGCCATGACTGGCATACATTGCTTCCGTAAAGCTTCCATTTTGCACACCACTAAAAATGTACGTAGGCGTAATAACTTGCCGTTGAAAACGATTAATACTATTCTTAAAACTTAAATGGCTGCATTTGCCAAAACGATGTTCAAAATGAAATTGAGTGCTCCCTCTATCGGAATTGTTTTTTTCAAAATACCCCGATGGATTATTCCCTTTAATAAACCCCATGTCCCCCCCTGTTCTTTTTTCGGTGGTAATATTAACGCCAGCCGTTAGTATAGTTTGAGGGGAGAAATACACAAATAATTTTGGATGAAGGGTGTAGCGGTCAAACTTTGGTATTGCCGATAAGCTAATAGTAGCGGGGTCGTAAGCCTTATTACTATTACGAGATGCAAAAACGGTTAACCCTGTTTTACTAAATTTTTTTCCATAAAAACCGCTAGTGTTTAATCCACCGGCAGAGGTAGCATCCAAATGAAATTTTAACTCCTGTACTTCTTTTGGGGTTTTAGAAATTAAGTTTACCAATCCTGCAATAGCACCACCGCCATATAAAGTGGATGCGGAACCTTTAATTACTTCAAATTGTTTTAAATCTAATGGTGGGGTTTGCAATAAGCCCAATCCACTACTAAACCCTGCGTATAGTGGAAATCCATCTTTTAAAATTTGTGTGTACCGTCCATCTAATCCTTGTATACGAATAGAAGCATTAGCAGAGGTGGCAGAGGTTTGCTGTGTTTGTATGCCGGTACTTTCGGTTAGCACCATGCGTATATCACCGGGTTTCATATTTGCCTTTTCATCCAATTCTTCGCCGGCAATAAATTCCACTCTTGTAGGTATGTCTTGTATGGTTCTCGAACTGCGTGTAGATTGAATAACGACTGCCTCTTCTTCCTCTTCTTTGACCGCAAGCTGCACCCACAATAATGAATCCGTAAAGGGAACTGTCACCTCCACTTCTTTTAAATAATATCCTACATGCGAAAAGGTCAACATGATTTTACCTTCTGGTAATTTAAGCCATGTTTCGCCTGTTGCTGTAGTGGATGAAGCGTTTTCAAATGCTCTTGAAACAATGGATACACCTGCAATAGCTTCTTTTGTTTCAGTATCCGTTACTTTTATTTTAATCGTTTGATATTGACTAAAACCGTTGACTACACAGCAAAGCATAGCCAACACTAAAAATATATTTTTCATTAATTTTCTTTAGGTTAACAATAAAATTCTTTCGCCATTGGCGAAAAGTAAATGGTTAACCTAATTTAGGCGGTTGCCAAAAATCGATATCAGCCTGTGGCAATGCTGACTGTAAGTAGGAGGTGTAAATAATTATTTGCTGCGGTGTATTTAGCTGAAACTCGTGTTGCTCGCAAACGATAGTGGCCGTTATGCAACTTTCGCAATTAAAAAATGGGGAGCAAGTGCCACAGTCTCCATCGCCCTCTTCATGTTGGGTAGTTTGTTCTGTTTTATCATCTGGGCAGTTATCAATAATACAGCAGGGTACCGCTGCCAGCAGAATAAGATAAAAGGCTAGTATGTAACCACAAACTTTCACTAACGCAAAGCTATAGTAGGTTTATAACAATTAAAGGGAGATTGAAATAATTATTATCGCAACAACAGTTCACATGGCTTTAGGCCGGTATGCTTTTTAAAAGCAGTAGAAAAATGAGAGATGGAAGAATAGCCCAACAGCATAGAAACTTCAGTTACGCTTAAACCTTTTTCGTACAAAAGATATTTAGCATGCTCCATGCGCTGGCTTTGATAAAAATCAAATACGGTGGTGCCAAAAAGTTCTTTGAAGCCTTTTTTAAGATAGCACTCATTAATAGCTACTTTGCGGCTCAATTCTTTGATGGTAATAGGGTCGCCGATATGCTGTACCAATATTTCTCTAGCCTTTACTATTTTTTCTCTGTCGGCTTCGTTGGCCAAAAACTTACAGCTTATAACATCAATTTCTTTTTCTTCTATCATACAATCCAAACTGTATAACAGCAACATTTGCGTTTGCGCATTAATGAAGATGTTTTCCAACGTGTCGGTATAGTTATGATTTAACAGCGCTTCCAATGTCATCCTAATTTTACCGCATACGGGGTGTATTTTGGTAAAAGATGATTTATGTTTAAAAGAAAGGATATTATCCGTTAGTACAGCATTACCTTTTCTGGGTTTTACATATTGGCTTAGTTGCAATGGCGAAAAACGGAAGCTAACTACATCTACACTATCCACCCTTTCCATACAACTTTTAGAGGCATTGTATTGGCACATATTGCATTCAGTATCCTTTTTTCGGCAGTACACATTACCACTTACACAGTAGCGTAACTCCAAATAGTTTTCTTTTGGGCTATTTTTTTCGTAGTGGTATACCAACATGCCCGTATCTTCAATACTCCATTGCGGATCTTTTTTATACCGGTTTATAGCATACTGTACCGAGCCAGGAATATGCTGCACCCGCTCCTGTAACTGGTGCATTTGCTCCAGCATCATAGTTTGCTTGTAGGCCAAGTTTAATATATCAGGCGGGGTATGCATGAGGGGGGCAAATTTACAATATATTTACTTATCTCAATGTCTAAACATTAAACGAAACCCTTCTGGCCTGATATTTAACAATCTATGCGGCAAAAAATAAGGGGGGTTCGGGGTTAAAAGTTAACTTTGCTTGCTTTAAATCATAGAAATGATTCATCCACATACCTATATACACCCCAATGCCAAGCTGGCTACTAACGTAAAAGTTGATCCTTTTACGGTTATACATCAAGATGTAGAAATTGGCGATGGCACCTGGATAGGCTCTAATGTTACCATTATGGAGGGTGCCCGCATTGGAAAAAATTGCCGCATCTTTCCGGGGGCAGTTATCGCTGCGGTACCGCAAGATTTAAAATTTCATGGCGAGTATTCTACTGTAGTAATTGGCGATAACACCACCATACGAGAGTTTGTAACCATTAACCGGGGTACCGAGGATAGACAAAAAACAGTAATAGGCAGCAACTGCCTAATAATGGCCTACACGCATTTTGCGCACGACTGTTTAGTGGGTGACAATGTGATAGTAAGTAATAATACACAAGTAGCGGGGCATGTAACCATTGGCGATTGGACTATACTTGCCGGTATGTGCGCCGTACATCAATTTGTAAAAATTGGTGGTCATTCTTTTGTAGCAGGTGGTTCGTTAGTAAGTAAAGATGTGCCTCCTTATATAAAAGCAGGCCGCACCCCCCTTAGCTATGCTGGGGTAAATTCCATAGGGCTTAAACGCCGTGGCTTTAGTGTTGAACGCATTAATCACATCTTAGACATTTACCGTGTGCTATATAACAAAGGGATGAACACTAGCCAAGCCGTAGAATTTATTGAAGAAGAAATGCCCGCTACAGATGAAAGAGATGAGATAGTAACTTTTGTACGAGAAAGTGGCCGTGGTATTATAAAACGATTCACCAAAGGTAATACCGATGACGATCTCCCTGTCTAATGCCGGCAAGCGATATAATCGAGACTGGATATTTCGCCAGGTAAACTATACTTTTCAATCAGGACAATTTTATGCTATTACGGGGCCCAATGGTAGTGGTAAGAGTACACTGCTGCAAGCCTTAGGCGGGGCTTTGCTATTAAGTGAGGGTGTAAGTGAATATCGAATAGCCAACAAGGAACTGAAGAATGAAGAAATATATCAACATGTTTCTATTTGTGCTCCATACTTAGAGGTGGTGGAAGAAATGACTGTGAGGGAATTTTTGGAGTTTCATACTGGTTTTAAAAAATTATTACCGGGCGCTAAACTATCATCTATTATTGATGAAGTAGGATTAGAAAAAGCTACGAACAAACAAATTCGCTATTACTCATCCGGTATGAAGCAGCGAGTAAAATTGGCGCAATGCATTTTTTCGGATACTGATATTGTATTACTAGATGAGCCTTGTACTAATTTAGATGCTGAAGGCATTTCTCTTTATCATTCATTAATTAAAAAATATTGCGCTGATAGATTGGTAGTGGTAAGCAGTAATGATGAAGTGGAATATGGATTTTGTGAAAATAAAATCAATATTTTAGAATATAAATAATTTAGTTATACCGCCAATGCTGCATTCAGTAAATAGGTCAACATTATAAAAAGCAGCGGGCACAGCTCTTATCGATTATTGGCTACCCTATTTTGTAAATGACTTAGGAGTAGCTGGTGCATAATAGAATGGTGTACACCAAATATCTACCGCTGACTTGCAATTAACAAATTCAAATCGGTATACTTTAAATCAAAGCGCTGGCTAAGATAGAAATTAGTTAATGCACCTTTAAACATATAAATGCCACTGCGAAGGTGCAGCTTGTGCCACACTAATTTTTCAAACCCGCCCTCTTCACCTGCTTCTAATAATAATGGCATCAATACATTACTAATAGCTTGCGAGGCCGTGCGGGAAAATCCAGAAGGAATATTGGGTACACAATAATGTATCACCCCATATTTCATAAAAATAGGGTGCTCATGACTGGTAATTTCAGATGTTTCAAAACAACCACCTCTATCAATACTTACATCAATAATAACCGAACCTGGTCGCATATTACTTACCATTTCTTCCGTAACCACCATTGGTGTACGGCCTGTTTCGCTGCCCAACGCACCCACCGCCACCTCGCAGGTTTTTAGTTGCTTGGCCAGTAGGCGGGGCTCTATTACCGAGGTCCACATTCGCTGGCCCACATTGGTTTGTAATCTTTTTAGGCGGTACACACTATTATCAAATACTTTTACCGATGCACCCAATGCCAGTGCCGCCCTAGCGGCATACTCCCCCACTATACCTGCACCAATAATAATAACTTTTGTGGGGGCAATGCCTGATACTCCTCCTAACAATACTCCTTTACCATGATTGGCCGAGCCAAGATATTGTGCCGCTATCAGCATTACCGCACTTCCTGCTATCTCACTCATGCTACGTACAATGGGGTAGCTGTCGCTATCATCTTTTAAATTCTCAAATGAAATAGCGGTTATTCGTTTCTCCATCATCTTCTCCAATATCTCTGCTTTTAATACGGACAAATGAATTGGAGAAATAATAATTTGATTTAACTGCAGTAGTGGTAAATCTTCATCAATAATGGGTGCACTCTTTACCAGTATCGGAGCTTTAAATACATCTTCTCTTGAATATACAATTTTGGCGCCTGCTTCACTGTAGTCTTTATCTCGAAAATGCGATGCCTCACCGGCATTATGCTCAATCATTACTTGGTGGCCATTACTAACCAATACACTTACCGCATCCGGCGTTAAGGCTATCCGGTTTTCCTGAAAGGCAATTTCTTTTGGAATGCCAATCATCATGCCTTCGGCTTTAGGTTTTATATCCAGCGTTTCTTCTAATGTTTCGTAGCTGAAAGATGTACTGATTATCGGTTTCTGCTGGCTCATTGTTGGTTACTGCCTCCCTAAATCCCTCCGAAGGAGGGATTTGAAGGTCATTTGGTTTTTAAGATTTATTCTTTTTGTTAGTCAACCCCATTGCTATTATCAACTTTCGTTGCGCCGTGCCCCGGCCTTAGACGGGGTCGAACTCTTCATCGTTCGGTAATTCTATTCAGCAATATGCAAAGTTCACTTTTTAATCACAAAATCATCCTATCAAATATACTTAATTGAATACACTAATACTACTTAATAGTTGTCTTCAAGTCTATAATCCCAACGGGATATTTACACATCCGTCACCACATCAAATCCTTTAAAGCTGCCCACCACTGCCAGGCCTGTTACTTTTTTGGCAATCGCCTTTTGCTTTAGTTTTCCTGCTATCTGGTTTAGCGTAGAACCGCTGCCTACAGCATCATCTATCAGCAGCACATGGTTATACTTTACAGTTTGGCTTACGGCAAAAGTATTTTCGGCGTTGGTAATCCGTTCTTCCAATTTGCTTAATGATTTTTGCGGCACCGGTATTATGCCCGATATTTTTTGAAGTTTTACCACCGGCAGGTTGACCTTTAAATGTGTTTCCAGGTACTTCATTATCTGCACTTCCCGACGAATGGTAGGTGGTACAAACCCAACGGCTTCAAATTTTTCTTTCTTCAGCAAGTTTTTCATAGCTGGTTTTATCTCTTCAACAATTTTCCCCATCAGCATTTTATTTTGCCCTTGCTTGGCATAATGCAATAACGTACCCAGCCTTGTTTTACCAAACCGTTCAATGGCATAGAAATCCAGGTAATATACTTTATCCAAAAAGATTTTCTCGTACCCTTTTGTATTTGTCAGTTTATCAGTACCATCTATTATACCATCGCAATAATACGGTTCGTATTTTTTTTTGGTGGTTCTAAATTCTGCAATCGTTTTTTCTAATGGCAGTTTTCGTTGCCTGCACCAGATAGCAAACCCTTCAATACCTTCTTTCATTTCTCCCATCTCGGTAATTAGTAAAAATTGCTTTTGAAGAAATGCTATCTCATCGGCGGTAGCCGTACTTATTATTGCAGAAGGTGTTTGTTTATTGTTGAGGCGGTAAATTGTTTTAGGGACTTTTCCCAATTTAAACACTTCCCCATTTTCGAGTAGTTGATTGATGGCTATATGTACGGCTTGCTTGGAAACCTGTAGCCAATCGGTAATTTCTTTTACAGAAAGCTCTATATGCTCTTGTAAAAGCATTTTTATTTTATCCTTGATCTTCATTTTTCATCTCAAAGATAAAATAAATTTTACTTTTTACTATTGATAGTCAACAGTAAAATATTTATTATTAAAATATTGATTGTCAATCTATTTTTTCACCGAAAGTGTTCTATCCCCATTCTCCGTAAGCAAAATCTCTACGTTCACCACATCTTCGGGAAAAATACCCGGCGCCTTCTCTGGCCACTCCACCAGGCAGATATAACCGCTGTATAATGCATCCTCCACACCAGCCCGCTGGGCTTCTTCATCACTATTAAGCCGGTACAAGTCCATGTGAAATAATGGCTTCTTTGTTCCCTCGCACAAATATTCATATTCATTAATTATGGAGAAGGTAGGGCTGCCCACCACATCCTTTACCCCTTTAGCCTTGCAAAGAGCCGTTATAAAAGTAGTTTTGCCGGCACCCATCTGGCCATTAAAAGCAAAAACGCTTTTGCCTTCAACCGCTTTCCAAAATGCGTTTGCCACTTCGTTAATACTATCTAGCGAAAAAATCCATTCCATACGCAAATTTAAGTGCTATATACAACGATGTTGTAAACATATTTCCATTGTCGCAAAGCCACCCATTTTCTGCTTTGTAATTTTGTGTTATGGAAAAAGTACAATGGAAGGTAGCGGGTATGGACTGCAATACCTGCGCCATCAACATACACAAGTACCTGGAAAAACAGGGTATGAAGAATGTAAAAGTAAACTTCGCCACCGGCGATGTGCTTTTTGATACGGATGCAAGCGTGGCCGAAGAAAAACTAAGCAAAGGAATAAATGATCTAGGCTATAAAGTGGTGGATGCACATAACCATACACACGAACACGACCCTGATGAAATGGGGGGTGGCAAATTTTTAAATACCCATGTAAAGCGATTTTGGTTTTGCCTGCCTTTTACGGCATTACTAATGCTGCACATGATACCCGGCCTGCACCACAACAAGTATTTTCACTGGTTATCCAATCATTGGGTGCAACTGGCATTAACCACTCCCGTTTTTATAGTGGGTATGCTTTTCTTTGGCAAAAGTGCTTGGAAAAGTATGCGCAACAGAATGCCGAATATGAATGTATTAATTACGATTGGTGCAAGCGCTGCATTTGTGTATAGCTTGTATGGTTCATTAACTGGTCAAGCTGCCCAGTATATGTTTTATGAAACAGCCGCTACCATTATCACATTAGTATTTTTGGGCAATTATTTAGAAGAAGCCTCTATTGCCTCTACCCAAAAAGAGTTGAAGAAGTTAGCCAAATCGCAAAAAGTAATGGCCAACATGATTGCTTTTGATGATGAACATAAAGAACAAATTTTCTCGGTAGAAAACACCCTGCTACATGTGGGCGATTTAATTCTAATTAAAAGCGGTGAGCAAGTGCCCATTGATTGTAAAATTTTATGGGGAGATGCGCAAGTAAATGAAGCGATTATTACCGGTGAAAGCGTACCAGTACATAAAGTAGCAAAAGATAAATTAATTGGCGGTAGTATAATCAGCGATGGTACTGTAAAAGCACAAGTAACCGCCGTGGGTAACGACACTATCCTATCGGGAATTATCAACATGGTGCGGCGGGCACAGGGCGAAAAACCACCGATGCAATTATTAGCCGATAAAATAAGTGGTATTTTTATACCCGTTGTATTAATTATTGCTGCAGTAACCTTGGTAGGTAACTGGATTTATTTGAAAGATTTTACACCTGCCTTAATGCGCAGCATTGCCGTATTAGTAATTGCTTGCCCCTGCGCTATGGGCTTGGCCACACCAGCTGCCATTGCGGTAGGCCTTGGTCGTGCGGCTAAAACAGGTATTCTTTTTCGCAACGCCACCAGCCTAGAAACTTTTAAAGATATAAAGCAAGTGGTATTTGATAAAACAGGAACGTTAACGACGGGAAAATTTTCAATTGGTAATTGGCAATTAACACATCCATCTATTAGTTCCGAAGATTTTAAAAAAATGGTATTCTCGATTGAAAAATATTCCAATCATCCTATAGCTAAATCTATTACCGCCGCATGGAAAACAAAAGATGAAATACGTTGGAAAAAAGTGGAGGAGGTGAAAGGATTGGGTATGCAGGCTGAAGATATGGAGGGTAACGCCTATGTTGCTGGATCATATAAAATAGCATCGAAATTAACAACCGAAGCGTATCACAATGTTTACGTTATTCGCAATGGAGAGTTGCTAGGGTGGATAGATGTAAAAGATGAAATACGACCGGAAGCAAAACCGATAATAAATTACTTACATAGTAAAAACATAAAAACCATTTTGCTAAGCGGTGATAGTTTGGCAAAATGTAATGAGCTGGCTAATGTACTCGGCATAGATACCGTAATAGCCGAGCAAACGCCAGAACAGAAACTACAAATAATTACCCAACTAAGTGCAGCTGCATCTACAGCTATGGTTGGCGATGGTATTAATGATGCCCCAGCATTGGCCAAAGCAACTATCGGTATTTCCATGAACGATGCATCGCAGATAGCAGTACAATCGGCACAGGTAGTATTGATGAATCATGGATTAAAAAATTTACCTACTGCATTAGGCCTCGGCAAACATACCCATCTTACGATCAAACAAAATTTGTTTTGGGCATTTGCCTATAATATTGTTGCGCTGCCCATTGCCGCCTTTGGTTTATTAACCCCTACATTTGGTGCATTGGTAATGGGCCTTAGCGATGTAGTACTGGCTATTAATTCAGTAAGATTATTTGTAAAAAAAGTAGTGTAACTAAAAAGACAACACATTTAACGGTAAATAAATTTTTAATAGCTGTTTTAGTATTAATTTAAATGCTTGAAGAAATTACTTTTCATAATACTGTTAATACCAGCTATTTTATCAGCACAAAACAACCTTTTGCTCAATGGTGGTTTTGAAGATGTGAATACCTGTACCGAATATAACTCTGAATGCGGTGTAGAGGGCTGGTTTTATTTGAAAGATGTAAAAGCACAAATGCTGGATAGCGACAGCAACCATTTAACAGGCCGAAATTCATTCGGAATTTATTTTAATTGGTTAAAATATACTGGCTTCTCTCCGCTTATAGGCAGCCTTTTGCCATGTGCCTTACAAAAAGGAAAACAATACCAGTTTAAAGGGTTGGTATCGGCAAAGTTGAATGCAAAACTTAATTTTAAAATAGGCGTTTGCTTAGCAGAAAGGTTTTATGTTCCCAATCGTCCATTCGCAAAAAATATGTTACCGTATAGCATTACAAACCTCCAAGCTATACCGCAAACATCCTACTTTCAATTTTCTTATGTGTTTACTGCTACCGGAAACGAAAAGTACCTTACGTTTGGCACCTATGTAGAGCAGGATACTGTAGTGGATAAGAAAAAACAACTAACAGGCATTCAAACCGTATCGGTGCTGCTGGATAATTTTAGCTTAGTGCCGCTTGATGTAAATGAGACGGCATGTGCTGCATTTGAAAGTAATCAACTGCTTATATACAATTACAACTTTAGGCATAAGGAAATGGATTATGCGCTTTATGGAAAAGGATTGCTACCCATCACCTTTAACAATAATGATAGCAGTTACATTACAACGCTAAAAGAACCCACACCAGAAATTGTAAGAGATACTTTAAAACTGGGAGACGTACTATTCGATTTTAATAAAGCCAATCTAAAAAAAGAAGCTAGTACTATTCTTGGAGCCTATTTTTTAAACAGTAGCATTAATAACCAGCTAATAGATAGTATTTATATTGAAGGCCATACAGATTCCATTGGCTCAGAAAAAAGAAATATTGAACTTAGCCTTCAACGTTGCGAAGCGGTACGAAATTGGGTTGAAGTAAACAGAGAAGCCTTGCTTAATAAAATATACATTCATCCTTTTGGCAAGTCTCGACCAGTGGGCACCAATAGTACCGCAGAAGGCAGGGCATTAAACCGCCGTGTAGAACTTATTATATTTCGTAAAAAAGAAAAGTAGCGGTAATGCCTTAATTTGTCCCCGTTAAGAAATATTGCTTTGAGAAACATTCACCAAATATTAAAACAATACTGGGGCTATGATGCTTTTCGCCCGTTGCAGGAAGAAATTATTCAAGCCATATTAAAAAGGCAAGATACCTTAGCACTGATGCCAACCGGCGGCGGCAAATCACTCTGCTACCAGGTGCCTGCCATGGCGCAGGATGGTTTGTGTTTGGTTATCTCACCCCTTATTGCATTAATGAAAGATCAGGTTGAAAACCTGCGTAGGAAAAGTATTACTGCTTTTGCCATTTACTCCGGTATGAGCCGCAAAGAAGTGATTAATACATTTAAAGTGGCCAGCGAGAGTAATTGTAAGTTTTTGTATGTTTCTCCGGAACGATTAGAAACAAATTTATTTAAAGAATATTTACCCGGGCTTGACATTAATCTAATTGCAATAGACGAAGCACATTGTATTTCCCAATGGGGGTATGATTTTCGTCCGCCTTATTTACGCATTGTTGCATTGAGAGAAGAGTTGCCAAACGTTCCTATTTTGGCACTCACTGCATCTGCTACGCCTGATGTACAAAAAGATATTTGCAGTAAACTAGAATTTAAAAAGGAAAAAATATTCAGGCAATCATTTGAAAGACCTAACCTTTCTTACAGTGTGTTTAAAGTGGAATCAAAAATTAATAAAATAATCGAGATTATAAAAAAAGTACCTGGTACTTCCATCGTTTATTGCAAAAGCCGCAAGCGCACAAAAGAAATAAGCGACTTACTAAAATTGCAAAACATTTCTGCCGATTTTTATCATGCCGGATTAATGCAGGATGAAAGAAATAAAAAACAAGAAGCTTGGATAAATAATAAAACAAGAGTGATTGTTTGTACCAATGCCTTTGGGATGGGTATTGATAAACCCGATGTAAGAACCGTTATACATGCCGATGTACCCGATTGTTTAGAAAATTATTACCAGGAAGCAGGCCGCGGAGGTAGAGATGGAAAAAAATCGTACGCTGTTTTATTATACGACGAACGAAATATGCAAGAGCTAGCTGAAATGGCAACGCTTCGTTTTCCCTCCATAAAAGATATTAAAAATGTGTATCAGGCAGTAGCCAATTTTTTACAAATGGAAACCGGTACTGGAGAAGGGCAGTGCTATGATTTTGAGTTAACAGATTTCATAAAAAAATTTAAACTAACTAGTTATACCGTCCTATATTCCTTAAAAGCATTAGAGCAGGACGGCTGGCTTTCCTTTAACGAGCAGGTTTTTGTACCAGCAACAGTTCGTTTTACGGTAGGTAAAGAAGCGCTGTATACATTTGAAAACGAACATCCGCATTTGGAGCCTTGTATAAAAACCCTCTTGCGCTCCTACGAAGGCATATACGACCAACCTACTGCAATATCCGAAAAAACGATAGGTAGGTTAATGTATTTGGAAGTTGATACTATTAAGCAGCATTTGTTAACGCTGCACCGCTATCAAATTATCGATTATCAGCCACAAAAAAATTCGCCCCAACTATTTTTCCTTCGCCCCCGAATTAAGGTAGAAGACATTAGAATTGACATGGCTGCTTACAATAAACGCAAAGAGCAATTTTTAGAAAAGATGAAGCAGATGGTGCAATTTGTACAAGAACAAGCCAATTGTCGTAGCAAAATAATAGGTGTTTATTTCGGCGATGTAGCGATAAAGAATTGCGGCATTTGTGATAACTGCTTAAAAGAAAAGGCAACCACATTAAATAAAGAAGAGTTTAAACTTATACAACTGCAAATTGTCACTGCATTAAAAAATAAACCTATGGATATTAAAACGTTATTGACTGTAATAAAAGGAATAAATAAAGAGAAAATTTGGCAAGTACTTACTTTTTTACAATCTGAAAATAAGGTAGTAGCCGATGCCGCTGGGATGCTTCGGTTGATTTAATTATAAATATTTTTACCATTACCCATTCATTACGATAACAAGATTTTGCGCAAGCAATTAAACCGTAAGCATACCCTTCTTCAATTTAATTAATAGTGCTATATACGTTACTTAAAAATCAATATTTTCTAATGCATAAATTTTTTTTAGCCTTACTAACACTTAGTTTTTTTGCTTGTAAAAACAATTCTCAACAAGAAAGTAAACCTGCTCCATTTTTTTCTGCCAAAGAAATTGTTCAGTTTAATCAATTAATTTACAAAGACAGTATGGAGGCAGCCATTTTAAAAAATGCACCAGCGTACCAACCGATATTTATACCTACACCGATAGGTGGCAATTATGCGGTAATAGTAAAAGCAAAAAAAGCGCAGCAATATGCGTTAGTTATTCGAGGTTCGGTAATGGAGTTTAGTAATGAAGGGTTTCAAAATTTTATCATACAAGACTTCAATATTTTTAAAATAAAAAAATGGCCTTATACGGACACGACAAAGGAAGCCTACATCAGTAATGGCGCATGGATTGGGTTTCAGAATTTATTACAACTAAGAGATGTACTAACAGGATTATCCATTAAAGAATTTATAGAACAAAAAATACCCCCCAACGCTAGCTTAGTAATTACTGGCCATAGCCTGGGTGGTAACTTAGCCTATCCTCTCGCCGGATTTTTAAAAAAAATGTTAGCTACTGAAAAAAAATTAGCTATGCAGCTCATCACTTTTGGTGCGCCGGCGGCAGGTAATGCCGCTTTTGTACAAGACATGGAAGATAAGTTTCCCGATGCAGAAAGATATGTAGCAGCAAAAGATATCGCACCCGCTTTTCCTGATACAGAAAAAATTGCCGAGTTAGCCAACATACTAGGGCTTGATAGTGTAGTTCAGCTGGGTAATTTAAATTTAAGCGGCATCAGCAAAGAGCTAAACGCAAAAAACTTATTGAACATAGCAAATGAAATTTTGGAGAAAACCAATGTGATTAATAAAACGAATAAATATGTACAAAGCCAAAAGCATTTACGGCTTTTGACTATTACTGATAGTTCTGCTAGTGTAACACCTTTTACGGTTGATGCTATCTTTAATAAAGCATACCAGTTTCACAAAGTAGATATGTATGCAGAACTATTAGGAAGCAAAAAAATTGAATGATATAAGATTACCATTTTTCGTCTTCAGGAATATTTTTGGGTATTATGTTGTTTTTTCTTGCCTCTATTTTTTCTAACTGTCGTTCAATAATTAAATCAGCAATCAAATCGCCGGCATTTTCATGCTGGCGGTTATCCAGCACCTCCCTCATTTTTCTTTCATTTACATCAATACGATAGAGATAGAAGATCAGTTTTTCAAAATCATGGTTAATCAGATGATTGATATGGGCAGCCAGCTTGGTTCGCAGACCTTCTATTGAAATACTCTGCGAGATGTCAGTTTCAAGAGACTTATTAATATAGGTAACTAAATCTGTGTTCATCTGTGCAAATCTGTGGCTAAATAATTCGGTTGCCGCTGGCAACAATTTGTTCTTAATTTTTTAATTCGTGTTATCAGTGTAATTCTTGGCCACACTAAAACTTCTCCATCGCCCCCAGGCCAAACAACGCAAAATCATACTTCACTGGATCGGCAACATCTAAAGTTCGTAAATAATCCGTAAGCTCAACAGCGGTTTGCCAATCGTTTTGTTTCCGGGTGAGTATACCGAGTTTTTTGGCCACCCGTTCCACATGTAAATCAACCGGGCAGATAAGCTGTGCTGGTGAAATGTTTTTCCATATACCAAAGTCAACCCCTTTGTCATCTTGCCGCACCATCCAGCGTAAAAACATATTCAGCCGCTTGCAGGTTGATTTTCGATCCGGCGTAGCCACATGTTTCTTTGTTCTTTCTGGCGCATCCTCTAATGAAAAGAAATAACTATGAAAGCCCGCCAACATTTTCTCTACTGTATCGCCGTGTTTGGTAAACGCCGTCTCCAGGCTTTTATATTCTGTGTAGTGCTGTTTGAAGAATGCTATAAAATACAGCAGGTCGGTTGTATTGAATGTTCGGTGTTTAAATGCCAGCATCTTCTTTAAATCCTTATCGGTATGTTGTACACAAAACTGGTGCGGCGCATCATCCATCAGCCCAAGCAACTCAGTTGATTTTTGAATAATGGTAGTACGGTTACCCCAGGCAAAGGTGGCAGCAAAGAAACCGGCTATTTCAATATCCTGTTTTTTGCAGAAGCGGTGTGGAATGGAAATAGGATCGGAAGCAATAAAAGAAGGCTGATTGTACAAATCAACCTTTGTATTTAAAAATTTTATAATGCCTACTTCTTTCATTTTATCTCCCCATCAATAAAATAAGTATATCTATTGCCAGCCTATCCAAAGCAGCATTGTCACCAGCAGCATTTGCAGCAACCACTAAAGATGTTTTTGAGTTGGGTTCAAAGGCAGCAAAAGTAGAAAAGCCATATGTACCTCCATTATGCCAAAATACCCGGTGCTTGAGATCTTCTAATGTATGCCAGCCATAACATATTTGCATATTGGTGGATACGGATTTTACTGGCTGGGTGATTTTTTGTACAACAGCAGAAAAAAATTCATCCTTACTTTTTATGTGCGCATTTAAGTATTTAAGGATGTCGTCAGCATTGCTTTTTATTGCACCAGCTCCTGCCATGCAATCAAATTGCCAATAACTAGCAGGCTTGCCATAAAAATGGCCAGTAGCTGTATCGGTTGTATTCTTTTTTGCATCAATGTAAGTGTCATCCATCTGTAATGGCTGAAATATGTATTTGTTAAGTAAGGACTCGAACGGCATTGAAGTTACATTCTCTTCAATAGTACTCAGTAAGCCAAACCCCAAATTAGAATATGCATAGGAACCAGAACTCACTTTTTTTAAGCCCTCCAAATAGCTATAAAGATGTTCCTTATTATAAAACTGATAAGGCTGCATCTGTTTGTACTCATCTATTTTGTCTAAGTTGGAAGGTAGCCGGGGAAGACCACTGGTATGGCTGGTAATGCTGGCGGGAGTAATTTTTTGTAACACAGAATTATTGATAAAACCGGAAGGCAAGTAAGTAAGAATAGGCTTGTGTATATCTAATATTTCATCCTCATTAAGTTGAATTAGTAAGTTAGTTGTAAAAGTTTTGGTAATGGAACCAACCTCAAAAATTGTTTTTGGATTAAAAGGTTGTTTGCTAATAGAGTCTGCATAACCATAACTGTAAAACTTATTATCTCCATCCTGACTGATGCCAATAACTAGCCCTGGTGCCTTTGCTTTTTTAAAAAATCGTTTTACCTGTTCATGAATGATGGAATCATTTTCGGTTTTTAGATCATTCGAAAAAGGAAGTTTTTCAAATGGAATGGCCTGGCTCCTAGCAGTAAGCTGAAAAAGCACTATCTGTGCTATCAGTTTTATTTTTCTGAGCATGTCCACTACCCGATTGCTTTATTCAAATCATCTATTAAATCATCTGCATCTTCCACACCCACACTCAAACGGATTAGCGAGTCTGATAAACCGTTTTTGATTCTCTCTTCCCTGGGTATGGAGGCATGCGTCATACTAGCCGGGTGGTTAATTAAGCTTTCCACACCGCCCAGGCTTTCTGCTAATGAAAATAAATGAGTGGATGATAATACTCTTTTCGCTTCTTCTATACTGTCATTCTTCAACTCAAAAGAAATCATACCGCCAAAGCCCTTCATTTGTTTTGCGGCCACTGCATGACCAGCACTGTCTGCAAAACCAGGCCAGTATACTTTTGCCACTTTAGGGTTTGAACGCAACCAGTTGGCAATTATTGAGCCGTTTTCGCAGTGTGCTTTCATCCGCAAGCCTAATGTTTTTATGCCACGCAGTACTAAAAAACAATCCATGGGCCCGGGCACCGCACCGCAACTTTTTTGAATGAAATATAATTTTTCTCTTAGCTCTTTATCATTCATCATTAATGCGCCCTGTATTACATCACTATGGCCGCCTAAGTATTTTGTTGCGGAGTGCATTACTATATCGGCACCAAGGTCTAACGGATTTTGCAGGGCGGGCGAAGCAAACGTATTATCCACCGCCAATAAAATATTTCCTGCTTTTGCTATTGCTGCTACCGCTTCAATATCCGTAATATTCATCAGCGGGTTGGTAGGCGTTTCTATCCAGATAAGTTTTGTGTGGGCCGTAACTGCATTTTTTACATTCGCAGCATCGGTCGTATCCACATACACAAACTTTATCCCGAACTTTTCAAACACCTTGGTGAAAAGCCGATAGGTACCGCCATACATATCATTGGCACAAATCACTTCATCACCCGGTACTAATAATTTAATAACCGCATCCGTTGCCGCCACACCACTGCTAAAAGCCAATGCGTAGTTTGCATTTTCAATTACAGCATATGCATCTTCTAGTGCTTTGCGGGTAGGGTTCTGGCTGCGGGCATACTCGTAGCCTTTGTGTACGGTTGGCGCCTCTTGTACATAAGTACTGGTTTGGTATATCGGCGTCATAATGGCGCCGGTACTTGGGTCGGGCTCCATACCTGCATGTACAAATTTGGTATTGCCGTTGTATTTATTATTGATTGCCATAAGTATTTTTTTGAGATTGCAAAGATGCTAAAATAATCTCACTTGAAAAGTAAAGAGGATGCTAAATAGCGCCAATCAAAATTATCGGCTGTATATGCGGCTCCTTGCTGAATGGGCTTTTGTAATACAGCGCTATTTAATACTTTTTCTTGTACCAGTTTTTCTTTAGCAGCCATAACAAGGTCTATCATTGTGGGTTGCTGCATCCATTGTTGCTGTGGTGGCTCAAAGCCCACTTTATCCTGCCTCCATACAATTGATGAAGGCAATTTTTTTTCCATTGCCGTTCGTAAAATCCATTTTGTCCAGCCATTACGAATTTTAAAATGCGAGGGCAAAGAAAATATAAATTTTACCAGCTCATGGGATAAAAAGGGTAACCTTACTTCTACTCCATGTGCCATACTATTTCTATCTGCATAGCGCAACAACTCTTCTAACCCATGCGTAAAAGTATTGAAATGTAATACGCCGTTTAAATTGAAGTAATCTGGTGGAGCGTAATAAGCCTCGCGGCTTTGCTGTTGTACAAACTCCTTGGTAAAATCTTTATGGCTGATTGATTTAATTAAATATTGTCGTTCCATCACTATGCTTGCAAAAGAAGGAAACCAAGCTGCTATTTTATTTTTCCAAGTAAAAGGTTCGACTACTCCATTTGCCCTTGCAGCTGCTAGCTCTTTTCTGCCAGATAATTTACCTTTTCTAAAAAGCTCTTGCCAATACCACTTATAATATTTATGATAGCCTGCCAATGTTTCGTCAGCGCCTTGTCCGTCTAACAATACTTTTACACCATGCTGTTTCGCCAGTTCAAAAACTTTATACTGCGCATTAATACTGGCAGAACCAAAAGGCTCTTCTTGATGATAACAAATTTTTTCCCACTCGTTTAATATTGCAGCATCTGAAACAGAAACAGTATGGTGCTGAACAGCAAATTTCTCGGCCACTTGTTTGGCAAATAAGGTTTCGTCTTTTTCAAAACCCGGAAAGGAGGCGGTGAAAGATGTAAGCGGGGATGGTTGATTAGTAAGTGCAGCTACCCAAGCCAAAACGGAGGAGCTAT
>JBDKJF010000016.1:0-54225 GCA_039796695.1 Bacteroidota bacterium
GTGGATATTATTACACAACACCATTTGGGTTATCTGGTAAACAAAGCCACACCCGATGTGGAATGCTTTGGTGTATATGTGTTGAATTTAGAGGAAAATAAAATTCAAAAAATACTAGCGAATGTTACATTGTTAGCTACTGGTGGTAATGGTCAAGTGTATCGTACTACTACTAACCCATCAATAGCTACTGGGGATGGTGTGGCCATGGTGTACAGAGCAAAGGGCCGGGTAGAAAATATGGAGTTTATCCAATTTCATCCCACTGCATTATACGAGCCCGGGGTAAAGGGGCAGGCCTTTTTAATTACAGAAGCAGTGCGGGGTGATGGTGGAATTCTTCGTAATAAAAATGGCGAAGCTTTTATGGAGCGGTATGATGAAAGAAAAGATTTAGCACCTAGAGATATTGTGGCCAGAGCGATTGATAGCGAAATGAAGCGTACAGGTACGGAGCATGTATGGCTTGATTGCCGACATTTTGGTAAAGAAAAATTTATTGAACACTTTCCTAATATTTATGAAAAGTGCTTGAGCATTGGAATAGATATTACAAAGCATATGATACCGGTATCGCCAGCGGCACACTATAGTTGCGGTGGAATAAAAACCGATGAATGGGGAAGAAGTAGTATTAAAAATTTATATGCAGCGGGCGAATGTGCATCTACAGGTTTACATGGAGCAAACAGATTGGCCAGTAATTCATTGTTAGAAGCGATGGTGTTTGCGCACCGATGTTTTGTAGCCTCCCTGTCCGCTGAAGGAGGGCTCTCCGATGTATCAAGAGAAAAAAAGTCATCAAATTTTAATGGGCTAGATATACCTGATTGGAATGCAACAGGTACTACAGAGCCCAAGGAGATGATATTAATTACGCAAAGCTTAAAAGAAGTACAACAAGTAATGAGTGATTATGTGGGTATTGTTCGTAATGATATACGCTTGCAAAGGGCCTTGCGTAGATTAGATTTATTATGGGAGGAGACAGAACAATTATATGAAAGCAGCACCCTTTCTCCCCAGTTGTTGGAGTTAAGAAATATGATTACGGTAAGTTACTTAATTGTAAAGAGCGCCACTTTTAGAAAAGAAAGCCGCGGTTTGCATTTTAATACCGATTACAAAGCCAAAAGCCATATAGTGCAGAATATAGTGCTATAGTTATCTTTGTGCTATGTACTATATTATTTACTCACTATTATGGCTTTTATCCATTTTGCCATTTCGGGTTTTATATATTATTTCCGATGCAATTTATGGTATAGTATTTTATGTATTTAAGTATAGAAGAGATGTTGTATTCAAAAACCTAGCCATTGCTTTTCCAGAAAAAACAGTAGAGGAGCGTTATAAAATTGCGAAACAATTTTACCATAACCTGATTGATACATTTATAGAGACTATAAAGTTTATTACGATTAGTAAAAAGCAGATTTTGCAAAGGAGTAGTGCAGATTTTACTGTCATTAATGAATTACTAAGCAAAGGTCATAACGTACACATTATGGCCGGGCACCAGTTTAATTGGGAGTATGGTAACCTTCAATGCTCGCTACACTTAAGCGTGCCATTTATTGGCATCTATATGCCAATAGCCAATAAGCACCTGGATAAAATTTTTTATACATTCAGAAAACAATTCGGCACCGTATTAATTCCAGCAACAGATTACAAGAAAAATGTTTTTCATCCAGCGTTTGCATCTCAACATACGGTGGGCATAGCGGCAGATCAAAACCCCGGCGATCCTCATAATGCGTATTGGATGCATTTTTTTAGCAAGCCCGCACCTTTTGTAACAGGCCCTGCTCGAGGTGCCGTTAAAAAAAATACCGCTATCGTAATGGTAAGAATGAAAAAAATCAAGCGGGGGCATTATTATTTTAATGCTACACTGGTTGAAGAATTTGCGGGTGGTGTTACTCCAGCAGCGCTAACGCTTCGATATAAAAACGCATTGGAGCAAATTATACGAGAAGACCCGGCCAATTATTTATGGAGCCATCGCCGATGGAAGTTTGATTGGCAACCAGCCTATGGCGAAATTATAGGCTAGTTTTTTTTCTTAACTGCTTTCGCAATTGTAAATAATCTATAAAATAAATAACCTTTAAAGAGAAGTTGTTTATTTCATCACTTTGTAATGTATTTTTTAAATTACTAAAGTAGTTGTATTGTACATTTTGGTTGCCGGCAAATGCTGCATTTTTCCAAACCGCATTTAAAAAACTGCCAGGCGCAAATTGCCAAGTATAAACCATATCTACATTAAAAAAGTTTATGTTATTATTTTGGTTTCCTGCAAAGCTGTTATTGCTTTGTAAGGTACCGTTTGGCAATAAATTGAAATATTGATCATACTGTACTTGGCTCCAATAGTGGCGCATACGGGTATTGATATTCATTTTATTATTGAAACTATATTTTATAGATAAAATATTTTCAACTTGTTTAATATCCCTTCTACCAAAAATGATAACACCTGCCTCTTTGGTAGCATAACCCACATTTCTTTTTTGGGGCACAAATACTGATTCGAGATTGACAGCAAGTTTACTATTAAACCGATAATTGTTTTCAAATATTAACGCAGTTCTTTTGCTATTATAAAGCGAACGATCAACTTGCAAGATTCTGGCAAACAAACTGTATTTTTTTGCATCATTCGTTTGCATCCAAACAGAAGCATACCAATTAGACCATCCACGAAAATATCGCCCTTCTTCTCTTGGCTCATAGTAGTTGGTTCCTTTGGGTTCGTAACCCGCCATCAACCCCATACGCCAAAGATTTTTGAATTGGGTATTTGCATTTAAATTAAGATTGATACCTTGAAAACCCGCTGGACTTACTAACCGTAGCGAATGATAAAAATTAAAATTTACATTTAAGTTATTGTACCATTTAGAGGGTTTTATCCAACTATAGCCGGCAGAAGCGGAGTGATCAATAAAATTAGTAATGGTAAAATAGCCTATATCATTTCCATTAAAATAGCGGTTAACTAAATCCTGCTGAATGCTAAATGTAAAATTGCCACTTGTTTTACCGAAAGAAAGACTATGGCCCAGCCCCTTTTTTTGATTAGCAGGTATTTGCTTGCCTGATAGATTGCTCATTACTAGCTTACCACTTACATTCCATTTATTTTTTTTATCGTTGATGCTAAATTGTGCCGCACTTACATTAGCATCATAATCGGCGCCGCTGCGCAATACATTGGTATTGGTAAAAGTAAAACTGGAATTATTTTTTAGCGATTGGTCTACTACTACTACACTATAATTAGTAAGCGGCTCTATTAAAACATTACGCTTAGCCCCTGTAATGGTGTGTTCTAATGTAGCAAACCTATTATTGGTTATGGCATTTAAAATACCAATACCCAACCCTTTGGATGTGCGTCCAGAAATTTTGGTAGCATTAATCAGCTTCGACTCTGCAGGATTATTCGTAATTTTTTCTTCTGGCAGTACATTGTATTCATCTATTGAATGGGTAAAGGCGGCATCAATACCAATGCGGCGAGTGTAAAACAATCCAGCTTTATTAAATAGCTCTGTACCTTCAGTAAAAAAGGGTCGATTTTCTTGAAATTGCACTTCAAAGGGCGTAAGGTTTAATACCCTGTTATCGCTTTGCACTTGCCCAAAATCGGGTACCAATGTTGCATCTAACGTAAACGCTTGATTAATGCCGTATTTAATATCCATTCCTCCATTAACCGGTGTACTCCATTTTTTTTCATTCAAAGGATTATGATTAGCATTAAAAGAAAGATAAGGCGAAAACTGCAATCGTAATGGAGGTTTAATGTTCGATAAACCAACCCATGTACCCGCCTGAGTTAAAGAGCCATTCACCGTTACATCTATCGTATTCCAAGATAAGGTTTGTCCAGATTTTACTCTTCTTCTAAAAATATTAATACCCCAGGTTTGTATATTGTTTTTACTAAAGCGAATAGCAGAAAAAGGAATAAACATTTCAAAACTCCAACCGTCATTATGCATTGCGGTAGCGCTTTCCCAAACAGCGTTCCAACTAAAATCCTCGCCTCCGTTATCTGAGTTAGGTTGTGAGGGCGATATTTTTGCATCCATTTGTTCGCCCAGTGGTGTAATAAAATATTCAAAGCCATTCAGCTTATCAAGGTATGTATCAAATGCAGCACCAATAAAATCATTGTTACCAAAACCATCCCTTCCGCGCAATTCGGTAGCAATACTATCTTTCGATATTTCGTGACAATAGCCGCCCATAAATATCCCATCATCATTATACATTATGTATACTTCGGTGCGGTTGGCGGTATCTTCTTTTTTAAAAGGGGTAGGTCTAAATTCTATAAAATCGGTGGCCAGGGCAGCGTCTTTCCAAGCATTGTCTGTAAGGTGGCCGTCTATGGTAACCAATTGGGTAGTTCGCTTGGCTGTTAATTGTTTTGGTGTTATTATTTGGGCGTTACTAGTGTATGCAGTTAACAGGTAGAAACAGATAAATAGAGAGATAGAACGAATCATGCGTTTACTTTTAGAAGGTGGCGTAACAGGCATCAAAATGAAAGTGAAAAAATTAGTATAACAATACTACCACCAGTGCCTTTGAATTGTAAAAATAATCTTTCGATCATTATATGTTTTTCAATTGTGTGGAGCGGTTGTTAATATACCATAGGCGGTGTGTTTTGGATGCTATTTAAAGGTGGGGGATAAAGGCGCAGTATATAATCAAAATGGTTGCGTTAAATTTAGTTGCAGTATCATCTACAATCCCCCGATATTTCCTAATTTGCCGCTTTAAAACGTTTAAAACCTTACGATATGTCAGCAACACCGGCCATTTTTTGGCCTCATAGCGAACATTGGAGTGTAAAAATTCCACTTAAAACAAATCACTACCGCATGCCTGTAATGGAAGAAAAGGGATATGTGATAATGAAAACCTTAGATACTTCTGCTATACCAAAAGAAGAATGGGAAAACTTAGTATACATGGATTGGAAAAGTGGTGGCGATACCAACTTTGCCCCTTTAGCTTCTTGTGATGGTACAAATGAATGTAAAGGCTTTTGGGAAAATGGTAAAACAGATAAGGATGCTATTTTTACACCCAACTCTGAAGGCTGTCCTAAGCTAATGGAATATATTAAATCCATTCCTGCCAATTTTGGCAGAGTAAGAATTATTAGATTAGAACCACAAACACATGAAGAAGCTATACGATCGGTGCATAGAGATGATAACAATCGCCTTAATCCAGAAGGCGAAGGTTGGGTGGTGCGTATGTGGATTGAATTAACCGATAACCCAGATAGTTATATGCTTTTGTATGATAGCGATGAAAATAATTTACCTATTAAAGAAAGCGAAGCAAAAGTACCCATGCCACAAGGGGCTCATTTTGTAGTAGACTCTCAGCGGTTATGGCATGTGGGTGTGCACAACGGAACAACATCAAGATATGCTGCTATTATTAGCTGCGAAAGTTCTCCTGCTTTAGATGCTTGGATAAAATCAAAAATGTAAACAGTCGCATTTCCATTTTAAAAGTGGTATTTAGCGATGGTAGGCACATACGTAAAAAAGCTCCATTAAAAAATAATGGAGCTTTTTTATGCTTTTGTTAATGTAAAAGCAGAAGTTAGTTCAACATACTTTTCTCTTTTTCAATAGTAGCTTTTTCTTGCTCTTTAATTTGCGACCAGCCGCCTAATACATTTCGTATGTTATGTATGCCTTGCCTTTTTATTAAGGAAGCAGCAATAACACTACGATACCCACCGGCACAATGCACATAAAAATTTTGATCTTCTTCTAAGCTTGCCAACATAGCGGGGTCGGTCATATCGCTTAATGGAATATTTAAGGCATCTTTTAAATGTCCATCTGCAAACTCGGCAGGCCTGCGCACATCCACCACTACAAGTTTAGCATCATGCGGCATATCCATCATTAATTCGTCTGGTTCTACATTTATTAGCATATCGCAAGGTTCGCCAGCCTGTTGCCATGCCTCAAAGCCTCCGGCCACATAGCCCTGTACTTTATCAAAGCCTACCCTAGCCAGTCTAATAATAGTTTCTTTCTCTTTTCCGGCATCGGTTATTAAAATAATTGGGGCGTGAAAAGGGAGTAGGCTGCCGGCCCATTCTGCAAAGCGCCCTTCTAATCCAATAAAAATAGAACCCGGTATATACCCTTGCGAAAAAATATCGGCATGGCGAGTATCTAGTAAAATAGCATCATCGGCTATATGTTTTTTAACTGCTTCTATAGATAAGCCGTTAAGTCCTTTTTCTACCACTTCATCAATACTTTTATAACCCTCTTTATTGATTTGTGCATTAATAGGAAAATATACGGGCGGCACATCTATCCCTTCTGTAACCGCCTTTATAAAATCATTTTTTGAAATTGCTTTTAAAGCATAGTTAGTTTTTTTCTCTTCCCCCATTGTGCTAAAAGTATGAGGGCCTAAATTTTTTCCGCAACTACTACCAGGCCCATGTGCGGGATAAACAATAACCTCATCTGCCAGCGGAAAAAGTTTTGCATGTATGCTTTCGTACATAATTCCCGCTAGGTCTGTTGAGGTAAGTTCTTCACCTTTTTGAGCTAAATCGGGCCTACCCACATCGCCTACAAAAAGTGTATCGCCTGTAAATACACAGTAATCTTTTCCGGCCTCATCTTTTAATAAGTAACAGGATGATTCCATGGTATGGCCAGGTGTGTGCAACACTTTAAGCGTAAGGTTACCAATACGAAATAGCTCTCCATCTGCGGCTACGGTTACCGGAAATTTAGTAACCGTACCAGGGCCATATACGATGGGTGCACCTGTAGCCTTGCTTAAATCAATATGGCCACTTACAAAGTCGGCATGAAAGTGGGTTTCAAAAATATATTTAATACGGGCGCCTCTTTGAGCGGCTAATTGCAAATAGGTTTCAATATCCCTTAGCGGATCTATAATAGCTGCTTCTCCATTATCCTCCATATAATAGGCCGCCTCGCTAAGGCAGCTGGTATATAATTGTTGTATATACATGATGTTTATTTGCGGCAAATTTACTTATAAAAAGAAAGCCATCTTGCTAATATTAACAAGATGGCTTTCTTTTACAGGTTACCTCAATTAATTCAATAGCTGCGAGGTTAATTTTATCAATTCATTAAACCTAGTACGATTGATGGAGTAATAAATAAATTTTCCATCACGAGAGGTATCAACGAAGCCAGCTTTTCTTAAAATGGCTAAGTGCTGAGAGGCTACGGACTGCTCCAGGCGAAGCTGTACGTAAATTTCGGTTACAGTAACTTTTCCTTTTTCGTCGATAATTTTAATAATTTGCTGACGTAGTTTATGATTTACGGCCCTTAAGATTAAGGCGCTTTTTTTAATATCTAGCAAGCTTACTTCTAAAGGAGGTATGCCAGTAGACGGACCCTGAAGGGTTAAAAAATAAGTGTTCATGGATTAAGGCTTTATAGGTAAGGGATAAAATTAATTCTGCAAACTCATTAAAACAAATTGTAATGAAAAAATTACAACCATTTTGATATTTTAAGCTTTAAATACCATGCATAGTTGTAAAAAAAGGCTTGATATATAGCGGATCGGCACTTATTAAATCGGCAAATTCACTGTTTTTTAATTTTTGGTAGGATAGGGGCACCATATTTTTGGCCGTAGGCAAACTAGCTGAAAAGTGGGCATTTGCATGCTGTAAACTTGCTTGTATTTTATCGGCCCCATTTCCACAAAAAAGCACAGGCTCTTTCTCTAAATAACTAGCAAAACTATCTGGCGCTATAACTAACGATGAGGGAGCATGTAATACATCCAATGCTTTATTAAATATACCATAATATACCTCCATCCTTCTAGCATCTATACAAGCACAAATAATGCCAGAAGCAATGGATTGTATGGATGCGGTTAATAATAAATTATTAATAGTAATGATGGGTTTGTTGATAGCATAACAAAGGCCCTTTGCTGCAGATAAGCCCACCCGTAACCCAGTATAAGAACCTGGCCCTATACATACTGCTATAGCCGATAAGGCTGCGGCTGTTATTTGTTGCTGCGATAATATTTCTTCAATAGCTACATGAAGCCATTGGCTATGATCTTTTTGATTACTGTTTTCGGCATAGGCCACCACTTCATTTTCATTGGCCAAACAAATAGAGGCATGGGTTAATGCGGTATCAATGTTTAAAATATAGGTCATAAGAGGGATGCTTCTTTTACTAATAAGGCGTTAGGAGTATATTTTGGATGAGATAATGCTAATACAGAAAGTAAATGATAGATACGCTTTAAACCAATTTTTCTACTCCATTCAAATGGTCCGTAAGGATAATGTGTACCCAATTGCATAGCGGTATCAATAGCTTCTTTGGTGGCGGTATTTTCTGCTAAGGCGGTATAGGCTTCGTTAATAATCATAGCAATAATGCGGGTACTAATAAAAACAGATGAATGAGTTACCCACATTAATTTTTTTTCGAACATACTCAGCGCCTCTTCTGCCGCTGCTTTTATGGAGGCATTGGTTGTGTACGCTTCTATTATTTTTTTTTGCAAAAAACCATTCCACCCATTAATGCTTACAAAGTGTGGCGGTAGAGGTGCATGGCCGCATAGTGCATTATTTACGATTACTAATGAATAATTACTTTCAAGCAACGCAATTCTCTCCTTGGTATTATCAAATAAAAGATCAATACATACAGCTAATGGTGTGTGCGTGGGTTGTAGTAGCCAACTTACATTTTCAGGTAACTTTTTAGTTGGTAATGAGGCTACCATTTCTTCTTGTTGAGCTTCATTTCCGATAATGGCCAGCATTGCTTTCTTTTTTGCAAAGAAAATGTATAAAGCTAATTTCGCTGCAGGTAATCGTAATTAAAATGAAAAAAATTGTAATTAACACGGTAGAGGCCCCCACGCCCATAGGCCCTTATAGCCAAGCTATTTTGTGCGATAATACACTTTATTTATCCGGGCAGGTATGCATAGACCCTGCTACTGGCGAACTAAAAAATCAAGATATACAGCAAGAAACGCATCAAGTAATGCAAAATTTACAGGCGGTGTTACGGGCGGCCAATATGCAATTTAGCGATGTAGTAAAAACCTGCATTTTTATTACGGATATGAACCGCTTTGCCGCCATTAATGAGGTGTATAGCCAATATTTTTCTACCGATTTTCCGGCAAGAGAAACTGTACAGGTATCTGCCTTACCCAAATTTGTAAATGTAGAAATAAGTATGATTGCTGTGAAGTAATTATTGCGCACCCACATGTTTAAGCGTATACGTATATTTTTATTTAAGCCATTACTTTGGGCCGCTAAGAAATTTTCGTCGGCGCCTAAAAAAAATAAAGTATTTAGTAGCCTTACGCATTTGTATAAAAGTATATTATTGACCCCCGGTGATAAAGGCTTATTAATACCAGCCCATTCAAAAGATAAGTTTATCATTTTTTCGGACCAGCACAAAGGCAGAAAAGATGGGGCGGATGATTTTAGACTGGCAGAAAAAAATTACTTGGCTGCGCTTGCTTATTATTTTAACCAGGCATATACTTTTATAAGTTTGGGCGATAGCGAGGAACTTTGGGAAAACAATATCCGGCAAGTAAAAAAACACAATCAACAAAATTTTAAAATAGAAAAATCATTTTTACAAGCAAACAGGTTTATAAAAGTATTTGGCAATCATGATTTGTATTGGGATAATGATCCATTTGCCGCTTGGCAGTTAAAAAACATTTATGGCCAAAAAATTAAAGTATACGAAGGAATAATACTCCAGTTTGGGAATGATGTAATGACAACAACCCGCCCAAATAACCAGGCGCAAAAAAACCGCCAAGGCTTGCCCTTGCAACTGCTGCTAACCCATGGCCACCAAGGAGATGCCAGAAGTGATGGAAACTGGTTTAGTAAATTTTTTGTAGCAAACATTTGGGCCCCTATACAATCGCTGTTGAAAATAAACCCCAACACTCCGGCTTATGATGCCAATAAAAAGAACCTGCATAATACGATGATGTATGAGTGGTCGGCGTTGGAAAATAATCCGGTATTAATAACAGGACACACGCACCAACCGGTGTTTGCATCGCTTACGCATTTAGAAAGATTGTATAAGCAGTTGCAAACCGCTATACGATATCAACAAAAAACGGAAGTAGCAAGATGGCAGAAGGAGATTACTAAACTGGAAAAAAAAATGACCACCACCTCCGTTAACTACAGAAAGATGAAACCCTGCTATTTTAATACTGGCTGTTGTTGCTATAGCGACGGCGATATTACAGGCATTGAAATAGCAGATGGAGAAATTAGATTATTAAATGGTCAACAAGCAACGGTAGAAAAGTTTTAGAAAAGATGGAATTAAAAGAGCTGGCTTTATTTAATCAGGTTTAATAATTTTTGTTTTCCTCCTTGCAGCCATTCATCTTTTAAAATACTTAGTATTATACTATCTCTACGTGTGCCTTGGGCAGTGGGCATATGATTTCTCAGCAATCCTTCTGGCTTACAACCAATGGCTTTCATAGCTAATATACTAGGTTGGTTATTATTATCGGCTCTCAATTCGCAACGTTCTAATCCCCATTTTTCAAACACATAAGAAAATAGCAAAAATTTACAATGGCGGTTAAGCCCCGTGCGTTGAAATTGTTTGCCATACCATGTATACCCTAATTGTGTAGTAAGGTAAGCTTGTTGTATATCATAAAATCGGGTGCTACCGGCATAGCTATTAGTTAGTTTATCATATATGATAAATGGGTATTCTTTTTTTTCGTTTAAATTTTTAACAGCTGTATCTATATAATGACGGAGGTTTTGTTTTCCGGCAGCCGTTACTAATCCATAAAACCAAAGTTCTGGTTCATTTTCAGAAAAGTAAAGTAGGTTGTCGAAGTCATTTTCTTGTATGGGGCGAAGTAGTACCCTTTCATTTTCAAGAGTAGGCAGATCCGAAAAAATATCAATCATATTAGATAATTAAAACAGCTAATAGTAATACGTCGAAGATAATCACAAATCTTATGTATCATAAAAAACATGGCCAGCTGCAGATGAGAAAAATAAAGTTGAAAAGTGGATAGAGTATTTCAAAAGGGTACACAATATTTTAATTTGGCTCCTCGCAAATAAGTGCCCCATAATAGCTTCCCCTTTTTTATGCTGTTTAAAAAACTTCCACCTATTTAATGCCTACTGATCAGGCTTTTTTTAGTGGTACTTATGCATTTATTCGCTTAATGTCTGCGCCTAAATTTTTAAGTCGCTCATCAATACGTTGATAGCCTCTATCTATTTGTTCTATGTTTTGAATAATGCTTTTTCCTTCGGCACTTAGGGCGGCTATTAATAGGGCTACTCCAGCTCTTATATCGGGGCTACTCATCGTAATGCCTCGTAGGGCTTGCTCTCTTTCAAGGCCTACTACTACCGCTCGGTGTGGGTCGCACAGTACAATACGAGCACCCATATCTATCAATTTGTCTACAAAGAACAAACGGCTTTCAAACATTTTTTGATGTATAAGCACTGAGCCTTTGGCTTGTGTGGCCGTTACTAATACGATGCTTAAAAGGTCTGGCGTAAAACCTGGCCATGGATGGTCGTAAATGGTCATGACGGAGCCGTCTAAAAAAGTTTGTATTTCATAACTATCCTGAGAGGGTATATGAATATCATCGCCAATAAAATTCATTTGTATACCCAATTGCTTAAACTTTTCTGGAATAATGCCTAAGTGTGCAATGCCAGCGCCTTTAATTGTAATATCACTCTGCGTCATAGCGGCCAATCCAATAAAAGATCCTACCTCAATCATATCTGGCAACATGCTATGTTGTGTGCCACCCAAATAATTTACTCCTTCTATTATTAACTGATTGCTGCCTATACCTGAAATTTTTGCGCCCATTCTATTAAGCATATTGCTTAATTGTTGTAAATAAGGCTCGCAGGCAGCATTGTAAATGGTGGTGGTACCCGGCGTCATGGCAGCTGCCATTAATATATTGGCTGTACCCGTTACCGAAGGCTCATCTAATAACAAATTAGTACCCCGCATGTGTGGGCCCTCTAAATGAAAAAAACCATCCTCTTCATGATACGTAAAAGATGCACCTAATTTTTCAAAACCTATAATGTGTGTGTCTAATCTTCTTCGCCCTATCTTATCGCCACCAGGTTTAGGAATAAATGCTTTTTTAAACCTGCCAAGCATAGGCCCCGCCAGCATAACCGAACCCCTTAGTTTGCCGCTTTTCTTTTTATAATCCTCACTATGCAAATAATCAATGTTTACATCATCTGCTTTAAAAGCACATTCCTCTCGGCTAATGCGGTTTACTTTCACATTCATTTCGCCCAACAATTCAATCAGCAGATTTACATCAATAATATCAGGTATGTTTTTAATTACAATTTCTTCGGGCGTAAGTAATACGGCGCTTATAATTTGTAGTGCTTCGTTTTTGGCACCTTGTGGTATTATTTCGCCCTGTAGTTTTTTTCCGCCTCTTACTTCAAATGAATGCATGTAGAAAAATAGTTATATAGTGTGAATAAATGACGATTGCTTGCCCCGTTGCAAAGTAAGTATATTGACAGGCTTTTAACCAATAAAAAATGCCCGCTTGTATAAAACGGGCAGAGATGATTAGTAAACCTAATCCATGATTATAATAGTATGATAAAAAATTTAATAACGCTTCTTTTTAAAATTTCCCCCACCGCCATTGCGATTATCCCTACGGCCACCACCACCATTGTTATTACTGCGTTGTTGAAACTTTCCACCACCATTATTACGTTTACCAAAATTACTGCCTCTATTGTTTTCGGGTTGATGGCGGTAGGCTTTTACAAAAGGAGTATTGGTAAAGGTTAATTGACCTTGTGTAATGCCCGTCAATTCGCTTTGTATAACATCGTCGTGTACTATTTCTTTATGCCAGTTATTATAAGCCAACTTCATATAGTATGCTATGGCATTAGCAAAGCCTAATTTCTTTTCAGGATTTTCTTCTACCAACGCTTTATTGATTACCTCTTCTAAATTTTTTCCTAAATGCGAATGTTTAGGATAACGTTTAGGGTAGGGAAGTGGATCTGGCTTTGCTTTTAATGTTTCTCTAGTTGGAATAGGGTAAGGCGATTTTACATCTAATGTAAAATCCGAAATAAGGAATAAATGATCCCAAAGTTTATGTCTAAAATCTTCTACATTTTTTAAATGTGGATTTAAAAAACCCATTAACTCAATTGCTGCCTGGGCATTTCGCTGGCGGCGCTCGGGGTCTTCAATCGTCATGATGTGCTCCACCATTCTTTGTACATGGCGGCCATATTCCCGCATCGTAAGATGGTTTCTTGTAGTATTATATTCCATGAAAATGAATTGGTATGGCAACAAATGTATTGAAAGTAATTGGAAGTAGGAAGCAAGGCATTTTATGGGCAAAGGCAATGGGTTATGTATAAAAAAACCTTTACACCGGTTGCAAGCGGGCTGCACCCCCATTGATAAGCTTTTGAAGGCGGTGGTTATGTGTTGTAGGGGCTTAAAAAAAAGAAGGGGCCTAATATCAAGGCCCCTTTTACAAGCCACCATCCTCTTCCACCTAAGAGGTCGTTCATAGAATATATTGGATTTAGAATACGGTTAAAAATTGACGCTTTAATTACTTAAATCATTAATTGCCAGCCGTATCTTAGCTTTTTATTGAATAGCCAACATAAATGTTTGCGGTGTTCAATTTGAGCTAGGCCTATAGGTTTACAAATATGATACCAAACTTTTTTCTGCATTAAATAGCATCTACCTTTCCAAAATATGGAAGCGTTAGCTGCCCTTTATCTCTTATACAGAAAATGGTTATTTGCATGCCCTACATCAAAAGTAATGGCAAGTGGTATGGCAAGCAATAGTAAAAGGCTAACGTATTATCAACCCATATTATCTTACATACCCCACTAATACTTCGTACTAAACCCTAGTTAATAATACCTTTGCCAATATGGTAGTGGCGATAGATATTGGTTTTTCTCTAACACAATCAAGCAAATGGGTGCAGTGTTTCTTCGAGGAAATGGTTATACACCTCTCCTCAACACATAACCATGTACAGGTGCTATTAATAGAGGATACCCCCAGCAAAAAAAACCAGCCGTTGGCAACCTTGCCCTTGCAAAAAGTGTACGTAAACCGTAGTAATTGGTTGGCCAATAAAAAATGGCAACTATGGCAATTGCCTTCTCTTGTAAAAAAATATGGGGTAGATGTATTTATTACTTCCAATGGCGGTCCCATTATTCCATCTATTAGGCATTGGTTTTTATTACCAGATGGCGCCCTAATCGATTTTAAAAAAGCCGCCCGTTTTTCCAAGTACAAAAAAATTATAACCCCCTCCCTTCATACTAAAAATAAACTAGCAGCGCTGCATCCTTCTATTACAACGATAGAAGTACTAAACGGTGCAGCCACTCTTTCGCCCCACCAATCGCAGGAGGTTACCAAAGCGGCTTACACCGAAGGAAAAGAATTTTTTGCTTGCCATTGCCATAATGAAGCAGCGTGCATGTGGGTTTTAAAAGCCTTTTCTTTATTTAAAAAGCGGCAACAAACTAACCGTAAATTGGTACTATTACACCCGCCACCCAAAAGCATTTTACGTAAGTTGGAAACGTATAAATTTAAAACAGATGTAGTCATCTTACCCATAGACGATGCTGCACAAGCCACTGTATTATCCGCCGCTTATGCACTAGTATATACAGGTACATTAGATGGGTGGGGGCAGTTATTGTTACAAGCCGTTAAACATAGCGTACCCATTATTACCACTCACGCAGTTCCAGCACAAGAATATGGTGGGGCATCGGTTGTATTATTACCTGCAAACACGCCAGATGCACTGGCAAACCAGTTAATGCAAATTTATAAGGACGAAAACGGGCACAAACATTTGCAACAGGCTGCAAAAGAAAAGGCGCACATTTACACCATACCTTTTGCGGCCGATAGGCTCTGGCAATTATTGACAAACGCTTAGTAGAATAAACTACCTTTGCCTGCTTAAAATTTTGTAATGAAAAAATCTACAATAACAATAGAGGTAGTAACCGACGAAAATAGAATGCCCACCGATATAGCGTGGAAGGCCACGGATACTGGTGCAGAAAATATGCAGCAGGCCAAGGCTATGATGATGGCCTTTTGGGATGGAGCCGAAAAAGCAGCACTGCGAATAGATTTGTGGACAAAAGAAATGATGGTAGACGAAATGGCCGACTTTTTTTACCAAACATTAGTTACCATGGCCGACACCTATGGCCGAGCTACAAAGTATACCGAGGAAGCCGAAGAACTTAAAAAGTTTGCCATAAGCTTTTATGAAAAATTTAGAACAAAGCAGTTGAAGGAAAACAAGGCTTAATTTTATTCTATTAAAGAAAAAAATTTAGCATCAAGTGTACAATTAATAGATAACTTATTTATGCTAATAACTTTACCATCAAAACATTCACTTTAAAACACATAAACATGGGTTTAGAACAAAAAATTATGACTGATTTAAAAGCCGCAATGTTAGCTAAGGATGAAGTAGCGCTACGCAGTTTGCGGGCTATTAAAGCGGCCATTTTATTAGCCAAAACATCCGAGGGTAGTACAGGAGAAATAAAAGAAGAGGAAGAAATAAAACTGTTACAAAAACTGGTAAAAAGTAGAAAAGATTCGTTAGAAATTTTTCAACAGCAAAACAGGCCAGAGCTGGCAAAAAAAGAAGAAGAAGAAATAGCTGTGATCGAAAAATTTTTACCACAGCAACTATCTATCGAAGAAGTAAAAACTGCAGTAGCAGCTATTATTGCCTCGGTAGGCGCATCATCTCCGGCAGATATGGGCAAGGTAATGGGCGTGGCCTCCAAGCAATTGGCTGGTAAGGCAGATGGCAAAACGATATCCGCACTGGTGAAAGAATTGCTAAGTGCCTAGTTTAATCAAAGCTTAAAGGCTGCTTAATAGAAAGCTGCCCTTTGCTTCGTTTCAAAACAACACATGATAATTGACATCATACTGGCCGTATTAATGCTGTTGGCAGCCATTAAAGGATATTCGAAAGGGCTAATTGTGGCTGTTTTCTCTTTGGTGGCCATAGTGGTGGGCTTAGCTGCTGCTATTAAGTTATCGGTAGTAGCCGCCAATTATATAGGAAATGCAACTAATGTAAGTGGCGAGTGGTTGCCATTTATTTCTTTTTTGGCAGTTTTTTTGGGCGTTAGCTTATTAATTAGGTGGGGGGCCGCAGGTATTGAAAAAGTAGTACAAATAGCTTTACTAGGTTGGATAAATCGCTTAGGCGGTATACTGTTTTTTGCGATTATTTACATACTCATCTATAGCGTATTGCTTTTTTATGCTGTACAAATGAATATTTTAAAACCATCTACCCTGTCTCAATCGGCCACCTACGCATATATTGCTACTTGGGGGCCCAAAGCCATTAACGGCATCAGTAACTTGCTTCCGTTTTTTAAAGGAATGTTTGACGACTTACAGCATTTTTTTGGCGGCTTAGCTAGCAATCAACCAAAATAAAAAGCAAGCCTTTCATAACAATGCTGGCCTTTACTCTTTTAAATGCCATTTTTTAACGCAAAACTATTATTTTGCAAGTAAAAAACAGGCGAGTACAACGTAAATTTAGTTTTACGTGGTTTTTTTAATACAACCAAACATTTGTAGTTTGCGCTTTTCCGTAAAAAAGGCTTTTTGTGCGGTGCCAGTGAATTAACTGTTATGCAATACGAATTAAAACAATTAGATAAGTTTAAATACATTGAAGAAGGAAATGGAGAGCCTTTAGTGCTGCTGCATGGCCTTTTTGGGGCTTTAAGTAACTTTCAACCGCTTATTGAATATTTTCGCCAACATACCAAGGTAATAGTGCCAATGTTACCGCTTTTAGATATGGATATCCTGCATACATCGGTAGGCGGATTGGCCAAGTATGTACATAAATTTTTAGAAGCAAAAGATTTAAAAAATATTCATCTCTTAGGTAATTCTTTAGGCGGCCATGTAGGCCTTATACATACTTTAAAACACCCCGAACGTATCAACTCGCTGATATTAACTGGAAGTTCTGGCCTGTTTGAAAATGGCATGGGCGATAGTTACCCCAAAAGAGGCGATAAAGAATATATAAGAAAGAAAACAGCGCTTACCTTTTATAACCCCGCTATGGCCACCGATGAGTTGGTGGATGAAGTGTATAATATTACGAATAACCGCTTAAAAGTAATTAAAATAATTGCCTTAGCTAAAAGTGCTATTCGCAATAATTTGGGCGAAGAATTAAACCAGATTAAGCAACCTACGTTATTAGTTTGGGGTAATAATGACACCATCACCCCGCCTTTTGTAGGCACAGAGTTTAATAAACTAATACCCAATAGCGAGCTGCATTTTATTGATAAATGTGGCCATGCGCCCATGATGGAAGTACCCGATGAGTTTAATACAATTTTGCATAACTTTTTAAAAAAACTCAGTACGCCTGCAACACTTGCTTAGTATAACCTGTCTTGCAGCAAATTGAGCCCTTCATGCTTACCGGCGAAATACAAAATAGCTCCATACCATCGCTACGATTAAGCGATCAGGTGCATTATGCATTACAGTTAATGGATGATAATCAGGTTACACATTTGCCCATCCTGTCAGCGGAGGATAAACATGCCGGCATTATTAGCGAAGATGATTTATTGATAGTTGAAGATGATAACACCACCTTAGCTGCTTTATTGCCATCCTTTAAAGTTAGTGCTGTAAAAGAAACCGATCATCTATTAAAGGCATTACAATTAGCGGCCGAGCATGCATTAAGTATTGTGCCAGTTGTAAACGAAGAAAATATTTTAACCGGTACTATTACGTATCAAGATTTGCTGCGGCATGCCGCAGCATTTATGAGCCTAAATGAACCAGGGGCTTTAATCGTGTTAGAAATACCTAGCAATCAATATTCATTTAATGAAATAAGTAAGCTAGTAGAAACAAATGATGCACAAATAACCCAATTAAATACATCAAACGATTATGAAAAGGGTTTAATGCAAGTAACCATTCGCATTAATAAAACCGAAGTATCGGATATTGTTGCCACTTTTCAGCGATACGAGTACACTATTAAATACTTTTTCGGAGAAGAACATTACGAAAATGAGCTAAAAAGTAATTTTGATAATTTAATGAATTACCTCAACATTTAAGCGTTCTTTCATACATAGCCTAGGCTATTATCTTCCGTTTATCTTTATTTGCTTACTATTGCTGCTATGATGCGGATATTGCCATACTGCGTTTGCTTTATTTTTTTGTGGATTACAAAAGAGCCATATGCTTATGCGCAGCCAACGCCCAACCATGCCGCATCCGCACACAATGTAGCCGCTAACTCACATTACATCATAGGCAACATAAATATTGTAGGCAACAAAAAAACAAAATCCGCTATCATTTTACGAGAGGTACCGTTTAAAACGGGCGACACCTACCTAATGACCATTTTATTACAAAAATTTGAAGATGGCCGTAAACAGTTAATGAACACAGCTTTGTTTAACAGTGTAGTGGTAGCCGCCCAGCATTTTTTGGGCGATACAGTTACCATTGAAATAACTGTAAAAGAAAGATGGTACCTATATCCAGTGCCTTATTTTAAACCGGTGGATAGAAATTTAAATCAATGGATTGTAGAACAAAAAGGTAGCCTTGCCCGGGTAAACTACGGGGCCAAATTACTCTATTATAATGCCACCGGCCATAATGATAAGCTAAAAATGTTTTTAATAACCGGCTACACCAAGCAACTTTCATTTGGGTATGATAGACTTTATATCGATAAAAAAATGAAATGGGGTATACGGCTTAATTATACTACCGGTAATGGGCGTGAAGTATTTTATAATACCATTCAAAACAAACAGGTTTTTTTAAAAGATGAAAACAAGTTTCTACGCTATTTTACCAATGCCTCCATGGAGCTTACTTATAGAAGGGCTATAAGAGCCAGGCATAGTTTTGGATTTACCTGGCAATATGAAAGGGTAAGTGATACCGCCTTGCGCCTTAATCCTGGCTATTTTATAGCAGGAAACAGTTTAGGGGCCCCCGGCTTTTTTTACAACCTCTCCTATGCCGATTTAGATTATAATCCTTATCCTACCAAAGGCTATGCGGCTAACATTTCGTTTGTAAAACAAGGGCTCAATAAAAATTTTAACCTTTGGATGTTGGACGCCAAATTTTTTGCAAGCCGAGAGTTGTTTAAAAAAACCTATTTATCCATGAGTGTGTATGGTAGTATAAAATTGCCATTTCAACAGCCCTATATTGGCAAGCGATTTTTGGGTTTCGGCGATACGTTTATGCAAGGGTATGAATATTATATTGTGGATGGTGTACTAGGCGGGTATTTAAAAACAACCTTTACTCGAGAGTTATTGAATTTTAAAGTACGCATACCCACTATTAAAAAAGGAAAACCTGCCGAGTATATTCCAGTTCGCATTTTTGGTAAATTATATGGAAATACAGGATATGTTTATAATCCACAACCCGGCGATAATTTTCTTTCAAACAAAATGTTGTACTCCGGCGGCATAGGTATAGATATACTTACCTTTTATGATGTTACTTTTAAGTTAGAGTGGAGTTTTAACCAATTAGGAGAAAACGGATTATTTTTACACCGAAAGTCAATATTTTAATACTAATGAAGGCAGCCGTTTATAGTAGGGTTTTTGATAGCAGTCAACAAGAAGACGTACAGCTTTTTTTTGATGAAATAGCTGCACAGCAAATTGAAGTGGTATTGTTTCATGATTTTTATCAGCAAATAAAAACAACCATTCAATTACCCACACCTGTCAAAACCTTTTGCTCTCATCAAGAGTTAACAGATGATATTGAATTCATCATCAGCCTTGGTGGCGATGGCACTTTATTGGACACTATTACGTTAATTAGAGATAAGCCAGTGGCCATTATGGGTATTAACTTTGGGCGTCTTGGTTTTTTGGCAGGTATTGGCCGCAACGAAGTAAAGGCAGCCTTTAAAGCCGTAGCCAACCGCTCCTATGTAGTAGATAGCCGTACCCTTATACATGTGGATGCCAGTATTCCTTTATTTGGAGAAATACCCTATGCCCTAAACGAATTTTCTATTCATAAGCGGGATGTAGCGGCTATGATAAAAATACACACGTATCTGAATGGTGAATTTTTAAATACTTACTGGGCCGATGGATTGATAGTAGCCACTCCTACAGGATCTACCGGCTACTCACTCAGCTGCAATGGGCCTGTGGTATTTCCTGATTCTGGCAGCTTTGTTATTACGCCAGTAGCGCCACACAATTTAAACGTAAGGCCAATCGTCATTCCAGATAATAACATCATTTCATTTGAAATAGAAAGTCGATCCGATCAGGTTATTTGCGCCTTAGACTCTCGTAGAGAAATTGTAAACAAAGACGTACAACTAGCCGTAAAAAAAGAAAATTTTGAAGTAAACCTAATAAGGTTAAGTGAAAATAATTTTTTACAAACACTGCGCAATAAATTAACCTGGGGCTTAGATAAACGAAACTAAATTGCCCTTCTGTTATAAGAAAATGAGTACTTTTAGCGTTGTTAATAATCCCGACCATATTTATCAGTTATGATTAGAAAGATATTTGCTGTTTCATTGATAGTTTTTGTTGCTCAATTTTCTTCTACAGCCCTAGCGCAAGAGTCTGTAGTACAAGAAGGTGAGTTTGGTATTGGCCTTGGTGCAGGTCATTATTTTGGCGATATTAATACCAAAGCCAAATTAAACAGACCCAAAATGGCCGCCACCGTTTTTTTTCGTAAAAACTTTGGTAACTACATCGCTTTAAGGCTCGGGGCTAGCTATGCTAGATTGGGATATTCAGATATTCATAACAATCATAGTAAAGTTTTAAATCAGCGTAACCTTAGCTTTAATTCTAATGTTTGGGAATTAGCCTTACAAGGCGATTTTAACTTCTTTAAATTTTTACCCGGCGAGCCACAATATAGCTTCACACCCTACATTACTTTAGGGGCCGGTATTTTTTCATACGATCCCTTTGCTTATTTGCAAGGCAGAAAAATTTTACTAAGACCATTAGGCACCGAAGGCCAAAATGCTACGGGAAAAGTATATAAACCCATGGCCATCAGTATTCCATTTGGCGGCGGTTTTAAGTATGCAATAAATGAAAGAATGAATATCGGCTTCGAAGTATTATATCGCTTCACAAATACCGATTATTTAGATGATGTAAGTACTACTTATGCTAACCCTGCCATTTTTCCAACCAATCCTGATGGCAGCCCTTCCGATGCGTTTCTTCTACAAGACCGTTCGTATGAACTAGGGGTACCAGCCCGCCCTGTTAATTCTCAAAGAGGCGTAAGTACTACTAAAGATCATTTTGTAACGGCTATGGTGCATCTAACCTTTAATTTGCAAAGTTATAAATGCCCTACGGCTAGGTAGCCTCACCCTTTTGGTTACGGTGGTTAGTTTAATTGTTTTTTAACCTAGTAGCGGATTAAACCAGTATTACATCGGTAAGTCCATACAGCACCAATAAAAAACATTATTAACCACAAACATTTTTTATGCGTTTTACCACAAACCTATTCAGTCTTTTGCTGCTAACTTTCTTTGTAGTGGCATCTTCATTTACCAATGTAAAAAGCAATACCGCTGCCGGGCCATGGCGTTTTCTTGCCGATAAAAGTGTACGATTTGGAGTAGATAGGGATGTAATAATTTTTGGTAACTGGAAAGATGATGTGCGCCAGTTAAAATTAAAAGTAACGGATGGCCCGCTTAAAATGTATAGTATGACGGTGCATTTTGATAACGGAAGTACTCAAAATGTGGCCTTAAAAAACAATTTTGCCCAAGGTAGCTGGAGCCGGGTAATAGATGTAGACGGGGGCTTACGCCATCTTTCTAAAATAGAATTTGTGTACGAAACGAAGGGTTTTGTACGGGGCCGCTCCCGCATTGCCGTTTGGGGCAAGCAATAGCCTTACCCTTGTAACTTACTTTCCGCCAGTTGGCGGGATTTTTTTACCTTTGCGACCCCTGCCATGGCGGGGGCTTTTTATTATGTCTTCATTCGTAGAAAAAATTGATAAAGAAAGGCTGCCAAAGCACATCGCCATTATTATGGACGGCAATGGCCGCTGGGCAAAAGAAAAGGGAGAAGACCGCCTTTTTGGGCACTTTCATGGGGTGGAAAGTGTAAGAAATATTGTAGAAGGCTGCGCCGAATTAGGCGTTGGCTATCTTACACTTTACGCTTTCTCTACCGAAAACTGGGACAGACCAGCTTATGAAGTAGTAGGGCTAATGGAGTTGTTAGTAAGCACCATTCGCAAAGAGGTAGAAAGCCTCAATAAAAATAATATTCGGCTGCATGTAATTGGCGATATGAATATGCTACCCGATTATGCACAAGCAGAACTTAATGAAGCTTTGGATATTACCAAAGCTAATACCGGGCTAAACCTCATAATGGCTTTAAGCTACAGTGGCCGTTGGGAATTATTGAATGCGGTAAAGAACATTGCTTGGGAAGTAAAAAATGAAAAGTTAAATGTAGAGGAAATAGATCAGGAGGTTTTACAGAAGTACCTGTGTACCAGCAACTTTCCCGATCCAGAGTTAATGATACGCACCAGTGGGGAGTATAGAATAAGCAACTTTTTACTGTATCAACTTGCCTATGCAGAGTTATACTTTACCAATGTTCGCTGGCCCGATTTTAGAAAAGAAAACCTGTATGAAGCCATTTTGGATTATCAAAATAGAGAGCGCCGTTTTGGCAAAACCAGCGAGCAACTGGGTTAAGGAAAATAAAGTAGTAAATAGAGAAGGGAGTACGAAAGGTTTTAAAAGTTCGCCTTTCATACTTCTAGCCTGTGGCATCGGTTTTAACATACACTTTTGTTTATAACCTTTAATTTGCCGCGGCTTGGGTTATTTACAAAATTTATAAATAGCAGAAAACTAATAAATTAAATATTCCAAACGGATAAAACAGACCAGAATAAAAAATAGCATGCAACAATTTTTACATAGGCTTAGTGCAACCGCAGTAATCCTTTTCATTTTACAGCATTTTGCCGTAGCACAAAGCGCTTCGTTTGATACTACCAAACCTACCTCTATTGACCCTAAGCTAATAGCTTGGAAAGAATCTCGTACACCTAAAGAATACACTATTGCAGACATTAAAGTATCTGGAGTACGTTATTTAGATACTTCCATAGTGGCTTCCATTACTAATTTACTACCTGGCGATAAATTTACTTACCCCGGTACTGATGTATTTGCAAAAGCCTTGGCAGCCTTGTGGCGCCAAAAATTCTTTGCAAATGCGCAAATATTAGTTTCGAAGGTAGAAGATGACAAAGTGTGGATAGAGGTAGCCGTACAAGAAAGACCAAGACTAGGTAATTTTAAGTTTGTAGGCATTAAAAAAGCAGAAGAAGAAGATATTTTAGCCAAAGTAAATCTTACCAAGCAAACCGTTATTACAGAAAACACACGAAGAGAATTAGTAGAGCGTATTACCAAGTTTTATGCTGATAAAGCCTACCGAGATGTAAAAGTGCGAATTGAAGAAATGCCAGATACATCTTTTATCAACTCTAATCAACTAACCATTATCGTTGATAAAGGCAATAAAATGCATATAAATGATATTGGATTTTTTGGAAATGATAACATAGAAGCCAGCCGCCTAAAAAAGCAAATGAAGGGCACCAAAGAAATGAGCAAGCTAACCACCAAAGCCGATAAAATGGATAGCCCTTATGGCCTTAAGAAAAAATATACTTTTAGTGCGTACACAAAAGATTGGGGCTTTCTTACCATTAGCAAAACAAAAAGATTGCTTGATCCTTATTTCCGCTTTAAATTAAGCGGATCTAAATACAACCAAACGAAATACGAAGAGGATAAAAACAAAGTACTAGACTTTTACAACGCTAACGGTTACAGAGACGCCCAAATTATTTCCGACACAGCCTACACTTCTGCCAAAGGCAACTTAAACATTGATATTAAAGTAAACGAAGGCCGCCGTTACTATTTTGGCAATATTATTTGGAAAGGCAATGCAAAATATCCCGATTCTGTACTCAATAATATCTTAGGCATCTTTAAAGGAGATGTTTACAATATTTCAACCCTAAATAAAAAATTAGGAAAAGAAGCTGCACAAGAAGGTGGAGATATTAGCGGCTTGTATATGGATGATGGCTATTTATTTTTTAGAGCAGAACCGGTAGAAACCGCTGTTTATAACGACACCATCGATCATGAAATAAGAATAGTAGAAGGGCCTCAAGCCAGAATTAAAAATGTAACCATAGCCGGTAACGAAAAAACAAAAGACTACGTTATTCGCCGTGAGTTAAGAACAGTACCCGGAGAACTTTTCAGCCGTTCAGATTTAATTCGCTCACAAAGAGAATTGGCCAACCTGCAGTTTTTTAATCAAGAAACCATTAATCCTGGCGTGGTGCCCAATGCCGACGATGGTACGGTAGATATCAATTGGAAATTAGAAGAAAAATCTTCTGATCAATTAGAATTATCCGCCGGCTGGGGAGGTGGTATAGGCTTAACGGGTACACTTGGTGTTACCTTTAATAACTTCTCTATTCGAAACATTCTCAAAAAATCTTCTTGGGATCCATTACCCACCGGTGATGGGCAAAAGCTAAGCCTGCGAATACAATCCAACGGTCAAGCGTTTCAATCCTACAATTTCTCTTTTACCGAACCTTGGTTAGGAGGTAAAAAAAGAAACTCATTAACGGTATATGCCAACAAGAGTGTATATAAATATGGCGATTATGATTTTGCTACCGGTCGTTACAACTTTGACCCTAACCGGTTTTTAAAATCATTTAGTGTAGGTGTATCACTAGGTAAACAATTAAAATGGCCCGATGACTATTTTAGCTTAGTATATTCATTAAACTATACGCAGTATAAACTGAATAATTATATTCAATTAGGGCCAGATTTTACCGAAGGAACTTCTAACAATTTCAACGCAAAAATTGGTTTGCAACGCTCCTCCGTATTCGACCCCATCTTCCCACGAAGTGGTTCTAATTTAATGGCCAGTGTACAGTTTACGCCTCCTTATTCATTATTTAGAAAAGGAACAGCTAAAAATGAAAATGCGTATAAAAATCCGGAGTATCATAAATGGCGTTTTAATGCAGAGTGGTACGTACCATTAGGCAAGCCAATGGGTGCCGAAAAAAACCGCCAATTTGTATTAAAGTTTGCCGCCAAATACGGATTTATGGGCAGGTATAATAAAGAATTAGCGTACTCGCCATTTGAACGCTTTCAGGTGGGCGATGCAGGGTTAACAAACAATATGGGCTTGCTTGGCTTTGATATTGTGGCACACAGAGGGTATCCTATTTATCAAACATCAAACCCATCCATCAATCCAGACCAGGGACAGAGTAATACGAGTAACCTGTTCACCATTTTTAATAAATACCAAATGGAGTTACGCTTTCCATTGGTTACCAATCCTAGCAGTACCATATATGCCCTTACCTTTTTTGAGGCGGCTAATGGTTGGCATGATTTTAAGTCGTACAATCCATTTAAGTTAAGAAGAAGTGCTGGGGTGGGTATGCGTTTCTTTCTGCCCATGTTTGGTTTACTTGGGTTTGATTATGGTGTAGGCTTAGATAGAATAACCCCCGCAGGAGGCATAAAAGGCGCTAGTAGGTTTACCTTTATGTTAGGCGTAGAGCCAGATTAATAAAAAAGCAAACAAATAATATTAATTAAATAATATAGATATGAAATGAGCTATAAAATTTTCGAGCTATTATGCCAATCGGCGATGAAAATTTTATGGCGAATAACTTGCGACAAATTCCTAAAACAAAAATTAACACATGAAAAGAATAACCTTGTTGGCCGCATTCCTTTGTGTAGGGTTGCTAGGCTTTTCTCAGAAGTATGCCATTATAGACACCCGCTATATTTTGGATAAAATGCCAGAATACAAAACGGCGCAAAAACAACTGGATGATGTGGCTGCTAGTTGGCAGCGAGAAGTGGATGGCAAACAAGCAGAATTAGATGCGATGTATAAAAATTTTGAAGCAGAGCAAGTAATGCTTAGCGATGAATTAAAGAAAAAAAGAGAAGATCAACTTTTTAATAAAGAAAAAGAAGTGCGGGATTTACAGCGCAAACGCTTTGGTTTTGAGGGAGATCTGTTTAAAAAAAGACAGGAATTAATAAAGCCCATTCAAGACAAAGTATATAATGCCGTACAAAAAATGGCCGTAAGCCGTGGGTACGATATTGTGCTAGACAAAAGTGAAGGAATTACTATTATATTTGCCGACCCAAAACTGGACAAGAGCGAGGATGTACTGAAGGATTTGGGAGTAAAATAAAACTGTTAAATAAAATAAAAGGCGCAACTGTAGAGCCTTATTTTATATCATAAAAGCAATCAAATCAAACAAAACTAGTAATGAAAAAATTTCTTTTCGCAGTGGTAGTAGCAGCCGGAACCCTATTTGCCGGAAACACACAAGCACAAACAAAAATTGGATACGTAAGAATTGATGACATAGTAAGCGTAATGCCAGAATTGGCTCCAGAAAAGGTAAACCTTGATACTGTGGGCGCACAATTTGTTAAAGATTCCATCATGCCCAGCATTGAATTTAAGCAAGATGAATACAATGCCGTAGTAGCCGAATTGGGCGATACATCAAAAACAATAACAGATGCGGTAAAAAAATTGAAGTTTCAAAAAATGCAAGCTTTACAGCAAGAGCTTTCTGGTGCTGAGCAGTATATACAGCAAGTACTGCAAGCAAAGCAGCAAGAGTACTTAAGACCTTTTTACGCTAAAGCAAAAAAAGCTATTGAAGCAGTAGCTAAAAAGAAAGGCTATGCGTATGTTTTAAATACAGATGTGTTTGTGGTAGCTCCTGAGGCAGACGATATATCATTAGCTGTGGTAACAGAATTAGGTATTAAATTACCAGAGCAGCCAAAAACGGCCCCCGCTGCTAAGCCAGCAGCGCAACCTGCAAAGCCAGCCGGTAAATAATTAGCAGAAACGCAAAATAAATACAATAGCCCCGCCAATATTACCATGGCGGGGCTATTTTTGTTTAATGCAAACAACAGGTCCTATCGGTGTGTTTGATTCTGGCTATGGTGGCCTTACCGTTTTAAAAGAAATGGTAAACCAATTGCCCCAATACGATTACTTGTACCTGGGCGATAATGCCCGTGCTCCCTACGGCAACCGTAGTTTTGATACCGTTTATCACTATACACTACAATGCGTACAATGGTTTTTTAGCCAAGGCTGTTCGCTGGTTATTTTGGCCTGCAATACGGCATCGGCCAAAGCATTGCGTACCATTCAGCAAAACGATTTGCCCCGCATGGCACCCAGCAAAAGAGTGCTGGGGGTAATTCGCCCCACAGCAGAAGTAATAGGCAATTATTCTGAAACAGGTGCAGTAGGAGTATTGGCAACCAATGGAACTGTAGCGTCAGAATCTTATGTAATGGAAACGGCTAAATTTTTTCCCCAAATAAAAGTATATCAACAGGCTTGCCCCATGTGGGTACCGCTTATAGAAGCCAACGAACATGCCAGCAAAGGAGCCGATTACTTTGTAAAAAAAAATGTGCAACAGCTGTTTGATAAAGGAGAAAATATAGATGTGCTGCTTCTTGGCTGCACGCACTATCCGCTGTTAAAAGATAAAATAGAAGAACATGTGCCGGTTGGTGTTAAAATACTTTCGCAGGGCGAAATGGTAGCCCATAGCTTAGTGGATTATTTAAACCGACATCCTGTAATTGAAACCCTTTGCAGTAAAAAGGGGGAGCGACATTTTTGTACTACCGATTCCGTTCAAGATTTTGATTATCACGCTACTTTTTTTTATGGAGTACCTGTACAAAGTAAACATATTGATTTGCAATAAAATACGTTATTTGAACTGCATGTAATAAAAAGACTTATTAAACTTTCAACTTTCAGCCGATAACCCTTACCTTTGCCGTCCTTTCACAAACAGAAGGTGTGGTGACCTGCTGTTGGAAAAGCTGAAACCTGGGTTGTTCTCCCAATCCACATTTCATAAAATACTGTTCCGAAAATAATCGGAATTAAAAAGAAAAAGCAATGAAACGTACATTCCAACCACATCGTAAGCGTCGTAAAGCAATACACGGTTTCCGTGAGCGTATGGCAACAGCCAATGGCCGTAAAGTATTAGCTCGCCGTAGGGCAAAAGGCCGTAAGAAATTAACGGTTAGCGACGAAAGAAGATTAAAATAAGCATCGCCGTAAGGCAAATAATAGATTGTAACAGTTCTGCCATTTGGTGGAACTGTTTTATTTTCAACCCATGCCCCTTACATTAAAAAAGAAAGAACGATTAAAAAGCCGCAAAGCAATTGATGCGCTTTTTCAAAGCGGAAGCAGTTTCTCTATGTTTCCCTTTAGGGTGGTTTATCTTTTTACCACAACAGGCGTACAAGTAGGTGTGGGAGCTAGCAAAAAGAATTTTAAAAAAGCAGTGGATAGAAACCGCGTAAAGCGATTAACCCGAGAAGCTTACCGCTTACAAAAGGAAGTATTAATACATACACTATCAGAAGGCAAGGGCCTTTCGATTTTCTTTTTATACACCGCCAAAGAAATTATCACCTATCAAGAGGTACAAGCTGCTATGGGTAAGGCGTTAACCAAACTCTCCACTCTAAAGCAATGAAACGGCTGTTACAAATACTCAGTTTTCCATTGATTGTACTCATTAAAATTTACCAATGGGTAATATCGCCATTGCTGGGGCCTAAATGTCGTTACACACCTACCTGCTCTCATTATGCCGAACAAGCGTTAAAAAAATATGGCCCAATTAAAGGCCTATGGTTGGCGCTTAAAAGAATTGGCCGCTGTCATCCTTGGGGCGGTAGTGGCTACGATCCGGTACCCTAAAAATATCTTCGATGTAGCTATGTAATAATCATTATATTGTGGTAAGATTTTAAGCAAGGCTTTGATTACAGTATCACTCATAGAGGATGATAAAAGTTATCGAGAGGGATTAGAAATTGTAATAGGCAATTCGGAAAATTTTGCCATTTTACATAGCTATTCTTCTGCGGAAATGGCTATACCCCACATCATCCACCATCCACCAGACATTGTTATAGTAGATATAAAACTACCGGGTAAAAACGGGGTAGATGCTATTGGAATTATTAAACAGCAAGTACCCAATTTACTATGTTTGGTCTGCACTTTTTATGATGATAATGATTATGTATTTAATGCGCTGCAAAATGGAGCCAGTGGGTATATTTTAAAAGATACTGTACCCGGCGATATTATTGAAGCATTAAAAGATTTATATAGCGGGGGTGCCCCAATGAGCCGCTATATTGCTAAAAAAGTAATATCCGCCTTTCAGCAAAAGCAAACCCTTCCACGGTTACAAGAGTTGACAGACAGAGAAAACGAAGTGCTACAATTAATAGCTACCGGCTTGGGTATTAAAGAAGCTTCAGAAAAACTAAGCTTAAGTATACATACGGTAAAAAAGCACCTTAAAAATATCTATAACAAACTACACGTAAACAATCGGGTAGAGGCTATTAACCGGCTTAATCAAGTAAAATAACAGTTGTTTGTTACAGCCATCGTTTCCCCCTAACTTGCAGCACACTTTTTAAAAAGAAAAAGGAATATGGAATACCGATACATGGGGAAAACAGGCTTGCAGTTAAGTGTACTATCATTTGGCAGCTGGGTTAGTTTTCATAAACAAATTAGCGATAGCATTGCCGACGAATTAATGGGCATTGCCTATGATAATGGCATCAATTTTTTTGATAATGCCGAAGTGTATGCACTTGGTGAAAGCGAAAAAATGATGGGCCGGGTATTAAAAAATAAAAATTGGGATAGAACATCTTATACTATTTCATCCAAAGCATATTTTGGATGGAGAGGTAAGCAAAATAAACCCAACCAAACGGGGCTTAGCCGAAAGCATCTAACAGAAGCTTGCCATGAAGCCCTGCAACGATTACAAACCGACTACCTTGATTTATTTTTCTGCCACCGACCCGATAAAAAAACGCCCATAGAAGAGGTAGTTTGGACCATGCATCATTTAATAGAACAGGGAAAAATTTTATACTGGGGCACTAGCGAGTGGAGTGGGGTAGAAATAATGGAAGCGCATAGGGTAGCCCATCAGTACGGATTAATAGGGCCATCTGTGGAGCAGCCACAGTATAATTTGCTGGAACGCCATAAAATGGAAAACGAATATCAAGGCGTATTTAATACCGTGGGCTTAGGCACCACCATTTGGAGCCCATTAGCTAGTGGATTATTAAGCGGAAAGTATAACGATGGTATACCCGCCGATAGCCGTTTTAGCTTGCAAGGTTTTGATTGGTTAAAAGATAGATGGATGAAAGAAGATTTGCTTAGCAAAGTAAAAAAACTGGACAGCTTAGCAAATGAATTAAATGTATCTATGCCGGCATTGAGCATAGCATGGTGTGTTAAAAACCCGCAAGTAACAACGGCTATATTAGGGGCTACAAAAAAGGAGCAATTGAACGAAAACTTAAAGGCATTAGAAGTACTAGAAAAGTTAACGCCAGCCATCATGCAGCGCATAGAAGATATAGTACAAACAAAGCCGGTGCTGCCTGAATATTGACGATTACTAAAACAGCTAAGCAGGTAAAATTTTTGAACCTGTTAAATAAAAAGAGTTCAAAATCATTTGTAAAAAAATTAAAAATATGTTTACCAACAAAACAGTTTTAATAACCGGTGCCACCAGAGGTATTGGTAAAGCTATGGCACTACGCCTGGCTAAAGAAGGCGCTAACATCGTAATAGCAGCGAAAAGCGTAGAAGAAAACCCTAAATTGGGTGGTACTATTTTTTCTGCAGCGGCAGAAATGGAAGCCGCAGGTGGCAAAGCATTAGCTGTGCAATGCGATATTCGTTTTGAAGATCAAATTCAAAATGTAGTGGATAAAGCCGTTGAAGCTTTTGGCGGTATAGACATATTAATTAATAATGCATCGGCCATTTCATTAACAGGTACTGAGCAAACAGAGCCAAAGCGATTTGATTTAATGCATAGCATTAATGTACGAGGCACTTTTATGGTTACCAAAGCCTGCATACCTCATTTAAAAAAAGCCGAAAACCCGCATATACTTACCCTCTCTCCACCTATTAGCTTAGACCCTAAATGGTTTGATAAACATGTGGCATATACCTTAACAAAGTATAACATGAGTATGATGACGATTGGTTGGGCCAAAGAATTTGCAAAAGATAAAATAGCGGCCAACTCACTATGGCCCCGCACCACTATTGATACGGCTGCGGTACGTAATTTATTGGGTGGAGAAATGCTGGCTAAGATGAGCCGGACGGTGGATATTTTGTCAGATGCTGCCTATTATATTTTGCGCCAACCATCTGCCAACTGTACCGGTAATTTATTTATAGATGAAGAGGTGCTGGCTAAGGAGGGCATTACCGATTTAGAAAAATATTCTGTAGTACCTGGCGCACAGTTGTATAACGATTTGTTTGTGTAAGATTATTGCCGCTAAGAAAATAAAGCGGAAAGCATTGGTATAAAAAATTTAAAAGCGGAGCCATCTTTTTCAGAGGTGGCTCCGCTTTTAAATACAAACGTCTTAACGGCTTACTGACTAGAATAAATTAATTTACTTGATAATATTGCCCTTGTGGCATTCGAAATATTCTACTTTTTTGAAAGGTTGTAAATGTATTATATTCATCCGCATGTGCTTTTGTCCAGCTATCAAAAGCGGCTAAATTACTATTAGGGCCAAACAACCATTGATTATAAGCGTTAAACATTCCCTCGGCCAGTAACTGCTTGTGATAATCAAACAAACGATATGGAAATTTTGTAGCGTAAGTATCAAACCAATCTAAAATAAAGCGGGTGCGTATCATTGTTAATGCTTCAATGCTTAAACCACCAGCTGCCAAAGATGTTTGTTTGTTCATACTGGTTAAAAAAGCGGTAGCAAATTCACTTTTATTTTTTTCTTCGCTGTTTAACAAGTTGGCTTCGGTAAACAATTTTTCTTTGTAGCCTTGAACTAATAACTCTTTCATGGCTGCCCCCCTCTGGCTAAGGCTTTCCATGTTTACAAATATTTCGCCATATAAAAGGCCCCACACTTTATCTTTTGTAAAAAAATAAAATAAGGCGGCGTTATAATAATTACCACCAAAAGCGGGGTCGTTTTTAATGCCTTCTTCCCAATAATTAATGGCCGAAAAATCTTTTTTAGACCAGAGCATTTCTCCATACTCACTTAGCAAGGGTCCACTTTTAGGAAATTTCTTTAAGGCGGTTTTATACATTTTTTCGCAATCCTTTACCTGCTCTAGTGCTTTATATACATTACCTGCTATTTGAAAACATTGTACATCAGCATCGTTTCTATCGGTTAATGCTTCGGCGCTTTCTAATGCTTTGGTGTAGTCCCTTTTTAGGTAATAGCTCATAGCTAAATCTTTCTGCAACTCTAAGTTCTTACTATCGTTTTGCAGGGCTCTGTTGAGTACAATAATAGCATTATCAAAATCGCCACTGCGCATAAAGTTACGGGCTGTTTCTTGTAAAGTTTTAGTATCACCCGGTTGCGCTGCAACTGCGGTTGTTAATAATAGAAAAATAAAAGCGGTAAAAATTTTATTCATCATTTTATACAAATTAAAAAGAGATACTTGAAGTACCTCTTGGCAAAGTAACGATAATATTTTGGATGAAATTGTTAAATCAAATGCGTCAGCAATCCATCTCTCAACTTTGGTTCAAACCAGGTGCTTTTAGGCGGCATTACATTACCGCTGTCGGCAATATTAAAAAGTTGCTCTATGGTAACCGGATAAAGGCTAAAGGCCAACTTCATTTCGCCGCTATTTACTCTTTTTTCTAATTCGCCAATACCACGGATGCCGCCTACAAAATCTATCCGCTTATCGGTGCGTTGGTCTTTTATATCCAGTATTTGATCTAAAATGTTGTTGGATAAAATGGTTACATCCAATACACCAATTGGATCCTCTGTCCAGGTGCCTTTGCGACTGGTTAATATAAACCATTGCCCATCAATATACAACCCAAACTCATGTAATTGAGTAGGTTTTACCGGCTCAGGACTTTGCGTTATATAAAAATCATCTTGCAGTTGCGCTAAAAAGTTTTCGGTAGTTAAGCCATTCAAATCTTTTATTAATCGGTTATAATCAAGAATGGCAAGTTCACTTGCGGGGAAAATAGTAGTTAAGAAAAATTTTGCGGCTTCACTGTTGGGCAACTCCTTACTTACTTTGGCAGCAGAGGCACAACGGTGGTGGCCGTCGGCAATATAAGTGCAAGGCACATTGGTAGCAAAGGCATGGGTAATAGCGTTTACCACCGCTTCAGTATTTACCACCCAAATAGCATGTTGTATACCATCACTGGCTGTAAAATTATAAATAGGTTGATTATTATTTTGCCAATCGGCTATTAGCGCATTCACTTCGGCCACATCTCGGTAAGCTAAAAAAACATTACCGGTTTGTGCCTGTATGGTACGCATATGATCTATACGATCTTTTTCTTTTTCCGGCCTGGTAAACTCATGTTTCTTTATTACATCATCAAAATAATCTTGCACGGATGATACGCATACTAAACCTGTTTGGCTGCGCCCGTTCATCACCAGTCGATATATATAATAGCAATTTTTTTCCTCTTTAAACAAAACGCCTTTACTAATAAAGCGTTGAAGATTTTCTTTTGCTTTTTGGTAAACTTCGTCGCTATGAATATCCATATCTGCTGGCAAATCAATTTCAGATTTTGTAACATGCAAAAAAGAAAAAGGGTTGCCATTAGCTTCTGCCCTTGCCTCTTCACTATTTAAAACATCATAAGGACGAGAGGCTACCTGTGCTGCCATTTGTTGTTGTGGTCGCAGCGCAGAAAATGGTTGTATAGTTGCCATTGGTTTTGTTGATTGATAATTTTGATGAATATTTTTATTAGCCTTTTTTGTTTGCAAAGTCTTTCATTAAATCTGTAATTGCCTTTATGCTATCTATAGATAGTGCATTATACATTGATACTCGAAAACCGCCTACACTTCGATGGCCTTTTACGCCTATCATATTGTTGGTTGTGCATTGTTCTAAAAATTCATTTTCTAAAGCTTCGTTATCCATTGTAAAAACAGCGTTCATTTTACTTCTGTCTTCTTTCGCTACGGGGCCTTTAAACAAAGGCAATGCATCAAGCGTATCGTAAAACAATGTTGCTTTTTCGTTGTTTAATAATTCTATTGCTGCCACCCCACCCATTTTTTTTAACCATCTTAGGGTAAGTAACACTACATAAATAGCAAATACAGGAGGTGTATTGAGCATACTCCCCTCTTTTATATGCTGGCGATAATCGAGAATAGTGGGGATGCTGCGGCTTACTTTCCCTAAAATATTTTTATTGATTACTACTAGGTTTACTCCTGCGGCCCCCATGTTTTTTTGAGCCCCGGCATATATTAAATCAAATTGATTAAAATCGAGTTGGCGGCTCAAAATATCGCTACTCATATCAGCTATCAATGGCACGCCACTGCCATAGGGTAGGGTATGCCATTGCGTACCGGCTATGGTTTCGTTGGTAGTAATATGTAAATATGCCGCCGTAGGGGATACTGCTAATTCGTGCGGAATAGTAGTGAAATTATTTTCTTTCGTAGATCCAGCAATTGCTACTTGCCCATATAGTTTTGCTTCTTTAATGGCTTTATTTGCCCAAGTACCTGTTTCGGTGTAAGCGGCTGTTTCGTTTTGGTTAAGTAAATTAATAGGTACCTGCATAAACTGTGTGCTGGCACCACCATGTAAAAAAAGAACCTCATGGTTAGCGTCTAACTGCATCATTTCCTTTACCAATGTAATGGCTTCTTCCATCACCGGTTGAAAAAGGGAGGTGCGATGGCCAATTTCTAAGATAGATAAACCAGTATTGTTGAAATTTAGAACGGCCTGACTGGCCTGCTCAAACACTTCTTTTGGTAATATAGAAGGCCCTGCATTGAAATTATGTAACATGGCGCAAAGGTATTGCATTAGCGCTTTTATGGGTATAGAAAACGTATAAAAAAAGTCCTGTAGGTGTACGCTTACAGGACTTACAAACAATTATTAACGTGTATTTATCTTACATGCACTTTGCCTTGTGCCAGGCGCTTGCCGGCAGCATCACCCACTATTACATAATATATACCACGGTTTACATTTTGCATATTTACTGGCAATAATGTATAAGCACCATTAATAGAAAATATTCGTTGATAAATAAGGGCGCCTTTGCTATCAATTACGCTGAGTGTTCGGGTGGTAGCGTTACTGCCAGCATTGTAAAATGAAACAGTAAAATTTCCATCATTAGGGCTAGGAAAAATAAACAATCGATTACTAATATTTGCACTTATAGTAATGGGGGGTGATGCAGCGCTACATACCAAACCACCACCCCAACTTTCTTGAATGAGGGTTTGGTACACGCCTACTTGTTCTACATTAGCTGTGTATGTATTACCGGCTATAGCTAGCGGATTGTTGTTGTATAGCCAACTAGTAGTTACTGTTCCACCCGTTGGTAAACTGGGGGTGGAGGTAAGTAAGGAAGTTTGGCCCGGTAATAAAGTGGTTAAAGATGCCGCCAATGTAATGGTAGGGCTGCTTCTTACTGTAAGTAAAATGGTATTAGAAGTAGTAGTTGCGCAACCATTATTAGATAGTAACACTCGGTATAAGTTTCCATTCATGCCGGCAGTTATGTTTGAAAGGTTCAGGGTTGTAGTATTGGCACCAATTATATTAACCCAACTATTACCTCCATCTGTACTTAATTGCCACTGCGATTGCACCGCAGCTGGATTTGTTTCTACGGAAAAGATAGTAGAGCCACCAGTACAAACTGCCGTATTAAGAGATTGTGTTACGATAGTTACGGGCGCTATTGTGGTTAATGTAGCAGCGTCTGATATTATGGTTGATGAACAGGCGCCCGAAACCAAGCAGCGGTATCGGTAATTATTCATACTTAACGTTACTGCATTAGCGATGTAAGATGGGCTATTGGCGCCTATAATATTTTGGTAACTAATTCCGCCATCTATACTCAGTTGCCATTGGTATGTAATAGCTGTTCCAGTTGCATTTATCATAAAAGTAGCAGCATTGCCTACACATACACTTTGTGATGTGGGTTGTGCTACTATAGCAGCACCCGTGCCTGGAGTAATGGTAAAGGTTACTGTTGTAGTTTGATTAGCTGCACCAGCTGCGGTACCTACCATAGTAACCGTGTAAGTACCTGGTGATAAAGTATTTGCACCCATTAACGATACGGTAGCATTGTTACCTGGCGTAATAGGTGAGGAAACAGCAACACTTAACCCAGCTGGCGAAGTGGATTGTACTGAAATGGATACAGGATTATTAAAGCTACCTATTGCATTTACAGGTAACAGGGCTGTAAGGTTGACTGGTGCAGGACAAGCAATTGTTGTAGGGGTAGTAGTTCCAAACGAAAATCCAGAAGGTACGGTTAGGGGCATTTCCCATAGCCCTCTTCCGTAGGTGGCTACTTTAAGGGTGCCATCTATTTTATGTATATCCAACTCATTGATGGCCACCTTGGGAAGATTAGCAGAAACATCTGTCCAATTAATATCGGTCTCCAACTTTTCATAAACACCAATATTTAAGCCCACATATAAACGGCGCGGTGTATGGTCATCAACCACAACAGTACGAGCAATAATAGTAGGTAGATTAGAAGATATGTTGGTAAAAGTGGCACCTGCATTGGCAGAAACCATTATTTTATTAGTGGTACTATTTAAGGCTACCCAAATTTTAGAAGGGTCTGTGGGGTCAATGGCTATATCATTAATGGTAGCCGTTGCGGTACGGGTTGTCCAAGAGGCGCCATCATCGGTTGTAACCCAAAGTGTGCTTCCATTGGAGGCATAAATATAATTAGGATTAGAAGGGGCTACGGCTAAAACAGCAAGTGTTGTGGTAATTGTTGTACCAGAAATATTTACCCAAGTAGTTCCGCTGTTGGTTGATTTATACACTCCTGTCCAACCTCCATAAAGTATAGCTTCATTAGTAGGGTGTATAGCCAAGGGGGTTACCCATTGCCCTGCCGATGGTTGTGTTAAACTGACTCTACTATTACCTCCATTGGTTGATCTATAAATGGCTCCATTTTGAGAAGTTCCCCATATGTTTAAATGATTGGTAGGGCTTACCAGTCCTTCCATACCATCAGCACCTAACCAATCAACCCAAGCGCCACCGGCTTGTATAATTGACGAGCCATTGTCCTGTGCACCGCCGGTAACTACATTAGCATGGGTAGGTGAAGTAGCAATTCTATAAAATTGACGAATACCCATTCCGGCCGTAATATCTATCCAATCCTCTCCATTATTAAGGCTTTTATATACCCCACCATCCGAAATGGAATATAAAATACTACCCACCCAAAATAATCCATGCACATCGGCATGATTATAACCAACAGTGTTAGGCAATGACCATGCAGTGATGGCGGTAAACGAAGTAGTTTCATTTATCGATTTCCAACAAATAATACCTGCAATGTATACCTCAGCCGCATTGGTTGGGTTTACTTCCAATGCCATATCGTAAGTGGCCTGTCCACCAGCGCCGGTACCATTTGTTTCATACCCAAAGTAATTTGTACCTACTGTGCTGTTGCCCACTACAGTGGTGGTAAATGATACTCCAGCATCGGTTGATTTATACATTCTTCCAAAACTGCTTCCATTAGCTTGGCAGACGTAAACATAATTTGGATTAGCGGCTGATACGGCAACTAATGTACGCCCTGTATTAGTTATACCTTCAGCCGTTCCAAGGTTTGTCCAGCTTAGGCCACCATCAATTGATCGAAAAACATCATTGCCTGTAGCATACATGATATTTGTATTGTCTGGTTTAAACTCTATGTCTTCTTTGCTACCGCTATGCACCTGCGTCCAAGAAGCGCCACTGTTGATAGATCGCCAAATACCATTGGTACAAGCTGCATAAACAATGTTGGTTGATGTGGGATGTATTAGCACTTTTCTTACTGTACCAGATGGGCCTGCTCCTGCTGCTGCCCAACTATTTCCACCATCGGTGGAAATGATGATACCGTTACTACCGCTAAAACCAGCATACACTCTGTTGTTATTAACAGGGTCAATAGCTAATGCAAAAACAGACATCCATGTAGCATTGTTATCAGAAAGAGAAGTCCAATTGGTGCCACCATTAATGGTTTTCCAAATTCCTCCGCCGGGCGAACCAGCGTATATAAGATTAGCATTAGTAGGGCTTACAGCCAGTGCAGATAATCGGCCAACGCCTGGATTCCATCCACTGGTTCTGTTCCAATTGAAAGGGCCAAGCTCTGTCCAGCTGCCTGCTTCCGTACGGTTCGATGTTAATGATTGTTGATTGGCTAAGTAGTGTTGCCAATCGGTTTGGTTGTTAATGAAATTTCCATTTTCATCAATATGAAATTTTCGTTCGTACATCCATCGTTGAAATTGTTTGTAACCAGTGCCACGGCCAGTGCCTACAGTATCGAAATGGCGCTGCGCTATTTGTTGTATTTGTGCAAGGGATAGATCGGTTCTATCCATTAACTCAAAAATGTTTCCCACTTGAGCATAGGTAGTACAAGCGAATAAACTAAATAATAAGCTAAAACAAATATTTTTCATAGCAGAGGTTTTCAAAAAATGTTGGATAATGAAATGAATGGTTATTCATGTTCTCTTCCTTTTATCAAAGCATTCTTCCATGATTGATTGAGTGCTTCAAATTCTTTAAGGTCTTCGGCTGAAAAATTTTTATTTGATAATTTTTTTAAATCTGGCTGCCCTGCATTTACCCATGCCGTGTACCAAAATGAGGCTATCGCAAAGATAGATTGTCGCATGCGCCTTTCTACCATGCCTCGCATCAATTTATCGTAGGCTATCGTAAAAGCTGAGGAGTATTGACGGATAGTTACGTTATTTCGTTGTTCAAAAGCAAACTTTTGATCGGCAGGAAATTTTTTTGTCAGCTCCTTTTCATATTTTAAAACGGTGTCGGCAGCTGCGGCACTTTCTAACACCCTTTTCCAAATAAAATCGCCGGGGTTTTTAATGTATTCGGCTTTGCCAATAAAAAAATCCCATTCTTTTTCGGCCAGTAATTCGGGTATGCGGCTTTCCCAAAAACCATGTATGCCTTTTTGATTGGTGTATTGCCCATTGTGATTGCTACTGGCATGTAAAGGCACATGGGCATCGGCAATGTAATGGCCTATTTCTGCCGATAGTTTTAAAATTTTGGCTTGATGCTTTTCTTTAAAAGCATTTGTTAATCGTTGCAACATCGTTTGCACCCACCAAGGTACTATACCGTGCGCATTTAATGTATCTTCAGAAAATTTAGCTATAGCATCATTCCATTTTCTTGGCAACGAATCGTAAGGGTAAGTGCCGTATTTATCGATGTCTATATAATGCCGAGGAGCTTCCTCTTTAATAGCATAGCGCCGCATATCAGGATCTACGGCATGCTCGCTAATAAAGTCCATATTAGGTTTATACAGTACCATCATTTCTGGCGGTAATAAATACACAGCATGTTGATTTATTTTGCGGTGACCAAAAAAGCCCCAACAAAAGCTTTGTAAGGCAAGGCTAATAAAAAATATTGTAGCAATAATTTTTTTCACTTTTTACCATTTTCATCATCATCTACTTCTACCACACCGCCTGTTACCGCATACTTCATCGCTTCGCCTGCGGTAATGCCTTCTATGTGTTTTACTTTATGCCGGGGTAATACATATAATTGACCAGCAAAATTATACGCTTGTGGTACGTATACCGCCACATGATCGGCACCCATATTAAACTTTCCCATTTCCTCATCTGTTAAAAAACCAACAATCCAAACATCATTGGCAAATACATTGGCTAGTACAGCTTTATTAAATTTCTTTTTATTGCCGGCAAAGGCCTCAAAAAAATCTCGGGTGCTGGTATATATAAATTTAATGCCGGGTGCTTTTTCTAACCATCTGTCAAATAAATTAAAGAGCCTTGATTGAATAAAAAAAGAACTCAGATAACCGATAATAACCAATCCACTAATAACGATGAGAAAACCCAATCCGTAATTTTTTACTTCGTAGCCAATTATTTTTCCATCAATATCTTTTACGGGCTCTCTAAAAATGGGAAGCCAACTATCTACTGTAGATACTACCCAATAGCTAGCATAAAAGGTAATGGCCAATGGAGCCAAAATTAGCATGCCTTGTAAAAAATACTGTACCACTTTACGTAAGCGAAAGGGCTCTTGCGGAAAGTATTTACGAATAGAATAACGAGTACCCATACCTCAAAAATAAGCGAAAGCTAGAACCTAAAAAATAAGAATGGAAACTTTGGAAATATAAAAAGTTTCTATAGTTTTGCAGCGCAATTTTTAAAACCTACAAATGAATGGAACCTAAGGACCGTATACTGGTGAAAGCCGAAGAATTGTTTATGCAGTATGGCATACGTTCGGTATCGATGGATGATATAGCGAATGGCTTGGGTATGAGCAAAAAGACACTATACCAATACTTTACGGATAAAGATGAATTAGTAATGGGAGTGGTAGAAGGGCATATAAATGAAATGGAATGCGAGTGTAACCAATGTAGAATAGCCGCTAAAGATGCCGTTCATGAAATTTTTATAACGATGGATCATATAACTGAGCAATTGGGTAATATGAACCCGATGGTGGTTTACGATATGGAAAAATTTCATTTTAAAGCGTATCAACGCTTTTTGGAGCATAAAGTAAAATTTCTTCCCAAAATTATAAAAACAAATATTGAATGGGGCATTGAGGATGAGCTGTACCGGGCCGATATTAATGCAGATGTGCTTTCGAAGTATAGGGTAGAATCGATGATGATACCATTTAACATGATGCTTTTTGCGCCGGGTAAATATAACCTAGCAGATACATCGGCCATGTTATTTGAAAATTTTGTGTATGGCTTAGCTACCGTTAAAGGGCATAAATTAATTCAAAAATATAACGAGCAACGTAAAAAAAATGCAAGCTATGATGTGGTTAAAAAGTAAATACAATTTTTTATTAATGCTATTGTTGCCGCTCCTTTGTACAGCGCAAGATAGTTTGATCAACAACGTACTACCTAAAAAGTACGAATTTAATTTGCAGCAAACTGTAGACTATGCTTTGCAAAATAATGTAACCGTTAAAAATGCATTATTAGAAATTAAAGTACAAAAAGAACAAGTAAAGCAAATAATAGCGGCAGCATACCCGCACATTAATGCCAGCTTGGGTACTACCTATAACCCGGCTATTGCCACACAGGTTATTCCCAATTTTATTTCGCCGGCTACCTACCAGGTGTTGATTGATAAAGGTGTAAGAGATGGTAACGGAAATCCAATACAAATGCCTAGCGACTTTGGCTTTATTGCGGCACAATTTGGCACTAAGTTTAATGCTAATGCAGGCATTGCCTTGCACCAAATTTTATTTGATGGGCAGGTATTTGTGGGCTTACTAGCCAAAGGTTCTGTAATTAAACTGGCAGAAAAAACGGCTGAAGTTACCACAGAAACCATCAAAGCAAATATTCATAAAGTGTATTATCAGTTAGTAGTTAGTAAAGAGCAAGTAGAAATGCTTGATGCCTTAATAGCGCTTACTGAAAAAAACCTACGGGATACCCGCATTATTTATGAAAATGGCTTTAGAGAAAAACTAGATGTAGACAAGGAAACCGTAAGGCTTGCTAACTTACAGACGGAAAAGCAAAAACTACTCAATCAAATATCCAACGGCTATTATGGTTTAAAACTGCTAATAGGAATGCCCATTAAAGATGAATTGATACTAACCGATAAAGTAACAGATGAACAAGTAAAAGATGGAATGCTGGATGTTACTAACTATAATCATGCAGACAGAAAGGATTTTCAACAGGCTCAAATATCTAAACAATTACTCGAGTATAACGTTAAACGCTATAAGCTTTCACAAATTCCTACCGTTTCGCTTTCTGCTGTTTATGCCAAAAATGCGCAGCGAGATCAATGGAACTTTTTTGGCCGGGGCGATTGGTTTAGTATATCAAACATCAATTTAAATGTTAGTATACCAATCTTCAACGGGTTTTTAACTAAATCAAAAATTCAAGAGGCAAAATTAGCAGTTAACAAAATCAATAACCAGTTAGATGGTATGAAGTTGTGGATTGATAATGAAGTAGAAGCTGCTCGAAATAATTATAAAAATGCCGTGGCTACCATGGATTTTCAACGAAAGAATAAAGAACTGGCAGAAAAAATATATCAGCAAACAAAAAAAAAATACGAAGTGGGCACGGGCACACAAATAGAAATAGTGGCGGCACAAACAGAAATGAAATCGGCACAAACCAATTACATAGCAGCATTGTATGATGCAGTAATTGCCAAAGTGGATTTCTTAAAAGCTATTGGAAAACTATAACTATTTTTTTTATAAAAATGATTAATACAACTAACATGAAATATTCACTAAAGAATTTTGTATTTATAATGATGGCTGCTTTAGTAATTAGTAGCTGCGGTAGCTCAGGTGCTAAAGAAGGTAAAGCGGCTGCTAACGATATACGATCTGAAATTGAAAAACTTAAAAAGGAAAAAGGCAGCCTTGATGCGGCCATAAAACAATTGGAAGAAAAATTAGCCAAAGCCGATCCTGAGGCGGCTAAGCAAATAGCAAAACTAATAGCGGTAGATACATTACGCATTAGCGACTTTGCTCATTATATTGAACTACAAGGTAAAGTAGGTAATGATGGGGTAGGCTATGTAGCACCCAAGGGACAAGGAGGTTTAGTTAGAGCCATTTTTGTAAAAGTGGGACAGCGAGTAGGCGCTGGCCAAGTAGTAGCTAAGTTGGATGATGTCATGCAGCAGCAAGGTGTGGTGGCAGCTCGGCAGCAAGTATTAAGCGCCCAGCAACAAACAGGACAATTAAAAGCAAGACTGGCACAAGCGCAAACCATTTATACCAAGTATCAAAACTTGTGGAGCCAAGGCATAGGCGCCGAAATTCAAGTAATTAATGCGAAGGCTGATGTGGATGCATTAGCCGCACAATTAAGAGCGGCCGAAGCACAAGTAGGTGCAGCACAAGCACAGGTAAGATTAGCACAAGAGCAAGTAGCCATGACGAATGTTACCGCCGGTATGAGTGGTGTTGTAGAGCAAGTAAATGTAAGAGCCGGAGAGTTTTTTACAGGTGCCACACCCGATGGTAGAAGCGGACAAATTGTAATAGTTAGTAATAGCAATGGATTAAAAGCGCAAGTAGATGTGCCAGATACCTATACTGCCAAAGTAAAAAAAGGAGATAAAGTATTGGTAGAGATTAAAGAAACAGGAAAGGCAGCTTTTGAATCAAACATCAATGTGGTAGGTGCGGCTATTAACCCCACTACCCGTTCATTTAATGTAGAGGCTAAACTGCCTAAAGATGATTTGATAAAAGCCAATCAAACATTAGTGATGAAGATATTGGATTACGAAGCCAAGGCTGCCGTAGCGGTACCTGTTAACGTAGTGCAGAGTGATGAAACAGGTAAATATGTTTACATCATGGAAAAAGCAGGCAATAAATGGGTAGCTAGAAAAAAAGTAGTAATAGCCGGAGAAACATTTGCTGGTAAAATGGAAATTAAAAGTGGATTAAATGGTGGCGATATTATAATTACCGAGGGTTATCAAACGGTATATGATGGGCAAACAGTTACTACTGGGAAATAAGAACGCTGATGAAATGATTTTACAGGAGACATTAAAGTACAAAAGCTGAATAGCGATATTAAGATGAACGGAGCGTCGCAAGGGACGATCATAGTAGTACAAAAGCCTACAAAAAATTAATTTATGATTACAGAAATAGTTAGTGCTGTTACAAAAGGTTATGATAGCCTACAAAAAAGATTCAGACCTACTGAGTGGGCCGTTGACAACAAAACAGCGGTTTACATCATTGCTATTTTAATTACACTGTATGGATTAATTAAGTTCAACAGTATGCCTAAGGAACAGTTTCCGGATATTGTGGTGCCTACCATTTCGGTAGCTACGGTATATGCGGGTAACTCTCCAAAGGATATTGAAAACCTAGTTACCCGTCCTATCGAAAAGCAATTGAAGGGTATTAGCGGCGCCAAAGTAATTAAAATACAAAGTACCTCGCAGGCCGATTACAGTTTAATTATTGTGGAATTTGATACCGATGTAAAAACAGAGGTAGCCAAGCAAAAAGTAAAAGATGCAATTGATAAAGCAAAGTCTGATTTGCCTAACGATTTAACGAGCCAGCCCAATGCGCAAGAGTTTGCCTTTAGCGAAATGCCAATTCTGTTTGTTAACATAAGTGGTGATTATGATGGGATGAAACTGAAGCAGTATGCCGATAAAATGCAGGATAAGTTTGAAGAATTAACAGAGGTTACAAGAGCGGAAATTGTAGGTGCACCAGAAAGGGAAATACAAGTAAATGTAGACCCCTATAAAATGACAGCCGCAAGGGTAAGCTTTATGGATATAGAAAATGCCATAAGCAGAGAAAATCATGATATAACGGGTGGCCAGGTAGAAGTGGGTAATATGAAGCGTACGCTAATGGTAAAAGGCCAGTTTAAAAGTGTAATGGATTTAGAAAATATTGTGGTGCGTAGCAGTGCACAAGGAGCCTCTGTTTACTTACGCAATATTGCTGAGTTAAAAGATACCATTAAGGAAAAAGACAGTTATGCCCGTTTAGATGGCAAAAATGTAGTAACACTTAATATAGTAAAAAGGGCCGGCGAAAATCTTATTAATTGTGCAGCTAAAGTAAAAGCGGCTGTAAAAACAATGCAAGATAATGAAGAGCTACCGAAAGATTTAAGAGTAGAATTTACCGGCGACCAGAGTAAACAAACAGCCACTTCTTTTAATGAATTAATCAATACCATTATCATTGGGTTTATTTTAGTGTTGTTGATATTGATGTTTTTTATGGGTGTTACCAATGCCTTCTTTGTGGCATTAAGTGTGCCACTAAGTGTGTTTGTAGCCTTTCTTTTCTTACCTATTGCCGATGGAATAGTAGGTACCAGTGTTACCTTAAACTTTATTGTATTATTTGCTTTACTATTTGGATTGGGGATAATAGTGGATGATGCTATTGTGGTAATTGAAAATACGCATCGTATTTATGATAATGGTAAAGTGCCCATTGTAAAAAGTGCGAAGGAAGCTGCTGGCGAAGTATTTATTCCGGTGCTGGCAGGTACGGCCACTACATTGGCGCCCTTCTTCCCTCTTTTATTTTGGAAGGGGTTAATTGGTAAGTTTATGATTTACTTGCCTACCATTTTGATTTTAACATTGGCGGCTTCTTTAATTGTAGCCTTCATCTTTAATCCGGTGTTTGCGGTAAGCTTTATGAAGCCGGAAGGAAAAGAGTATGAAAAGCCTAAGAAAGATATTTTCAAAAGCAAATGGTTCATCGTATTTATAGCTGCCGGAGTGTTGCTGCATTTAGCTGGTTTACACGGCGTAGCTAACTTCTCTTTATTGATGGCCATATTGATGGTGTTTAACGCCTATGTATTGAATGATGTAATTCATCGTTTTCAAAAAAGAGTATTGCCTCGCATAATGGATCGGTATGAAAAATTATTAAGATGGATTTTAGTAGGTAAAAGACCCATCTGGGCTTTTGTATCATTATTTGTTTTGTTTATTTTTTCTGCGGTAGCATTAATGATTCGTGGCAATAAATCAACCTTTTTCCCAAGCGGTGATCCCAACTTTGTGTACGTATATTTAAAATTACCGGTAGGCACCGATGTAAAATATACAGATAGTATAACTCGTTTATTGGAGAAAAGAGTAGACAAAGTATTAGCGAAAGAAAAACCCGGCACCCCTGGCAGTGTAGTGGAAAGTGTAATAGCCAACGTAGCGGTAAGTGCCAATAACCCAAGAGATAATAACCGAAGTGTGCAGCCACATTTGGGCCGTATACAAGTTTCTTTTGTAGAGTATGAAAAGCGACATGGCAAAAGTACTATGCCTATTAAAGAAGAAATTAGAAAAGCGGTGCAAGGTATACCAGGTGCAAGTATAGAAGTGGCTCAGGAAGATGGCGGTCCACCAACAGACCCACCTGTAAACATTGAAGTAAATGGCGACAACTTCGACAATATAACTGCGGTAGCTAAACAATTGTATAATTTTTTAGATACAAACAGAGTGGAGGGTATTGAAAATCTACAACCAGATGTAGACTTAAGTAGTCCGGAAATAACCATTAATATAGACAGGGCAAGGGCTACCATGGAAGGCATTAGCACTGCACAAGCTGGTATGGAAATAAGAACGGCTGTATACGGTAAAGAAGTAAGTAAGTTAAAAGACGGGGAGGATGAGTATAAAATACAATTGCGTTATAATGATTTGCTGCGCAATAATATTACCGACCTCATGAATATGCGCATCACCTTTATGGATATGAATACCATGCAGGTAAAATCCGTACCGCTTAATACAATAGCGTCCGTTGATTATACTAATACTACAGGTGGTGTAAAGCGAAAAAATGTAAAACGTACTATACAGCTACAAAGCAATGTATTGGATCCTACCATGGTAGGCCCTATTAATAAAGAATTAGAAAGTAAAATAGCTGACTTTAAAGAAAAAGTAAAAATACCGGCAGATGTAAATATTAAACTAAGCGGACAAAGCGAGCAGGAAAAAGAAACACAAACTTTCTTAGGAACGGCTTTTGGTATTGCTATTGGGTTAATATTTTTGATACTCGTATTGCAATTCAATAGTATGAGTAAGCCGTTTATTGTAATTACAGAAATCTTTTTCTCCGTTATTGGTGTGTTGCTTGGCTATGCCCTTACAGGGATGACGATAGCCACTATCATGCTATTGGTAGGTATTGTAGGCCTAGCAGGTATTGTAATTAAAAATGGTATTTTAATTATTGAATTTACTGATGAGTTGCGGGGCAGGGGCATGCGTACAAGAGAAGCAGCTATACAGGCAGGTAAAATCAGGATTATACCTGTATTACTTACAGCAGTGGCTACTATACTTGGTTTATTACCATTGGCTGTTGGTTTTAATATAGACTTCGCTGGATTGTTCTCTCACCTGCGGCCCAATATTTTCTTTGGTGGAGATAGTGTGGTGTTCTGGGGGCCACTTAGCTGGACGATTATTTTCGGTTTAATATTCTCCTTCTTCCTTACGCTTATAATGGTGCCTAGTATGTACTTGATAGCAGAAAGATTAAAGCGACCAATGGAAAAATTTTATGGCGGTAAGTTTATTGCTTTGCTAGGTTTTCTGGGACCATTGTTCTTCCTATTTGTCGGCATCCTATTTTTAGTAAGAAGGTTGCAAGGAAAAAAAGTGTGGTTGGGAAAATTAAAAGCAAAGGCAACAACATAAGTTCAACACGCCATTGATATTAAATAGATGACTTTGTTGAAAAAGCTTGAGACTTTTGTTTTAGTCAAAGCAAGGGCAAATTAAAAGCGGCTCGAAAGAGCCGCTTTTTTGTATTGAGGTTTATTCACATCGTCTTTCTTTTCGCTAATAAAATATTATTAGCATCTGAAGCGGGTTATAATCAGTGTTTATAATTCTCTTATCCAAATATTGCGAAAGCTTATAGCTTCGCTAGGGTCTCCATGATCTTGTAATTTTATGGCTGCGGCGCCATGGGCTTCATAAAATGGTGCACCTCTATACACTGTTACCCCCTTAAGGGCTATATTGTTTTGTAATAACACGCCGTTGTGTATTACGGTCACTTTTGCAGCCGACAGTAAACTGCCATCAGCATTAAATCTTGGGGCAGTCCATACAATATCATAGGTTTGCCATTCGCCTGGTTTCTTACAGGCATTGGCTAAGGGTACATGCTGTTTGTATACACTACCGGTTTGTCCATTTACATAAGTAGTATTGTTGTAGCAATCTAATATCTGTATTTCATATCCAATATCTCCAGCGCCGGTGCTAGCTAAAAATACGCCGCTATTTCCCCTGGCCTGTCCGCTTCCAGTTATATTTTTGGGTATACGCCATTCTAGGTGTAACTGGTAGTCGGTAAATAATTGTTTGGTTTGAATATTACCTGTACCTTTTTTTACGGTGAACATTCCTTTTGATACAGTCCAGCCTGCTGCTGCATTGGTATCGTTTGTAGATCTCCAAGCGTTTAAGTTTTTACCATTAAATAAAATAATAGCATCAGATGGGGCGTCATTGTTAGTTATGCCCGGGGTTACTATTTTGGGTATTGGCGTATATACCTCTGTTAGTTTTGGGTCTATCTCTTGCGCCTTTACAAGTATGATGCAGCTAAAAAAAGTAAGGGCCGTTAAAGTTGTTTTAAGCATGAGTAAAGTTTAGTGTAAAGTAAAATATTTTACGGTTTAAACTAGCAAGTTTTTATTCTTTGCATAAAAAAAGCCATTCCTTTTGGGGAATGGCTTTTCGCTGTTTTGTTTAAATTAGAATCCCTTCTTCTCCATTTTTTTACCATCTGCATCTAATTCAATTATCTCGTATCCTAATTTTTTTACTCCTTCATAAATTTTTGCTTTGTCGCCCACTAATAAAATATTCATTTTATCGGGGGTTAGCATTTTTTTGGCGGTAGCGTTTACCTGCTCTTTTGTTAAGGCGGCTAAAATTTTATTTTGTTGTGTTACGTAATTCGCCGGCAGGTTGTAATCTAAAATTCTTCCAATAAATCCTGCTTTTTGAAATCCTGTTTCATACAATAATGCATCCCTTTGGCCCAATGAGTTTTTCATAAACTTCAACTCCTCATCTGTAATGCCATTATTGCGATAGTTGTTTAATTCTTTCATTACTTCTACTAATGCACTGTCAGTAGCATCGGCCCGTATGCCTGCGCTAAATTCAAAATCGCCGCTATAATTATCAGCGCTAAAACCGCTGCGGGCGCCATATGTCCAGCCTTTATCTTCTCTTAAATTTAAATTTAATCGGCTATTGAAATCGCCTCCCAATCCATAATTCATTAAACGGGCTTTGTAATACTCGCCGGTAGCATCATATTTCATACCGGTAGCATAGCCTACTCTAAATTGTGATTGTGCAGCCTTTGGAATATCTACCAAATACACTTTTGTTTTATCTACATTAGTAGCTGCTAAGGTTGGTGTAGGAATGGTAATTTTCTTGTTAGGTAGTTTATTCAAGAATGTAAGCAGGGGTAATACTTCTTGCTGTAAAATATCGCCAACTACCACTACTTTGGTGCCTTGAGAGGTGATGTAGTTATCATAATAATATGCTATATCTTTTAAACTTAAATTCCGAATGGTGTGTTCTGTACCATCCTCATTCATTCCTAAAATACTATTAGGCCCGTAATTCATTTTAGCAAAAACTAAGTCGGCTACCGCCGCAGGGTCTGCTTTTACTTGTTTAAAACCTTCTAGTTCTTGTTTTTGTATACGAGTAAAAGCGGCCTCTGTAAATTTAGGACGCAACATTCTTTCTTCCAATAAAGCTAAGGTTGCGGGTAAGTTTTTCTTTAAAGATTGTACGGAGAAAACGATGCCATCCACTTTACTACTTACTGATACAGCACTACCTAGTTTTTGTAATTCAACAGCCATTTGCTCGGCAGTATAATTTTTTGTGTCCTCATTCATCATAGCACCTACCATACCGGCCAATCCTATTTTAGCGGTATCATTGGCTTGTAATAAATGACCGCCAGGTATTGTAATGGTAATGTTAACAGTTGGTACTTCATTGGATGCTGAACCAATCATTTTAACACCATTGGGCATATCTTTTCTCCAAAATTTTGGTACTTGTACAGTGGGGTTAGCACCGTTGCCAGGTATTTTACTTCTATCAAAATTATCCTTTGCTTTATTATACTTTAACCCTGCATAGCCATAATCAGGCGCTTGATAGCTTGATGTATCTACTGTATAATTATCAGCAGCGGCTATCATTTTTTCTTGCCCTTTGGGCAACACACTTAATAATACGGCACCTTTATTTTTTAAATAGGTGGCATATACCCGCATCACATCTTCTTTGGTTACGGATTGATACATTTTAAGTAATTCGGCTATTTTATTAGGGTTAGCGGTAAATGTTTGAAAGGAAGCCAGCTGGCTAACTTTACCTGATACACTTTGTAAGCCATTAATAAGTGATGATTCGATGCCGCCTTTGAATTTTGCGATATCCTCATCAGTAACACCTCTTGCTTCAAAAGAATCTAATGCATTATGAAACAAACTATCCATTTGTGCAAGCGATTTTCCGGGAGAGGGCACTAATTGAAAACTAAATTCGCCTGCCAGTTCAGATAAACTGCTAAATCCACTTGCTTGTAAGGCCAGTTGTTTTTTTACTAATTGCTGATACAATATAGAGTTTTTGCCTTGTCCTATTACTTGAGCCAAACAAGCCAAAGCACCCATATCTGGATGGTAATTAGGAACCGTAGGATACACTACATACAGTAATGGAAGTCTAGCATAATTATCTGTGTAGGATGAATAGCGCTTACCCTCTACTACTGGCGATGGCACCACTACTGGCTTTACTTCGGGTCCACGAGGTATAACTCCAAAATACTTTTCAACTAACTTAACTACATCTGCAGGTTTTACATCTCCACCCACTGTTACGGTAGCATTATTGGGCCCATACCAGCGAAGAAAAAAATTCTTTAAATCGTTTACATCCACTCGGTTTAAATCTTCAACATAGCCAATCGTTAACCAGGAGTAGGGATGCCCATAAGGATATAAGGCTTTTGAGGCCGTTTCGCCTACTAAACCATAAGGTCTGTTATCATAGTTTTGGCCCCTTTCATTTTTTACTGTTGAGCGTTGTATTTCAAATTTCTTTTGTGTTACCGCATCTAATAAAAAGCCCATACGGTCAGCTTCTAACCATAGCATTTTTTCTAGCTGATTGCTAGGAACCGTTTCAAAATAGTTGGTACGATCTCTATTGGTAGTACCATTCAGTGTACCACCAGCATCGGATACAATTTTAAAATGTTGCTCATCGGCCACATTATCACTTCCTTGAAACATCATGTGTTCAAAAAAATGGGCAAAGCCAGATTTGCCAATCTCTTCTCTTGCGGAACCTACATGGTATGTAACATCCACATGTACTACGGGGTCGCTATGGTCTTCATGCACCAACAATGTTAAGCCATTGGATAATACATACTTTTCGTACGGTATTACTATTTCACTACCCCTTTTACTTACTTTTTCTACCAGTTTAGTTTGTGCCGCTACCCATACCGAAAAACCGGCTGTAAGCATAACAAATAACAAAATTCGCTTTTTCATTTCCGTTCTTTTTTTGAATTAAAATTTTTACTAAGCCATTTGAGAAACACCAAAGTAAGGGATTTTTAAGCGCACTATACTACCATTTATCCCAAACCATTTCATAAAACTTAAACTACCATTGCTGAATTGAAAAGTAGGATTTAACAATAGTATGATGGTACAAATGAAAAGCCGTAGTATTTTTGAAAAAAAAATATAATATGAGTACAGGCAATCGCAACAATCATGAAATTGATTACAAAGTATATGGAGAAGAACTTCAGTTTGTAGAAATTGAATTAGATCCGCATGAAACGGCCGTGGCAGAAAGCGGAGCAATGATGATGATGGAAGATGGCATACAGATGCAAACCATTTTTGGTGATGGCTCTGCGCAGCAGCCTACTGGTTTCTTTGGAAAACTAGTTAGCGCTGGAAAACGGATTTTAACAGGCGAAAGTCTTTTTATGACGGCTTTTACCAATGAAGCACAAGGAAAGAAAAGAGTAAGCTTTGCTGCTCCCTACACCGGTAAAATTATTCCGCTTGATTTAAGAGATTTGAATGGCACCATCATAGCCCAAAAAGATGCGTTTTTATGCGCCGCTAAAGGGGTAAGTGTAGGTATCCATTTACAACGAAAATTAGGTACTGGCCTTTTTGGTGGCGAGGGTTTTATAATGCAAAAATTAGAAGGGGATGGAATGGCATTTTTACATGCTGGTGGATTTATCGTGGAAAAAACATTACAACCCGGCGAAATTTTGAAAATTGATACTGGCTGTGTAGTAGCTTATACGCCCACCATTGATTTTGATATTGAATTTGTAAAAGGTATCAAGAACTTTATGTTTGGCGGCGAGGGTTTATTTTTTGCCCGCCTAAAAGGCCCTGGAAAAGTATGGATACAATCTTTACCTATTAGTAGATTAGCTGGAAGAATTATGCAATACGGAACTTATAACCGTAAAGAAGAAGGTAGTGTTTTAGGTGGGCTTGGTAATTTGTTTGATGGCAAAGAATAGTGAGTTCCGTTTATTTTATTAAAAAAGGCGGCACTGTATTATAAAACAGTGCCGCCTTTTTATGTATTCATCTACTTCAATTATCTATACACTACTACTTGCTTGGCTGCCAATTCTCTTCCATCGCTGGCCACTACTTTTACTAAGTATATACCGGCAGCAGCGGACGGGCCTAGATCTATTACCGTATTGCTGTAAGCCGTACCGGTAGTAATAGCCCTTTGCAGCATTAGCTGTCCTAGCGAGCTCAACACTTTGATGGTTGCTTTTTCATTGTTTAAATTGTAAAAGCGAACATTAAACTGTCCGTTATTAGGATTAGGGTATACCCATACATTAGTGCTGGCCAGTCCTGTTAGGTTAATCGTGTTAGAAGAGCTAACACAACCATTAGGATCGGTGTACACGACTGAGTAAGCGCCAATATTATCTACCGATAATGGGCCATAAGTAGCTGCTGTAGTATTGCTGATGGTATTGCCATTAAACCGCCAAGCATAATTACCACCCGATGGGCTGGCAGTAGCCACTAGGTTGGCAGTTTGTCCTGGTACTAGGCTGCTGGTTGCCACGGCATCTATACCAATAGTAGGCAATGGATTTACAAACAAAGAGGCGGCGTTAGAGTTAATTGCTGTACAAGCGCCCGTAACCACACAACGGAAAGTATTAGTGTTCATGCTTAAGGTTGTAGCGTTAACGGTATAAGCAGCCGCATTAGCGCCAGTTATATTTATCCAAGCAGTACCATTCCATTGTTGCCATTGGTAAGTTAAATCGCCGTTTGTAATAGGGGCAGTATTAGCCGTTACACTAAAAGTAGCATTGGCACCCACACACACTGTGGTATTGGTAGGTTGAGCGGTAATTACGGGTATTTGACCATTGGATACCGTTACCGTAAAGGAGCAAGTAGAAGTATTGCCACATGCATCTGTAGCGGTAACATTAACCGGGGTAGTACCAATAGCAAAAGCAGAACCCGAAGCCGGTACGGATACAATGCTAACCGTGCCACCACAGTTGTCGGTAGCAGTAGGGGCAAAGCTTACAATCGCTGTGCAAGCCCCAGCCGGCGTATTCACATTTATATTAGCAGGGCAGGTAAGTACTGGGCCGGTAACATCATTTACGGTAATGATTTGTGTACAGGTAGCATTATTACCACACACATCAGTAGCCATATAGGTTCTCGTTACGGTATAGCGATTAGCACAAGTTTGATTAGAGATTACATCGCCTACATGGGTTACCGTTACAGTGCCGCTACAATTATCGGTAGCTACTACGGCTGCAATATTTACAGCAGGTACCAAAGCAGCACAGCTTACCGTTACTGCCGCTGGGCAAGTAATGGTAGGGGCTTGTGTATCATTTAC
>JBDKJF010000017.1:0-54107 GCA_039796695.1 Bacteroidota bacterium
ACCCATTGCGGATATTGGTTTCCAACAAAGCATCTCCCCTTAGCGCCAATAAAGCCCGTAGTATATAATTGGTAATATCAATATTATATCGGCTACCATCCCACCAGCCCCAACCACCATCAAACAGTTGTGCCTTCTGTAACTTTTCTAATAACTTTTGCATTTCTTTTTGATTGGCAAATGGCTGCCGCAGTGCTTCTCTTATTTTTTTCTCCGTCACCAATCCGGTTAGTTTAGAAGCCGTTTGCTCCATACAGTAGTAGGGATATTTTTTCAGATGTTCTATTTCATCCAGCAATACCTCCAATGTATTATTTTGTGCATGCAAAATAAGCTTACCTGCATTGGGATTAACTATAATAGTAATACTGGTATCTTTTTCTAATACGTTAAACTGTCCAATGGTTTCCATCGTACCTTTTTTAAGTACCGGTATTTTACGCAGTTCCCCATCTGCAAATCCGGTGGCGGCTGTCATGGTAAATTTGGCTATTATGGTATCTGTTTTCTCGGCTATCATTGTAAGGCTTGCAGTTGTAGCATCATTCGCTCTCAATACTTCATCTTTTGAAAATTGTATTTTGTTATTGATAGAAAAGGTGGAACTAACGTTTACATCATTTGAAGTATAATTTACTTTTTTACCAACAGCTGTTACTGAATCTCCTTCTACCAAAAAAGAAGGGGTGGCTAATTGTGCCATCATAGGCTTAAAAGATTTTACGATTTTACTGGTCTTTACCATGCGGTGCTTTTTATCCATACCCACTACAAAGGTTTGCCAACTGGTAATATTATCTGGATAGGTGACTTCAAACTTTGCTTCGCCGTTTTCATCAGTAATCAGGTTGGGTTTCCAAAAAGCATAATCTCTAAATTCTTCCCTAAGCATTTTGGGAGAAAATCCTTTGGTAGTAATTATTATTACACCATTAGCAGCTCTTGCACCATAGATGGCTGTGGCAGAAGCATCTTTTAAAATAGACATATTTCCAATATTGTCCGGACTCATTGCATCTAACATTGTCTTGTCAGCAATTACTCCATCTATTATTACTAATGGTTCATTTCTGTTATCAAAACTACTAATCCCTCTTATTTGAATACTGGTGGTATTACCAGGCACTCCGTTTGATCCATCGGTTTGTACTCCCGAGACTCTTCCTTGTAATACACTTGACAACTCTTCAGTATTCGCTTTAGTAATTGAGTAGCCTAATGATTTATCTTGACGTCTCACTGCCATAGCTGTAACTACAACTTCTTCCAATGCAGCTTTACTCATTTCGATCTGTATATTAATAAGTGTCTTATCCCCAGTAATTAGTTCTAATTCCACCTCTTTTGACATATAACCAACAGCCGAAATAACCAGTACGTAATTACCGCTTGGTATATTATTAAAACGAAATTCCCCATTCGCATCACAAACTGAACTTATGTTGTATCCTTTAACTTTTACTATTGCACCAATAACTACGTCTTTTCCTCTTACATCCATTACTTTCCCAACAATACTACTGGAACCAATTGGCAGTTTCATTTCAGGCTGCCTATATAATTCCTCTTTTCCCTTTTGCACTACATTGTTTTCCTGTATTCTTTGCATCTCGGCTTCCTCTCTGCGCACCTGATCTTCCTGTATACTTCGTATAATTTCGCTTTCAGTTACATAAACAGGTTTATCAAATTTTATACAATAAGTACCCACAGCAGGTATCTTAATATTTTGCGCTGTTAAAAAATGATATCCTCTTGTTATCAGCGTTACGGAATAATTACCTGGTGGCAAATCATACAAATTGGTAATACCACCCCATAACACCTTATATTTATTTACACTATCGGTATAATGCAATACCGTAATGGCAATGGCACTGTCCTTGGGCATTTGTATTTGTATACGGCTGCGGCTATTGTTGTAACCGTAATAATTACTTCCATATTGTTCAAGCAATGGTTTTACCAACTTTGGTTTTACATAGCTGATAACCGGGAGCGGTATAATAGTATCCCCCATTACCCAAGTAGTCATTTTAGCGGGCAAAAATACTTTTGTATTAAAATCAATTAGCGGTATTTTCTCCAAACGTACTATCTGTGGACTTACTCGATATCGATAACCGGGTTCAAAAGAAAACTTAAAATCAAAATCGCCGGGTTTATAAAATTGTATACTGTCGTTATTTACAAATGGGCCCGCAATATGCTCTCCAGCACTGTTTAAATAATAAGCTTTATCATCCTGCCACACATAGCCGCCATTATTGCGATAGTTATTTTCTACTCTTAGTATTTGTTTATTCAGCAAATCTTTTTCATTATAGCTCCAAAAATTATCAGCAGGGCTTACCTTATAATGTTTTCCAGTTTTATCTACATCAAAAACAATATCATGTTTATAGTTGGGCTGCAAGTAAACACTATCGGCTTCAATTATTTTATCTTTTAATCTAACTATTATTTGCGCATATCCCGGAAAGCGGCTCACTGCATTTACACCTTTATTCGTTACACCGTTATAATAAACCAGCTGCCTGTTTATATACAGCATATAAATTTCTTGCGGCACTCCATTTTGCACAGCATACACCGCCACCTGTGGTATTAGCTGTTGTATTCTTGTTTTTACTATCCAGAAATTACTATCCGGAAATAAAAAACGATAGTACGGCATGGTATCCAACTCAAATCGCTTGCGCCAGCTTTGGTGCTTACCTAATGTAAATTGATTTTTCACTTCTACTTCCCCGACAGTATACTCATCATACAATAATGGTTGCTTGCCTCTAAACTTTTCTATATACGGCGGTTCTGGCACTTTTATATCTTTTGAAAACTGTGTATTGTAGCTGGCCACTGTAAGGTTAGCACCTTTTACTTCTCGATTAATATAATCTTTTACTTTAATGGTAATAGTATCCTTTTGTCCGGGATAAACAGCAGGTGCACCCCCTATTTCTGCAGCCATTAGTTTTGAAAGTAAAGCAATAGATTGATTGCCACTTCTTTCTTCGCCTCGCCAATAGTATTGCCAACGTAGGTAATAAATTTTACCAACAGGCATTTTAGCTTTCCATTCAATATATTCGATAGCTGAAGTAGCGGCGAATATTTCTTTATCCTTATCGTACAATGCATAATAAACTGGAACCTTGTTGGGGTTGTAAAGTAGAAACCCTACTGTATCTTTATTTTGCGTTCGATTAAAACTCAGGTTATAGTTTCTTTCAGGCTCAAATGTTTCAAATTCATCCAATTCGCCTTTTGCAGTCCGGGTAAAAAATTCATACTGCTCTACCTGCGGGTCTATCTTAACAGTATAGGGGAATGTTATTGGCATTTCCTCTTCCATCAAATCTGTTTCCATAAAGCCTTTTATCTTTTCTTCTTTGCCATTTTTAAGAAAGTTGGCATTTATAAAACCATCTTCCATCTTTATTTCAATACGGGTATCTGTGGCGTTGTAACTTATTTCGGTTGTTTTCTCTTGTATTTCATTATTACTATTTCTAAAAATTGCTTTCGCTGTAATTGTTAAATCTGCTTGGGGTAAATTTATAGTCGACATATTAAATTTTGTGTCGCCATCTACTGCCAATGTTTTTTCTTCTACCCATAGAGTATCTGGCACAAACAATCCTTCGCTATGATATTCTTTAATTCCTGTGGTGGTTAATATCAATTTTACCCTCCCATCCATTACGGCTAGTCCATTTGCATCTTTTGCACTGGCACTTATTCGTATACTATCACCGCTATAATATGTACTTTGTAAACTGCTGACGCTATAAGTAGCTACTTCATACAGCACATAATCTTCTATTTTAAACCCACCGTTTAGTAAAACTTTTTTCTTCTTATCAACAAACCGAAGGTTATACCTCGTATCATTAGGCAAGGTATCTCCCGTTGCAAATTGATGTACATAAGCTCCAGGGGTTACGGCCTTAAGTGTAGTAAGTAATTTATCAACTGAAGTATTTTTGTGATAATAACTTAAATAAATTTGCACCGGTCCATTATACTGTTTCCCTTTTCGGTTCATCAAATAAGCCTTTAGCATTATCGTATCACTAGGAAAATATTTCGGTTTATTAAATAGCACATACCCCTTACCCAATACGGTACTTTTTTTATTGCGTTTTCTTAACCAATACTTGGGTTGTGTTTTTACCATATATTTTATCCTATCGGGAAACCAGTTTATCATTCTTCCCAATTTTGTACTACGCCTTCGCTGCGCTTTTTGCTTTTTTATGGTGTAACCGTTTTCTCTATCTACCTCCAGTTGTATAAAACTAGTATCGCCATTGGCTATTATTTTTACGATAGCTTCGTCAGGCCGCTTTTGTTTTACAACAAATGTTCCGGTAGCGGCACTGTATTTTGCCTCTTCTTTATTCACCCAAACTTTAGCATTAGTAAAGGCATTGCCGCTTTCATCTCTCAGTAAAATTTGTGGCCTTACTTGACTATTAATAATGTACGGCAGCACATGCGTGCGGTTATAATATTCCGCTACCACCATCGTATCATCCACCGATATTAAAAGGTAATTACCCACCGGCAGTGTATCATAATTTAATTGTGCCCTGCTAAACTTCATAACGGGTTCTTTTTGAAGATAGTGGTATATGTCGCCAATACCCTTCCATACATATTTTACGGCCGTATCTGCTGGTATACGATAGGCCAGTATTTGATAGCTGCGGCGGGCAATATGTTGCAACGATTGTTGTGCCATCAACAAGTAGCTAAAAAAAATAGTAAGCAACAGCAAAAAGTATTTTCTCCTCATAAAAAACAGTGGTTAAGCACTACGTATGCCAATATACAATAAATTACACAAGAGCATATTTTGTATTATAAAAAAACAGCTTGCAGGCTTATCTTTGCTGCATGTTTTGGGACCATGATTTTGAGGCCAGCAGCATTACTACATTTGTTAGTCTGTTGCAGTTTACCCTGAGGTAATGAAGGGCACTCTTCATCTTCCAGTAATTTTATTCAATAATACCGAAGTTTACAACTATGTACAGAACGCACACTTGTGGCCAATTAAGATTAGCTGATAAAGGAACCCAAACCACTTTGGCAGGATGGGTACAAACCGTTCGCAAATTTGGCGCCATTACTTTTGTGGATCTAAGGGATCGCTATGGCATTACGCAATTATTATTTGGTGAAGAGCTGAACAAACAGTTGGAAGAAAATCCATTAGGCCGTGAGTTTGTATTACAAGCTACCGGCACCGTACAAGAGCGTAGTAATAAAAATGCCAACATTACCACTGGCGATATTGAAATAAATATCACCTCTTATAAAATTCTTAATAAATCTGCCGTGCCGCCCTTTACCATTCAAGACGATACAGATGGGGGCGATGACCTACGCATGAAATACCGTTTCCTTGATTTAAGAAGAAATGCCGTAAAGAAAAATTTAGAACTACGCTATGCCGTAAACCGTGCTGCCCGAAATTATTTGCACCAAAATAATTTCATGGATATTGAAACACCTTTTTTAATAAAATCTACCCCCGAAGGTGCTAGAGATTTTGTGGTACCTAGCCGTATGAACCCCGGACAGTTTTATGCCTTGCCTCAATCTCCTCAAACGTTTAAGCAGCTATTAATGGTAAGTGGTTACGACCGCTATTATCAAATAGTAAAATGTTTTAGAGACGAGGACTTGCGAGCTGACCGCCAGCCAGAATTTACACAAATAGACTGCGAAATGTGTTTTGTGGAGCAGGAAGATATTTTAAACATGTTTGAAGGCATGATTAAATCCATCTTTAAAGAAGTAAAAGGAATTGATTATACCGAAACTGTTGAACGAATGACATGGGAAGATGCGATGTGGATGTATGGTAACGATAAGCCCGATATACGGTTTGGTATGGAGTTGTGCAATTTAAAATTTCCAGCACATACATTTTTGCAAAAAACCTCCCCTTACCCCTCCGAAGGAGGATCTTCAGCTTCCGAACTTATTGTTAGTGTTACAGAAGGTGGGTTTAAAGTATTTGATGAAGCAGAAACAGTAATTGCTATTGCAGTTCCTGGCTGTGCTGAGTATACCCGCAAACAAACAGATGAATTAACGGAGTGGGTTAAGCGTCCGCAAATTGGGATGAAGGGTTTGGTATTTATTAAATGTAACGTCGATGGCACATATAAAAGCAGCGTAGATAAATTTTATAGCGAAGAAAAATTAAAAGCCATTGCCAATGCAGCTAATGCAGAAGCAGGCGACCTAATTTTAATTCTTGCTGGTACAGAAGAGCGTACCCGCAAAGCCACTAGCGATTTAAGAATGTACATGGCCGATAAGTTAGGCTTGCGCAACAAAGACGAGTTTAAATTGTTGTGGGTAACCGATTTCCCTTTGTTTGAATTTGCGTTGGAAGACCAAGATGGTGGAGGTGCAGGCCGCTGGGTAGCAAGACACCATCCATTTACAAGCCCCCGACCAGCGGATGTTGATACCATGATTAATAATTCCCCAAAGGTTGCTGATTTGGATAAATACCTAGAACACCCCTATGCCAATATCAAAGCCAATGCTTACGATATGGTGTTAAATGGCAATGAAATTGGTGGTGGTTCTATTCGTATTTATCAAAGAGAGTTGCAAGAAAAAATGTTTGCTGCATTAGGCATGGATGCGGAGGAGCAAGTACACAAGTTTGGTTTCTTACTGGGTGCTTTTGAGTACGGCGCACCGCCGCATGGTGGCATTGCTTTTGGGTTTGATCGTTTATGTTCTATACTTGGTGGCAGCGAAAGCATCCGTGATTTTATTGCCTTCCCTAAAAACAATGCAGGCCGAGATGTAATGCTCGATGCTCCTTCTGAAATAGCCGATAAGCAGTTTGATGAATTACAGATAAAGTTGAATTTGAAGGGATAAAATAGAAACACTGATATTACGGATTAGACGAATTATAACAGATATAATGATAGCATACTTTGTACTTGCATAGTCTTAAACATGCGAGCAACTTCATTAAATACAATAGTATATATCTTTATAAAAAATTAGTGTTGAATTATTTTACACTTATTGATACCGCTGCCGTTTAACAACAGATTAATATTGGCCAACTGCCGTTTATCCAGTTTCTGTTTTGGGGTTCAGGCATTAGCGATATTAATATTAAGCTACACAAACGTCTTATAATTGAGAGGGTAATTTCTTGAGGCTTGCTTGAATATTTTTACATACTTGCTAAAATTTATATTAAAGAGGAAATAAAAAAAGTCCTAAAGCAAAGCAAAGAGTTAGACAATAAAACCATCGCTTTCTGCGGCCGATAATTTAACCTACCACAATCTGAAAAGCATGCTTCATCTTTCTGCCATTGAAGAAAAATCACCTATCAAACCTTAAAGGATATTTTTCAAATTGATTTAATTTAAAATGAGTTGGCTTTGGCAGGTGGCACTGCATTAGCGTTGCAAATAGGGCATCGAGTTTCAATAAACTTTGATATATTTTCAAACACCTTAATTATATCCTAACAAAAATCCCTTCGCAAGCGAAGGGATTTTTTATAAAAGTTAGAAAGATAGCTATTAAGCAATCTCCACATCTGCGCCAGCTTCTTTAAGCTTAGCAGCTATATCTTCAGCCTCAGCTTTAGATACACCTTCTTTTACATTCTTAGGTGCACCATCTACTAAGTCTTTAGCTTCTTTTAATCCAAGACCAGTAAGGTCTTTAACGATTTTTACTACGTTTAATTTAGAAGCCCCGCCGCTCTTCAATACTACATTGAAAGCAGTTTTTTCTTCTACAGCGGCTGCACCACCATCGCCAGCGGCTACTACTACTGCTGCTGCAGCAGGCTCAATGCCATATTCAGATTTTAAGAAATCTGCTAATTCTTGTACTTCTTTTACTGTTAAAGCTACAAGGCTTTCTGCTAATGCTTTTACGTCTGCCATTTTGTTTAAATTTTTTCCGCCTTCATTGTTTTTGACTCCGGCGGAGTGATTAAAAAAATTTGTTTTCCCCCAACATCCCCAAACGGGGAACCAATTAAACTCACTCTGGGGTAAGTGAGTAATATTTTTTAATAAATAAATGCTTATTCAGCTGCTGCCACTTCTGCTTCAGCACCGCCAGCCTTCTGCTCATGATGGTGCAATAATGCGGCCAACACTCTTTTAGCAGGGCTTTGTAACAAGCCAATAACTTCACCAATAAGTTCGTTCTTGGTTTTAATTTGCGTAAGCGCTTTTAATTGGTTGTCGCCAGCATAAATGTCGCCATTAATAAAGGCAGCTTTCAATACTGGTTTTTCACCATTGCTTTCCTTGCGGAATGAGCTGATGATTAAAGCTGGCTCCTTTGGATTTTCAGAAAAAAGTAAGGCAGTTACTTTATGTAATGAATCATACATAGCTGCGTACTTTTCGCCATCCAATGATTCCAACGCTTTTTTAATCAAGGTGTTCTTAGCCACCTTCATTTCTACTTGCTTATTAAAGCAAGCACGGCGCAGTTTGCTTACCTGTGCCACCGTTAATGATTCGGTATCGGTAACATAGAAGTTGTTATACTGAGCAAACTTGCCTTTCAGCACTTCTATTACTTCGTTTTTTTCGTTCTTAGTCATTTTATATTGTTTTGACTCTTCTTAAATGTTGTTTACTTGCTTAAACTGTATTAATGTACAAATGCTTTAGCATCTACAGTAATACCAGGGCTCATGCTGCTAGCCATGCTTATACCTCTTAGGTAAATACCTTTGGCAGTAGCCGGCTTTGCTCTGATGATAGAGTTAATTAACTCTAGGCTGTTTTCAGCAATTTTTTCTGGGGTAAAACTGATACGGCCAATAGAAGCATGTACTATACCTGCTTTGTCTACCTTATAAGCAATTTTACCGCCTTTTACATCATTTACTGCACCTGCTACATCATTTGTTACAGTACCTGTTTTAGGGTTAGGCATTAAGTTACGTGGGCCTAACACTTTACCTAGTTTACCAATTTTAGGCATTACAGATGGAGTAGCAATGATAACATCCATATCTACCCAACCGCCTTCAATTTTAGTAACAAATTCATCTAGCCCTACATAATCAGCGCCGGCTGCTTTAGCTTCTGCTTCTTTATCAGGAGTACAAAGTACCAATACTTTTTTTGTTTTACCAGTACCATGTGGTAAACTTACCGTACCACGGATAGCCTGATCTGCTTTTTTAGGATCTACACCCAAGCGGATGTGTAGGTCAACAGAAGCATCAAATTTGCAAGTAGTAATTTGCTTAACAATAGAAGATGCTTCTTTTAATGAGTATGATTTATTAGCATCTACTTTCGTATCTGCTACTTTTCTTTTTTTACTTATAAATGCCATCGTAATTCGTTTAAAGAGTTTTTTAATCCCCCTCGTTTGGAGGGGTCAGGGGAGGCCTAATTTTCCCATGGGGCTTTACCTTCTACATTTAAACCCATACTGCGGGCAGTACCGGCTACCATTTTCATGGCACTTTCAATAGTAAAGCAGTTCAGGTCGGGCATTTTGTCTTCTGCAATGGCCTTTACCTGCTCCCAATTTACCTTACCCACTTTAGAGCGGTTACTTTCTTTAGAGCCTTTCTGAATTTTTGCCGCTTCCATTAACTGTACGGCAGCGGGTGGAGTTTTTAACACAAAGTCAAAACTCTTGTCAGAATAAACTGTAATTAATACGGGAATTACTTTTCCTTGCTTGTCCTGTGTTCTTGCATTGAACTGCTTACAAAATTCCATGATGTTTACACCTTTGGAACCCAGCGCAGGACCGATTGGAGGTGCAGGATTGGCTTGGCCACCCTTGCACTGCAGCTTTACGAAGCCACTGATTTCTTTTGCCATTTAAAATATTTTTTTGGTTATAGCGACCTTTCTATCAAGCAGTTACACTTGCTTACTTAGTCTCCCAATGCTCGCTTTTCACCTAAGTGAAATTTTCAAAAGAACTATTTGGGGCTGCAAAGATAAGGGAAAACGCCGTACAGGCAAAGGTTCTAGAGAAATATTTGGGGCTATCAGCTTCAATGCAAATCCCAGCAGCAGTCCGCCGCCCGCCTCCAATCTTTTTGCCAGCCCACTTTGGCCAACACATAAAAAGGATTTACGGCTAAGCGGCGCAGCCATTTATCTACAAAATAAAAATCAGCAATACCATAGCATTAGTTTTCATCATCACTCAATGGCACATTTATTATAGAGGTTCTGTAGGATTTTACTTCTCGGCCCCCAGCTGGTTGCCAAGGATGTGAAGCCTTTTTAAGTGCCTTAATAACTGCTTCCTCCATTCCAAAGCCAACATTGCTTAATGCTCTTACATCAGATAAAATACCTTCTTTATCTATTACAAACTGTGCTAAAACAAGATATATTCCTTTCTTACATTTTCTTAATGAAAGAAGTTGATTGTTAATTTGCCTTTCAGTTCGCTGCACCCATGCACTATACCCGCTGGTAAAAGCCTGTTGTATTTCCACTTTGCAAAAAATAGGTCCTTTTCGTTTCTTTTCTTTGGTAATGGTTACTGCAATTTTACCATAGCTCTTTGTTGCCGTTTGGGCATCAACATTAATTATGCATAGCAAACCAAAAATGTATAATAAAATTAGCCGCATACTAATTTGATTTACCAAAAGTTATTTCCCCATTTCCCATTTTCCACTCACCATTCCCCACTCTCCTTACACCCTATTATAATCCGCTTTCCAATGCTGAATAGCCATTTTTATTTCCTTCTGAGTAAGCTTTTCGGCCACTGCTCTTTTTGCCAATTCAACAAACTCCTCATCGCTAGCAAAGCGCAGCGCAATAATTTGGCCTAAGCGTAATTGTTTATCAAACGGCTTACCCGTTAATATAAAATGACGGAAATTTTCTTCAGCTCTTATTGCTCTATCCTGTGCCTTTAATGCAAAGGTTCTGGTATACCAGGCAATACCAATCATCGCTAACCCACCTACTATCATTATCATGGCACCATGCTTTACTACTTTATCATGCGCATGCATAAAAGTGATGATACTGCCCACCAAAAATGAAATGATTAATAAAAAAGTAACACCGTGAAAACCGGCCACCAGCCTTGTGTGGTTTTTAAAATTTTGCTCCATTGTCTAAAAGTATTTTTAATTTGCGTGAATGTAGTTCATTTTGTTTTATCAGGGCTGCGTATAGCTAAGTCCCCCCTTCTGGAGGGATTTAGGGAGGTTGCCTACTTCAACTCATCCAATACCTTATACATTTTACCCACCACACCACTTGTTTTGCCGCTATAATTATTTACCAAGAAAGAAAAAATATACTCCCTACCATCTTTGGCTTTATGATAGCCGCAAAAACCTTTTACATCACCAATGGTGCCGCTCTTCATGGTAATGCCGTTGTATTCGGGTAACGATTTTAAAAAGTACGGATACCAATCTTTTGTTTTAGCGTACTTTAATATTTCTACCTGTGCATGAGTAGTTACTCTATTCATGGGCGAAAGGCCGGAGCCGTCATAAATATTCAGTTCATCTTCATCGAGGCCTTTGCCTTTCCAAAACTTTTTTACAATGGCTACACCGCTATCGGTACTACCAAAGCCTTGCTTTTCATACGCAAAGGTTTTTATGAGTGCTTCACCATAGAGATTGATGCTTTTTTTATTAAACCAATAGATGATGGAATCGAGGGAGGGTGAATAGTGGGTGCTTAATATTTGAGTAATTTCTTTTCGAAGTAATTTCGAGTCAATATCAATAATTGTTGGAGAACCCAGTCTTGTGCAAAATATTTTATTAGCTGTACAAAACTCAGATAGGTTCAACAGAAAGCTATAGATTGAATATAGATTGGCAATTGAAATTTTAAAAGAGGATTCATTTATAGGTATGGTACCTGTGATGAGTTTCTTAGCAACCTCTGTCTGTAAATATGCGTATGCATTGTCGCCAGATCCTTTTTTTGCTGCTGTTAATTCATTTCTATAACCGGGTTCAAGAATTTCTACTTTACCACCAATTATACTATCTGATTTGAGTGTAATTTCTTCTTGGTTCTCCTTCCAATTTAACACCATAGGTGGAGCTCCGTAATAATTACCTAGATCCTGCCAAATCCAACCATCAGGAGTAACTTTCTGAGAGAAGTCTTTTGTATTCAATAAAACTCGCCCACTTATATATTTAATATTTTTCTTTTGCAATACTTCAAAAAGATTCTTAAGTATTAACGTATCTTTTGTTTCTTGATATCGACCGCTACCAAAAGTAGGATCTCCATAAGATAAAAACGCTAAATCCCCCTTCAATGAGTCATTTACAATTTTTCCTCTATATCCAAACTCCGTCTTATACCTATAATCCTTCCCCAACAACTCAAACGCCGTTACACTAGTTATAATTTTTTGTGTAGAGGCAGGTGCCAATCCTATCTGCGAGTTTTTATCAAACACTACCTGTCCGGTTTTTGCATCTATTACATACAAAGAGCTGATGGCATGTTTTAATTGCTCGTCTTTTTCAAATGCGTTAAATGCTTTTTGTAGTTTTTGAGTAACGGTTTGTGCCTGCAAGGCAAAAGGTAAAAGGCAAAGGACAATAGGCAGTATGCGCTTCATAGAATAACTTTTAATCAAATCTAAAAAGAATTAAATTTGAAATATGGAAAATATGATTAAAGAAGCAGCGCACCGCTATAATTTTATTTCAAGGGAAGAATATCTTGAAATGGATGCCAGCTCTGAGGAAAGAATTGAGTATTATGACGGACTAATCTTAGCCATGTCGGGAGCTAGCATGGAGCATAATATTATAGATAGAAACCTTATTATGTCGGTAGGTAATTTTTTAAAAGGTAAAGAATGCCAGGTTCTACCTTCCCATATGCGGGTTAGCAACCCCAGTCAAGAAAACTATCTATACCCCGATGCCAGTATTGTGTGTGGCAAGCCGGAACTGGAAGATAGTAAGTTTGATACCCTTACCAACCCGTCAGTGATATTTGAAATCTTATCGCCTTCTACTAAGAATGCGGATAAAAGGCGGAAGTTCTTCTTCTATATGCAAATACCCTCACTCAAAGAGTATATCATGATTGACTCCGAAAGAAAGAATATCATCATCAGCCGTCGACAAGCAGACAACTCTTGGAAGTTTGAAGAATTGAACGAAACCGCCGCCAATTTGTTTATACAAACAATCAACTTTCAATTACCGCTTTCGGAATTATACGAAGGAACAAATCTATAATGCATTGCAAAAAATTAACGCCTCCATCATCACCATTGGTGATGAATTATTGATAGGACAAACGATTGACACCAACTCTGCCTTTATAGCACAAGAGCTTAACAAAATTGGTGTGTGGGTTCGGCGCCGCATAGCCGTTGGCGATGTGTATGATGATATTTGGGATGCTTTAGATGAAGAAGGTTCAGCGTCGGATATTGTTATCATCACAGGTGGCCTTGGCCCTACTGCTGATGATATTACCAAACCTCTGCTATGCGAATATTTTGGCGGCAAATTAGTAATGGACGAAAAAGTACTGGCACATGTAGAACATCTTTTTGAAAAGGTGTTTAAGCGGCCCATGCCCCTATTAGATAGAAATAAAAAACAAGCCGAAGTACCGGATGTATGTACCGTATTGCATAACGCAAGGGGTACAGCGCCGGGCATGCTGTTTCAAAAAAATGGTGTTTGCTTTATTTCATTACCCGGTGTACCTCATGAAATGAAAGGGCTAATAAAAGCAGAAGTAATACCATATATCTTAAACAATTTTAACCTGCCTGCCATGGCGCACTATACATTGGTTACCTACGGCCAAGGAGAATCGCAACTGGCAGAAATGTTGAAAGATTTTGAACCAAGTCTCCCTTCCCATATTAAACTGGCCTATCTGCCTAACTATGGTATGGTAAAATTGCGGTTGACCGCACAGGGTGTAAATAAAGAAGAAGTTGAAAAAGAATTAGCCCCATATTTTTCTGAGCTACAAGCATTGGTGCAAGAATTTATTGTTACTACTAGAGATGAGGGGCTTGAAATAGTAGTAGGTAAACTATTGAAAGAAAGAGGAAAGACAATGTCAACAGCCGAAAGCTGTACAGGTGGATACATAGCTCGGCTTATTACTTCGCATGCAGGTTCATCTGACTATTTTAAAGGAAGTATAGTTAGCTATGCGAATGAAGTAAAAGAAAGCTTACTACAGGTTAGTAACACTACACTTTGTACTGTGGGGGCAGTAAGCGAAGATACAGTAATACAAATGGCCGCTGGCGCATTACAACAATTGCATACTGATTATACCATTGCAGTATCGGGCATTATGGGGCCCGGGGGTGGTAGCGATGATAAGCCAGTAGGAACAGTATGGATAGCCGTTGCAAACAAAGAAAAAACAAATACGCAAAAATTAAGCTTACGGTTTGATAGAGAAAGAAACATTACCATAACAGCCAATCAGGCGCTAAATTTTTTAAGGAAGTTTATATTAGCTAACAGTTGATAGCATTATAATTTTCAAATCATTACCTTTGACGGGTTAAAAGTTTGCTTGTCTTTTCTGCTGTTCAATTTGTGTGAATGTAGTTGAAGTGTGCAACCTCGTACAATCGAGGCACGGCGTAAGGGACGATAAGTTATATTCTAAAGCTGGTTAAATAAAAAAATTTATGGCTGTAGTTGATTTAATATTACCCAAACTTGGTGAAAGTATAATGGAAGCCACTATACTTAAGTGGCATAAGCAGCCTGGAGATGCAGTAGCAATGGATGAAACTGTGTTGGAAATAGCCACCGATAAAGTAGATAGTGAAGTGCCAAGTACTGCTGCTGGTATTATAGAAGAAGTATTGTTTAAAGTAAACGAAGTAGTGCCCATTGGTACAGTTATAGCTAAAATAAGAACCGCAGGTGCGGCAGGCATTGAACCCGATGTTCGAAGTAAGGAGGAAGCTCCTATAGTGCAGGAAGCCGTTGTAATAAATAAAATGGAAGCGCCAAAACCACCCGCTTCAAATACTGTTAATAATCGATTTTACTCACCACTTGTACTTAACATAGCGGCCAGTGAAGGGGTAAGTATGGCGGAATTGGAAAATATGCCTGGTACTGGTAACGAGGGCCGTGTAACTAAAAAGGATATTTTACAGTATGTGAGTGAAAGAAGTACAGGTAGCGGAAATGCAGAAGTAAGAAGTACATCACAATCTGTTATTGTATCTCAAACCCAGGCTACTACAAAAGACAACACACCTCTTACCCACTTACCACTTACTACATACCAAGGCAATGTAGAAATTATAGAAATGGATCGTATGCGCAAGCTAATAGCAGAGCATATGGTGCGCAGCAAGCATACCAGCCCGCATGTAACAAGCTTTACAGAGGCCGATGTTACCAACCTTGTACAATGGAGAGATAAAGTAAAAGGGTCATTTGAAAAAAGAGAAGGCACCAAAATTACCTTTACACCTTTATTTATTGAGGCCATTGTACGTTGTATAAAAAAATTTCCTTTAATTAACAGCTCATTGGATGGCGATAAAATTATTGTAAAGAAAGACATCAATATCGGCATGGCCACTGCCTTACCAAGCGGTAACTTAATTGTGCCGGTTATTAAAAATGCCGACCAGTTAAACTTAGTTGGGCTTTCTAAACAAGTAAATGGATTAGCCGATGCCGCCCGCAATGGAAAATTAAAAGCGGATGATACACAAGGCGGCACTTTTACCTTAACCAATGTTGGCACATTTGGAAGCCTAATGGGCACACCCATTATTAATCAACCGCAGGTAGCCATTCTAGCTGTGGGCGCTATCAAAAAAAGACCTGTAGTAGTAGAAACAGCTGCAGGCGATAGCATAGCCATACGCCACATGATGTATTTAAGCATGAGCTACGACCACCGTATTGTAGATGGAAGCCTTGGGGCCACCTTCCTTACAGCAGTAGCAAAGGAGTTGGAAAACTTTAATGCCGCTAGAGAAATTTGAATAAACAATTGATTAAAGCGAGCCCCTGTTGTACTTACTTCGGGGGCTTTATAATTTTAAAAATAAAATGAAGGCAAGATTTTTTTTATTGCTTCTTATACCACTTTGCACTAAAGCACAATTGGGCAGTTGGAATATATTGAACGCTAAACTTGAGCTTAATAGCAAGTGGAATGTGTTTGGAGAAGCACAAATACGTTCGTTAAAATTTTACGACGATTTTCATTATTACGAACTAAAGGCCGGGGCTACTTATCAGTTTTCCAACACCTTTTCGCTTACCGCAGGTGGCGGCATATATGATACTTATGCAGCCGGAGGAAATTTTAAAACTCCCATGGCCAACGATGAGTTTAGAAGCTGGCTACAACTAACCATGACCCAAGTTGAGAAGAGATTGAAATTTGAACACCGCTACCGAGCCGAGCAGCGCTGGACGAGTAATGGCTACCGTAACCGCTTTCGCTATAGACTAAGTGCTACGCTGCCTTTAAAAAAGAAAAAAATAGAACCCAAAACATTTTACCTTAACACATCCAACGAATTATTTTTTACCAACAAAGCTCCCTACTTTGAACGTAACCGTTTGTTTTTAGGTGGCGGCTATCGTTTCTCCAACTTTTTTACAATACAAACGGGTTGGTTAAGTCAATTTGATTATCGAATAAATGATGAAAGCGGTAGAAAATTTTTTCAACTTTCTATTTTGTTAGATTTTAAAAATAAACATAAGACTACGGAACAGTTGCCTACAGGTATGGATTGATGCAGCTTCACAGCTACTATCATCACCTTTTGCGCTGTGCCCCCTACTTAAACTAAGCCACTCCACTTCATCGTGGTGTAATGCTATTCACCAAATGCGTAAACACAGTTATCTATTCGCTACTTATCTTTACCCAATAGTATGCATCAACACTTACAAAAACTAATCACCTGCATTAACATCGAAGAAAAAGAGCAGGCTAATCGATACCAATTAGATCAGGCACATTCGCTAAAGCAATTAAAGGCCGAAGGGCTGGCACTGCACCCCATCATCGTAACCCGTAAAAATTTTGGGTATGCCGATTATCCTGAAATAAATTTCAAACTCAGTTTTCCACCCGAAGCCAACCTATTTAGAGATGGTGCCGCCATTGAATGTTTTTTAACAGGTGAAGAACCTATAAAAGGCATACTACTAAACCTCGATGGTAAGAATGGGGAGTTCCGTTTATTTGCTCCCGACTTTCCCGATTGGATAGAAGACAACGGTGTAGGTATAAAGCTGGCACCCGATACCCGCACTACCACCATTATGAAAAAAGCCTTGCAAGAATTGGAAGGCAACAAACCTGTTTATAAGTTATTTGAAAAATTACACGGCGATGATTTTGCTGGGGTCCTAGAAAAAAAAGTGAACACTACGTCATACCTCAACAAGCACGGTATGACAGCAACTCTAACCTTTACCAATAAAAACCTAAACGAAAGCCAACAACAAGCCGTTAATGCCATTGTACAAAACGAAGACTTGGTAATCGTACATGGCCCGCCTGGTACGGGCAAAACAACCACCTTAATAGAGGCCATTGTACAACTGATACATAACGGAGAAAAAGTATTGGTGTCTGCCCCCAGTAATACAGCCGTAGATAATATAGCGAAGGGCTTGCTACAACAAGGTGTTCGCTTGTTGCGCATAGGCAATACCAATAAAACAGATGAAGCCGTATTTGCACATACACCCGAAGGAAGATTAAATAATAGTAAAGCACAAAAAGAAATAAAGCAATTAAAACAAAGAGCCGAAGAATTTCGTCGTATGGCCTTAAAGTATAAACGTAGCTTTGGCAAAGCTGAAAGAGAGCAACGAAACCTTTTGTTTAAAGAAGTAAAAAATATTCGCACCGAAATAAAAAAACTACAGGCCTATAACGAAGATAAACTGTATGAGGAAGCACAGGTAATTGCGGGTACACCTATTGGCTTACAAGATTCGGCTATTAACAACATTACATTTCATACATTAGTTATTGATGAGGCAGGACAATGCTTGGAGCCCTTAGCCTGGTGTATTTTTCCGTTGGCACAAAAAATTGTTCTAGCCGGCGACCATTTACAACTACCGCCTACGGTGCTAAGTAAAGAAGCTGAGAAACTAGGCTTTAATCAATCCGTTTTAGAAATAGCGTACCCCAAGGTAGCTGCCAATTATTTATTGAACACACAGTATAGAATGCGAGAAGCAATTGCTGGATTTTGCAGCCATTATTTTTACGCTAATCAATTATTAACTCCGCTTCAATTAAAAAATTCCAGTATACACATAACGTTTATAGATACTGCTGGCGCTGGTTATAACGAAAAACATGGCCCAGACGGTATAAGTCTACAAAACGAAGGAGAGCTAAATATTATACAGCAGTTAATAGAAAGAGAAGCCTTGAATTACACTACCACTGCTTTTATTTCCCCTTACTCTGGGCAAGTAACTTCGGCTAAAGAAGTATTACCATCTACCCTACGCATAAGCACTATTGATAGTTTTCAAGGGCAGGAAAAGCAAACGATTATTTTATCATTAGTTCGTAGTAACGAGGAAGGAGAGATTGGTTTTTTAAAAGACTACCGCCGAATGAATGTAGCCATTACAAGAGCTAAAGAGCAACTTTACGTAATTGGCGATAGCGCTACCATTGGGGGAGATAGCTTTTTCAACTCCTTTCTTAACTATGTTGAAAAAAATGGAAACTATAGAACCGTTTGGGAATTTGATATGTGACAATAAAAAAACCTCACCCTGTGGTGAAGTTTTAAAATAAACGTTACTATCATTTTATCCATTGCTATGGTCATCATCCATACCCAAATTCATAGAGAGTTGCTCTCCGGGTTGTTCTTCGGGCTGCTCTTCGTGTTGCACTTCAGGTTGCATATCAGCCAACACAATGGATTCTTCAACCAAAGTATGCGTTGGGTTAATAACTACCTCCTCGATGGGGGCTAATACAATGGGAGCTGCCTTTTCAACGGGCTTCGGCTTAGCGGGAGCATTTTTTTTAGCAACAGGCTTTGGAGTGATGGGCTTAGATGCAGGTTTTACCACCGCCTTTTTTACTACCGCTTTTTTAGCAATTGGCTTTTTGGCTACTGCTTTTTTGGAGGCAATTTTTTTTATGCTCTTTTTGGCAACAGGCTTTTTGGATATTTTCTTTTTTACCACCTTTTTTGGCGCTTCTTTTTTTACAGCCTTTTTAGGTGTCGCTTTTTTACCTATTTTCTTTTTAGCCACTTTTTTAGGTGCCGCTTTTCTTACCACTTTCTTTTTGATCACTTTTTTTGATACCGACTTTTTCACCACTTTCTTTTTGGTCGTTTTTTTAGCGGGCACTTTAGTAGCATTTTTTGCTGCAGGCTTTGTGACTTTTTTCTTTATAGCTTTTTTTACGCCCTTTTTAGGTGCTGCTTTTTTGGGAGCTTTTTTTTTGGTAGCCATAATAAAGGTTTAAAATAATACAATACTTTTTTGGTGTATGAGTTTAAAGTTACACATTGCCATTAACAAATAAAATTATTAATACAAAAAACAAAAGCATTAACATTCTGGCAAACTAAGTGGCACATTAACGGCAAGACCACCATCGGCAGTTTCTTTATATTTATGGTTCATATCAAGGGCTGTTTGCCACATTGTTTTCACCACCGCATCAAGCGAAACTTTAGCAAAATCAGGAGTGCTTTGCAGCGCAAGTTGCGACGCTGTAATAGCTTTTATTGCACCCATCGTATTTCTTTCAATACAGGGTACTTGTACTAACCCAGCTATAGGGTCGCAGGTAAGTCCTAAATGATGCTCCATCGCAATTTCGGCAGCCATTAGCACTTGCTTTTGTGTGCCACCCATACATTCGGTAAGGCCCGCTGCCGCCATTGCCGATGACACTCCAATTTCTGCCTGACAGCCCCCCATAGCGGCCGATAAGGTAGCGCCTTTTTTAAAAATGCATCCTACTTCAGCTGCGGTTAATAGAAAAGAAATTACTTTTTCGGTACTAGCGGTATCATTACAAAAGGTAAGATAGTATTGTAATACGGCGGGTATTACTCCCGCCGCTCCATTCGTAGGTGCCGTTACTACTCTACCAAAGGAGGCATTTTCTTCGTTTACAGCTAAGGCGAAGCAGCTTACCCAATCTAAGGTGTATTGAAAGCCACCACCTCCTTTTCGAATGGCCGTCATCCACTCGTCATAATTCACATAAGTAGCATTGCCAATAAGTTTACTATTTAATTCTGCGCCTCTCCTTTTTACTAAAAGACCACCTGGTAGCATGCCTTTAGTATGACAGCCTTGATAAATACTTGCCTTCATTACATTCCAAATATTCAATAGGCCATCTTTTATTGCTTTTTCTGATTGCCAAGCCAACTCGTTTTCCAACACAATTTCGCTAATGCTTAAGCCCGTTTTAATACACCAATGTTGAAGATCATCAGCTGTATTGATGGGAAACGGTAATTGCTTGGTAGAAATAGCATCTTGTTTTTCGCCTTCCTTAACTACAAATCCGCCTCCGATAGAATAATAAGTATCGGCGATAGACTCATTATTACTGGTAGTGGCCAAAAAAGTAACGGCATTGGGATGGTGAGGAAGCGTTTCGGTATACAAAAATTGAATATCGTTATCGGAATTAAAATCTATAACATGCTTGCCCCCCAGGTTTATTTTTTTATGATGGTAAATGGCTTCTACTTTAGCAGCAATGTGCTGCACTTCAAAAGTTACCGGATCATCACCACTTAAGCCTAATAAAATAGCTACATCGGTACCATGCCCCTTGCCAGTTTTGGCTAAAGACCCATAGAGTACAACCGTTATTTGTATAACATTAGATGCGTAGCCTTTGTCCTCTAACATTTGTACAAAACGCTGTGCGGCCCTCCAAGGGCCTAATGTGTGAGAACTGGACGGCCCCACCCCTATTTTAAATATATCAAAAGTAGATATGGCTTGGTATGGCACTTGGTTAATTTTAATTAAAAGTAATACAAAAATCCCCCGCCTAAGCGAGGGATTCTTTCACAAACAGATAGTTTTGGTTGGACTATTGTACATCGGTTAATTCAACATCAAAATACAGAATGGCATAAGGTGGTATACTTGACCTTCCGCTGCATCCATAGGCAAATGATGATGGGATGATTAGTTTAATACGCCCACCTTTACCTATAAGCGGCAAACCCATTTGCCAACCGGCTATTACGCCACTTAATGGAAAAGAAATAGCCGTAGCGGATGAATCAAAAATAGTACCATCCATCAATTTGCCAGTATATTTCGCACTAACAGTAGACGCTAAAGTAGGCGTTTTAGCAGGATCGCCCGCAGTTATAATTTGATAATACATACCCGAACTGTGGCGGGTAGCCGTAATACCATTGTTACTGGCATAGGTAAGTATTGCACCCTCTTCGCTTTGTACCGTTTTTTCGGTACAAGTATCATCTTTAGTACAAGAGCCAATGGTTAAGGTAGCAAACACTAATACGGTAAAAACAAGAATTACTCTTTTCATTTACGCAATTTGATAAGTTAAGACAAATACTTTTGAAATTTCGCTGCAAGATTACGGAAATCACCGCAAATCTCTTTTAGAAAGCAGCTCTTGATAACGTTGTTCATGCATTTCCCATTTATGCCGGGCGGAGAAAACAACCATAAAAATGATGATTAACAATAGCCCAATAAGCACTACTAATACCCCTGTAGGACGCATGTTTATTAAAGGTACAGCCCGCTTGTACCAATTGGAGAAGTAAGTAAAAAAAATAGTACCCGCCATTATTACTCCTAAAGGTAGCCCTGCGGCCAAATAGCCCAACACTTTTTTCTTATACACTCGATTGGCCTGCCACCAAACTAAAAATTTCTCTTCCTCAGTCGTAATCATGCCACAAAGATAAAGTTTTGTTTACCTGCTTATTGCCATAGGCCAGTAAATTGTGTATATTAGAGGCTAAATAAATTGGTTTTGAAAATAGCCCCGCTTCTTGCGCAATATTTATACAGTAATGGTAAACTTGCTTTAACCGGTATTGGCACTTTTAGTTTAGAAAACCATACTGCCGTAACGCTAACAGACAATAAAACCAGCCCATTGCTTTTGGATGGGGTACAGTTTACTTACAACAAAACCCAGGGAGAAGATCCCGCATTAATTGCCTATATCTCTTCCGAATCTGGCAAAATTAAACCTTTAGCCTCGGCCGATTTAGATTCTCATTTAGAGTTAGCGAAACAGTTTTTAAATATTGGAAAACCATTTTTATTTGAAGGAATTGGCACATTATCAAAATCATCTAATGAGTTCACTTTTACCTCTGGCCATGTACTTCCCGAATCATTAAAAGAACCAAGCCATAAGGAAGATAATAAACTATCCAAAAAAGAGGTGCAGCATAATTTTAGCGACCTATTTTATGGCAAAAAAAAGAGCGATAAAAAAGCGGGCATGTATGCCCTCGTTTTTTTCCTTTGCTTAGGTGGTTTAGCTTTAGCTATTTGGGGAGGTTATGCAATCTACAACCGATCAAACAAACATAACGAAGGAAAAAACACACAAAGCATAAAACCAAATAGCCAGGAAGCGGTAAATAAAAACCAATCTTCTAATACGCTTGCCGGTACTACCACCAGTGTCCCCACGGGTAGCTACAAATTTGTATTAGAGCAATCTGATTCTACTAGGGCACATAAACGCTTTGCCCGATTAAAAACCTTTGGCTGGAATGTAGTGCTTGAAAAAAATAATCCTACCACCTATCAATTATTTTTAATATTACCCGCCACCCCTTCGGATACGGCTCGTTTAGTAGACTCTTTGCGAACATTGAATGGCAAGCAAGTTATAATTCAATAATTAATTAAATAGGCATTAACCACTTACTCTACTAAAGCTATTTGCTTAACACATCTTGGTGTTTACAAAAAAAATAGCTGCAAGAAAATCTTACAGCTACTTATTGAGGTCCCGAGCGGATTCGAACCGCTGTAGGAGCTTTTGCAGAGCTCTGCCTAGCCACTCGGCCACAGGACCATTTTTATTTCCAATTTCAGATTTAAGAATTTAGATTTGAAACCGGATGGCAAATATAGAATGTTTTCCGCATTTGGCCATCAACCAAAAATCAAAATAATATGAATCGTATACCCGAATCTGAATTAATTATTAATGAACGAGGTGCAGTGTACCATTTAGATCTTACGCCCCATGAAGTAGCCAATACTGTGGTAACCGTGGGCGACCCCGATAGAGTAAAGGAGGTTAGCAAATTTTTCGACCGTATTGAAGTAAAAAGGCAGCACCGTGAGTTTGTTTCGCATACCGGCACTATTGGAAAAAAAAGAATTACTGTATTATCATCTGGCATTGGGCCAGATAATATTGATATTGTATTAAATGAGTTAGATGCTTTAGTAAATATAGATTTTGAAACCAGGTGTATAAAAAAAGAGTTGCGTGCAATCAACATCATTCGCATTGGCACTTCTGGTTCGTTGCAAGCAGACATTCCGGTGGATAGCTTTGTTGCTTCTACACACGGCCTTGGCATAGATAATTTACTGAATTTTTATCGGCATGAACAAAACGAACAAGAAAAACATCTGTTACACTCTTTTATTACACAAACACAAATACAATCGCAAATAGGTATCCCCTACATAAGTGGATGTGCCGGTTCTTTAATTAAGCATTTTGTACAAGATTTTCATCAGGGCATTACGGTTACCTGTCCTGGCTTTTATGGTCCGCAGGGAAGGGTACTTCGCCTTGGAGTAAAAAATCCCACACTCATTAAGCGCTTAACCGATTTCCGTTCTGGGCAGCATCGCATTACGAATTTTGAAATGGAAACCTCTGCTATTTATGGCTTAGGAAAATTATTAGGCCATCATTGCTTAGCCATAAACGCCATAGTGGCCAATCGAGTAAATCAAACATTTTCTAAAGATGGTAAGGCAGCCGTGGAAAGTTTAATTAAAAAGTTTATTGAAATTTTTGATAAAAATATTTAAGCAAGCTAAAATGAGATAGCAGCTGTTAAGCATACACAGTTTTCTTTATCAAAAAATAGTATCACTAATTGGTTCCATCTAATTGCGGTTCATAAAAGTGATACGATAAAAATAGATACACAACGCAGAAAAAAACCCCTTACTAGTTACTGGTAAAACCCTACTACACAACTATGCAGCTAAAATTTTATAAGTATCAAGGCACTGGCAACGATTTTGTTATTGCCGACAATCGTAATGAAACCTATGCACTTTCAACCCAACAAATACGCCAACTCTGCGATAGGAGGTTTGGTATAGGGGCCGATGGATTAATGCTATTGCAGCTAAAAGATGGGTATGATTTTGAAATGAAATATTACAATGCGGATGGCCGCGAAGGTAGTATGTGTGGTAATGGGGGAAGATGTATGATTAAATTTGCCAGTCAGATGGGAATACGAAAAGATGTTTACCATTTTTTAGCTTCGGATGGTGCACATGAGGGGGAAATTGATATAGATGGTATTGTATCATTAAAAATGAACGACGTATCGACCATCAAAAAATTTCATAACGATTATATTTTAAACACCGGATCACCTCATTATATTAAATTAGAAACCGATGTAATGAAATTAGATGTGTACAAAAAGGGGCTTGAAATTAGAAACAGTAAAGAATTTTTTACCGATGGTATTAATGTAAATTTTGTAGAGCAAGAAACCGAAGCCGATAAAATTATTGTTCGCACTTTTGAGCGAGGGGTGGAGGCGGAAACTTACTCCTGCGGTACCGGTGTTACCGCGGCAGCCTTGGTTTGCTATCACAATGAAAACGGTTTTAATGAAGTGGAAGTAAAAACATTGGGCGGAAAACTATCTGTAGAATTTGACAAAGTAGGCGACAACCAATTTAAAAACATCTGGCTATGTGGGCCCGCAGAAAAAGTATACGAAGGTACCATTGAAATTTTTTAAAAATGAAAAACATTGTTTCTCAAGCAACGATAATTTCTAATTTACAAACTGCTAAAAACACATTCGTGACTTTTTGCGATTTGATTGACGAAAAAGATTTTTTTCTGCAGCCCCCACAAAAATGGAGTATTGCGCAACATATCCACCATCTAACCGTATCTACCCGCCTTACATTATTAGCTTATCGGTTGCCAAAGTTCGTAGTAAAATTATACGGCGGCAAGCCCAATCGCCCATCGAATGATTACAATACATTGGTAGAAAAATACAAACAAAAACTGCTTGCAGGCGGAAAAGCAAGTGGTGTTTTTATTCCCAAACCTATACCCACCACTAACACAAAACAAAAAACGGTGGCAGCCTTTCATAAAAAAATGGATGCCTTAATCCTGACGATTCAAAAAAAATGGCATGATGAGGAATTAGATCAATACATCATTCCCCATCCCCTCCTCGGAAAAATAACATTAAGAGAATTGGGCTTTTTTACAATATACCATACTTATCACCATTTAGAAATTATTAAACAACGTTTGTAATATTTGATTGTATTAGCTTTTATCGAATTCGCTTTCTCTTTTTTTCAAATCAGCTATTCTATATATAGCAAGTATTAGAATGAAATAATAAAATTCGAAAAGTTTAGTGCCAACTGTTTGGTTCCAGTACCTACATCTTACCGCTATCCCCTACCTTTGTACAGCACATGCTACAGTATTTTAAAAATATCAATCATCAAACGATAGAAATTACCAAACCAGAAGATGGCTCTTGGGTAAATGTGCTGCCTCCATTAAAACATGAAGAATTTTTAGCTTTATCAGAAAAGTTAGATATACCGATTGACTTTTTAACCGACTCTTTAGACATTGATGAAAGAAGCCGATTTGAAGAAGACGACAATGTAAAATTAATTGTCATTAAAACACCCACTGAAAACAATTCATTTAACGATAGTGATGCATATTATATTACCATTCCAATTTGCATTATACTTACCCATAACCAGATTGTTACGGTTAACTCTTTTGAAAATGCGGCCATCAAAAAATTCTTGAATACGTTTCAAAATCGCCATCCAGATAAAAAGAATATGATGGTGCTAAAGGTATTTGAAAAAATAGTGCAAAACTATATGGAGCACCTGAAAGAAATAAATCAGCGCCGCAATATGCTGGAGCAAAAATTATACGGTGCCAGTCGGAATGAATATCTTTTGCAATTAATGCGTATACAAAAGAGCTTGGTATACTTTGTTACGGCCCTTCGCTCTAATGAAATGGTACTTATGAAACTAGCCCGTACCAATTTTTTAGGGTTAACCGAAGAAGAAAAAGAATTTTTAGATGACTTAGTGGTTGATAATGCGCAAGCATTGGAGATGGCAAATATTTATACCAACATATTAAGCAGTACCTTAGATGCATTTGCTAGTATTATTGCTAATAACCAAAGTGAGGTATTAAAACGCTTATCCGTAATTACGATTGTACTTACTTTTCCGGTATTAATAGCCAGTTTATTTGGAATGAATGTACCGAGCGGATTTGAACATTCTCAATACGCTTTTTACATTGTCGCTTTTTTATCATTAGGTGTGGCACTGGTAATTGGTTGGTTTTTTCTGAGAAAAAAAATATTTTAATCGCACTAAGCCTTTGCTCCGCCAGGCAAGTAATCAATTGCTAAAACTTTACACTATTCTTTTAAAAGCTAAGTGTACTAAACTAGAACAGCCTTTATGAAAAACTTCAGCATACGAGTTTATGGCATACTTATTAATGATCAAAAACAGATACTGGTTAGCGACGAACTAATTAGAGGCATGCGTATTACAAAATTTCCGGGAGGTGGCTTGGAGCTTGGAGAAGGAACAAGAGAATGCCTTGCTCGAGAATTTATGGAGGAGCTTCATTTAAAAATAGCCGTTGGCGAACATATTTACACGACAGACTATTTCCAAGTTTCTGCTTTTAATACAGATTATCAAATACTTTCCATTTATTATGCAGTTAAGGCTTTAGAAGAATTAAAAGGAAGACTTGGCAACTCACCTTTTGATTTTGATGATGCGCAAATGATGCAATACGAAGAAACCAAAGCCATAGAAAATCCTCGTTTTATTAACTGGCACGATTTTGATGAAGATGCACTTACATTACCTATTGATAAAATTGTAGCAAAAATGATAAAGAAAGAATAGTGGCTTTTGCTACATAGCATTCAACTATTTTTTTCTATGCACGGATAAATACGGTAAACATATTGCGGCTCGTTTTCCAAAGTAGTAAACAGCCCGAGACAAATTGATAGTCGCAACATTGCTTTAAATAAATCACAATCCCATTGCTTCTTTTTTCATTGCGGTTGCTTTTTCGTGGCCCAAGTATTTTTCAATAAGTACATGCACCCAGTATATAACTGGCGTAAGTAAGATGGCTACGATAAACTTGTAAATATAATTTACAATGCAAATGGCTATTAACTGATCAAAGGGCCAGGGCTCCCCCTGCCCTTTTACCCATTTAGGATACAAGTAAAATGCAATGATCAGCACCACAAAGCTGTCTATTAATTGCGATATTAATGTAGAACCAGTAGCTCGCAACCAAATTCTATTTTCTCCAGTGGCTTTTTTTATTTTATGAAATACAAATACATCAATAAACTGTGCGAGCAAAAAAGCAGTCATTGACGCAATAATAATACCCAAGCCTTGCCCGTATACACCGTTAAAGGCCACATTCATATTTTCTATTCCAGTTTCTTTTTTGCTACCCATCCACCATTGGTTAGGTACCGTTTGTAAAGCCAAAAAAACCATTACAAACCCAAGCCCTATTAAACAAATGGTAAGCCAACTTAAAAACCGTACGCCTTTGGGGCCATAATATTCATTAATGATATCTGTCATTATAAATACAATAGGCCATAGCAATACGCCACAGGTTAAATTAAATGAGTAGGCTTTACCAAAAAGTTTTAGTTGGGCAGGCTGCAAGCCAAGTGTACCCTCAAGTGAAAAAATTTTAACCCCGATAAACTCGGCTATTAAAGCATTAGTAATAAACAATCCGGCCAGTATAATAAAAAGGCGGGTGGGTTTATTTTTGATGATAGTATGGATCATTAAGATAAAAGATATAATAAATGAAAACGATTAAACCTATCACATTGGCAATGATGAGCCAACGAGGTACCCAATCCGTAAGTTTTTTTTTAAGTAAAAACACCAGCAAATAAGAAAGGTTGGTAAGTGGCAATAAAACACCCCCCATAAAATATCCAATGATAATAATGGTAGCCGTAAAGGTATCTAGGCTATCGGTTTTAAACATCGCCAATAAAAGCCATAATAGAATACAAAAGCCACAAATTAGGGCCAATCTTGATAAAAATAAAAGCCAGCGCATGGGTTATTTTAGTGTAAAATAGCATTATTTTGTCAGCTAAACACACATATAGGTATATGAACAATACGCTGTTAAAAAAAGTAATACCACACCTAATTGCCTTAGTAGTTTTTATGGTGGTGGCGATGGCATTTTGCTGGCCGGCCATGGAAGGTAATGTGTTAGACCAGCATGATACTGTGGGCTGGAAAGGTATGGCCCAAAACTCCTTTGAGTATTTTGCCAAAAATGGTAAATGGCCTATGTGGAACCCAAACCTTTTTGGAGGCATGCCAAACTACCAAGTGGCGCTGGGCGGAAAAAGCATTTTACCAGACACTGTATCAATACTATCGTTAGGCTTACCTAAGCCAGTCAATTTTTTCTTTTTAGCATGTGTATTTTTTTATCTACTATGTATTGTGCTTAGGGTAAAGCCTGTATTAGGCATGTTAGCCGCCATTGCTTATTCGCTCTCTACCTATAATCCGGTAATAGTAGCGGCTGGACATGATACACAAATGTTAGCCACAGCCTTTGTTCCATTAGTATTAGCCGGCCTCATTTCTTTATACGAAAAAAAATATTGGCTAGGCTTTGCGCTTACCACCTTTGGTGCTTATCAACAAATTTCCGTTAATCACTTACAGGTTACTTATTATTTATTTATAATTGCCGTACTAATGTCCATTGGTTATTTAATTAAATGGATAAAGGAAAAAGACTGGAAACATATTGGCATTGCAAGTGGTATAGCAGCGCTATCTGCAATTATTGCATTAGCCGGCAATGCTTTAGTATTAAAAACTACTTCTGAGTACAGCAAGTTTACTATGCGTGGCGGTAAAGAGGTAGAGATAGAAGGAGATAATGTAAAAAAAGTAAAAACATCCGGGCTTGATACTAGTTATGCTTTTGAATACAGTTTAGGTAAGGCCGAAACCTTTACACTACTTATGCCCAATGCTTTTGGTGGTGGCAGTAGCAAAACGTTGAACGAAAATTCAGCAGTCGTTTCTAAGCTTGTTAACAGAGGTGTAGATGAAGCCAATGCTATACAAATGGCTACTAGTTTACCAAAGTATTGGGGCGCCTTACCATATACATCAGGGCCTGCCTATTTAGGCGTTACTATTTTTCTATTTGGCATTTTAGGTTTTGTATTAATTCAATCACCCCTTAGGTGGGGCTTATTGGCTGCTACACTACTGGGCATAATGATGGGTTGGGGTAAAAATTTTGCAGGCTTCAATGTTTTTTTATTTGAAAATCTACCACTCTACAACAAGTTTAGAGCTCCCTCTTTTGCACAGGTAATACCACAAGTAGCCATGGGCATTATGGCCGTACTTGCATTACAACAATTATTGTTTGTAGAAAAAAGCAAAGCCTTTATTCAACAAAACATAAAACCGATTTTGTATACTATAGCCGGCTTATTAGGTGTATTAACCTTAATGTACTTTGGCCTTAGTTACCATTCGCCAATAGATGCACAGATTATTGCTGGTTATACCGACAAAAGCGGATCTGACGAAATGGGCCGCTTAATTGTATCTGGTTTAAAGGCGGATAGAAAGGCCATGTTTGGCGGACAATTATTAAGAACCATCGGCTTTGCTCTGTTTGCGGTAGCCATTATTTGGCTTTATTTAAAAAATATGATTAAGCCGATTGTTGCAGCTATCATTTTATTAATCGTTAGTTCTGTTGAAATATTTGGCGTTAGTAAAGCTTATTTGCCTACCGAAGCCTATGTATCTACAGATGATTATGAAGGTAAAAATTTTGAGGCCTCCACTATTGATAAACAAATTAAACAAGACACTACTGCGCATTACAGAGTGTTTAATATGGCAGGCAGCTCAAATGGTAGCACCTTTAGCGAATCTAGAACTTCTTACTTTCATAAATCAGTAGGCGGGTATCACCCTGCTAAACTGCGCATTTATCAAGATATTATTGAAAAATATTTATCCGGCGCCCCTAATCCGCAGGTATTAAACATGCTAAATACTAAGTATGTAATAGTACCTGACCAACAAACAGGACAACCAGCACTAATCGTAAACCCCGATGCGTTTGGCGCATGTTGGTTAGTAAAAAATGTTAGGCTGGTAGAAGACAGAGTAGCCTCGCTAAAAGCCATTGGAACTACCCAATTAAAAGATACCGCTATAATTGAAAAAGGTGCTGCTGATGCGATAGTGCAACCACAGCAAGATTCTACTGCTTATATTAAATTGGTAAAGTTTGATAATGACAATATGGAGTATGAGTCAAATAGCACTAGTAATCAATTTGCTGTTTTTAGTGAAGTATATTACCCAAAAGGATGGAACGCATACATTGACGATAAAAAAGTAAACTATGTAAATGCAAATTACGTGTTAAGAGGCTTAAGTGTACCCGCTGGAAAACATATAATCCATTTTAAGTTTGAACCAGACTCTGTAAAAAGTGGTAAAAGCATTATGTACATTGCTTCCATCGTTATTTTAATTTCTTTATTTGGGGGGCTTTTTATGGCCTGGAAATCTGCTAAAAAACAATAGTGAGTACAGCAAAAAAAGTATTGGATGTAATGCCGTATGCTTACTTGCCTTATAAAAGCGGCGGCCAAAAATCGATAGCGCAGTTTTTAGATTATCTAGGGCAAGAAGTAGCATTATCTGTGATAACCGTTGAAGGCAATGCGGAGGAGTTAGTTACTAACTACTCTTTACATTCCATATTGGGCAATGGAGCTTCCCGGTATTATAACATTTGCTTAATTAAAAAAATTACAAACTTCGTTAAGCAGCACCATATCGAGTGCATTATATGGGAACACCCCTATTATGCATGGCTAGCATTTGCCATTAAAAAAAGAACAGGCGTAAAAACTATTTTTCACTCGCATAATATAGAATACCTCCGCTTTAAATCGTTGCGTAAATGGTGGTGGCCTATTTTAAAAAAATACGAAACCTGGGCTTTTAAAAAAGCAGATGGTGTATTCTTTATTTCGCCGGAAGAAAAACACTATTGTATCAATACCATGTCACTACCTGCAAGCAAATGTTTTGATGTGCCATTTGGTGTACCTATTAATGCCTACCCGAACGACAAAAAACTGTGTAGAGAAAAACTGGTAGCCACCCATTCTATTGCAGTAGATGAGAAGATACTTTTATTTAATGGCGCACTAGATTATAAACCCAATACTGATGCCATAGAATTTATCATTCATCATATTAATCCGCTATTATTACAAACAAAGCTTAAGTATAAAATTGTAATATGTGGAAAAGGGTTGCCGCCAAGCTTCGATCATTTAAAAGCTTTTTCAGGTAAAAACATCATCTATACTGGCTTTGTAGATGACATAGAATGCTACTTTAAAGGGGCCGATTTATTTTTAAACCCTGTACAATCTGGCGGTGGCATAAAAACAAAAATGGTAGAGGCTATAGCCTATGGCACTACGGTGGTAGCTACGGCAAGTGGTGCTGCTGGCATTGTAAAAGAAGTGTGTGGCGATAAACTACATGTAAGTACCGATAGTGATTGGCCCACATTTGTACAGCATATTTTGTCTGCTATTGAAATATCTAGCACTACCCCGCAAGCTTATTACAACTACTATTATTGGGGAGCTATAGCTAAAAACGTAAACGCCATTTTATAACGATAAGCGAAAGCCATCCTTAGTACCTTGTATTAATTTTTTGCGATTAGCACTGTCATACTTTAACCAAAAAATGATACGAGATAAAAAAAAGTATAGTATTGAGGCTACTTTGTAAATATGCTTTAAATTTTTGCGTATAAAATAAATCTTATTACGGCTTGCATAATAAACATAAAAGCCACTATCTCCCCCCGTAGAGGAAGAAACTTTATGTAATAGTGATACTGAAGGTTCGTAATACATTGTAAAGCCTGCTTGTGTTGCCCTATACACAAAATCTGTATCGTCATAATAAGCAAAATATTTTTCGTCCATCACTCCTATTTGTTCAAATACTTTTTTGCTTATCAGCATAAAGCAAGTAGGGGCATAAGTAATTCGTTTTCCTTTTTTATAGGTTGGGGCATCATCTTTGTTGTAACCGCTATGTACCCCTAGTGCCCTCCATTTATCCATATATCCTCCTGCCATCCAAATCTTATGCGTATTATAGTAATAAATTAAAGGTACTGCTAATGCATGGTTACTTCTTTCGCAAACAGATATAAGGGTAGAGAAAACATGTTGTTGTTCGAATTCAATATCGTTGTTTAACAATAATACATGTGTACACCCATCTCCTAAGGCCGCTTTAATACCTATGTTGTTACCAGCTGCTACGCCTATGTTGGCTCCGCTGTTAATGTATTGATAGGCGGCAATAGGGTATTTTTCTAAGCAAGAAGCAAGCATCGTATTGGTAGCTTCGTTGGCCGAGTTATCCACTACATATAAAACATACTTGGTAAAATCTTGTGCGTACACACTTTTAAAGAAGTCGGGCAATACTTCATCGCACTTATACAATACAGTTACTAGTCCAATTTTATTCATGTTTTAAAAAATACCTTTTTAAAAGCTGCACTCAATTATATCTTTTGTATTAAACCCTGTCCGGTAGGTAGCGAAAGTATATGCATCCCTTTCTGTGCACAATAATCATTCAATGCTTGATATTGTTTTTCGTGTGCATATTGGGCATAGTCGTCTAATACGATGATGCCACCCTGCACCATTTTATGCCAGAAAAAATCTAATGCGGCTATTTCTGCTTCGGTAGAATTCATATCAATTGATAAGAAAGAAACTTTGGAAGTTGAAAATTTTTCCAACGCTATTGGCACTAGTCCTTCTACTATTTCTACTGGCTTATTGGCAAATCTTGATTTTACTTCATCGAAATAAGAAACATCAATATATTTTTTATACTTCTTATTAATATATGCAATTTCTTCAGCAGCGGTATTAGCGGTATAAAAATGAAATTTAAAAGAGTCGAACAGCCAATATTTTTTTTTGGTTGATTCAAAAGCAGTGCCCGTTAATATCGCATTACAAAAACCACCTTTGTATACACCGCACTCCACAAAATCGCCATCTAACTTTAATGCATTTTTTGCTGCCCAAAGTATCACGTGCAATCTCCATTCTATATGTGGCGCATGCCCCCACGACATCGTTTCGCAGCCAGCTTTGTATGCCTTTACAAATGCTTCTTCTTTTAAAAATCCTGCATTATGTATAGTGTACAATCCATCTCCCTCAAAAACAGATGGGCTAACAAAAGCCTTTGCATGAAACCTTAGTCGGTTGATTATTTTTTTGATCCCCATAAAATTATTTAAGCAAGCCTTTTGTTTTCATTTCTTCAATAGATGTATCGTATTTACTTTCGCCAATCTGCTGCGTATTTACCCAGTTAGTAAAATGCCTTAACCCCTCCTCAAAATTTACTTGGGGGGCAAAACCTAACATCCTTTTTATTTTACTAATGTCGGCCAAGTTATGCCTAATATCACCAATTCGATAATTTCCTGTTATGTGCAACGGCACTTCCACGTCGTAATATTTTTTTAAAAGCGAGGCTACTTCTATTACCGAGGTAGCTACCCCGGTGCCTACATTAAATACTTCGCCGCTTGCATTTTTGTTTTCAATGCCTAAATAAGTGGCCGCTACTACATCGTCAATAAAAACAAAATCTCTACTTTCTTTCCCATCTTCAAAAATATTAATAGCCTTACCGTTTTTTATTAATGTTGAAAAAATTGAAAGTATACCGGTGTACGGATTACTGAGCGACTGTCCAGGCCCATATACGTTTTGATAACGGAAGGCCACAGCATCAATCCCTATTGCGGCACAAACGGTAAGTACCATTTGCTCTTGATTTTGTTTGGTAATACCATACACGGAGGAAGGGTGAATTTTCGAATCTTCATCTGTAGGTACTAATTGTAATGCTGCATCAATACCAGGCACAGTAACTTCAAAATATCCTGCATCCATAGCGTCGGCCGAACGATGTGCGGGATACACCGGCCCAATGCCCGTTGCAATATATTTTCCCTCTCCATAAATAGCCCTAGAGGAAGCTACCACTACTTTTTTTACAGTTGTTTTTTGATTGGCTAAAATATCTAATAAGATGGCAGTGCCGCCAATGTTTACAGTAGTGTAATGCGCTACTTGATACATGGACTGGCCGGTACCTGTTTCGGCTGCTAGGTGTACAATAATTTCATTATCTGCAATGGCTTGCTCCCAATGAGATTTATTTGTTACCGTGCCATTAATAAATTTTACCTTATCCTTAATGGATTGATACAACGTAGAATTTTCTTCTGGCAGTTGCCCATGTATTTGTGGCGATAAATTATCCAGTACTGTTACGCTATAGCCTTTGCTAATTAAATATAGGGACAAATTGGACCCTATAAAGCCGGCACCACCAGTAATTAATACTTTTTTCAAGATAGTTTAGTTTATTTTTTTGACGCTATTATTTCTATACAATCGCCTGTTTTTAATAAATTTAAAATGCGTGCCATAGCTCCAGCCAAGGGCTTAAATAATTTTACTTTGAAAAAAAAACCATCGCTAGAAAGTTTAGTTGTATTTCGATATAAATAAACTTGTAGCGAACCCAATATGCCTGCCCAGGTAGAATTGTAGTAAATTTTTTCTACATTAAACCCATGCTTTGTTAGCATCTCACTTAACGTATTGGGATTATAATTAAAGGTATGCACCGGCAATCCTAGGTAGTACCAAAATTTTTTAAAAATTTTTGCCACTGCACCACTACTATTCGGAACACCAATAAAAACTTTGCCTCCCACTTTTAATACTCTTTTCATTTCCGCTAATGTTTCATTTGGATTATTAATGTGTTCAAATGAGTGATTAGATCTGATATAATCAAAATGATTGTCTGGAAACTTGGCTTCATCTAAAGTACCGCAAAATATATTTAGCCCATTTTCATTTCCGATTTGTGCTGCCACCTCACTGGGTTCCACGCCATACACTTCCCATCCCGCCTTTTTATATGCCGTAAGGGAGTAACCATTTCCGCAACCAATATCTACTATACGGCCAGGTAAGGCAAATGCAGGATCATGCGTAGGGAAATTAATACATAGTAGTTTAAACAACTTCTGTTTAAAAGCGCTTTGCTGATTTTGAATAGACTCATGAAAGGAATAGTATGTAGCAGGCGGATAAAATGATGCTAACTCAACATTATTAGGCATTGGATTCATAAAAATTAAACCACAGTGCTTACAGATTGCAGTAGAAAACGCACCTTTATTTCCGTAATGCCTATCCTGTGCGGTTAAATAGTTTGCCAGGTTTTTACTATTACAATTTGGGCATTGTTGTATTTGCTCCATATGTTATTTTATCAAAAATTATTTTTCTCCCACTTAGCTGTGGCGGCGTTATAATGCTTCACTATTATAGCGGGTGCACCCGTTAAGATACTATAGTCCGGATAATTTCCCGCCATCACCACACTATTAGCGCCCACTACACAATGCTTACCCAGTTTTACATTAGGCAATATCACGGCATTATTATAAATTTTACAATGCTCGCCAATTTCCACAACGCCCACTTCAATATCATGCTTTTCTACCGGGATATTGATATTTTGATAAGGATGGTTTATATCTGTAATAGATACATTGGCTGCCACTGCGGTATCCGCACCGATGGTTATTTTATTGGCACAAGTAAGGTGTACATTTTGCTGAATAGAAACGTTATCAGCGAAATGAATACTGGGATTAAATGTTTTTTCATTGTATTTAGCCACTCCTTCAATTCTTGCATTAGGATAAATGGTTACAAAGTTGCCACAGGAAATAAATTTAGGTGTTAGGTATAATGGCTTTTGTATAAGTAAACGCTTGCCGGCATTTTTAAATAGCAATGTATACCACCACCCCCCCATGCGAAATTTTATTACAAACAATATTTTGGTAATTCCTATGCCCATAGCTTTGACAGTTTCTGTTTTAAATTTTTAATAATTAACTTAAAAAAATGGGGCTTAGGAATTAAGATATTTTTTAACAGCTCCTCTATAGAACTTGCTTTAATGAATACCAACTTCCCAAGATCGGAATACGGTTTTACGGGATTAAAATTTTTATACGTTTTATAGTTTTTCGAAGTAAGATCTTTCCACTTTTTAAAGAAACTGGCGGTATCAAAATCATCTTTATGACCCCAATTTTTAACCTTCATCATTATCTCTTCCTCGCTTCGGGCCCAGGTATCATGCACCATTATAAAGGGTGTAAAAATAGTAAAACTATTGGTAGCCCTAGCAACATGGTATACTGGGTAGTTGGTTGCAATACGAATAGGCTGCAAGGGCGTAGCTACTACAAAATATCCTTCCTCATTGCGCTTAAATAAATTTAACCAATGAACGGCTATATCTACTTTTTGCTTCGCTGGATTATCTAAGTAATGACTATATTTCTTTAATTGATTAGCAAATGCTCCAAAATTTAAAAAATATTCATCTACATCAATTTGTACTACCCATCCTAGCTTCGAAAATTTATTTGCCGAAAGCTGGCGTTGCCTAGTTTCGTTTTGCATAGCGGTATGCGAAGGCACATAAAAATCATCTTGATAAACGATGATTTTATCATCAATGTCTTGTTCTTTTATCCAAGCTATAATCGTTTCATCAAAGGCATATTTATTGCCAGCCCAGCTACAGCGATTTTTATCAATGGAAATAACAATTTCATTAGCCCACTTATATACTAATGGCAAGGAGGTTTTAATAAACGCATAATCATACGAAATTAAAAACACGATATTTATACGGCTTTCGCTCATGATAAACTTAAATTTTCTACCACCACATTATCTCCTATATGTGCATACCTAAATCGAGGAAAGGCTTTTAGAATAGCTTCAAAAAATGGACGAGAGGTACCTTCTAACAATCTATCATGAAACTCTATAATCACAATTTTTACTTTGGGTAACCAAGCACCGTATTGTTCGAAAATAAATTTTTCGCTTGTTTCAATATCAATTTTTAAAATATCAATTCTATCTATGTTATATTTTTCTATTAACGTTTCCATGCAAATGGCATCAATACTTCCATTGGGTGTTTCTTTTACCTGCGTACCCCATTTACCCAATTCTTCTAGTGTTACTACCTCTAGCTTGGCATCTTTACTCCACAGCCCTTTGTTTTCGGTATATAGGTGCGGAATGCCGGCAGTATTTTTTTGCAACTGAATAAAGTTAGTAGGCTCTGGCTCCAAAGCTACAAGCGAGGCAGCTGGAAATTTGTTTTTTATGAAGAGAGAAAATAGTCCAATATTAGCGCCGGCATCTACCACCCATTTTACGTTAGTAGCATTAATATGCTCGTACTCGTTCAATAAAAAAATATGTCGAAACGCAAAATGATCGGTGGTATTATTACGTAGATGTACAGGCCTGCTTTGCCCGGGAACGGAAAAACGTTCTTTTTGCAATACATCAAATTTAAACCACAATAGGATGCCCTTAAAAAATCCGAAATTTTTGATACAAAAAAACAGATAATACAATTTCTTTTTAAAACTCATTAGTTGAAACTCAATTTTTATTCTGTAAAAAATGGATAATTTTTTCTATTATTTTGCCATTACTAGCTTTTATATTAAGGCTAAAAATTTATGCATGGCCGCTCTTTTTCGATCATCTAATTGATAACTTAAATGTAGGTTATAATATTTTTTTAAATCATACAAACCAAATGGGTGCGCTGCTACAATTTCGTTTATATGCTGCAATCCCAACTCATTGGCTTTATCAAATTCATCTAAAAATTGTGCGGTAAGCGGCTGTGTGCTTACCCATACGGCAAACACAAAGGGCAATCCAGTAAGCGCCTTCCACTCTAGCCCAAGGTCAAATATATAACTGGAAACCTTTCGTTGCTCAAAAGCCCTATCGCCAATTACTAATCCGGCAGTTGTTCCTTTTATTTTAGTGCGGTAATCTTCATTGGCGGTTTCTATTATTTGTGGGTTAATTCCCCAATACTCCCGCATTAAATATTTTAATAAGGCTACAGATGTACGGCTTTGATAATCTAAATAAACCGTTTCAATTTCTTTTAAAGGCACTTCACTAAACAGGGCTACTGAGGCTATTTCTCCTTCTGTACCTATACAATAATTACCTACCACGGTGGCCTGTGGTAGAGTAGGCAAAATAGCAACGGGTACTAATCCCAATTCAATACTACCCTCTACCAACATACCAGCAATTTTAGCCGGATAATGGCCGACTAAATCAATTTTTTGATTAATGGGTGGTTGCTGTAATCCATACAGCAATGGTTTTGTGTTTAGATAGTTTACTATTCCAACCTTTATCTTCTCCAATTCGGTTAATTTTGTTGCGCAAAGGTACTTAACAAAGAACAAGCAACAATTAACTAATGGAACTTACTGCACTTACTGCCATTTCGGCTATAGACGGGCGCTATCGCAAGCAAGCAAATCAACTAGCTGCCTATTTTTCTGAATTTGCGCTTATCAAATATAGGGTGCTGATAGAGGTAGAATACCTACGTTTTTTACAACAGCATAAATTTTTGAAACTATCTGCCAAAGCAGTTGCACACCTTACTCAATTAGTTGAACATTTTTCGGAAGCACAGGCAGCGGAAATAAAAAATATTGAAGCCACTACTAATCATGATGTAAAAGCAGTAGAATATTTTTTAAAAAATGAATTAGAAAAATGCGATGCTACTTACGCCAAAGAATGGGTACATTTTGGACTTACTTCGCAAGATGTTAACAATACCGCTGTTCCGCTAGCTTGGAAGCATGCGATGGAATATGAATACCTTCCATCCCTACTAAATTTAACCTCTACTTTAAAATTACATGCTAAAGCCTGGGCCGCTATCCCAATGCTAGCACATACCCATGGACAACCGGCCAGCCCTACCCGATTAGGCAAGGAGATACTCGTTTTTGTAGATAGAATAGAAGCTCAAATACAACAGTTTATCGGCATACCTTTTACTGGAAAATTTGGTGGCGCTACTGGTAATTTTAATGCGCATCACATTGCTTTTCCTAAAAAAAACTGGGTTAAGTTTGGCAACGATTTTTTAGATACTATAGGATTGGTTCGTCAACAACATACTACACAAATAGAACATTACGACAACCTGGCTGCACATTTTGATTGCATAAAGCGTATTAATAATATTTTAATCGATTTTAGCCGCGATGTGTGGAGCTATGTATCAATGGAATATTTTAAGCAAAAAACAAAAAAAGGAGAAGTAGGTTCTTCTGCTATGCCGCACAAAGTAAATCCAATTGATTTTGAAAATGCCGAAGGCAATTTAGGCGTTGCCAATGCCTTACTGGAATTTTTATCCGGCAAACTTCCTATTTCTCGTTTACAAAGAGATTTAACTGACTCCACAGTATTGCGTAACATAGGTGTACCTATAGCGCATACTATCATTGCCCTTCGTTCGCTTGAAAAAGGGCTTAGTAAATTGGTAATAAATGAAGCAAAAATAAATGCCGATTTAGAAAATAATTGGGCAGTAGTAGCGGAGGCCATTCAAACCGTTTTGCGTAGAGAAAACTATCCCAATCCGTACGAAGCCTTAAAAGATTTAACCCGTGGAAAAACTAAAATTGATAAAAAACTTATCCATCAATTTATCAATGGGCTTAAAATAAATACGACGATAAAAAAAGAGTTACGAAAAATAACTCCTCATAATTACACCGGTATTTAATGCAGCTACTTTATTTTTCGTACATACATTAAAAGCGTTTCATTTTCTCTTATAAATTCTTTTTCGAGTTGAAAATGTAATTTTTCCAAAAGTTTAATACTGGCGGTGTTAACAGGCAAGGTAATACCCAGTAAAATAGAACAAGCTTTTACTTTAAAAAGTTGTGTAATTAATTCATTGGTTATTTCATAAGCAAAGCCCTTACCGTGGTAAGCGGGTAAAAAAGCAAACCCAATATCGGGATCCGCTAAATAATCTCGTTGTAAAAAAGTGATAATGCCAATAGGTTCGTTTGTAGCTTTTAAGCGTACAACCCAATAATAAAAATTGGGTATCCCTTGTATACGTTTTATATAATTTTCCGCATCTTGTATAGAATGGATCTGCCGGTCGCCAATATATTTTATCCACCCATCTGAATTTAAGAGTGCATGTATAAATGACGCATCTTGTAGGGATAGTAATTCGCCGAAAAGGCGATGTGATGATACTGAAGGAATGGGCATAGTTTACTAGGTTAATATAGCCCTGCTAATGTAGTAGTTATTAGAATAAAACCAAAACACTTAAAGGCTTTTATTTAGTACCTTCAACCCTCCATTAATAGATGCTAACGGCTACCCTATCTTTGTTTAATAAAAGCTTGCTTTCGTATGGAGAATACTTTCAATGCCAATGCCGCATTAATGCAGCAACAACTAAGCGCTCTACAAACAGTATTAGACAAAATAAAAGAAGGGGGCAGCAAAAAATCGGCGGACAAACAAAAAGAAAAAAATAAACTTACCCCAAGAGAGCGCATTTTATACTTGGTCGATAATAACAAACCCTTTATAGAATTGGGCGCACTAGCCGGATTTGAAATGTATGAAGAGCAAGGTGGCTGTGCTGCCGGTGGCACTGTGGCAGGCCTCGGTTACGTAAGTGGTAGGCAGTGCATAATAGTGGCCAACGATCAAACGGTAAAAGCAGGCGCATGGTTTCCTATAACCGGTAAAAAAAATTTGCGGCTACAAGAGATAGCCATGGAAAATCATTTACCCATCATTTATTTAGTAGATAGTGCTGGCGTTTTTTTACCCCTGCAAGATGAAATTTTTGCAGACAAAGAACACTTTGGTCGCATATTTAGAAACAATGCTAGAATGAGTGCGATGGGCATTACACAAATAGCCGCAGTAATGGGTGCTTGTGTAGCCGGTGGCGCCTATTTACCCATCATGAGCGATGAAACATTAATGGTAGAAGGCAATGGCTCCATTTTTTTAGCAGGTTCCTATCTAGTAAAAGCGGCCATTGGCGAAGATATTGACAACGAAACATTAGGTGGGGCCAATACCCATACCGAAATTAGCGGCATTGCAGATTATAAATTTAAAACAGAACAAGATTGCATGGACCATATAAAAAAAATGATGGCCATGCTGGGTGAAAAGCCTAAAGCCGGTTTTGACAGAATAGTGAGTAAGCCTCCAGCGCTTGATGCAAAAAATGTTTACGGCCTTTTTCCGCAGGATGGTAAGCCTTATGATATGGTACACCTTATACAGCAAATGGTAGATGCGGGTGAGTTTGACCAATATAAAGAAGCGTATGGTAAAACCATTGTTTGTGGTTATGCTCGTATTGATGGCTGGGCGGTAGGTATAGTAGCCAATCAACGAAAAATAGTTAAAAACAAAAAAGGCGAAATGCAAATGGGTGGCGTTATATATAATGATAGTGCCGATAAAGCCGCCCGATTTATTTTAAACTGTAATCAAAAAAAAGTGCCCCTCGTTTTTTTGCAAGATGTAACTGGGTTTATGGTAGGCAGCCGTAGCGAACATGCCGGAATTATTAAAGATGGCGCCAAATTAGTAAATGCGGTTGCCAATAGTATAGTACCCAAAATTACCATTATTATAGGCAATAGTTATGGCGCTGGCAACTATGCCATGTGTGGCAAGGCATACGATCCTCGCTTTATCTATGCATGGCCTACCGCAAAAATTGCGGTAATGAGTGGCGACTCTGCTGCTAAAACATTATTGCAAATAGAAGTGGCTTCTCAAAAAGCAAAAGGAAAACAAATAACCGAGACCGAAGAACAAGCGTTATTAACTGAAATTAAAAACAAATACAACAAACAAAGTTCGCCTTACTATGCCGCAGCACGGTTGTGGGTGGATGCTATTATTGACCCCGCAGCAACCCGGCAAGTGATAAGCGAGGGAATAGCTGCTGCTAACCATAATCCCAACACACCAGATTTTAAAACCGGCGTATTTCAAGTATAATCTCTACCATGAAAACGGATGTAATTATGTATACAGATGGCGCCGCAAGGGGCAACCCAGGGCCGGGTGGATATGGTGTGCTATTAATGAGCGGGGCGCATCGCAAAGAATTATCCCAGGGTTACCAGCATACAACCAATAACCGAATGGAGTTAATGGCCGTTATTGCTGGTTTAAAAGCCATGAAAAAAGAAGGCATGCAAATTACTATCTATTCCGATAGTCAGTATGTGGTAAAAGCGGTGGAGCAAGGCTGGCTTAGTAATTGGATAAAGACCAATTTTAAAGGCGGAAAAAAAAATCCCGATTTATGGAAAGAATATTATCAACTAGCACAAAAGCACCACATTAAATTTATTTGGGTAAAAGGGCATGCCGCTAATCCTTATAACAATAGGTGCGATGAATTAGCCACCGCCGCTGCCGATGGAAAAAATTTATTAAAAGATACAGGCTATCAACCCGAGTAAAATACATGAATAAAAAAAGCCTTTGCTCATGGAGTGGTGGTAAGGATAGTTGCTTTGCCCTACTCCAAGCTGTTAAACAAGGATACAAACCCGAAGTATTATTGAATGTATTAAATGAAGAAGGAAAAATTTCCCGCTCGCATGGCATACCCGCTTCAATATTACAGCAGCAATCAATAGCGGCCGGTTTACCCATTCACTTTGTAAGTAGTAGTTGGCAGCAGTATCAAGAGTATTTTACACAGGCATTAATGGAATTAAAAAAGCATTACCAACTATCGCATGCCATTTTTGGAGATATAGACTTGCAAGCCCATCGAGATTGGGAAGAAATGGTTTGCTACAAGGCTGGCTTGCAGGCTGTACTACCCCTTTGGAAAGAAGATAGAAAACAATTAGTGTTACAAATGATTGACGAAGGCATGCAAACAATCATAGTTAGCTGTAATGAAGTAATGGGCGAATCATTTATTGGCAAACAACTAAACAGCGAAATCATTAGCGCACTCGAAGCGCTTCAAGTGGATGTGTGTGGAGAAAACGGCGAATTTCATACCCTAGTGCTCAACTGTTCGTTATTTAACAATCCACTTGCCGTAACGATAACTGAAAAAATTTATCATCAACATTATTGGTTTGCAAACCTCGTGTTATAAACCAGGCTTGCAAACCATTGTGTACATTTTAATTTGTTGCGTTGTTGACATTTAATAACCCCCAACCATATTCAGTTGATTTAGTAGGATAGCGACTGCTATTTAGTTGCAACCTGGCAATTACTTGATCTCTGGTAAGAGTGGGATACCTGCTCCACACCAAAGCTGCCATTCCAGCCATGGTTGCAGTAGCCACAGAAGAGCCACCTACTGTAGAAGGCACATCGCCACTCATAGCCAATGATAGCGGATGCATATTGTCGCCTGCCCTTTCCATAGCTACTACAAAATCTACTTCACTTCCTTTATGGCATACATCGCAAGTATTAAAATTAGTATTTTGCTTTACGCCAGTTACTGCTTGTACATTATTTAGCCATGCCGGAAAAATTACGCCATACCATCCTGCTGCCCAACCAAATGAGGTGCCAGCTGCGCAAAACATTAATTTCCCTTTACCGCTGGCATAATTAATAGCATCTGTTACTTGCGAGCTGCTGGTGATGCGTCCCATACTCATACTAATTATTTTTACGTCCGTACGATTAGCCGCATTTGTATAAGCATCTGCCACGCCTTTTGCTTCTCTAGCAGCATCTAAAAAAACGTCTTGCGCTGCACGGCATGTTACTAGGTTACAGTTATAGGCAACGCCTACCGCATTACCATCGGTACCTCTGGGTGCGGCACAAGCGCCCGCCATAGAAGTGCCGTGCCCACATGCATCATCAGGGGTTTCCACCGGCCCCGTAGGAATACCTAAAAAGGTACTTCGAGGCAGGGTTACTATTCGCTCTATTGTTCTACCGGTAGAATAGCCTTGATTAAAAGCCGTGCCTACATTTTCCTGATCGTATTCAATTCCGGTATCTATTATAAATACTTTTACCCCGCTACCGGTCGTCTTAGTCCAGGCGTTTTGCACCCCATGTATTCCATAATTCCAAGAGGCTTTTGCATTGGGGGCTATAGTGGTGTAATGTGTACCAGCTATTATTCCATTATCCGCGGTATTACTACCACATCCGCTATCCGAATCGGTAAGAGAGATGTCTAATTTTTCATCATATCCTAATGGCTCTGCATAACGAACGAGTGGTGAGGCTCGCAGCTTTACAATGGTTGCGTAGTTTTTTACTACTACATCTATTACTGGCAATACGTTTTCTTCCCACACCTCCATTGTTTCTCTTTTTAATGCAGGATTTGTGGCATACTCTTCTGCATAAATAATATCTAACACCCTTTCTTTAGCAGCTTTCCAAGCAGCATTGCGTATATCAATAGTATGTATTTTATCATCAATGTTTGTTTCTGCGGAGGGTTTATAACCTATGGATAGAATATAATCATTGGCCACTAAGGCACTCCATACCACTTCTGCGGGTGCATGGTTCCAGTTAAATTGTCCTTGCTGTTGCAGTGTTTGGCGTATGTAGTTATTAATGTCTGCAATTTGTTTGGGTGCAGGGTTAGTAATAGAAGCTTCGGCGGTGGTGGTAACTGTTTTTTTACAAGAGGCTGTCATTACAAGGACAGTCAATGCGGCAAGCATTTTACGCATAGGAATAGTTTTGGTGAATGAATAGCAGTAAATTAGGTAAAGTACCTCACCTTTCCAAAACAGGTTATGCACTAAATGCAGGAAGTTGGTCTAGCTCGGTTAATTGCCCCTCTGCTATGATCCATGCTCTACATTGATGCGCATTTGTAATAACCAAATAGCGCACAGGTAAGCGACTATTATAGCGCAGAATTTGATGCAGTACCTCTTCTGTAAGCGGCACCTCCATACTTTTACACTCCACCATCAACCAAGGTTCATGGTGATGGTTATATACTAATACATCGAACCTTTTTTTTAATTCGCCGAAATGTATCTCCTTTTCTACGCTTATAAAGCCGTTGGGGTATTTATTAACCTGTACTAACCATTGAATAAAATTTTGACGCACCCATTCCTCAGGGGTTAGCACCACCCACTTTTTTCGAATAGTGTCATATATATATTCCTTGCCCTTCTCATTTTTTATGTTAAAGGTGGGCTCCGGAAAATGAACAGTTACCATGCTTCAAAAGTAAATGATTAATTTCGCAGGTAAGAAATGACCTATCCAAATTTTAAGCTTAGGTACTAATTGGCATACAAAATTTGATAGAAATTTTTCTTCCTATTTTAAGGTGGGTAATAACAATAACTAATTCCTAAGAAAAAAAGTATACATGAAATCAAAAGAAGAAATTGTACAAAACTGGCTACCAAGGTACACCGGCGAAAAATTAGAAAACTTTGGCAAGTATATTCTGCTTACCAATTTTAGCGGCTATGTAAATATGTTTGCCGAATGGAATAAGGTAGAAATTATTGGGAAAGATAGACCCATGCAATGCGCCACTGCCGATAATATTACCATTATAAATTTTGGAATGGGTAGCCCTACCGCTGCTACTGTTATGGATTTATTAACAGCCATCGAACCTAAAGCGGTACTTTTTTTAGGCAAATGTGGCGGACTAAAAAAACGAAACAAATTAGGCGACTTAATTTTACCCATTGCAGCTATTAGAGGCGAAGGTACATCTAACGACTATTTTCCGGCAGAAGTACCAGCACTACCTGCTTTCGCTTTACAAAAAGCCGTATCCACAACCATACGAGATTTTGAAGTAGACTATTGGACTGGCACCGTATACACTACTAACCGTAGGGTATGGGAGCATGATGAGCCATTTAAAGAATACTTACAAAAGGTAAGAGCCTATGCCATTGATATGGAAACAGCCACCATTTTTACCGTTGGGTTTTATAATAAAATTCCTACCGGCGCATTACTATTGGTGAGCGACCAACCCATGACACCAGAAGGCGTAAAAACAGAAGCCAGCGATAAAACCATTACAGCACAATATGTAGATCGCCATATTAAAATTGGTATTGAATCGCTTAAGCAATTAATGAATGATGGCATGACGGTTCGCCATTTGAAATTTTAATACAATGACAAAACGATTAGCTACCCTTTTTGCTACAGGTGTTTTTTTACTGGCAAATCTGCATTGCGCAAGCAACAAAAAAGATAAGGTGTACAAAGGCCGGCTTGCCATAGCTGGACTTTGTATGAACTATACCATACAGTTAGTAGAGGGAGAAATGAACCCCGCTTTAATAGACACTGCTTGGACCGACGAAAGCAGCGGGAAAAAATACAATCGTGTATTTGCTTTAAAAAACCCTTGTCAATTTCCAAGCAGCATTCAAGAGGGGCAAGTGTTTAGTTTTGTATTAGATACTACAGCACAACCCCCTTGTGCCCGGTGTAGAGCCTTTTACCCTACCCCTACTAAGTCAGTAGCCATTACTATAGTTAAAGATTAATGGATTCCTTGCTCCATATAAATAATCTTACAGTCGATTTTGTATCGGAGCAGGGCCCTGTAGCTGCTTTAAAAAAGCTTTCATTAAACATTCATGCAGGCGAAATTGTAGCGCTGGTGGGCGAATCGGGTTCAGGCAAATCGGTTACAGCTTTATCCCTATTACAACTGTTACCTGTACCACCTGCCATTTATCAATCTGGCGAAATTTGGTTTCAAGAGCCCCATACCCAACTACCTGTAAACCTGCTTACGCTTACAAAAAAGGCGTTGCAAAATATTAGGGGCAATAAAATAGCGATGGTTTTTCAAGAGCCAATGAGTGCTTTAAACCCCGTTATCACTTGTGGCGAGCAAGTAGCTGAAATCGTACGCATACATCAGCAATTATCTAAAAAAGCAGCAAAAGAAAAGGTTATACATTGGTTTGAAAAAGTAAAGCTACCCACGCCAATCGAAATGTATAACCGCTATCCGCATCAATTAAGCGGCGGGCAAAAGCAGCGGGTAATGTTGGCAATGGCCATGTGCTGCAATCCTGCATTACTTATTTGCGATGAGCCCACTACAGCATTAGATGTAACGGTGCAAAAAACAATACTGGAATTAATAAAAGAATTACAACAGCAAACGGGTATGGCAGTGCTTTTTATTACACATGACCTAGGCGTAGTAGCGCAAATAGCCGATAGGGCATTGGTGATGTATAAAGGCGAAATAGTAGAACAAAATTCAGTTACCAATATTCTTAAACATCCACAGCACCCCTATACCAAAGCGCTAATAGCCTGCCGCCCCCTTCATCATCCAAGAGGAAAACGATTACCCGTTGTAAGTGATTTTTTAGGCTCTAAAATGGATTGTAGTGCGCTTACAGTAGAAAGTAATGTGTTGCAAATGACTGAAGAAAGTGCCACTGTTTCAAGCAGCACCGCTACCCTTTCCATACCAAAACAGAAAACCAATAATGTTTTGTTAGCGGTTAACAATCTTTCCGTTTGGTTTGGCACTCAAAAAAATTTTTGGGGTAGCCCTAGGGCGTATGTAAAAGCAGTAGATGCAGTTAGTTTTCAACTTCATCAAGGAGAAACACTGGGCTTGGTTGGGGAAAGTGGTTGTGGCAAATCTACCTTAGGCCGTGCATTACTTAAATTAATAAATCCTACGCACGGTAGCATTATTTATAATGGAAAAGATATAACGCACCAAAAAGGTGGCCAGTTGCTACATTTAAGAAAAGAGGTACAACTTATCTTTCAAGACCCATATGCTTCATTAAATGCCCGCCTTACCATTGGGCAAGCCATAGCAGAGCCAATGCTTGTGCATGCTATAGAAACAAACGCTACTCGTAGAAAAGAAAGAACCATCGCCTTGTTAGAAAAAGTAGGATTAAGCGCTGCCCATTATAACCGATACCCGCATGAGTTTAGTGGCGGACAAAGGCAACGAATAGTAATGGCTCGGGCATTGGCCGTTAACCCCTCTTTTATTGTGTGTGATGAGTCGGTGAGTGCATTAGATGTAAGTGTACAAGCGCAGGTACTTAATTTACTAAATGATTTAAAAAAAGAGTTTGGATTTACTACTATTTTCATTTCGCATGATCTGTCGGTAGTGCGCTACCTAAGCGATAGGATAATGGTTATGAATAAGGGAAAGATAGTAGAAATAGGCCCCGCCGATGAGGTGTACTATCGCCCATCAAACGCTTATACCAAAGCCTTAATAGCGGCTATCCCTCAATAAAAATGGCCTTTCAATAATACCATATTAGCCAGTAGCCCCCCGTTTTATAGCACTGAAATATATATGGCTAAAAATTATTTTTTGTTATTAATAGTATATCTTTAAGATACCATTATACTTTGCATCTATGGAGCATTCAAACGAAGAAAGAGAAATCAATCAAGTTTCTTGGCCTCTTTTGTTTTTAGTTTCCGGCCTCAGTTTTATTGTTTTCTCACTCATTATGAAATTTTTAGTTGGCAAACAAAACATGATGATGTTTTGGGGAGGCTGCATAAGCCTACTGCTTTCACTACTTCTTTTTTTAGGTACCCGACGTGCTAAATCATCGGTACCATTTTCGAAAGAGGAGGATTGATAAGCCACCTACTTAATTAACTTTTTACTTTCTGCAACCACGCAGTTAGTAAAATGCATTAACTGCTCTTGCTCTTTAGGGCTAAGGGTAAGGGTAACTGCTTTCTTTTTTTCACGCAAAAAATTGATATGGGTAACCTTTTTAGTGCTTAGCCGCTGCAGCATTGTTACCGAGGCATTGGGATTATTTTTAAAAACCATTTGCACCAAGCCTTCGCAGTTCATGGTACTCTGTGTACGGGCGGTTACTTTCGATTTTATGCCCTCAAAAAATAGCTCCATTGTGGTATTATCATCAAAGCATTTATCACCGTTCTCTATTGAAAAAAGTACGATAATTTCCTTGCTATCCCCATCCACCGTAATAGAGCCCCCCTCTACCATAATAAAACCACTGGAGAGGCGAGTTTGCTTCGTAAATGGATCCGTCTCACTAATTAATTTACACTCCTGCGCCGACAAGGCAGCAACACTTGAGAGCAACATCCAAAAAAATAAAAAACGCATAGCTTATTTTTTTAAAACATCTTTCGATAATAGACTATAGTGGGCAACCATACGTTGCAAAGCCCCACCCGTATACTTTACTAATAACACCGCCGCAAACTTATAGCCTTACTGCTGTACCCGTAGCAATTACCATCAGCATACTACCGCCGTTACCTACTGTTTCAAAATCAAGATCTACCCCTAAAATACCATTGGCACCCATGCTTTGTGCTTTTTGAGAAAGTTCCCTTAGCGCATCTTCTTTGGCCTGCTCTAATACTTTTTCGTAGGTTTTACTTCGCCCACCAAATACATCTCGTAGGCCCGCAAAAATATCTTTAAAAATATTAGCCCCCACTATGCTTTGTGCATTGATAATTCCCATGTACTCCTGTACCGGTTTGCCTTCTACTGTGCTGGTAGTAGTAATAATCATAGTTGTTTATTTTAATTGGTTAAAAATAGATAATAAGCTGCTATCTGTTTCCACTTTGGCGGTAGTGCTTGCAGCTTTTATATAAGCAATGCGTTTATCAATATCTGGATGACTAGCTAAAAATGCTGGCATGGCCCCCTTGGGCACCGCTTCTTTTAAGTGCGTAAACAATCCTGTAAACCCTGCGGGATCAATATTGCGTTTTGTTAATAATGCCAACCCCTCCATATCTGCTTCCTTCTCCAAACTACGAGAATACTTTAATGATTTTAATTCGTCGGCATGATGAATAAGTACCGATGCCACACTACCAAAGCGGCCAAACAATAAACCAATAAACACTTTTGAACCCAATTTTCTAAAGATGGATTTGGTACTATGCTTATTATTTACATGGGTAAACTCATGGCTTAGCAAGGCCGCCAGTTCGGGGTAGGTGTTTATTTTGTGCAGCAAAGCGCTATACACAACTATCCTGCCACCCGGTAGCGCAAAGGCATTTACCACGCCCTCTTTTATAACCGATATGCGTATGTCATAAGCCGAGGGTATGGCCATTTGTTTAAAAAATTGATTCAATACACGGCTAGCGGCTGTATCTTCTTGCGCCTGCAAATTCATGGCATTATACACGGCATCTCCCAATTGTTGCTCCGTTTTGGCAGCCACACGGCCCGCCATATTTTCCGATAGCCAAGGCACTATTAAAATGTATAGCAACACAAAGCCACCCATCAAGGCTAGTAATAATAAACTATTCCGTATCCCTTCTCGCCCATTGCTACGCTGGTACCAGGGCTTTTGCCTTTCGGCATGTATAGCTTGAATATAAGTGGCCGCCTCACTCCCCTCTATTACCAATAATTCGCCCGGCTTTTTAGTATTACGTAACTGCGTTTGTTGGGTAGGTGCATTATACTTTGCTTCCACCTCCTTCAATGGCCAATCAATCATTGCATTACGACCATTAGGATAGCGATAACCAATGCTTAGGTTGCGGTCAAATACCAGTACTGTAGCCGCTACCGGCTCGGTGGAGGGTGAGTAATATGAACCAAAATAGCTTTTCATACGTTGTAGTAAAAAGCAAATTAAATCATTCCATTCATCTACTTATGTTTTATTTACCAGCGGTTTACATCAAAGATCATTTTTGATAATATAACCAAAAAATAAAACCTTTACGCCCTATAAAATAAATATGGTACAGGCTTATAACTTTTTAGCAGCATGGCAGCTATTTCCCGAAAAAGGTACTTACGAGTGGGGGCAACGACCCAAAAGTGGTATTTATAAAATAGAAGCCGTAACCGATAAAAAAGAACTACTAATTTATGATAATAAAGTAGCGCTGGATAATGCAGCGTATGCCTTTGACTACCGTATAGCGGCCGATGGAGCACTACATGATTTTGGCCACCACCAGTTAGCCGATAAAGCGCAGGTAAACTTTATCGATAGCATAACATTTGAAATACACTTTTATAAAAATGGAACAGTAGCCCTGCAGGTGATGCATGCCATAATGCCCAATGGTTATTTAAAAATTACCCAACAAGGCCATCGGGAGGATGGCAGCCCCTACACTAATACCGAAGTGTACCATAAACAATTAAGTGTACTGCCCTACTCCGCCTCTGTAGCCGGTGCGGTAATAAAAGCTACCGAAGAAGGGGTAATAAAACACAAGGCCCTTACCGCCATGGAAGAGCAAACCAATATGCAGCTTGACCAAATACGTAAGCAAATAGAACTACTAGCCCTGCAGGCACAGGAAATACAAAAGCGAAAAGATTTATCGCTTGTTATATACAACGCCAAGCTCACCTTTAAGCCCAACATAGGGCAAACCTATTACCTGTATCAAAAAAATGACGATACCCATCTGCTCTCCTTAGTATCACCCAAGGAGTGGGGACCGCAGGGGCCGTTTAAAAAATTTATTGCCGCGGTGCAGCTACTGGCCGATCATACATGGAAAGAATGGTAGATACTGTAATTTTACAGCATGATAAAGCTATCTGTAAACATTAATAAAATAGCCACCCTGCGCAATGCAAGGGGAGGCAACAATCCCGATGTAGTTAAAGCCGCTATGGATGTGCAGCTGTTTGGCGCCGATGGGGTAACCGTGCACCCCCGACCCGACGAGCGGCATATACGCTACAGCGATGTAAGCGCTATAAAAGAAATTATAACCACAGAGTTTAATATTGAAGGCAATTGTAGAGAAGATAAATTTACTCAATTAGTGCTAGCAGTAAAGCCACAGCAAGTAACCCTAGTACCCGATCAACTGGGTCAGCTTACCAGCAACCATGGGTGGGATACCATCACGCATCAAGCCTATTTAATAGAGATGATACAGGTATTTAAACAAGCGGGTATACGCACCTCCATATTTTGCGATCCGGATATTAGGATGATAGAAGGTGCCGCCCAAACAGGCACCGATAGAATAGAGCTATACACCGAAGCCTATGCCACCCAATTTGCCGCCGGTAATAAGCAAGCTGCCATAGCGCCTTACTTAGCGGCCGCCCAAAAAGCACAAGCATTAGGCTTGGGCATTAATGCCGGGCACGATTTAGACCGGCACAACCTGCAATACTTTAGCCAGCACATACCCTATATGCAAGAAGTAAGCATTGGCCATGCCCTTATATGCGATGCTATTTACTTAGGGCTAGAAAATACCATACAAATTTACAAGCGGCAGTTGCAGTAAATGATTTTTTTTATTTGTGGGCTTTCATCTTCCTGTACTATTAGCAGCAGCAGTACCCCGCCCGCCTACAATCTGCGCCGCCGCACACAAGCTTGGCTGCATGGCGCAGGATTTTCGGCTAAGCGGGGCAGCCATTTAGCAGTATAACATGGCTCAGCATTGTGCCGATTTCAATTGTTGTATTAGTAAATTAATAAACATAAAAAGGCGACAAGGAAAATGTTGAAAGACAATGGTTCAATTTTTAAAAATAAATGAAAGGGTTGGTATATTTTTGTGTTGGCTGCTATTAGCGACCCTCACAAATCAAAATGATAATTCTTATGGAAGCTTCTGAAATAATAGGATGTATATTAGGAATACCTGTAGTTTACGTAATCTATAAAGTAATTACAAAAGGCTTTGCATACTACCTTTCTTTCCTGGCAAAAGTATCTAATAGGCATATTATCCTGAACGGACAGGATGGACCAGACCCAAACACTCTTGATGAGATGTGGCAACATGACAAAGAACGATTAAAAAAATTAAAAAACATTGCAAGTAATGTTGGTCAAAAATTAAAGAACATTAGAGGCACGAATAATGTCTCAAAAAACAATGATATAAACTTCATTATTCAAGACAAAGCATCCGATAAAATTATGAAAATTCAAAAACTAATTGAGTTAAAAAACATAGGAGCATTGACAGACAATGAATTTCAATTCCTCAAAAAAGAGATATTAGGATGATAAAGTATTTTGCACTTGTTGTAGTAATACAACTTATCGTTTACCATTATTTGTTTAAGCTAAACAAAGCCTTTCTATATAATAAAATTGTGGCAATACTACTTTTAATTCCCAATGGGTTTATAATTTATTCTCTATATGAGTTTGAAGAAAAAAATAGTATTACCTATATATCAACTACACTTTTAATTTTGGTTTGCATTTGGCGACTTTATCAATTTATACAAGAAATTAAAAACTCATAACAACTCGTGTAAGCTCCCCCAAAGTTCGGCCGATTAAAAGTTGACAAAATTGTTAACTTTAAAAATAAGGTCGATTATGAAAAAGACAAGATTTACCGAAACACAAATTGTAAAAGCTATTCAGGAACATGAAAATGGCAGGGATGCAAAAGAACTATGCCGTGAGTTAGGGATCACTACTGCTGCCTTTTACAAATGGCGCCAGCGCTACGGCGGACTGGATGTAAATGAACTTAAACGGGTAAAAGAATTAGAAGATGAGAACAGCCGTTTAAAGCGGATGTATGCTAATTTAAGTTTAGTGCATGAAGCCCTAAAAGATGCTATTGCAAAAAAGCTGTAACGCCTGACGAGA
>JBDKJF010000018.1:0-49255 GCA_039796695.1 Bacteroidota bacterium
TACGACGGCAGTTTCACTAGAGTTCCCAGCGTTACCTGATGGCAACTAGTGATGGGGGTTGCGCTCGTTGCGGGACTTAACCCAACACCTCACGGCACGAGCTGACGACAGCCATGCAGCACCTTACTGGCAGTGTATTGCTACAAAAAAAGCTTTCACTTTCTGTCTCCCAGCATTCTAGCCCAGGTAAGGTTCCTCGCGTATCATCGAATTAAACCACATGCTCCACCGCTTGTGCGGACCCCCGCCAATTCCTTTGAGTTTCAACCTTGCGGTCGTACTTCCCAGGTGGGATACTTAATGCTTTCGCTCAGACACTTACAGTTTATCGCAAATGTCGAGTATCCATAGTTTAGGGCGTGGACTACCAGGGTATCTAATCCTGTTTGATCCCCACGCTTTCGTGCCTCAGTGTCAATACTCGAGTAGCCAGCTGCCTTCGCAATTGGTGTTCTATGTCATATCTAAGCATTTCACCGCTACATGACATATTCCGCTGACCTCCACGGTATTCAAGACTGATAGTATCAATGGCAGTTCCCGAGTTAAGCTCGGGGATTTCACCACTGACTTACCAACCCACCTACGCACCCTTTAAACCCAGTGAATCCGGATAACGCTTGCACCCTCCGTATTACCGCGGCTGCTGGCACGGAGTTAGCCGGTGCTTATTCATATGGTACCGTCAGACGACTTAGAAAAGCCTTTTTTCGTCCCATATAAAAGAAGTTTACAATCCAGAGGACCTTCATCCTCCACGCGGCATGGCTGGTTCAGACTTTCGTCCATTGACCAATATTCCTTACTGCTGCCTCCCGTAGGAGTCGGGCCCGTGTCTCAGTGCCCGTGTGACTGGTCGTGCTCTCACACCAGTTACTGATCGCAGGCTTGGTGGGCCGTTACCCCGCCAACTACCTAATCAGCCGCACAGCCATCTTCAAGTGATAAATCTTTAATATTCAAAAGATGCCTTTTAAATATACTATGGGGTATTAATCCAAATTTCTCTGGGCTATTCCCCGCTCGAAGGAAGGTTCTGTACGTGTTCCGCACCCGTTTGCCGGTCGCCATCAGTGTATTGCTACACCATGCTGCCCCTCGACTTGCATGTATTAAGCCTGCCGCTAGCGTTCATCCTGAGCCAGGATCAAACTCTCCATTGTAAATGAAGTTTGATACTGACATTTAAAATTCTCAAGAGAAAATTAACGTGTCAAAATCTAATGTTATTTAGCTTGACTTACCTTTCGTTATCTCAATATGTAATTGAAATAAGTGCTATTGTTTTCCAACTTTCAAAGAACTTTTCGACTTTTATTTTTTGCCCGTTTTTTGAACGGAGTGCAAAGGTAAGAGTCTTTATGTTTCTACCAAATTTTTCTTCAATTATTTTTAAAAATTTTTGAAGCTTTATGGTTGAATATCATTTGTTTAGTAAAGAACTTGCTTCTTTTTTGAAGCGGAGTGCAAAGGTAGTGGTTTATCTGTTTCTGACAAATTTTATTTTGTCTTTTTTACTACTTTTTTTTCGTGCTTTACTTTCAGAGAACTACCGCTTTTTTCAAGCGGGTTGCAAAGATAAGAGCGTGCAACTTACTAGCCAACTTTTTTGATAAAAAAAATCAAACAAATGGTGAAATGCCCTGCTGCACGGGTTTTCGAGCGAAATTTATTTTTCCCTCCTAGTTGTATTATTCCAATTTTGCTTGTATTTTTTCTCATTACCTGCGATCTTAGGCAATTATCCTGTGCTTAAAACTAGATACCCCAAGGTTATTATAGCATTTAAAGTAATATACTGAGTGCCTTTTAGCCTATTAAAATCAGGTATTTGACTTTTAAAACTTCTGTTTCAAGATGTTCTAATTATATATAATAGCTTAAAGGCGAACCTTTGCAAATACTTTCCGTGTAAAATTTACTATTTTGGTTTGTTGGTAGATAGTATTACCTAATTAATATGTTTTGCGTAAGGCCTTCGCTTGTACCTATAGTCGTTAGCTTTAGATAATGATCATAATACCCCCTATTTTTATAGCCATAATTAATGCACTTATACTATGCTTTATATGCTTTCCTATAGGTATCGTAATTTAATAATGAGTTTGGTAGGTGGTTTGCTTTTGTTTGCCGCTTGGCCTCCATCGGCTTTTACGTTTTTAATTTTTATAGCATGGATACCATTATTTTGGCTAGAATCAGTTACTTCAAGTAAGCGGCTTTTTTTGACATATACCTATATTACTATGCTTGCATGGAATGTATGTACTACTTGGTGGGTATGGAACGCATCTGCCCCAGGGGCGCTTGCCGCTTTTATAGCTAATAGTATGTTGATGTGTATTCCTTGGCTGGGGTATTCAATAGTTAAACGCAGGGTAGGAAGTAATTTGGGATTTTGTGCATTAGTTAGTTTTTGGATGTGCTTTGAAAGCATTCACCTAATGGATTGGGGACTAAGCTGGCCATGGCTTACACTTGGAAATGTGTTTTCTACAAACCCATCATGGATACAATGGTATGCATACACTGGCACTAGTGGAGGTACACTATGGGTGTTATTGGTAAATATTTTTTTGTACAAATGGCTTTTTATTAAAGCTGGTAAAAGTAGGAGCCGAAAAGACAATTACTGGGCAATACTATTTCTTATTGCTCCAATAATTTTTTCTTGGACTTTACAGGTTCATAAGCGGATACCAAACAATAGAGAGAACATAGTTGTGGTACAGCCTAATATTGACCCCTACGAAAAAGTATCAGGTGGTACAGGCTCTTTTGAAGCTCAACTTCACAAATTAATTCAAACAACGGAGAAAGCAATTGATAGTAACACAAGATTAGTTTTATGGCCAGAGACAGCATTGTTTATGCAAAATGGCATCAATGAAACTGAATTAAAACCCAACCAAAATTTTTTATTCAACCCGTTATGGAGTTTTTTAAGAAAATATCCTAAAGCAATATTATTTACAGGCGTAGAAAGCTTTAATTGGTTAAGCGCCCCTACCCCCTTTACCAAAAAATACAACGATCAATTTTATGAAGCTTACAATGGGGCTGCCATACTTGACTCAAGCGGCTCCTTGTCATTCTATCACAAATCTATGCTTGTACCCGGAGTAGAAACACTACCCTGGTTTTTGAAATTCTTGGATAATTGGTTTGAGAAATTTGGTGGTACTACTGCTGGCTATGCCAGACAAACTGAAAGAAAGGTATTAATAGCCGGTGGTTATAAATTAGCTCCTTCCATCTGTTATGAAAGTATTTATGGCGATTTTATGCGACAATACGTAAAGAAAGGGGCTGATTTCATTTGCATAATTACAAATGATGGCTGGTGGAAAAATACGCCGGGCCACCAACAACATATGAACTATGCCCGCCTACGAGCTATTGAAAATAGAACTTGGGTAGCTCGAAGTGCTAATACCGGTATTAGTTGTTTTATTAATCCTTATGGAGAAATAATAGAATTACAAGCTTACAATACAACTGGGGCTATAAAACACGCTATACCACCTAGAAATTTTAGAAAAACTTTTTTTTCGCAATACGGTGATGTACTGTCAAAAATAATGATGATACTAAGTATGTTGATAGTCGCATATATCATAGTAGAAAAAGCAAAAAACTTTATTCGCAAAAGGAGAGTTAAAGCATGCTAAAAAAAATTAAGTACCAAAGCTCCAGCTTTGAATATACCATACTTGGAGAGGGAAAACCTGTTATATTGCTGCATGGCTTTGGAGAAGATCATAGAATATGGTTTATACAAGCTAATTTTCTATCGCTACATTTTAAAGTTATTATTCCAGACTTACCAGGCACCGGCAACACTTCCTTGCTTAAAGATGGCACTATTGAGGGGATGGCTGAAATGGTACATAAGATATTACAACAAGAAGAAATAGAAACTTGCCACGTAATAGGGCATAGTATGGGGGGTTATATTGCTCTAGCTTTAGTTGAAAAATACCCTAGCCAAATAAGTGCTTTAGGCCTTTTCCACTCTACTGCGCATGCAGACAGTGAAGATAAAAAAGAAAGTAGAAAAAAAGCATCCGGACTGATAATGAAATATGGCGCCTCCGCTTTTTTTAGAACGAGCATTCCTACTTTATTTGCAGAAAAAAATAAGTCGGAACGGTTAGATTTAATAGATGAATTAATAAACCGCACACACAACTTTTTTCCAGAGACGCTCGTTTATTATTATCAAGCCATGATTAGTAGACCGGATAGAACGGCTATTTTAAAAAACTCCAAGGTACCAGTTCTTTTTATTATCGGAAAGGATGATGCAGCAGTACCAATGTCGGATATACTAAGACAGTGCCACCTTCCTGAAAAAGTGTACATTCACGTTTTGCAAAATAGCGGGCACATGGGCATGGTAGAGGAACCTGAAGTTTGCAACGAGATTTTAATAAATTTTTTACTTGAAGTTGAAATATATAATGACTTATAAGATTCAATGAAACGACTACTCTTAGCGATACTATTTTTTTGTGCCATTGGTACTCCTTCTATTGCGGCACACATTAAAGGCGGCTTTTTTACGTATGAGTATTTAGGACCGGGATCGGGTACTAATTTAAGATACCGAATTACACTTACCGTATATATGATATGTAACCCGTCTACCGGACAGCTTTCTAATCCAATTAATTTTAGCATTTTTGATGGCGGTACCAATCAGTTTCTTCAAACTGTTAGTGTGCCTATAACCAATCAGTATAATTTAGGTAAAAGTTATGACGAACCCTGTATTACGGGTGACCAAAGAACTTGTAACTACACTATCGTTGTATATGATTTATCATCTATCGAGCTGCCCAACAATGGAACAGGTTATACGATTGCCTATCAAAGATGCTGTAGAATAGCCGGTATTAATAACATCGTAAGTAGTGGATCGGTAGGGAATACTTTTACCACCCGCATTCCCGGAAGTGTATCTAGTTTTGAAACCAATAATAGCCCTAGTTTTTTAGTAAATGATACTGCAGTTGTATGTAGAAGCAGCTATTTTCAATATTCATTTCAAGCTTTTGATAGAGATGGCGATTCATTATCCTACTCTTTTTGTAGCGCTTTTCAAGGCGGTGGGCCTGCCACTGGTGGTGGACCTGGAAGTGCATCTCCAGATCCAGCCGCAAATCCTCCGTACAGCGCCATACCGTATCAATTTCCTTATACAGGTGTACAGCCCATGGGTGCGGGCGTTACGATTAATGCTCTCACTGGCATCATAAGTGGTATTGCTCCAAATCAAACTGGCGAATTTGTGGTGTGCGTTTGTGTAAATGAATATGATAGAGTTACTAAAGCTTTTAAAGCCACTCACCGAAAAGAACTACACGTAACGGTTGGTGATTGCGACCCGCTTAATGCAGCATTGGCACCGGCTTTTACTACCTGCGATGGATTTAATGTGAGCTTTTCTAATTTGGCTGGCAATAACCCAGCTGGAACCGAATATTTGTGGACATTTGATGATCCCTCTAGTGGGGCTAATAATACTTCAACACTACAGACGCCCACCCATGTTTTTTCTGATACTGGCATTTATTTTGTAAAACTAAAAGTTTCATTAGCGGGCGGTATATGTTCAGATAGTGCCGTTATGCGATTAGGGGTGTACCCGGGCTTTTCCCCTGGCTTTATCTATGTTCCTAATTGCTACTTACGGCCACAACTATATAGAGATACAACCCGAGTTACATACGGAACAGTTAATTACTGGAATTGGAATTTTGGCGATCTTTCTACCCTAGCGGATACCTCTTTATTACAAAACGCACAATGGACCTACCCCATCCCCGGCCCCAAAAATGTAACATTAATAGTAGGTAGTAGTAAAGGGTGTATAGATACTATTACCCAAACCATAGATGTGCTGGACAAATCCCCCCTTTCCTTATCGTTTAGAGATACGTTAATTTGTATACCTGATGCGGTAACGCTACAAGCATCGGGGCCCGGTAGCTTTAGCTGGACACCCTCAATAAATATAACCAATGCTAATACAGCCACCCCTACTGTAAACCCTACTACCACCACAAAATATTATGTATTTCAAGATGACAATGGTTGTACAAATCTTGATTCCGTATTAATAAGGGTGGTTAGTTCTGTTACACTCGGCATTATGCCGGATACCACTATTTGCCAGGGCGATACAATACAATTAAGGGTGCAATCCGATGCTCTATCCTACCAATGGACACCGGCTGCAAACCTTAATAATTCTACCATAAAAAATCCAACCGCCGTTACAAACGCTTTGACGACCTACACCGTTACAGGCTCTATAGGTAGCTGTAGCGAAACCAATAGTGTAAGGGTAACGCCTATCCCCTATCCCATTGCTACACTGGGAGATGATGCTAAAATTTGTTACAATACTTCTATTCAATTAAACGGCTCTATTGTAGGATCTAGTTTTAGATGGACACCCAGTGGCTATCTTAATAATACATCTATACTTAACCCTATTGCCACCCCACCACGAACTACCACTTATATACTTAGCGCTTTTGACAACTTAGGCTGTCCAAAACCCGGTAATGATACAGTTATAGTAACCGTAAACCCCAAGGTAAGGGCCTATGCCGGAAGGGATACCATTGTTGTGATTAATCAACCATTACAATTCAATGGAAGCGGCGGTGTAAATTATTTATGGAGCCCCGCCACCGCATTAAATAATGCTACTATTCATAACCCATTAGGAATTTATAATGCGTCCATAGACAGTGTGCGCTATAAATTAGTAGTTACAGACTCCATTGGATGTGCTGATTCTGCTTATGTAACGGTAAGGGTGTTTAAAACTGCCCCTTCCGTTTTTGTACCTTCTGCCTTTACTCCTAATAACGATGGATTAAATGATAGCATATATCCTATTGCCGTGGGTATACAACGAATTAACTATTTCAGCATTTTTAACCGTTATGGCCAACTAGTGTTTAAAACCACTACAGACCGTAAGGGTTGGGATGGCACCATCCATAATAAGCCACAGGGTACAGGTGTATATGTGTGGATGGTAAGTGCTGTAGACTTTTTAGGCAACTCCCTATTTTTAAAAGGTACGGTTACGCTTATCCGCTAATTAACTTATTCCATTATTATAAAAAGATGGAGGGAAAATTTTTCGTACAGAAGCTTAGTATATTCGCCCATATAACTCATTATGCCTAAAATCGTATTTATTACTGGAGCCACTTCTGGTTTTGGAAAAGCGTCCGCCACTTTATTTGCACAGGCTGGCTACCACCTTATTCTTAATGGAAGAAGAACTGAAAAACTTGCTGTTATAGCAAAAGAATTACAAGCTGCCCACGCAGTGGAAGTATTAGCATTGCCTTTTGATGTAAGAGATGAATCGGCTGTAAACTTGGCAATGGAATCCTTACCACAAAAATGGAAGGCCATTGATGTATTGGTAAATAATGCAGGCCTAGCTCTTGGAAGAGATTTTTTTGAAGAAGGTAATACAGATGATTGGAATATAATGATCGATACCAACGTAAAAGGCTTTTTATATGTAGCCAAAGCCGTTGCTAAATTAATGAGTCAGCATAAGCTTAATAACGAATGCCGAGGGCATATAATAAACTTAGGGTCGGTGGCCGGCAAAGACGTATATGAAAAAGGTAATGTATACTGCGGTACCAAATTTGCGGTAGATGCCATCAGCAAGGCGATGCGAATTGATTTACTAAGACACCACATTAAAGTAACAGCTATACACCCAGGTGCCGCAGAAACGGAGTTTTCTATTGTACGATTTAAAGGAGATGCTGAAACTGCAAAATCAGTTTATAACGGGATAACCCCACTTACAGCAGCGGATGTAGCAGCAACAATATTTTGGTGTGCTACCCAACCTGCGCATGTATGCATCAACGATGTAACCATCACCTGCACCCGCCAGGCCGATGGTATTTTTTTTAATAGAAGTTAAACAAAGGCAATGTTTAAAGAAAAGTATTTAATGCTAATTGATTATATATCTATAGTGCTTGGCCTAATCATTTCGTAAATATCCTTTTATAATTCAAGAAAAATTACTGCGTGAAAACATTTTATCGTCGATTTATTATGTAGCATTGAAAACGGAATATACTTTTATGAAACCAGGCCATCATTATAGAAAAAATCTTATGAAAAGAACCCATTACCTCATCAAAGCACTTCTCTTTATACTTATTTCTGTACCTGTATTTAGCCAAAAAGATCTTATTCGTCAACAATCATGCAGTAATTTATTAATCGATAAGCAGGTTGACAGTTTGAAAAAAAAATATACTAAAGATGGATATTTATTGGTACGAGAAGCATCTATGGCTATGGAAAGTGAATTTGAAATGCCTGTAATTATGCCATTAACCGAAGGCAGTTGGTATCACTTTGTATTTATTGGAGAGTACACTTCAAAATTATACGAAGTGCGTATGTACGATTGGCAGGAAAGAATGGTAATTTTTCGTCAAAAAAAATGGGGCGATATAGATGGCAACATCATTGAATATACTTATGTACCCAAGGTATCTGAATTTCATATGATGAAACCAGTACAGGTTAACAAGCAAAAAAAGAGAAACTTATGTGGTTATGTTATGATGTTTAAAAGAACCGCCAATGCGGAGGCATCTTCCAATGCTTTATCCGCACCACATCCGTAATTATTATTAGCCCGCTATAAAAAAAGAAAAGGTTATCATTACTGATAACCTTTTCTTTTTTGTGGAGGTTACCGGAGTCGAACCGGTGACCTCTTGCATGCCATGCAAGCGCTCTAGCCAACTGAGCTAAACCCCCTTTGGGGATGCAAATATAAAAGCATCACCATATCTCACCAAAAAGAATATGGTATACCTGTTCTTCAAGGCTATACCGTTTTTTTATACTGCCTCTAAATGCTAAAAAAAAGATTACAATTTGTTGGTATGTAAACGAAACGCACATTGCTGCATTACTGCCCATAATAGGTAATTAACTTTACTTTTCCTGTGCTTAATAATTAAAAACTTAGCTTTCTACTTCGGCCAAGTTCTCCATCGCCTATCCTTGTATAAAATAAAGGCAATACTTTATTGGCCAGGATACATTTTTGAAAATTAAATAGCCACTTGCTTATCTTCTGTGTAGTAGCCGCACTTAACTAAACATAATATCTTGGAAATTGTGGACTTTAGCTTTGGGTATTTTTAAAAAAAATTAGGCATAGCGCTCTATTAAAACTACCTCTTAGGTTTGAATGCAGGATTTTGATCAATACAATTATTGAGATAAAGACACCCTTACCCTTACACCGGCTTGTGTGCGGGTAATGGGATATGTATTGGGTATTTTAGGTTTGTTCTTCGTTTGATCAAAGAAAAATTCCATACTCACACGGTTGTTTACTATGTAATTAATGGAAGGCTTGATGCTAATAACGGTTTGCCCAGCCGTACCAAATGAGGTGCCTTGATCTAATTTACTATTGGCGGTAGCATCATCTCTATAACTAAAATCCATTTTAAAGGTTACATCATTATCTAGCTTTCCTTTCATGAAAGGCAACTTTTTAATGAGTGGCATTCCTTTTCTTCTCCAATTAAAGTTGAAGGTAAATTCGGTGCTTTGGTTTTCAGCTAATTGATAATCTATTAAACTTAAACTTAACTGCCTGCTTTTTTTAAATTCGAAACCGGTAGTTAAATCATTTGTAAAGGTCATATCAACGGCGATTAACGGATCAAACGCTTCTTGAATCGTAATATTGGGTACTAAGAAGAAAGGTATATAATTACCCGTTTGTGCTTCTACAAATGAAGGGAATCCAATTTTCAATGGATCGGCAAACAACAATGCGGTGTTAAAGCTATTCATATTAAAGGTGCTATGATAGCCATGTCGAAGCGTAAAATTGGTAAATATTTTTTCCATCCCTTTTAATCTGGAAAGACCGTTGTAGGTAAGCGTCCAATTAGGCTTTGGTATAATACCCGAAAAAGGATTAGCCCGTAAATTAGGATTATTATTTTTTATCAATTGAACACTACCAGGGTCTTTATTGGTGTAGGCAGCTAAAAATGCGGGGATTACAACATCCTGTGCATATCGGCCATAACCTTGCACATACCCATCGGCGCCGGTAGTATTACTTGATGCGTATTGATTCATGCCCTTCAAACGCTGTGAGAGTATTAAACGATTATTTTCAAATACTTTAAAAGTTTCTGACACCACTGTAGGATCAAACTTTTTAAACATTGTTTGAAAAGCAATATAGCTTACACTAAAGCTACCTTGTGCATACGGATTAAGACGGGCAAAATTAGGAGTAGCACCGCCTAACGTATCCTTATATAATTCTGAATAGTTTTTGTCAAATGTTTTATCAAGTTTAAAGTCAATATTAAAATCACGGAAAGGACTTACTTGCGCCGTAAGATTGATACGTTGATTATACCGTTGTTGAATTAATGCAGATACTAATGGATCTGCGGATAATAAACTTCGCATAGCCAATTTATTTATCCAATTGGTATCTGGCTGATAGCCGAAAATATATCCAAAGCCTGGTTCTCTACTTTTAAGATTTTGCCCTAGCGTTTTGGTGCTATCCATATACCCTGGCAATGTAGTACCCATATCTTCTGTATATTGAATTCCTACCCTTTTTAGTGCGGTAATCATACGTACAAAAAACTTAGGTACACTACCTACCTGTGGTAATGGTTTTTGCTGCTTAGGTTGTTTTACTTTCTTTATTTTTCTTTTCTTAATCTTAATAATTTTTCCCGCTTTGTTACGTATGGTATCATACCGGAAACGAGATTGATCGGCACCTTTTACAGCCGGGAATTCATTATTTAAGACGTTTACCCCCTTGTTTTTATTTGTTCTTTTTTTGTTTGATGTTTTACTTTTATCATCTTCCGCTTTGTTTTTATTACCCTTATTGGTATTGGGCGGTGTGCTAGTATTAACCGCTCTTAAAAAACGCCACTTATTATAAAGTTCTTCAAACTTAAACTCGCCATTAACAGTACGAGTTTGTGTATTAGATAAAGTATTGCCCAAGGCCCTGGCTTCTGGCAATAAAGAGGATGCTAACCAGTTATACTTTGTATTATAATTAATGCGTACACTGGTCCAATCTAATAAAGGAATTTTTGCGGTAGGCACATTGTAGGAAACAGTAAGCTCCTGCATGAACTTGGTATTACGACCTCCTTTCAACAAATTATCTTTAATCTGCTGTTTTTTATCTTTTGTATCTATGCGTCCTACGCCTTCATCAATACGAGCAAAGTTGGTAGCGCTATAATCAATATTTATAGAACGAGTAAGTGGCCATTGAATAACGTAATACCGATCGAAAGTAAAATACTTGTTATAGGTTTCGGGAATTTTATATGGACCACCACCAATATTTCTTGGCCTTACCGCACCAAACTGCCTAAACACATCTGCTTTTATAGATATGGTAGAGGGCAATGGTGTTACGTTTAAATCTTTAATAAGGGCTAACCATGGCGATTTAGCTTTCCATTTTTTAAACGGTTCAAAGGCTTTTATTTGAGGTGCATACGAGTAGCCTAACCCTCCTCGGGTGCGCCTTAGCTCTTCTCTTTCTATTAATGGATTGTGGGTAAGTGTTTGTATGTAAGAATAGTTCAAATCAAAGTTACTAAGGCTCCAAGGCATTGGTTTTTTGCCATTGGTTTTCAACTTCCTGACATTGGTAAAGTTGATGGTTTTTATTGTCGTTACATCTTGCGCATCATTACGCATAGAATCTTTCAACTGCTTATTCGCCGCATTATTTAATTTATCTTTTAGTTTTATATCTAAATCATAGGGATCGTATAGCGGATTACTTATTGATTTACTAATGCCCATATAAACGGGTATTTGTAAGCCCAGCTTTTTAGGTAATAATTTACCCGCTTCAATATTCGCAGTTGCATCGAATGTAAATTTATCTTCTCTGCTACGCTCATTTACTCGCTGCTCTAATGTACCAAACCCTACAGAACGGGCAGTACCCGATAATGTAATAGTGCCTAAATCTGCCAATTTAATATCTGTTCTGGCTATTGCGGCCCATCCGCCTTTTTCATTAAGGTTAGAAAGGCGCAGCTCATTAAACCATAGCTCGGTACATACCGTTTCCAAATTAACGTTCTCAACGCCCATTAGCATACCTCTTACTTCAGCTAATGATGGGTTGCCAATGATGGCATATGTTCTACCGTCATTATTTGTTTGCGAAAAGTATTGAGAGGGGGATAACCCTTGTTTATTTCGCAAGGTTTTAAGCCTGATTAATTCCTCTAAATCGAAATCGAGGTAATTATCCTGTGGCCATATACGGGCGGAGTCTGTAGTACCTGGAGGTGTAATTTTCAACGGAATTTTTACTTCATAATAATTACCAGCAAAGTCGTTACCAATTCTTATAACAGCTTTTATATCGCCATCATTTAATTGCGTATTACCCGGTACAGATTCTGCATGGATGAACATTCGCAAACGGCCATACTGCGTCATATCCATGTTTAGGGTTTTAAATATGCCCCTGGTTTCGGATTGAGGAAGACCGCAAACTTGCATACTTACCGATTGCTCGTTTACAAACAATGGTATATTATTATTACTCACTAATTGCTGCCGTTGTAAACCCGGAGGCATACGGTATGGAATGGGTTGCCGCTGATCGTTTTCTTCAATATTTACCGCCAATGTATTAACCGACACAAAATCTGGTTGTGGCAGATTTATATAATTGCCGGTAGTATCTATTTTATTTTTGAACTTACGCCATTGATTACGTACTAATTCTAATTTTCCAAAACGCATAACCACCGAATCGTCAAAACCGGTTAAAAACATGCGGATGAAGCGTATGGATTTAAAATCAGGAATATTACCAATCTTCTGCTGGTATTCGCTTACAGGTATGCGGAAGAGGTACCATGTTTCGGGCCTAGAAGAATTGTTTGCCAAATTTACATTTACTACTCGTTTATCGGTAATAAAATTACTACCCACTGGCATGTTAGGTTTTATATCTACTTTGTATTGAAAATATTCTTCCGATTCATTCATGGTATTATCCCTATTTAATTCTTCTGCATCGGGATATTGTGTAAACGCATTTACAAAGCGAGTATCTGTACCCGCTACCGGCGAGTTGCCATGTGGGTTATTTATATTCTTATACCTTTCTAAAATACCTGCTGGTGTACCTTGATCGAAGGATTCATCTCTATAGGCTTTAAAGTTATCGCCCGATGGATCTTGCTGTGCCCTTTGATAAATTAAAGAGCCGGTACCATGTGTGGTGGCCAAATTATTTATGTACGGTTGAAACTTACGCACCTCGGCTGTATCTTCTAATCCATCATAACCCACATCTTGATATGATCTATCGGCCTCATTAGCACTAAAGGCATTGGTTACTTGCAATGGTATAGAAGGTACCTGCCCCCAATTAGACCCCATATCCATACGAGCATTATTTGTGGGGGTACGTAATCCATTTTCATATTGCCGTTTACCGTCTCTTAATATATCTTCCGATATATTGCCTAGGTTAAAATACAATTGGCCGCCATTGGGGTTGGCGGTATTGTTTATAAAGGGATCTTGTAGCCAAAATTCAATAAACTCTACGTTACTGGTTTCAAAATCGGTTTGATCAATGTTGCGCATCAAACCACCCCATGCTTGACGAGGGTTACGTAGTTTGCCATTTGCATCTACTCTTGTATTGCGGTATTCAAAATTGTAAGGGCCTTTATCTTTTGGATAAAAAGCTAAATCAAATGTGGTTAATAATCCCTCTCCAAAGTTGGTAGATACTAATGGAAAAATCTCCTTTCTTAAAACCTGTCTTGTTTCTGGTTTTGATAATTCTGCTAAATTTCCTTTCAACGGATTATTGGGATTCCCCTTTTCTTGTAATACCGTTTCTATATTATACCATGCTAGTTTACTACGGTTGTAGCCACTTTGTAAATCATTATTGAAAGCGGCCTCCGGAAAAAGACCATTGTTTTGAGGAATAGAGGAAAGTGTCCAACTAATAAGTGGAAAGCGTAAATCAATACCAGCACGGGTACCTTCAAAATCATCTACTAATACCTGACCACCTTTTTCTACCGTTTTACCATCGAGCGGGCTTACGCCATTTACTTGCTTAGCGTGGCCAGGATCTAGGTAGGCCGCTTCTGCAGTGGTGGTAATAGACGACATAGCTTTGGTGGTATAAAAAGGCAGTTTATCTAACCACTTTGTTAGCCTTGGCACATCACTTCTGTAATCTACATCTACCCCATACATTCTATTTTTAATGGGATCTTCGCCATAGGCCTGCTTGATAAAAAAGGGTCTTTCGCCTAGCTGCACCACGGTACCACCTAAGGCCAATTTTTTATTTACTTGATAATCTAATCGTAGGCCCAAAAAGTTCTTTTGCTGAAATCCAAAGGTGGAATTGTTTTCATAATTAATACTTACGGGTATACCCGAGTTAAGTACGGCCTGGTTGGTAACACGTAGCGTTCCTAAATCATAATTTATTTCGTAGTCAATATTTTCTTGCAACACTTGGCCGTTAGCAGTAACGGTTACGGAGCCTCTGGGTATGTTAAAGCCCAATTGATATTCTCCAGATGATTGACCAAACCCACCGCCTTGTTGATTACCATTAGCCCCATATTGAGAACCAGATGATTTAGAGCGACCCACTAAACGATAACGGTTTAGATTGGCAAAAGTTTGTGCTATCGCTTTAATGGTATCATACAATGGATAGAATAAATATTTATTGCGCAGCGCTTGTGATGTGTACACATAATCTAAATCGTGGCCAAATGGCTCCAACACAGGAAAAATTACTCGGCTTTGATTGGATATAACCGTAAATCCTTCTACATAGTCAAATACCCCATCGGGCTGAGGATCGTTTTGATTGTTTAGCCTATCTAAATTGGTTAATGATATAATTGGCTGCCCCTGATAAGTGTTCATCACATCATTGGGTGGCAAGTATCTTTTTTGTCCCAGACTGGGCTCTTCATAAGTTAAGTCTAATTTAAAATCTTGTCTTTCCAATTGGCCGTATCCAACAGAATACACATTCTTCATCATCAAATCCCAAATAGGAAGGTTGGTACGTTGTGATGTAGCTTTTAGTAATTTTAAGAAAAGTATTTTTTGAGAATTTCCAGATGAATCGGGTGGCACATCTTGCGAAAACTCTCCCACTTGAAACACTCTTCCATTATAGGTATATTGAAATGCTACACCAAGCACTTCGTCGGGTTGCATTTGCTGATTAAGCGATAAAAAACCTATTTGTGGATTAAAGTAATATTCTGTAGGTTGAAGTTTACGAGCAAATGTTTTTTCAAAATCCTGTACAGCTTGTAATCCAAGGCTTGATGTTAATTCATTTTGTACAGTGGATGAATTTCGATAATTGGGGTTTCCTGTAAGGGTAGCGTACAAAGTGTTGGCACTATTCTCAGGCAAAGTATTATTTGTACCGCCTGTGCTAAAGCTAGCATGATAAGGGTTGCCTTCACCTAAATCCATAAAGCCTACAACATCTCTAGTATCGGTAGTGGTACCATTTCTATTGGTAACCCATACTTCCATGCGCATAATTTGTATGCGAGAGTTGACCAATGGCAACTTTTGCATAGCGGTGTTATAATTATTACGGAAGTATTGTGAAGCTAGAAAGTGACGATTTTCATCGTATTCATCCGCTTTAATTGAAAAATTTTGGGCCGTGGTGCCGCCTTGCACATTTTGTGTTTGACGCTGCGACTGCTGATTGGCTAATACGGTGGTGATAAATAGTTTTCCAAACTGCAATTGCGTTTTTACCCCAAATAAAGATTGGGCACCAGGTATTAGGGTTCCTTTGGTTTGAAAATTAGTATTTCCTGCTTGAAATTGCTTGATGATATCATCATCTTTGCCTCTAAAATCTAATTTTAATTGGTTTTCAAAGCCAAAATTGCTAAGAGAGTTATAGTTAATAGGTAGGTTAAGTTTATTACCAATTTTAGCATCTAGCTGCAATTGTTGGTTCATATCAAAATCAAAACCGCCGTTATTTCTTGCTCTTTCTGGCAAAGTAGGGTTAAAGATTTTTTGCCCGTTGTAGCCCGCCATAAACATAATATTACCCGTGGGCTTTATATCTATTTGAACTTTACCGGTCGAGTCTACGCCCATAATACGGTTAAACCAATCGTTAGACACCTTAAACTTGGGCTTAAATTGGCGCCGATTCATATTGGCCAACATAGTAGACCTTCGTTGGAAGTACTCCCTTTCATCTTTTTGCCCTTGCAAATGCAAAAATTCCTGCATGCTAAATGCAGTAGGGGTACGATAATATTTGTTACCTATTTTTTCAACAATGTAATATTGCTTTGTTTTGGGATCGTATTCAACTGTACGTTTAAGGTACCCTGTATCTTTAAAGTCGAACGTATTACGATTGCGATGGGAGTAAGGATCTCCTCTTCTTTCCTGAAGTGGAAAGCGGGTAGTATCTGCATGCGTTATCGATTTTTTGTTAAAATAGGAATGATTGCCGCTATGGTTGCGGGCATCAGCATTTACGATAAGCGCAAGTACAATAGTAAAAACTACTAGTGTACGAAAGATATGAGCAGTTTTAAGGTTCAATATGTTCTCCTCTCAATTAGTTTCCTAAAATTATATTTATAGGGTGCGCAATGCTTGTTTTATTAGTTCCTCTACAGCAAAGTCTGGATGGGCAGCCACCGTTTTTTCAACCGCATTAGTTGCCGCTTGCCGGTTTATGCCTAAAGCTAACAGTGCATTTAACGCATCTTGCTGCAAAGTATTGTTTTTCAAAGCAGAAATATTTGTTTCAAGGTTGTTTTTTGCCAATTTATCTTTTAGTTCTAGTACCAGCCTTTCGGCACTTTTTTTACCAATTCCTTTAATACCTTCTAAGCTACGGGTATCGCCATTAGCAATGCAGGCCGCCAACTCAATCGGTTTCATGTAGGACAACATCATTCTAGCTGTTGAAGCACCCACCCCAGATACCGATAATAAATGTAGAAACATCTCTTTTTCGGCAAGATCAAAAAAGCCAAACAATAAATGGGCATCCTCCCGCACTATCAAGTGGGTGTACAAGGTGCCTTTATCTAACTGTTGAATGCTAGCATAAGTATTTAAGGAGATGTGCAATTCATAACCTACCCCATTTACATCTATATGAACAAGGGCGGGAGACTTAAAAACATAATTGCCGGATAAAAAAGCGTACATAGGCTGCGAAAATAGGGAAAATAAGGAGGGATTTTTTGGAACCCTTTTAATACAATGAAGATGGCAGCGAATAGTAGGTAGGTGAAAGCATTATATCCAAATGTATTGTTACACCGTTGAAATTGCTATTTTCAAACTTCCAATATGCCTAAAAAAACAATGTATTATATTCGTGGGCATAAAATACAACCTCAATAGATGAGTACTCCCAAAATAAATGCTGCTATTACTGCCGTTGGCGGTTATGTACCCGCCGATAAGTTAACAAATTTTGATTTGGAAAAAATGGTAGATACCAATGACGAATGGATACGCACCCGAACAGGTATTTCTGAAAGAAGAATTTTAAAAGGAGAAGGCAAGGGCACATCCGAAATGGTGGTACCTGCTGTACAAAACTTGCTAGATAAAAGAGGTATTAGCGCTGATGAAATAGACTGTTTAATAGTTGCCACCGTTACCCCAGATCATGTATTTCCGGCCACAGCCAATATTGCTTGCGATAAATTGGGTGCAAAAAATGCATGGGGTTTTGATTTATCGGCGGCTTGCTCTGGATTTTTATATGGCCTTACAATGGGAGCTTCATTAATAGAAAGTGGCCGCTATAAAAAAGTAGTAGTATGTGGTGCAGATAAAATGAGCGCCATCATTAATTACGAAGATAGGGCCACCTGCATCATATTTGGAGATGGAGCCGGGGCCGTTTTGTTAGAACCTAACAACGAAGGTTATGGCGTGCAAGATTCTATTTTAAAAAGTGATGGTAGCGGCTATGCCTACCTAAATATGAAAGCGGGCGGATCTAAATATCCTGCTTCGATAGATACCGTAATGGGTAAAGAACACTTTGCCTTTCAAGAAGGTCAGTCTGTATTTAAGTTTGCTGTAAAAGGTATGGCCGATGTAAGTGCCGAGCTACTGGAAAAAAACAATATGACAGGTGATGATATTGCTTGGTTAGTTCCTCATCAAGCCAATTTGCGCATAATAGATGCTACCGCTAACCGCATTGGATTACCAAAAGAAAAAGTGATGATTAACATCGAAAAATTTGGTAACACTACTGCGGGCACCATTCCGCTTTGCTTATGGGAGTGGGAAAATCAATTAAAGAAAGGGGACAATATTGTACTTGCTGCCTTTGGCGGTGGCTTTACCTGGGGTGCTACGCTTATAAAATGGGCGTATAACAAAGCGTAACTTACAAGTTACATAAAAGCAGCACTGTTTGTAACCCTTCCTCTTATTTTTACAAATGTTTGCAAACTTTTTTTAGTTTGTGCATAATTAGTAGCCTAACAACAACCATTATACATCCTTATGAAAAACCGCAAAGGACTAAACTTAAGAAAGTCTTTCTTACAATTATTTTTTTTGTATTTATTTTTAATACCAGCAGTATTTGCCATTTTAGATAGGAAATTAATACAGCGCTATTTTGAAAAAAATGCAGCTTTACTCATTTTTTGTTTTTTAGGAGCCGCTTTTTTAATTGCTATAAGTTTAAGCCTGTGGAGCCGCCACGAAAAAAGATTGCATCGCTGGTAAATATAAATACACCATTGGGCAACTTACTCCTACTAACTATCGAATACCCTAGCTATTATTTGCTTATTTTATAACGCCAGTAAAAAGTTGAAATATATTTTTATAAGAAGCGTGGGTATACATTATTTGTTGTCTAACTTGCTATGCTCAATCCATCATCATGAATATAAAATTTCCCCTTTCTGGTTGGAGTTCGATGGCCGTACATGCCGGCCACACGCAAGACCCAATGTATGCACACCAAGTACCCATTTATGCTAGCACTACCTACGTTTTTGATGAGGCAGAACAAGGAATGCGCCGCTTTAGTGGTAAGGAAGAAGGGTATATTTATAGCCGTTGGGGTAACCCCACTATTACAGAGGCAGAAGAAAAAATTGCATTACTAGAAACATTCGGGTTGCCAATAAAAGCTAAGGCTATTTTACATGCATCGGGTATGGCAGCTATTAGTACTTTGTTTTTATCCTCCTTACAACCGGGCGATAAAGTACTTACCCACTATTCTCTTTATGGAGGCACCAATGAAATACTACATAAAGTACTAACTGGATTAAATATAACACCCGTTATTGCAGACTTGCGAAATCTTACCCAAGCAGAAGACGCTTTAAAAGCAAACCCACAAATTAAAATGGTGTATATAGAAACACCGGCCAATCCAACTTTACAATGTGTGGATATTGAAGAGTTAACCTTACTAGCCAAACAATACAATTGCTTAGTAGCATGCGATAATACATTTGCTACTCCCTATTTGCAACAACCCTTTAAATATGGTGTGGATTTTATAGTACACTCCACCACTAAATTTTTAAATGGGCATGGCACCGCTATTGGCGGAGTATTATTAGGCAATAACATGGCTTTCATGAGTGGGCATTGCACCAAAGTACATCGCTTATTAGGTGGTAATGCTAATTCATTCGATACATTTTTATTAATACAAGGAATTAAAACATTGGAGTTACGGATGGAGCGCCATTGTCATAATGCGATGGAGGTGGCTAGTTTTTTAGAAGCCCATCCAGCGGTATCAACAGTTAATTATACTGGGCTTGGCTCTCACCCCGATCAGTATGTGGCTTTAAAACAAATGCGACACCCCGGCGCTATGCTTAGTTTTGAGCTAAAAGGTGGGTTGCAGGCGGGTACAAAATTTTTAAACAATTTGCAAATGTGTACACGCACCGTTTCGTTGGGAACTTGCGATACGCTATTATCTCATCCAGCCTCAATGACCCATTATGGTGTGCCAAAGGAAGAAAGAGAAAAATATGGTATTACCGACGGTTTAATTAGAATGAGTGTGGGAATAGAAACTTTAACAGATATCCTTACAGATTTGGAACAGGCTTTCCATTAGTATAGCCAGACATAAAAGTCTGGCTACAAAGCATTTAAGCTATCAAATAGGGTATTTTCAGATTTTAAAAACGGGACATACTCCTTTTACAAACCCAATGCCAGAAATGCTAAACTGACTTGATCTAAATCAATAAGATTACTTACTTCTGGCTTTTATGGGATAATATATGGAGTGAAACCCCGCTTGATAGCATGCTGTATAATATAATGCATCAAAAAGGTAATGTTTTAAGGGTTTTTTGCCATTTCCAATTTTAATAACTAATGCTGCAGTTAGGGCAGATCGCTGTATAAAATTGTTTAAATGATACTGATCGGTAAACATTACCAAAATAGATGTAGATAATGGAAACTTAGGTCCTTTTTCTGGATTGCCCTCTTTATACTTGTTTTTAAAACTCATACCTGGGTAAAACCACTGGTCATTGGCCTTTGGAAAAATGGATTCAAAACCAAAATAATTAAACTGCAACCCTTCATTAAAGCCTTTTGCAGATCCCGCAATAAAAACAAGCGCCCCTGTAATAAATTTGTTTTGATTCATCCGCCATTTGGTATCCGTATAAAGCTTTATTTCCTTTTTCTTTTTATGTTTTTTTTCATCAACTGTTACAAGCTGGTTATTAATAGAGTACCCAGGTATAAGTAATGGGCTTTCAATAGCTGTAAAATTTTGTTGGGCGGATGCAAAAATTGATGCAAACAGCAGGATGGCAAATGCAATACATTTCATGTTGAACAGTTAGATGGTTACAGTATAGTGGGCTGTTCAAAAGGAAATAGAAAATGATCTTTAATGCAGGATGATGGGTGGGTATTACCAGAGGATGGGATAAAACAATAAAAAGCTTCAACTTGCAAAATAGAGACAGCGCTGCATATTTACAAATTTGAAGTACAATTTATTTTTAGCAGTACGTAAAAATACGAGAACCGCTCACCTTATTTTTTTCGGAAGAATATTCTAATAGGAATACCTGTTAGGTTAAAGTTTTCTCTAAGCTTATTTTCTAAATAATTTTTATACGGCTGTTTAATATCCTCTGGAAAATTACAGAAAAAAGCAAAAGATGGAACCTTGGTTGGTAGCTGGGTAATGTATTTTACTTTTATAGGATGCCCTCTTACCACCGGCGGGTGATAAGCTTCTATTGCTTTAAGAATAACATCGTTTAATTTTGAGGTAGGAATTTTTTGATGTCTGTTTTCATAAACCTCCAATGCCACTTCAATAGCTTTAAATATTCTAGTTTTTTCTTTTGCAGAAACAAAAATAATAGGAACATCATTAAACGGAGCTAAGCGTTTCTTTAAGGCGGCTTCGTATTCTTTAGCCGTATTTGTTTCCTTTGCTACTAAGTCCCATTTGTTTACTAACACCAATACGCCCTTACCCTTTTTTACCGCAAGGCTATAGATGTTTAAATCCTGTGCCGTAATACCCTTTTCAGCATCGAGCATTAATAAGCATACATCGGCTTCATCCATTGCTTTAATTGCCCTTATCACGGAGTAAAATTCTAAGTCTTCATGCACTTTTGTTTTACGGCGTATACCTGCTGTATCTATTAAAATAAACTCTTTTTGAAAAAGATTATAGTGTGTATGTATGGTATCTCTGGTGGTTCCAGCTATATCGCTTACAATTGTTCTCTCCTGCCCTATCAGCGCATTTAGTAAGGAAGATTTACCAGTATTGGGCTGGCCTATGATAGCAAATTTTGGAAGCCCATCCATCTCTTTAGTTTCTTCCGAGGCATCTTCGGTAATTAATGCGGTAACGGCATCCAGCAACTCGCCCGTACCACTACCACTTGCCGATGCAATAAAGAAAATATGCTCAAAGCCCATGCTGTAAAATTCTGATGCTTCTAATAACCGCTCATTTGTATCTACTTTATTAACCGTTAAAAAAACCGGTTTTGTACTTCTTCTTAATACATCGGCCATTAAATCATCAAGCTCGGTTACACCTGTGGCAGCATCCACCATAAATAAAATAACATTAGCCTCTTCTACGGCTACCAATACTTGCTTTGCAATTTCTTTTTCAAATACATCATCACTGCCATGTACAAAACCGCCGGTATCTATTACATTATATGTTTTACCGTTCCAATCGGTTACTCCATATTGACGGTCTCTTGTTACCCCACTCATATCATCCACGATGGCTTTACGTTGCTCCAACAATCTGTTAAACAAAGTGCTTTTTCCTACGTTGGGCCTACCAACTATTGCTACTGTAAAAGACATTACTTCAAAATTTTAAGTTAATGATGTAGGATTTTTTTATCCCATCATAAAAAAACGTGGCGCTCTTTACTTTTTGGTATAATGCTTTAAATCATCATGCCCATATAAAGCGGGTGGCGTTAATACCCATATTCTCTAAGGTATAATTCATTTTCTCTCCATTTAGGTTTTACCTTAACAAAGAGTTCTAAAAAAACTTTATGCTGTATAAAATCTTCAATATCCTTTCGGGCTAGCATGCCTAGTCTTTTTATCATACTTCCTTTATCGCCAATCAGTATGGCTTTTTGGGTTTCGCGGTGCACCACTATATCCGCTACTATCTTTACAAGGGTGCTTTTTTCTTGGTACTCACGAATGATAACCGCGGTATGATAAGGAATTTCATCCTGCGCCAATTGATATATTTTTTCTCGAATTAATTCGCTTACAAAAAAACGAGTGTTTAAATCGCTTATATCATCCCCATCAAAAAAAGGCGCTCCCTCTGGCAAAAATTCAAGAAGGGCATTAATAAACTTTGTTTTGTTGATGCCTGTTAAAGCAGAAAGGGTTACCGCTTTTTTACAATAAGGCCTTGCCGTAAAGTAAGCTATGGCCGCTTCTGTTTTTATTTTATCAGATAGATCTATTTTGTTAATAATAACAATGGCTGGTACCCTTAATTTTAAAGCGGAGAAAATCGCATCGCACTCCTCCCAGTTTTCTTTTACATCTACAATTAACAGTGCTAAATCTGCATCTTCTAATGCGCTTTTAACGGCTTGCATCATTTTTTCGTGCAGCTTATATTTAGGCTCTATAATTCCGGGTGTGTCAGAAAAAATAATCTGATAATTTTTCTCGGTAAGTATACCTTTAATTCTATGTCGGGTAGTTTGTACTTTAGGAGATACAATGGCTAATTTTTCGCCCATTAGGGCATTTAGCAAAGTGCTTTTGCCTGCATTAGGCCTACCGAATATGTTTACGAACCCTGATTTCATGATAAGGTTTTAGGGTGCACACATCGGTATAAGTAATGAAGAAGGTAATCAGTCCTATGCCTGTTGTATGCACAACTGCTTTGGAAAAAATTGGCCGCCTAATGAAAGGCGGTTTTTATGCTTTTTCAAAGGGTAAGATAGAACTCCCGTCCGCCAATCGGTGGATAGGAGCTTACTTTATAACAGCCACTATTTTCCAAATCAAACTTCTACTAGCTGCTGTTTAAAGTTGCATTCCCTTTTCATTGCATTAACTTTCAATTCAAATAACGCTTTATGTATTAAAACCCAAGGCTAAAATTTATGGTCGCCTATCGTTGCCAAATCATTATGCCGCTTTAACCTTTGTGCTACATCAATTGCAAAGCCAACATAAATTTAATTAATGTTAGGGCTATTTAAAACATATTCAGTGTACAAAATTAAAAATCCCGCTTTTGCGGGATTTGTTGTTGCGAAGGGGAGGATCGAACTCCCGACCTTTGGGTTATGAGCCCAACGAGCTACCGCTGCTCTACTTCGCGGTGCAAAACTAATGGTTTTTAACTTACTAGCCAAAGAAAATCTAGAATGATTTAAATACACCTTCTCTCACTTTAGTATCTATTGCATACGTTTGATAGAACTGGCCCCCGTACTTTTTATTTCTTTAATATAAGCGCTGCCTTTGTACCTAAGATCGCTGGCACCACTTATTTGTGCTAGAATGGTTTTGTTCGCATTGATGTAAATATCGCTGGCACCACTGCATTTTATATCGCACACATCGGTTACAAACTCATCTGCTTTTACTTTGCTGGCACCGCTGGCATCTATCAATAAAAAATTACTACTTCCTTGCATATACAAATCGGAAGCGCCGCTCAGGTCAATTGCCATTTTGTTCACTACTATTTTGCCTTTACTTTTAAAATCAGTAGCGCCAGATAATTTAATTGATAGTTCATCAAGCTGCACATTACCTGTAAGGTTTACATTGCAAGCTCCCTTTACCTCTAATTGATTTATTTTTTTAAAAGATATATACGCTTTTAATCTTTGCTTATCTGACCAATTATTCGCCCCTCCATTGTTCCGTACGCTTATATAAAGTATTTCGTTCTTTACCTCTGTTATAATTTGCCGTCTTTCATCTGTATTGCTAACCGCTAATCCATCCTCCGTAGACTGCGTTAGGTACACCTCTAATGCATCCTCGATATTAATAGCTTTAAAACTAGTTATGTTACGTATTTCGGCTTTACTATCCATTATTACTTGTGCCTGTAATGAATGATAACAAGCCATCGATACGAGTAGTACAACAATTATTTTTTTCATCAAATCTTTTTTTTATTAAACGCCATAGCAAGAAAAAAGTTACGGTGTAAGGTAATGTTTATTAATTTTGCAAAAGGTCTTTGCATAAGCCTAGCAATAGTAATTTGGTTTTCAATGTCTCGCCAATGGCGGGGCAGGTTTCCCGGGGTGTTTATTTTGTGGCCTTGCCTACGAATTAATCTGAGATTATACCCGAAGAACCTGGTCAGGGTAATGCCTGCGAAGGGAAGGAAGTTAATATGTATCCTCTCTCCAACAGCGTTTCCCTCTTATTTTTTAAAATTTTTAATGCATTAAAAAATGAAGAGGAATTTATTAATCGCCATCCTTACGGTGGTTCATTTTGGGGCCTTTGGCCAAGTACTTTTAAAGGACAGTTTTTATTTTTTAACACCTGTAGAAGTAAAAGCTATTAGGGCCGGCGAAAATGCACCGTTTACCAAAACAAATATTTCAAAAGCAACCATTAAAAAAAATAATTTAGGACAGGATATTCCATTTTTATTAAATCAAACACCCTCCGTAGTTATAAACTCCGATGCCGGAAATGGTATAGGCTATACAGGAATAAGAATTAGAGGCACGGATGCCACACGAGTAAACATTACACTGAATGGCATACCATCCAATGATGCTGAAAGCCAGGGAGTATTCTTTGTAAACCTGCCCGATTTTGCCTCCTCCGCCGGTAGTATTCAAATACAAAGAGGGGTAGGTACTTCCTCCAATGGTGCGGGCGCTTTTGGCGGCACTATAAACATTAGCACCAATGAAATTAACAAAGAAGCTTTGGTAGAACTTAATAATACTATTGGTTCTTTTCAAACTTTAAAAAATACACTGAAAGCCTCTACAGGTGAAAGAAATGGATTAAGTAGTGAAGTGCGTATTTCTCGCATTACCAGTAATGGATTTATTGACCGTGCTAGCAGCCGCTTACATGCATTGTATTTTACAACAGCGTATACCGGAAATAAAACTTCGCTTCGGCTTAATGTATTTACCGGAAAAGAAAAAACATATCAAGCATGGTATGGTATTAGCGAGGCTGATCTTAAGGCCGATAACCGTAGGGTTAATTATGCTGGCACAGAAAAACCCGATGCCCCTTATCCTAATGAAACTGATAATTATACACAAACGCATTATCAGTTTTTTGTTTCGCAACACTTAACTAAACAATTGCAATTAACCACTGCTTTATTTTTAACCCGTGGTAAAGGTTATTACGAGCAATATAAAGCGGCAGAAGAATATAGTAAGTATGGCATGCCCAATGCTTACTCTACAACTGGGCTAGTTACAGAAACCGACTTGGTACGACAACTATGGTTAGATAACTATTTTTATGGTAACACCTTCTCACTTCAGTACAAAAAAAATAAAGTGCTTGCTACATTGGGCGGTGCCTATACCCGCTACGAGGGCAACCATTATGGAAAGGTTGTGTGGGCAGATAAAGGCCTTACTACTAATAAAAAATGGTACGATTTAGATGCCGATAAAAATGATTTTAATATTTATTTAAAACAACAAACAACGGTAGCCAAACATTTGCATTTGTTTTATGATATGCAATACCGCCATGTTATTTACAGTATGGAGGGTTTTAGAAATAACCCAACTTTAGCTGTACAAAATCGCTATCACTTTTTTAATCCTAAAGCAGGAATTAGCTATGTAAAAAACGGATGGAAAACTTACCTCTCCTTTGGCGTGGCCAATAAAGAACCAAACCGCGATGATTTTGAAGCAGGCGCTTCCACGCGGCCTTTACCCGAAAAATTATACAACGTAGAATATGGCATTGAACAAAAAAAGGCCAATTACAATTGGGCAGCTACAATATTTTTTATGGATTATAAAAACCAATTGGTACTTACTGGTAAAATAAATGATGTTGGTGCTTACACTCGTACTAATATAGCTAAAAGCTACCGAGCGGGTGTAGAATTAGAAGGCACTTATCAATTATCCACTAAGTGGAATGCAGCTGCAAATATTGCATTAAGCCAAAATAAAGTAAAAGATTTTATAGAATACATTGACGATTACGATAATGGCCTACAACAAACAATTCCGTATACTAGAACCGACATAGCTTACTCCCCTAACCTCATTGGCGCACTTACTATTAACTACGTACCAGTAAAAAAATTGGAGCTATCTTTCATGAATAAATATGTTGGTAAACAATATTTGGACAACACTAGCAATGATAGCCGCAGCTTAAACTCTTTTACAATACAAGATGTAAAAATTAGCTACACACTTGGTTACAAATGGCTGAAAGAGGTGAACCTGATTGGGCAGGTAAATAACGTATTTAATACAAAATACGAACCCAATGGCTATACTTTTAGTTATATTGCTGGCGGACATACCACTACCGAAAATTTTTATTTTCCTATGGCGGGTATCAACTTTATGTTGGGGATAAATGTGCGGATGTAATTGTAAAGTATATGGTGAAAGGTATGCAGTTATAGGCGTGTGGCTTTAGGGTTGCCCGCCAAACAATTTCCATCCATTAGATGTTTTTCGTACAATCATCCAAAATGCTCCATCATTTAAAGCAGGCAATCCTTTTTTGGCAGGTAAATTACCAAACACCAAAAAATCATGCTCGGTAAAATATCTATTATACTCGCCTAGCATATCATAAACCATTCGATTTATATCTCCTTCTTCTTCGTTCTTAATCCTTTCTAAAACCAAAGAATTTCCTTTAGAAGTAAACTCCGCTTTTGACAATACTATGATTTTATAATGATCAATATATTCAGCATAACTTTTTATTCCGCTTATAAAAGAATCAAACTTTTCACATATTTCTTCCGCTGGCTTTAATTTACTTTTTTCTATTACGGTATCACCGTATAAACTAATAATACAAACAGTATCTGCAATGGAAGTATAAAACTTATTACAATCCCTATCAAAATAAGTTTTTATGACTTGCTTAAAAAAAGAAGCGGCTGCTGTATAGTTATCCTGGGTGTAGCTATTAACAGTAAGCACTAAGCAGCATATTACTATTAGCCTTTTCAAATAGAATTATGTTTACTAAATCACAAACTTAGCCTGCCAATCCAGCATACCACCCACTACGTTTTTGGTGTTTTTAAACCCCATCGCATCCAGCATCATACAGGCTTGACCACTACGGTTACCACTTCGGCAGTGAATAATTATTTCTTCTTCTTTCAAATCTTCAAGTTCATCCAATTGCATGGTTTGAAATAATCCTAGCGGCATAAGTTTAGCACCTATATTAAACGCCTCATACTCATGTGGTTCGCGGCAGTCGATTAGGTTCATTTTTTCGCCGGCATCCATGCGGGCTTTTAATTCTTCTACAGTAATATTTTGCATAGTAAAGTTATTAATCGTTTTCAGGTTTTTTGGCGGCCGCTTTTGCTTCATTTTTCTTTTTCTCGGCTGCTTCTTTTTCTTCTAAGTCTTTGGCGGAGCCCTTTTGAATTTTTATTTCTTTTTTCATTAGGGTATCTGCTGCCGATTTATCACTAGTTAGCCATACATCCATTGTTTGCCCGCTATGCATAAATAGCATGTTGTGATCTTCATCGAACCTTGGCGGGTTTTGTCTGTAAATCCAAGCCCCCATTGTATCCTTTACACCAGGATCTAATACAACGGCACCAATACCAATACCTTTTTCATTTAAAAATTCTTTTGCCTCAGCAAACGAGATTCCTACTATTGATGGAACCGCAAATTGCTTATCGCCTACTCCATCGCCAAGTACAAATGAAATGGTACTTCCTTTGGGTATTTTAGTGCCGGGTGCTACTATACTTCCTTTATACAACTGCTCTAGTACGGCATTTTTTGCAAAGTCGGGTCTAAAAGTAGTATCCCCCAATTTTAAATCTAAGTTTTTTAACACAGACAATGCATTGCGTAAACTATACCCGTTTAAATTAGGCATCTCAATCATTGGAGGCACTACCCTACCAACTATTAATAAAATGGTACGATTTGTTTTTACAATTTCATCCGCCTCTGGTATTTGTTTTAATACCTCCATAGGTTTGGTGGTATCTGAATAAACAGAGTCTAATATTTCTACCCTAAAACCGGCACGGTGTAAAATGCTGGCTGCTTCCTTATAATGTTTTCCTTTTACAGATGGCACCGAGGCCGATTTTCCATGGCCAGTAATCCAATCCAATGAAAGCAAGCAAATAGAAAATAGGCCGATGGCTAAGGCAATACCGATTAGTATATTTAACCATAAGGGGCGTTGGGTAATAAATTTAAACATGCTATAAAAGTAGAATATTTACTGAGTGAAGGTAGGTTAATGAATAGTGGCGACCACTATTGAAAACACTCCTGTATTAATTTGGTATAAAACTCTTTTAATTCCCAACCCATTGCTTTTACTTGTTGCGGTACTATGCTTGCATCGCTTTGTCCGGGTATAGTATTTACTTCCAGCATATAGGGTTGTTGATTGGTTTCGTTATAAATAAAATCTATCCTTACCACCCCTTTGCAATTAAATGTGGTGTATACTTTTTTGGCAGCGCTTCTAATTTTTTCTGCAATACCTTCTTCTACCACAGCCGGAGTAGTTTCGGTTGATTTACCTTGGTACTTTGCTTCAAAATCAAAAAAAGATTTATCTGCATCGGCTTTTACTTCTGTTAGTGGCAATACTATTATTTCTCCTCCCTTTTTAAATACGCCTACTGTAAATTCTCTGCCTTGTATCATTTCTTCTACCAGCACTTGCTCATCTTCTTTAAATGCTTTTTCAATAGCTTTGGCTAACTCTTCGGTAGGGCTATTTACTTTTGACATACCAATGCTACTACCACCATTATTAGGCTTTACAAATACTGGAAATTGTAGATTGGCCATTACTTCTGCTACGCTGCCCACATTATTTTTAATGAATAATACAGATTTTGCCACTGCTATACCAGCCATACCAGCTACTGCCACAGCATACCGCTTATTAAATGTAATGGCCGAAGTGGCCGCATCGCCACTTGTATACGGAATTTTTAGGGTATCAAAATAACCCTGTAGTTTACCATCCTCTCCAGGGGTGCCATGCATACCTATAAAGACAGCATCAAAATTAATTTTTTGGTTATCTAACTGTAGCGAAAAATCATTTTTATTTACTTCCACTTTTCTACCATCTGTCATTACATACCACCACCCCGTGGCATTTATATCAATCGTATATACATTAAAAAGCTCTCGATCTAAATGATTGTCGATGGTGGTGGCACTTTTATAGGAAATTACCGCTTCGCCAGAAAATCCGCCGGTAACTAACGCTATATTTTTCTTCATTTGATTAAATCTGTGATTTTACAATGCAAATATTACCTAAATATTTAAGATACACAACCCGCTTTTGAGATATAGAAAGAGATTAACAATTAGGGCTAAAAAAAGAAAGGTGGAGGCTGTTTGTCCTTCACCTTTTTATACTAAGGTTTTTAAAACCATCAATCTTTTGGCTACACTTACGCTAAACCATTGCTATGCTTTATTTTAAAATCGCAACTATTTCAATGGCCACAAACTAGCAAAGCCTTAGTGAGTGCAATTATTTATATGTGTAATTTGGCCTTTTTGTCCATTAATTGCTCTACCGTTTCTTGGTACATTTCATCTGGCACACAGCAATCTACTGGGCATACAGCCGCACATTGTGGCTCTTCGTGAAAACCTTGACATTCGGTACACTTATTAGGTGTAATGTAATAAGTATCGGTAGCTACGGGTGCATTTTTTTGATCTGCATCTACTACCGAACCATCTAATAAAGTGAAAGTGCCTTTAACGGAGGTTCCATCAGCAACAGCCCACTCTACTCCACCTTCATAAATTGCATTATTAGGGCACTCTGGTTCGCAAGCACCACAATTTATACATTCTTCTGTAATCTTAATAGCCATGATAGTTATTTTAAGAGGTTCAGTTTACTTTTGCTGTCAAATATAAAATACAATAATGAATTTACAATATCGGATCGATTTATTGTGCAGGTTGGGTAATTATATTTTAGCCGATGGTGCGGATTGGCAACAATGTAAGGAATCAGCCGGTATTGAGAATGGCTGGTTTACTAGACCATTTACGGATGGCGCTACAATGGCTATTGCCACACAATTTTTGTCGAAACCCATTTTAACAACTTGGGCGCAAAATAATGCAATTCCCCCTACTGTGCAGCAGCCCAAAAAGGTAGGCATTGTTATGGCCGGTAATATTCCAATGGTAGGTTTTCACGACCTTCTTTGTGTATTTATAAGTGGGCATGTGGCGGCTATCAAATTATCTTCTAAAGATGGGGTATTACTAAAGCATTTAATAAATCAATTAATAGCTTGGGAGCCGGCAATAGAAAAATGTATATTGTTTCCCGATCGATTGCAAGGATGCGATGCTTATATAGCTACCGGTAGCAATAATTCATCTCGTTATTTTGAATATTATTTTGCAAAATACCCGCATATTATTCGTAAAAATAGAACGTCTGTTGCTTTATTAACGGGCAATGAAACAGTGGGCGAATTGGATGCCCTTGCCGATGATGTGTACCTTTATTTTGGTTTGGGATGCAGAAATGTTACTAAACTTTTTGTGCCTACGGACTACGATTTTGTACCCCTACTTAGGGCTTTTGACAAATACAATTATTTAGCCAACCACCATAAGTTAAAAAATAATTATGATTACAATCTAGCGTTGCACCTGTTGAATAAGCAATACTACATGACCAATGGATCTATCTTATTGGTAGAAAATACTGCCATTTTTTCACCCATCAGTCAACTTAATTATGAATTTTATCAGGATTATTCGGCAGCCCTACAGCAGCTACAAAAGGATGAAAATGTACAATGCATTGTAGCCAATGAATGTACCCCCTTTGGTAAAGCTCAAAATCCGAGCGTATCAGATTATGCAGACGGCATTGATACCATAGCGTTTTTAAACAATTTGCGTTAGCCCATTGCCGGTATTAATCGCTGCATGTACGAAGACCTTAGTAAATTGTTTGTTAAACTACCCAATAGGTATTCGTCTTATAACTGACAGTTTGTTATTTTGTAGTACAAAGGCATCAACTTTGCTATTTCAATCAGCGAAAAAAGATTATACTATGAGACTAAAGCAAATTTTATTAGTTATTGGCATTAGTGCAGTTACTGCTATTACCAGCGTATGGATTTATGGAAAAGCAATACGTAAACAAACTGCTTTTTCTCAATCTACCGATGGTAAAGTACCCGCTAACTACGCCGGTTTTTTTGATGGGAATACAGGTGGCATTAACAATGCTATTGATTTTACAAAAGCCTCTTCGGCAGCTGTGCCTGCAGTGGTACATATTAAAACTAGAATACCCGCCAAAAAAGTAAGTAATCAAATACCTCGAGGCGGTGGCGGAATGGATGAATTATTTGAACGTTTTTTTGGTGAAGATATGGGCGGCATGTTTGGCCCACAAATGCAACCCGAGCAAAGAGCATCGGGCAGCGGCGTTATTATTAGCGAAGATGGGTATATTGTTACCAATAACCATGTAATATCTGATGGTGGCCAGGGTGTGGCAGATGAAATAACCGTAACCCTGCATAATAAAAAAACGTATAAAGCGAAAGTAATTGGTAAAGATGCTAGTAGCGATTTAGCAGTGCTTAAAATAGATGCTGCCGGCTTACCTTTTTTACTGTATGGCAATTCAGAAGCGCTAAAGTTAGGGCAATGGGTACTAGCGATTGGCTATCCGCTTAATTTAGAAACTACCGTAACTGCTGGTATCGTAAGTGCAAAAGGTCGTTCTATTGGTATTAATCGTCGCCAAAGCGAAACACCGGTGGAATCATTTATACAAACAGATGCCGCTATTAATTCCGGTAATAGTGGTGGTGCGCTTATTAATACAGATGGACAATTAATAGGCATTAACGCTGCCATTAACGGTGGCTATACTGGCACTTATATTGGCTATGGCTACGCCATTCCCGTAAACTTAGTGAAGAAGGTAGTAAATGATTTAATTCAATATGGCGATGTAAAAAGAGGATTTATTGGCATTAGTTATCCAAACACAGAATCTGAAAATGAAAGATTGGTAAAACAAGCAGGACAAGAAGATGGACTAGGTGTATATATTTCTGCTGTAAATCCGGGTGGCGCTGCTGCTGGTTCCGGATTAAAAAAAGGAGATGTGGTAACCAAGGTAAACAACCAACCAGTTACTACCGGTGCTGAAATGGTAGCGCAAGTAGCCAGTTATAAACCTGGCGATAAACTTATAATAACCTATTTGCGCAGCGGGAAGGAGCAACAGGTTAATGTTACCCTAAAAGGAGATGCGGGTGATATTAATGCCTCCACCATCAATAACCTATCAGAAATTTTAGGTGCTGAATTGGTAAACATTGATAGCAAAACGGCCAATGCAAATAATGTAGAGGGCGGTGTAAGGGTGAAAGAAATTACCAAGGGTGGACCGCTTAGTAAAACACGCATGGAAAAAGATTTTATTATAACTAGTGTAAATGGGATGGAAATAAAAAATATTGCAGAGATGTCAAAAGTAATGGCCAATACAGATGGTAGTAATATTACTTTAGATGGTTTCTATGAAGGATACGAAGGAATGTATCGTTATCCAGTAAAGCTCTAATACAATTGAATTAAAAACAAAAAGAAGCCGCCCTGTTTTATCTTCAAGGCGGCTTCTTCATTCTATTAATTTTCTACTCTTTATTTCTCGTACACTAAAAACTCCCAAGGCTGCATTTCAAAACTTTTACTGTTAGTAAAATCATTAGCGGCATCAGAAAAAATATTTTTATACGTTCCCGTTACTGCTGTATCTACCAAGTCAAAATGTATGTTTTTTTGAGCCGATAGATTGAGGATTACCAACACTTCTTTTGCATTATGTTTTCGTACGAAAGCAAAAATTTGTTGTGGCGCAGTCGTTTTTAATTGAAAAGTTTGCACCGCTGCATCGCCCGCACGAAGCGCAGGGTGGCTACGTTTCAACCTTAGTAATGCTCTATAAAAACCGGTAAGCGATGCTGCATCTGCACCTGATTCAAAAATATCTTTATCAAAAAATTTTATTCTTTTTCTGTTTCCTATTTCTTGCCCGCTGTACAATAATGGTACGCCATTCCAAGTGGCGCTAAATACCGCTAATGCTTTCGCCATATCGCCGTACTTTTCAAACTCCGTACCGTTCCAACTATTTTCATCATGGTTGGTAGTAAACCATGCCCTTACGGTGCTATCGCCTAAATGATCGTACTTTTTTAAAAGCCCTACTAAATCATCCAACCGCTGTTTGCCTTCATAAAACTCCTTTGTTTTATGCATCCACGACCAACTGTAACTGGCATCAAACACTTTTCCGTAAGCTGGATTTTCTAGTTCATCATATTCACCCAACCACAATAGCGGTTTTACAGCATCTAATGCTACTCGGGCTTCTTTCCAAAAATCTAACTCCACCCAAAAGGCAAGGTCGGCTCTAAACCCATCAATATTGCATTCGGTTACCCAAAATTGCATGGCCTCAATCATTGCTTTTCTTACAGCGGGTTTAGCAAAGTCTAATTCAATAATATCATCCATACCAGAAGCGATCTGAAAATCGCCGGTGATGGAATCTTTTTTGTAATACTCCGGATGTTGTTTTGTCCAAACATGATCCCACCCTGTATGATTGGCCACCCAATCAATAATCACTTTAAACCCCTGCGCATGGGCATCTTTTACTAAATTTTTAAAATCATCCATATTACCAAATTCTGGATTTATGGAAGTGTAATCGGAACAAGCATAGTAACTACCTAGTGACCCTTTTTTATTTTTTTGCGCAATAGGCGTTATCGGCATAAACCAAAGTGTTTCTACGCCTAACTCCTTTAAGCGAGGCAAATGATGGGCAAAGGCGGCAAACGTACCTTCCGCAGTATATTGCCTTACGTTTACTTCATAAATATTGGTACTGGGTAACCACTCCACCGCTTTGTAAGGTGCTTGCATACTTTTGTTGTTTACATGTTTAGTTGCCTCTTTCTTTTTCATCAGCTTACAGTTGCTGAATGTAAATAATGCGATAACCGCCATTAAAAAAAAGTGCATATTTTTTTTAGCAAGATAAGGAGTAAATGTGGTAAGCTTAAAAAACTGTTGCTGAATAATCTTCCATTCGTTTTTTGTAAAATGCGGAATCATTGAATAGGGCCAAACCCGCAATGAGGTAACATTTATAAACCCATTAACTTTGCAGCATGAAAAGTTTTGACGTTCCTGTTGCTTATAGAAGCCCGTTGATAACCGCTATAAAGCAAAAAAGGAAAGAGCAGGATAAATTAAAAAAAGACTACTCGCCTACCTTATTAGATTTAGGTGATGTAAAAATATATTTGGCCCGCCACTTTGGCTTTTGCTATGGGGTAGAAAATGCCATTGAAATAGCCTTTAAAACGGTTACTGAAAATAAAGGCAAACGCATATTTCTACTAAGCGAAATGATACATAACCCACAAGTAAATGCGGATCTACAAGCCTTGGGCATTCGGTTTATACAAGATACATATGGCAAGCAAATAATTCCTTTTGAGGAAATAAATGGTGATGATATTGTAATCATCCCTGCCTTTGGTACCACCTTAACTATTGAAAAAATTTTAAAAGAAAAAGGCATACAAACAGCCGCCTATAACACCACATGCCCATTTGTAGAAAAAGTATGGAATCGAAGTGAAGCGATTGCTAAAAAAAATTACACCATCGTAATACATGGCAAACCACAACATGAAGAAACAAGAGCCACTTTTTCTCATGCGGCGGCCAATGCACCTTCTATTGTAATTAATGATATGCAAGAAGCTATTTCGCTAGCCGCTTATATTACTGGAGAGAAACCTGCCGCCGCTTTTTATACTGAATTTCAACATCAATATTCAAATGGATTTGATGTAGCAACCGACTTACAACGAATAGGTGTAGTAAACCAAACGACTATGCTTGCGAGCGACACACAAGCCATAGCCGACTATTTGAAAAAAGTGATTCTTAAAAAATATGCATCGGAACAAAACTTTGCAGATACCAGAGATACCCTTTGCTATGCTACCAACGATAATCAAACAGCGGTAACGGGTATGTTGGGAACCCCAGCTGATTTGGCAATTGTGGTGGGGGGTTATAATTCATCCAACACCTCCCACCTTGTAGAGCTTTGCGAGGAAAAACTTCCCACCTATTTTATTAATGGCCCTGATAAAATAAAATCAGCCACAGAAATTTTGCATTATCATTTTCATACCAAAGAAGAATTGATTACAAACAATTATTTACCCTCTAAAAAAAGCATTGCTATATTAATTACCAGTGGCGCTTCTTGCCCGGATGCGGTAGTAGAAAAGGTAATTGAAAAACTAAGCACCTTTTTCAATGCCGAAGAAAAACTTAAAAAAATTATCCAAGTTTTTGAATCATAAAAAAAGGGCCTTGTAGGGCCCTTTTTAGTAAAATGTACTTACTCCTATTATTTGTATAATAAATCGTAATACTCATGCGCCATACGATTGCTATCAAACTGAAAGCGAACATCCTGCATACCGTTCTTCATTATCATGCGCCAGGTACTATAATTATCATAGTAAAGCGGTAATATTTCGTTTTCTAAAATTTCGTACAGTTTGTTTAAATCGTATTGATCTTGCTCATGCACTGCCATATTTTCATAATCTGCCTTTGGCACCACAAACCCATTATGCCCATGGTTGATAAATTCTGGTATCCAACCATCATCGGTAGAAAAATTGATAGCCCCATTCATTGCTGCTGTCATGCCACTTGTTCCAGAAGCCTCTCTAGGCACCCTGGGATTATTAAGCCATACATCTGCTGCTTGTTTTAATCTTTTGGATAAAGCCAATTCGTAGCCTACTAACACGGCTACATTTTTATATCTTTTACTTAAATGTACCAATTGATTAAACTCACTAATAGCCGGATGATCGAGTGGGTAAGGCTTACCAGCCCAAATTATTTGCACTGGATATTTTGTATTCGCTAGCAGCTTTTCAAAGCGATCCTCGTCGGTGGTAAGTAGCCCCGCTCTTTTATAACCTGCAAACCTTCTGGCCCAAACGATAGTAAACACCGATGGATCGAAGATTTTTCCGGTTTGGTCTGCTACTATTTCAAAGGCTCGCTTTTTTAAGTGTTTCTTTCTATCATCAATTCCGTAATCGTCACCCGCCTCACTAAATTTATATAACTGCTTATCGGCCCAATAGCGCCAATTTTGAGCATTGGTAATAGAAATAATTGGACAAATATTATTATACTTACCCCACATGGCTCTTGATACATGGCCATGTAACTGCGAAACTCCATTGGCCAGTTTTGCAAACCTTAGGGCTGCTAATGAATGGTTAAACATATCGCCCCCCTCTTCATACAATGCTTTTACTTCCTCCACAGATAATCCGCAGAAATAACTCATTTTATGACATAGATAAATATCATGCTTTTCATTACCCGCTTCTTCTGGGGTATGTGTAGTAAATACTAATCGTTTTTTTACTTCATTTATATTGTTACCAAATTTTTTGTACAAGTAAAAGGCAGAAGAAATACCATGCGCTTCATTTAAGTGGTACAATGCTGGGTTAAACCCTAAAAGGTCCACCAGTTTTGCCCCACCCACACCCAACAAAATAAATTGTGCCACTTTGGTAGCCACATTAGCATCATACAACCGATGGGTAATGGTTTGCGAAACATAATCATTCTCCGGCAAATCGGTGGATAATAGAAACAGCGGTGCGGTTTTAAATGTTTCTGGATTTAAGTAATAGGCTTTTACCCAAACTGGATGTTCATGTATTGTAACTTGAAATTTAATGCCCGTGTCTTCAAGAAAGGAATATGTTTTTTCATTCCAACTTACATCAAGGGTTTGATCCTGATTTCTTTCCTGGTCGTAATACCCGTATTTCCAAAGTAACCCTATACCTATCATGTTTTGCTTTAGCTCGTATGCACTGCGTAAATGCGAACCCGCTAAAAAGCCCAACCCACCACTGTATATTTTTAACGGTTGATGGGTGGCAAACTCCATTGAGAAATAAGCCACTTTTTTTGCATATTGTCCATCTACCAAATAGGGTACATTAAATTGATTAAAATTCATAATACTACTTTCTTTTTAAAATATTTTCTTCTGATTAGTGCGCATTTTTAATTGCCACTGAGATGATAGCAATGATATAAAGGCTTTTTCGGTGCAGGAAATTTATTTTTTCACAGTTTTTGGAGCGGTATGGCTATTCAATTTTTTTAAATTGGTTTCCTTCGTATTTTTTTTGTATTTCTGTTTTACAAATGTTGCATCAAACATACAGTCAATACTATTTCTTTTAGCTCCACAATTTTCTTCCTGTATCGCTACGCTATTACCATTGAACTTTAGTACTAAACTACAGGCTTCGCCCTTGTCTGTATAAACAGCAGTGTTGGATGTTTTCCAAAAGGCCTCGCCTTTTATTTCGCCTATACAAGTGCTATTGTTTTTTTCTATGTGTACAAAAAAACGAATACGGTCAGGCTTGCTTCCGTCTCGTACAGCTACCAAATTCATTTTACCGGCCAAATAATCCCCTGCATATTTATGCGTAATGGGTAACGTATCTATGGGATTAATTAATTCAACTGACGATTCCCCTAAGGCATCCGTCATGATTAATAAAAAATTTCGTGCTGCTTCATTTAACACAAACACTTCTTTACCTTCCATTACACTGCCATCTATTTTTTTTTGTTGAACACTTCTGGTTATCGAAAATCTTTTATCTACGCCGCCATAATGGGTGGTTAAATGATTATCGCCTGGCTTTATTAATGGCATAGCCGCTATAAATTGTTGCTTTTTATTAAAAGTTAATAAGTGGGCCAACTTTTTATCCCCTGCAACCGTTTTCAGAAAAAGGTAATGCACCCCGTTTTCATCTACGGCCTGCCCTATGGGGTAAGCTTTAAATTTGGTGCCCTTACCGGTTAGTTTGGTTAAAGTAGTATCGGGTATAAACTGCAACAAAACTGCTTTGCTAATTAACAGTGAGTCGTTATCTTTTTTTCGAAGGTTTGTATCTGCCGCTACAAAAGGTAAGGCTATGGGCTTAAAGGATGTTATAAAATCATCCACTTCAATTTTTTCATTGCCAGCAAGTGAAGGTTTTTTCTTTTTATCACAAGCCGAAAGCCAACATAATAGGGCAACGGCCATAAGTCCTTTTTGGATAAAATATAGATACCGCTTCATCATCCGAAAATAAGCTTTATCCCTATTTATTTAAATTTTTGATTGATAAAATAAATTTTTAGATTTGTCTAAATTTATATTTAGTGGCACTAAAATATTCTATAAGCGAGGAGAATTATATCAAAACCATATACCACTTACAAAAGGATGACGAACCCGTAACAACCAATGAATTAGCCACCGCATTAAAGGCAAAACCTGCCTCTATTACGGATATGATGAAGAAGTTGAAAGCTAAAAAACTATTACACTATCAACCCTATCAAGGTTTTAAATTAAGTGCAGAAGGTAATAAGGTGGCCCTTGTTATTATTAGGCGGCACCGTTTATGGGAATATTTTTTGTCGGAGAAATTAAAATTTGCTTGGGATGAGGTGCATGATGTGGCCGAACAGTTAGAGCATGTAAGTAGTAAAAAACTGATTGACAAACTTGATGAATTCTTAAATTTTCCAAGAACCGATCCGCACGGTGACCCTATACCCGATGCCAATGGCAAAATGGAGACAACTGAAAAGGTTTGTTTAGCCGATCTTCCCTTACACACCATGGTAAAAGTGTGCGGGGTAAATGATCATTCTTCCGCTGTGCTTGAATTATTAGAACATAAAGGCATACATCTAGGCTGCCGTATAGAGGTAAAAAAGCGGTTTGCTTACGATCAATCCATGGAAATTAAAATAAGCAAATTGCCAGTTGATAGTATTAGTGAACAACTAGCTAAAAAAATTTTTGTAGTATATGAATCCACATCAAAATAACGATTTGTCATTAAGTGAGGTAAACCAAAGTGTAGATACCACACAAGTACAAAAAAAAGGTTGGCGAAAAGTGTTTGCGTTTTTTGGGCCCGCCTATTTAGTAAGTGTGGGATATATGGACCCCGGTAATTGGGCCACCGATTTAGCAGGAGGCAGCCAATTTGGCTACTCGCTTATTTGGGTGCTGTTAATGAGTAACCTAATGGCTTTGCTATTACAAAGTTTATCTGCAAGGTTAGGTATTGTAAGAGGGCGAGATTTAGCACAAGCAAATAGAGAAACCTATCCACGGTATGTAAACTATGCACTTTATTTTTTTGCAGAAATTGCCATTGCCGCTACCGATTTGGCTGAAATACTGGGTATGGCTATAGGCATACAATTGCTTACTGGCCTACCCCTCATTTGGGGTGTTTTGTTAACCGTATTAGACACTTTCCTATTTCTACTTTTACAACGATTAGGCATGCGCAAAATGGAAGCCTTTATTATTGCATTGGTAGCAGTTATTGGCATTTCATTTCTTATACAAATTTTAATAGCAAAACCAGATTTAAGTCAGGTGGCTAAAGGCTTAGTACCCAGCATACCTAACAACACAGCCTTGTATATTGCTATTGGTATTATTGGCGCCACGGTAATGCCGCATAATTTGTACTTGCATTCTGCATTAGTACAAACTCGAAAAATTAAACGAGATAACGCAGGTATAAAAAAAGCACTCAAACTAAATTTTATAGATAGCGCTATTGCTTTAAACCTAGCCTTTTTGGTAAATGCCGCCATACTTATTTTAGCTGGAAAAGTTTTTTATGAGTCGGGTAGAACAGATGTAGGCGAAATAAAAACAGCACACGAACTATTAGCACCAATGTTAGGAAGCCAATTAGCACCCGTGCTTTTTGCCATTGCACTTATTGCAGCAGGCCAAAGCTCTACCATTACAGGCACCTTAGCTGGTCAAATTGTTATGGAAGGATATCTTAAACTTAGAATTTCACCATGGATACGGAGATTACTCACTCGCCTTATTGCCATCATTCCTGCTGTAATAGTTATACTTATTAATGGCGAAAATAATATTGATTACCTGCTTATTCTCAGTCAAGTTATACTAAGTCTACAATTAGGTTTTGCCATTATACCCCTCATCCATTTTACCAGCGATAAACAAAAAATGGGCGCCTTCGCCATAAAGCCTATCACAATAATAGCGGCTTCTTTAATTACTCTTATACTGGTTTTTTTAAATTTAAAAATGGTAGCCAGTCAAGTAACAGACTATTGGTATGGAAAGGGTAGCCTACTAGGCAAACTGGCCATTATTTTAAGCGCCACTACATATATAGGTTTATTAATCGTTTCCATTGTATACCCATTGCTAAAACGTAAGCAGGGCAACAAGGTGCTACAATTACACCCCGAGGCGGCGGTTATCAATGAAATAAAAATTCCGGTGTATAAAAGAATTGCTGTGGCATTGGATTTTAGTGCCGATGATATAAAGTTGATTAACCATGCTATGGGACAAAGTTCGCCAGGTACAGAGCTTATATTGATACATATTGTAGAAAGTGCTGCTACTCGTATTATGGGGCATGAGGCTGATGATATGGAAAGCCGCAAAGATCAAGATCGGCTAAGTGCTTATTGCAAACAACTTGAAGCGCTACAGATAAAAGCAATACCTTACCTTGGACATAATAATAGGGTGAAAGAAATAACAAGAATTGTAACCGCCCAAAAAGCCGATATGCTAGTAATGGGTGCACACGGGCATACTGGCCTTAAGGATTTACTTTTTGGCGAAACCGTAAATGCGGTAAGGCATGAATTGAAAATTCCGATACTAGTAGTAACCGTGTAATGAATACATTATTTATTTTGGATAAATACAAACGGTAAGGAGCGGCAAATTAACTTACCTAAATAGCAGCGGTAAAAAATTTAATGATTACCGAGTTTGGATTTTTCCATTTGCAATTTTTTTAAGCGGCTAAATGTTTCTGGCTTTATATTTAGATAGGATGCTAAGTATTTTTGAGGAATACGTTGTAGCATGTGCGGATTTTTTTGCACATAGTTTTGAAATAATTCCCGCACGGTTTTGGAAGCCCGCATAAATCTTCTTTCATCTTTTTTTATGTACATGTGCGTAAGGATGAGGCGGCCCAACCTTTCTCCATTTGTAAAATGTTCCAATGCCTTTTGCATTTGTGCAAAACTCATAGATAATAGAATAGTTGGTTCTAACGTTTGCAGTACTACCGTAGAAGGTGATTGCGTTAGATAAGAAATTTCGGACTGAATGATGTGTCCTTCTGTGGCCAATTGCAAGGTTTGTTCTGAATTTTTTACTTGTATATATTTTCTTACCAACCCACTTACTACTATGTTCAAATAATTTTCGGTTTCGCCTTCGTTCAAAATATTTTGATGCTTATTAAAACGTCGCCATTCACAGTATTGCAATAGATCCTCCATTTGTTCGGTAGATAGTGGCATAAAAGCCCCTAAAAATAGCCGAGCAGCTCCAATATGTGAGGGGCTTATGGTAGGCAGTTGTTTCATATTATGTCCGCTTTGTTTTGGACTGTAAAATCATTTTTTTATGATAGGCTTTTTTTAAACGGCTAAATGTTTCTGGCTTTATAGCTAAGTAGGAGGCCAGGTATTTTTGGGGTGCCCGTTGCAATAGTTCATAATAGTTTTCAAAAAAATACTCAAAAAATTCTCTGGGTGTAAATTGAAGCCTATTTAAAATTTCTTGTTCTTGTCTAATTAAAAAATCGCCTGTAATAATACGTCCAAAGCGCTCCCACTTTACATCACTTTTATACAGTTTTTCCAAATCGCTATTTGCAATGCACAAAGCCGTTACATCTTCCATTGCTTCCAAATAATACAGCGAGGGTTGTCCTGTAAAAAAAGAGGAAACGCCACCCGAAATCGTATTCTCTAAAATAATATCTGTGGTAATTTGTTGTCTATTTTGAACAAAGTATTCTCTTAAACTGCCTTTGCAAATAAAATACAGCATAGTAGTTACTTCGCCTGCTTTTACCAGTAGTTCTTTCTTCTTAAAATGCCGTGTTACAACTAATGCGGAAAGGGGCTCCAACTCTGCGTAAGAAAGTGGTATTAATTGGTTAATATAACGATACAGTTGCTGTTGACTTTCCACTGTACTTTATTTTAGATAACAATTGTAAGTCTGTGCCATAAAAATACGACTATGTTTTGAAAATTCATGCTTCACAAGTCAGGCTTTTGATGTAGGTTTGCGAACCATAAAATTGAAAAATATGTCTGAAAAAATTAAAGTAGCTAACCCCGTAGTGGAGTTAGATGGTGACGAGATGACCAGAATTATCTGGAAGTTTATTAAAGATAAATTAATACTTCCATATGTAGAGGTAGATATTAAATATTATGACCTTGGTATGGAATACCGAGATAAAACAGACGATCAGGTGACAATTGATGCAGCCAATGCCATCAAACAGTATGGTGTAGGTATTAAATGTGCCACCATTACTCCAGATGAGGCTAGGGTTAAAGAGTTCAATCTTAAACAAATGTGGAAAAGCCCTAATGGCACTATCCGCAACATACTAGATGGCACTGTTTTTCGTGAGCCCATAGTAATTAAAAACGTACCAAGGTTAGTTACCAATTGGACGGCTCCTATCATTGTAGGTAGGCATGCTTTTGGCGACCAATACCGGGCCACCGATACTGTAATTAAGGGTAAAGGTAAACTAACCATGACCTTTACACCAGAAGCAGGAGGCGAACCCCAAACTTTTGAGGTTTACAACTACAAAGCGGACGGTGTAGCCTTATGTATGTACAATACTGACGAAAGTGTGTATGGTTTTGCCCGCAGTTGTTTCAATATGGCTTTAAGCAAAAAATGGCCGCTGTATCTATCCACTAAAAACACGATTCTAAAAAAATATGACGGCCGCTTTAAAGACATTTTTGAAGAGGTTTACCAAAACGAGTTCAAAGCAGCATTTACAGAAGCGGGTATTATTTACGAACATCGATTAATTGACGACATGGTAGCCAGTGCTCTAAAGTGGAATGGCAACTTTGTTTGGGCCTGTAAAAATTATGATGGCGATGTGCAAAGCGATACAGTAGCACAAGGTTTCGGTTCCTTAGGTCTTATGACATCTGTACTAGTAACCCCCGATGGCAAAACCATGGAAGCAGAAGCGGCACATGGTACCGTTACTCGCCACTACCGTGACCACCAAGCGGGTAAGCCTACTAGCACAAACCCCATAGCCAGTATTTTTGCTTGGACAAGGGGCTTAGCCTTTAGAGGTAAATTAGATGGTAACCAAGCACTGATTGATTTCTGTAATACTTTAGAGCAGGTATGTATTGAAACGGTAGAAGAAGGTAAAATGACGAAAGACTTAGCCGTATGCATACATGGTAATAAAGTAAGTCATGGAGAACATTATTTATACACCGATGAATTTTTAGAGGCCATAAATGCCAATCTAAAAAAGAAATCTGGAAAGTAATATTTAACAACCCCGCTTAATAGCGGGGTTTGTTTTTAATAGGTAATTATGGTTGCCTCTTTTGTTTTTATTTCCAACTCCTTTTTATCACCCGCAAGCACCCTACCAATTACCTGCGCCTCTACATTAAAGTTTTTGGCAACCTTTATTATTTGATCTGCATTTTTTTCATCGGTATAAATCTCTAACCGAGTACCCATGTTAAATACTTGATACATTTCTTTATCATCTGCCTTACTTGCCTGTTGTATGAGTTTGAAAATAATAGGAGGGTCAAATAAATTATCTTTTATAATGCGTACATTATCGGGCAGGTACTTTAAGCATTTAGTTTGTCCACCACCGCTACAATGTATTAAGCCATTAATGGCTTCAAAATTTTCTTGTAGCAGCACTTTCATAACCGGGGCAAATGTACGGGTGGGCGAAAGCAATAGTTTTCCAATTTCATAGGCGGTTCCGTTATCATCCACCATATCCGTCATTCTATGTGGCCCTATATATACTACCGATTCGTCAAGAGCACCGTCATACGATTCAGGAAATCTTGCTCCGTAGGTTTTATGTAGTACATCGTGTCGGGCACTGGTAAGTCCATTACTAGCCAGTCCGCTATTATATGCGGTTTCGTAATTCGCTTGTCCATATCCCGCCAGGCCTACAATTACATTGCCTGGTTTTATTTTCTCGTTACTTATTATACGGTGTTTAGGCCATCTAGCTGCCATGGTACCATTTACTGCCATGGTGCGCACTACATCGCCCACATCGGCCGTTTCTCCGCCCATAAAGTTGATGTGAACCCCAGCCGCCTTCATCGTATCAAAGAAAGCTTGCGTGCCATTTATAACCGCCGAAAGCACCTCTGCCGGTATTTTATTTTTATTTCTATCAATGGTAGAAGAAAAAAGAAAATTATCATAAATGCCTACACAGAGCAAGTCATCCAAGTTCATAACAATGGCATCTTGTGCTATGCCCTGCCATACCGATAAATCGCCGGTTTCCTTCCAATATAAATAGGCAAGAATACTTTTAGTACCTGCCCCATCGGCGTGCATTACATTTACCCAATCCTCATCTCCACATAAAACATCAGGGTATATTTTACAAAATGCTTTTTCAAAAAGACCTTTATCTAAATGTTCGGTGGCCGCATGCACTTCTTCCTTTTGTGCGGATACGCCCCGCTTTGAATATAAACTCATGCTATAGATTGTAGCGCAAAGCTACTTATTCATTGCGCATTCATCAATTTCTACCACCTGCATATTTGCCCCAATTATCAACTATTTTCGCACTTGTATGCAAGTACATTACGATACGAAACAATTACCCGCTTTTCAAAATGCCATTGTTACCATTGGTACTTTTGATGGGGTGCACATGGGCCACCGTCAGGTATTAGAAAAACTAAAAACCGAAGCCAAAGCTGTGCAAGGAGAAACGGTTATTATCACTTTTCATCCCCATCCCCGCAAAGTAGTGTCATCCGCCATTTTAGGTATCCGGTTAATCAACACACTGGCCGAAAAAATAGCCTTACTCACGCAAGAGGGTATAGATCATTTGGTAGTAGTACCCTTTACAGAAGCGTTTGCCAACCAAACCGCCGAAGCGTATATTCAGGATTTTCTGGTAGAAAAGTTTAAGCCGCATACCCTTATCATTGGTTACGATCATCGTTTTGGCCGCGACAGAACGGGAGACTACCGGCTGCTAGAAAAAAAAGCGCCGCTATATAATTATCAGCTCAGAGAAATTCCTAAACATGTATTAGCGAATATTTCTATTAGTTCTACCAACATACGAGAAGCTATTTTACATTGTGATACCTATACCGCCAATAATCTATTGGGCTATGATTTCTTTTTTTCTGGTGAGGTAATGCATGGAGATAAAATTGGTCGTACCATTGGTTATCCTACTGCTAACTTAAAAGTGCTGGATGATGAAAAGATAACTCCCGGAAACGGTATATATGCCGTGTATGCACTACCCCTAGGATATGATACGCCATTAAAAGCAATGATGAGTATTGGCTTTCGACCCACTGTAGGCGGCAAAAAAAGAGTGATTGAAGTAAATATTTTTGACTTTGAAAAAGATATTTACGGGCAACAACTAAAAGTATTTGTAAAAAAATACCTGCGAGAAGAAAAAAAATTTGACGGATTAGCAGCCCTCGTCAAACAAATAGATCAAGATAAAGCAGATAGTTTAAAAGTACTTTAACCCCTTTAAAAGATAATACCATTGGTATGTACCTGCAAGCATTATACGAGCCATCAATTTTAAAATAAATAAGGAAAATAAAAAAGGGTTACCGTTTGTAACCCTTTTATTTATGCTGTATGTCAAACTAATTAAAGCTTGGTTTCGCTTTTAGGCTCTTCTAATTCCTCTCCACCTAAATCAACCAAAATAGGTGCGGCCACAAAAATAGAGGAGTAAGTACCGGTAATGATACCCACCAACATTGCAAAGGCAAAGCCTTTAGTAACCTCACCACCTACTAGGAATAATATTAATACGGTTAAGAATACGGTTAAAGAGGTCATAATCGTACGGCTTAATGTATCGTTAATAGCGGCATTGATTATTTGTCCTTTAGGGGCGCCGGCCATTTGCTTATTGTATTCACGAATACGGTCAAATACAATTACGGTATCGTTCATTGAGAAACCAATTACAGTTAATACCGCAGCAATAAAGTGTTGGTCTATTTCCAACGGGAAAGGCATTACTTTTCGAAGGAAAGAGAATACAATTAAGGTAATAAATACGTCGTGTAATAAGGCTACAACTGTTCCTAATGAGTATCTCCAATTACGGAAACGAATTAAAATATAAATAAAGATAGCAATCAAGGCAAAGATGGTGGCCTTAATAGCGCCCTTCTTTAAATCGTCAGAAATGGAAGGCAATACTTTTTTAGTAGCCTGTACGCCTAATTGATCTTTTTGAGAACTAAAGCGCTCAAACGTCATATTAGGGAAATAGGCTTTTAAACCTTCGAAAAGTTTTGTTTCTACTAATGAATCTACGCTGGTACCCGTTTCTTTAATACGATAGGAAGTAGTGATATCTAATCGAGAATTTGTTTCTACCGTTTTAATAATAGGCGATTCATTTTCGAAAGCAGCTTTCAATTCATCTCTAACTTTATCTACGTCCATTTTCTTCTCGAACTGTACGGTGTAGCTTCTACCTCCATTAAATTCTACGCCATAATCAAAACCATTAAAGAAGGAAGCAATACCTAAGCCTAATACCACCAAAGAAACCATGTACGCTACTTTGCGGTATTCAATAAACTTAAATTTAGCATGTTGGAATACTTTTTTAGAAACGCCGGTAAAATATTCTAAGTGCTTTTTCTTATTGGTAAACCATTCCGTAACCCAACGGCTTACTAATATACCGCAGAATAAGGAAAGGGCTATACCCAACATTTGTGTGGTGGCAAAACCTCTTACTGGTCCTAATCCAAAATAGAAAAGAATTAAAGCCGTTAAGAATACCGTAATATGGCCATCCAATACTGGAGGTAATGAACGCTTATATCCTTCATTGATGGCTGGAATATATCCTTTGCCTTTGTTTAATTCTTCTTTTATTCTTTCGTAAATAATTACGTTGGTATCTACTGCCATACCAATGGTTAATACCAAACCTGCTATACCCGCCGCTGTTAATGAAGCGCCCAATACAGGTAATATACCAATCGTAAAAAGTAGGTTTAATATCAAAGCAATATTAGCTACCCAACCACTCGTGTTGTAATAAACTAACATCAAGATAAAGATGACGATAAACGAAATGATAAACGCCATTGAACCACTCTTAATTGCTTTTTCACCAAGGGTAGGGCCTACTTGCTGCTCCTGCACAATTTTAGCAGGGGCTGGTAGTTTGCCTATCTTTAAAATGTTAGCTAAGTCTGTGGCTGTTTCGGTAGTAAAGTTGCCGGTAATTTGAGAACTGTTACCCAATTTACCTTGTGCGATAGGAGCAGAAAATACTACATTGTCTAGTACAATAGCTATTGGTCTTTGTTGTGCATTACTCTTTTCGGTAAGCGAACCCCATTTAGAGGCACCAAAATCATTCATACGTAAAGAAACAATTGGACGGCCACCATCTAATTCAGGAGAAGCGTCTGTAATGGCATCACCTTCTAATGGCGCTTTATCACTACCCCCTGTTTTTAAAATGTATAGGCCTACGTCTTTTTGTCCTGGGCGGTTAGCAATTCCAAATGCAAAAACAGCATCTCCAGGAAAATGGCGACGAATAATATCTGAACGTAAGGCCCGCATTAATACACTAGTATCTTTTAGGGATATTGAAACAATACCCTCGCCTTGCGTTTGTTTGAATAAAGCCATTAAGCTTTTCTTATTCGCATTTGCAACATTAGTTGTGTCTGTTTTTTTACCACCTGTGGTATCCACTTGGGCGGTGCTTGCAGTATCAGGTACGCTAATGGTTTCTCCTTTTAGGTAAGCTTCATAATCTCTCTCTGCATTTGCAAAAGCATTTTGTAATTCTTCTGGTTTGTACGTTTCCCAAAATTGAAGATTGGCGGTGCTTTGTAATAAGGCTCTTACTCTTTCTTTATCCTTTACACCGGGCAATTCTACACTTATAATTTTTTTATCGGGATTAGGATAGATAGCCGGTTGAGATACACCAAACTTATCGATACGGGTACGTAAAATGCGGTCGGTATTTTCAAAAGCTATATTGGCAGAAGTACGTAAATAACTTTCTACT
>JBDKJF010000019.1:0-44697 GCA_039796695.1 Bacteroidota bacterium
TAATGTCTGGTAGAGATGCTTACATTCAAACGCAACTAGCAGCTATTAGTGCGGAAGGGTTTTTACAAGCTGATGAAAACGTACAAATAAACCCTGGTTATTTAAAGGCGTTAAATAAAATCAATCCTTTTTATGGTAGATATGGTTGGAGTGATCAAGATGTACTTGCAGGTGGAGGTACATTGGTAAGGATGAACGCTGTAATAGTGAATTACTTAAGAACTAATTCTGATCCTAGATTATCTAGATTGGTAGCCCCAAGAGTAAGTGACGGTACGTACACGGGAATACCTTTAGGCAGCCGTGCAACTCAATTCACAGCTAGCGGGTCTGCAGGCATAGGCCCTCACCAAATTGTGTTCGGCCAATTTGCAAAACCAATTATGGTTATGTCTGCTTCAGAAAGTATGTTATTACAGGCAGAAGCCAAATTAAGATACCCAGCACAAACGGGTAGCTGGGCTTCCGCTCAAACGTTATATACTAACGGTGTAGCAGAATCTTTCAAAGTTACGGGTGTTATAAATCCTGTTACTACTGCTGCTGGTATTACTGGCCCTGGTGGTTATGCAGATTATGCTGCTGCTGCGGATAAGTATACGCTGATCTGGACACAAAAGTGGGTTGCCTTTACTAATTACAACGGTATGGAAGCTTGGAGCGAGGTTAGAAGAACTAATGTGCCGGTTATTCCTGCATCTTTAGGGGCGCCTACCAAACCATTGCCATTAAGATTGTTATATCCTACTAGTGAGGTTAATACCAATATAAATGTGCTAACAGCAGAAGGCACTATAGATATCTTTACTAGTAAAATATTCTGGGATAATTAATTTTGGTAGTAAATCGATGATGAAAAAAAATAAATTTTAAAAGTATGAAACACATAAAAATAATTGGTGCAATATTTTCTGCTGTTACTCTTTTGAGTTCTTGCTTAAAGGATAAGGGTATTCACAGCGCAGATTTTGCTACTAACAATGATATAGTATCTGTAGAAATACCAGATGCTGCGGGCGAAATTGTTGTAAAAGGGGTAGATGTACTTCCCGTAAATGAAACAATTAACTCCATTAGAGTACGTGTAGCCGCTGCAAAGCCAACTACTTCTGATATTACCGTAAATTTAGCTTTAAAGCCGTCGCTAGTTACGGCCTATAATTCTGCACACGGAACGTCTTATTTAGACCCAGGTGGTGCATTAAACGGCTATAGCTTTCCTGAGGGCTTAAAAGTAGTAATACCTGCAGGTAAGCAAGAAGGTTACCTAAAAATTGCAGTAAATAAAGCTCCTTTAGGATTCTCTGCTTATGCGCTAGGTTTTGAGATACAGGCTGGAACAGGTTTTGTGATAAACAAGGCTTATAGCAGCATCGTTTTTGCATTCCTTGTAAAGAATGTTTACGATGGTGAGTATTTAAGAAACGGTTTTTATTTTCACCCAAATACAGCTGTAATCGGGCCCTATACAGATTTAGTACATGTTTCAACTTTAGGTGCCATTCGTTGTGCATCACCTCATTCTGTTGTAAGCGGTTGGCTTTTATCCTTTGATGTTGATCAAACTACTAACTCTTTAATTAACTGGGGACACAATAGTATTCCTTCTCCTCAAAGTGGTTTTATAAGTGGTGTTGAAAACCCAGCCGGTGCTACATATGCTTGGGCTACTGATCCTAGTGTACAGCCAGGTAATAATGGGTTTGTAAATGCAACTTATAATAATAAATATGATCCAGCTACTAAAACATTCTGGATGCATTATGGCCACGCAGTTGGCGGTAATGGACCAGCTACTTGGAGCAGAAATATTTACGAAAAATTAGTTCGTCAATAATTTTATTTCAATATAAATTTTTAAAAGGTCTCTTATGGAGACCTTTTATTTATATAACATATCATGATAAAATTTATAGGTTTTTGGCTGTTGGTAATTGCTTTTCTTTTTTCATGTAATAGGAATAATAATGGCAAGCAAACTGTAACCGTTTATTTAAGTCATGCCAAAGGTTCTACCGCTTACCTAGAAAGAAAGCCAGAAAAAAATGTAGCAAGGATTATATTAGATTCTGCATTTATTAAAGAAAACCACGACACTATTTCGCTTGCATTACCGATAAGCGAAGAGTCTGTTTTTGTAGTGAGAATAAAAGGGGAATTTGACTATAGCTTTGAGTTTGTAAACGATGTTAACAATGTTAAAGTTATAGCAGATGTGCTTTTTAAAAATAAACTAAGTTTTTTAAATAGCCCATCGAATAGTGAGTATTTAAATTTTATCAACACTAAAACGGCGGAAGACATACAAGTTAAAAAAAGCGTCGATTCTTTTTATCTCATAAAAAAATCTTTAAGTAGTATACATGCAAATGCGGTAGATAAAATAATTGATTCAATACAAATACAACAGTATAAAAATACATTCGATTATGCAGAGCGAACAAAGAGCCCAGCTAATTTCTTAAGAGTGTTTCCATCTTTAGAATTTTTTAATGATACTTCTTTATTAGCCACCACAGTAAAAAAGGCAACACAAAAATTTGCCAACCATTCGAAAATAAAAAATCTATATAAACGAACGGAAGATTATCTAAATATATTACGCTACGAATTTCAATTGGGTGATACCTTGCCTCCATTTTTGTTACCGAATAATAAAGGGGAGGTAGTGTCAACGGCTAATTTCTACTCTAAATACATTTTGCTTGACTTTTGGTCAAGCGTTAATCCCGACAATAGAAGTATCAATACTGTCTATCGAAAATTGCATTTGGCTACCAAAAATCGAAATTTTGCAATTATCAGTATCGCTTTAGAGCCAGGTACCCAACAATGGGCTATAAATCCTAAAACTATTTATGCACCTTGGCCACAGTTGATTGATAGTCTAGGCTGGGCTGGTGATGTTGTTAAAACCACTGCAATAGATAGTATCCCCTATAATTTTTTATTAAAACCCGGCGGTGTTATTATTGCAAAAGGCATAGAAACGGATTCTATTTATACTACAGTACTAAAAAATATTAAATAATGATTCAGCAAGAACAGGAAAATCAACTTAATATAGAAATTTCCGAAGAAACAGCAGAGGGAACTTATGCTAATTTGGCTATCATCACTCATTCAAATGCAGAGTTTATTGTAGATTTTGTAAACGTAATGCCCGGCACTCCTAAAAGCAAGGTAAAATCTAGAATTATACTTACACCTCAACATGCCAAACGTTTAATGAAAGCCTTCGTAGATAATATTGAAAAATATGAACATGCCCATGGCCCTATTAAAGACTTAGAAGAGATGCGTATGCCGCTGCATTTTGGTGGTCCAACGGGATTGGCTTAAATCATCCCCTCATCTGCGAAACTATAATAACCGCTTTCACTAACTATAATGTGGTCGTTAATAGTAATATCTAACAACTGAGCCGCTTGTTTTATTTTACTAGTTAATAGTTGATCCGCTTGGCTTGGCTTTAAGTTACCAGATGGGTGATTGTGGCAAAGAATTAAATTTGTCGCATTTTGCTCCAATGCTTTGCGTAGTATAATTCTAGGGTCTGCTACCGTTCCAGTTATGCCACCTTCACTAATAATTTCAAAATGTTTAATTTTATTTGCCCTATTTAAATATAAAACGGCAAACACTTCGTGTTGGTAATCCTGCAGTTTTGTTTGTAAAAAAATCGCCACATCATTACTTTGTTTGATAATCGTTTTTTCGAGGGGTAAAGAGCCATGCCTTCTTCGCCCCATTTCCAAAGCGGCTAATAAGGTAATTGCCTTTGCCTCGCCAATACCTTTAATGCTGGTTAAATCTTTTATACCCAACTTACCTAATTCGTTTAGGTTATTTTGCCCTAGGTTAAGTACTTCTTTGGCAAGATCTACTGCTGTTTTTTCCTTACTTCCGTTATGTATAAGAATAGCTAGTAACTCTGAATTACTAAGGTTTTCGGCACCAATTGCTAGTAGTTTTTCTCGTGGTCTATCGTCTTTTGCCCATTCTTTAATGGAGTATTTTTGCTCTTGCATACAACAATAATAATAATTATTTTTACGTATTAAGTTTACAAAATTTATAAGTGTAATTCAGCTTATTTTTTGTATATTTGCCATCCAATAATCCAACATAATATGAAATCCAATTCATCCGCATCATTAGGTGCATTCCATCCTGTGCTATTTTTTTCATGCATGTACATTGTAGCTTTGGTGTTTGCTATTTTCTTTTGTTCCTCATTATTTCATGCTTTTAATGCTCGTACAACAAAATCAAACGTCAACAACGTTGAAGTATTAGAGAATGCTAATAGCTATGCTACTATAAATTATAAATAGCAAAGTGTTATTAACATAGTGCATTTCACTGGCTTCATTTTTTTGTCATTGCCTTTGAGGAGGTTATCTTCGCTCCATAATTCTCACACATTATGCAAATGGCTAAAATTTTTGCTGGAACTGGCTCACAGTATTTGGCAGAGCAAATTTGTAAGCAGTACGGCACCAAATTAGGCAAAGTAAACATCCAAAAATTTAGCGATGGGGAAATAAGTCCTATATTTCTAGAAAGCGTAAGGGGCGATTATGTTTTTTTAATACAAAGCACTTACTCTCCTGCAGAAAATATAATGGAATTATTGTTGATGATTGATGCCGCCAGAAGAGCATCAGCCTACAAAGTAATAGCTGTATTGCCATACTATGGATATGCCCGACAGGATAGAAAGGATAGACCAAGGGTAGCTATTGGCAGTAAGTTGATTGCCAATATGTTAGTAGCAGCAGGAGCAGATCGAGTAATTACTATGGACCTTCATGCCCCACAAATACAGGGGTATTTTGACATTCCTGTTGATCATTTGGATAGTCATGCCGTTTTCATTCCATATATAGCTAATTTAAAGCTAGAAAACCTTACCTTTGCGGCCCCCGATGTAGGGGCTACCAATCGTATACGGGAAATTGCTAGTTATTTTAATGCTGAAATGGTGATATGCGATAAACACCGTAAACGAGCAAACGAAATAGCTAGTATGGTAGTAATTGGGGATGTAACTGGAAAGGACATTGTGCTGATAGATGATATTTGTGATACAGGCGGTACATTAGCAAAAAGTGCAGGGCTTTTAAAAGAGAAAGGCGCCAGAAGTGTAAGAGCATTAATAACGCATCCTGTATTAAGTGGTAAAGCCTACGAAAATATTGAAAATAGTGTGCTAGAAGAATTAGTGGTTTGCGATACAATACCGGTTAAGAAGGATAGTAATAAGATTAAAGTGTTGAGCGTGGCCGAACTTTTTGCAGTAGCTATTAGAAATGCGTTTGAAAATAAGAGTATAACAAGTCTCTTTATTCACTCGCAACGTAGAGATAAATAAGTATTTAATAATTAAATCATATAAAAAATGAAAACAATTACCATCGAAGGTAGCTTGAGGACCGGATTCGGGAAGTCTGCCACCCGACAACTCCGCTCTCAGGGTCTGGTGCCCGGTGTAATTTATGGTGGCGCTCAGGAAATAAGCTTTTCAGCACCTGCAGCAGCTTTCAGAAAATTAGTTTATACACCTAGTTTCCAAGTTGCTGAAGTTGTATTAGAAGGAAAAACGTACAGAACTATTTTAAAAGATCTACAATTTAATAAGGTTGATGATTCTTTAGCCCATGTGGATCTACTAGAGCTTGTAGAGGATAAAAAGGTTATTGCCAATATCCCGCTTAAGTTAGTTGGCACATCTAAAGGTGTAAAAGATGGTGGCAAGCTCGTTACCAAAATGAATACTTTTAAAGTAAAAACTTTCCCCAAGTATTTAAAAGAACATATTGAAGTGCCAATCGATAATTTGGAAATCAATGCAAATATTAGGGTAGAGGATGTAGTGGTTGATAACTACGAAATATTAAATTCTCCCCGTATTCCTATTGCTTCTGTTGTAATGACAAGGCAGTTAAAGCAGGAAGAAGCGGCCGCCGCTGCACCTGCCAAAAAATAAGTAATCAATTTATTTTCTATAGTACCGCCCTGCATTGGCAGGGCGGTTTTTTTTTACGGCATTTTTATTGCATTTTTGGAACCATGAAATTTCTGTTGGTTGGCCTTGGAAATATTGGCAATGAGTATGAACATACGAGGCATAATATTGGCTTTGATGTAGTAAATGCCTTTGTACAAAACCACGGTGGGGTATTTAACACCAGCCGCCTGGCTTATCATGCTGAAGTAAAATGGAAAGGAAAGCACTTTACCTGTATCCTTCCTACTACTTATATGAACTTAAGTGGTAAAGCGGTAAAGTATTGGGCCGATAAAGAGCGCATTTCCAGTAACCAAATAATGGTAGTATTGGATGATTTAGCACTGCCATTAAATAAAATTCGAATAAGGTCATCGGGCAGCGATGCTGGCCATAATGGCCTTAAAAGCATACAAGAATTACTGCAAACTACCGAATACCCCCGTTTAAGATTTGGAATAGGTAATGATTATCCTAAAGGAATGCAAGCAGCGTTTGTATTAGGAAAATGGAAGATGGAAGAAGAGCCCTTAGTAAAGTTAAAAATTGAAAAATCTGTGGCTGCCATTGAAACATTTGCCACACAGGGCATAACCGCCGCTATGAATGGTATAAATAATCAAACCTTTTCACTATGAGAAATCAGCTACTTTACTTACTTTAGCAGTCTGGCCAAATTTTTGATTTGAGCCATAAAATCCAGCATCATACGGTAAATTGAATATATGGGATGAACAGTCCACATGTATCCTTTGTATTTAAATCTAAAATCTGAGTATGAAAATTTTTTGTGTTGGCCGCAACTATGTTGCCCATGCCAAAGAGTTGGGAAATGAAGTGCCCGAGGAGCCTGTTATTTTTATGAAGCCTAAAAGTGCTTTACTACAGCCCAACACACCTTTTTATTACCCAGAGTTTACCAATGAATTGCACTACGAATGCGAACTCGTTTTACGCATCAACAAAAACGGTAAATATATTCAGGAAAAGTTTGCCCATAAATATTACGACGCTATAACTACCGGTATCGATTTTACTGCAAGAGATATACAGAATGAATTAAAAGGCAAAGGACTTCCTTGGGAAAAAGCAAAGGCTTGGGATAATTCTGCCGTTATCGGTAAATGGGTACCAGTAGCCAATATTAAAAATCGAAATGAATTAAGCTTTCGAATGTACAAAAACAAAGAGCTGGTGCAAGAAGGCAATTCTCTGCAAATGATTCATCCCTTCGATAGTATTGTTTCTTATATTTCTAAATTTTTTTCCATTAATATCGGTGACCTTATTTTTACCGGCACACCCGCCGGCGTAGGTGAGGTAGTGGTAGGCGATGAATTAGAAGCTTTTTTAGAAGATGAAAAAATGTTTGTATTAGAAGTGAAATAATGCATTTACAGTTTCCATTACATTCTTTCCCGATACCTATGTAGCGGGATTTTTTTTACCATTCCACATCCATTACATTTGCCAATCATTCGCTTGCTTGCTTAATATGATAGATACATCTATTTTACTAAAGGCGTATAGCCAAATGGCTCAGGTACAAGCTATGGCGCAAACGTACGAAGCACACCGCAACGTTTGTAAATATGTGCACTCCACCTCAAGAGGCCACGAAGCTATTCAACTAGCTACTGCATTTAACGTATTACCGATTGATTATGTAAGCCCCTATTACCGAGATGAAAGTATGTTACAAGGGATGGGCTTTACTCCCTACGAACAAATGTTGCAGTTATTAGCTAAGGCCGACGATTTATTTACGGGCGGAAGAGAGTATTATTCTCATCCTAATTATAAAGGTGCGGATAAACCCACTATCATACATCAAAGCAGTGCTACTGGTATGCAAGCTATACCATCAACAGGTATTGCACAAGGTATTCGTTTTTGGGAAATTGCGAATACTTCGCAATTAAGAAGTGGTCCCAATGGAGAATTGCCTATTGTTCTCTGTTCTATGGGTGATGCTAGTGTTACAGAAGGTGAAGTAAGTGAGGCTATGCAGTTTGCCGTATTAAAACAATTGCCCATTATTTATTTGGTACAGGATAATAATTGGGGCATTAGCGTATCTGCAGGAGAAGCTAGAGCGATGGATGCATTTGAATACGTATCTGGATTTAAAGGCATGAATAGAATACGGGTGGATGGTAGTGATTTTGTAGCCTCCTATAAAGTGATGAAGGAGGTAGTTGATTTTGTAAGAAAGGAACGAAAACCTTGTTTGGTTCATGCCGAAACACCATTGTTAGGACATCATACCAGTGGTGTAAGAAAAGATTTTTATAGAAGCCAGGTGGATTGGGATATGCATGAAAAAAATGACCCCTATCCAAAACTTAAAAGTCAGCTATTACAAAGAGGGGTTAGTATTGAAGTATTAACAAAAATAGAAGAAGATGCGAAAGCCCTAGTTGAGTCAGATTTTCAAAGGGCTATTGCCGCAGCGGAGCCCGATGTTGCTACTGTAGCTGATTATGTGTTTGTACCTACACCTATAACAGCGGAAAAAGGTACAAGAGAACCAATAGGAGCAGAAAAAGTATTAATGGTGGATGCGGCCTTATATGCGGTAAGAGAATTGATGGAGGATAATCCTGCTATGATTTTATATGGCCAAGATGTTGGCAAACGGTTAGGTGGGGTATTTAGAGAAGCCGCAACTTTAGCAGAGCAATTTGGCGAGCATAGAGTTTTTAATACAGCCATCCAAGAGGCTTACATTGTAGGTTCCACCATTGGCCTAAATGCTGTGGGAATAAAACCAATTGTTGAAGTTCAATTTGCAGATTATATCTATCCCGGCTTTAATCAGTTGGTTACTGAAATATCTAAAAGCTGCTACCTTACTTGTGGTAAGTTTCCTATTTCAATGGTGTTAAGGGTACCTATTGGGGCATACGGTGGCGGAGGGCCTTATCATAGTGGTAGTATTGAATCTACCCTACTCACCATTAAAGGAATTAAAGTGGTATATCCATCAAACGCAGCGGATATGAAAGGCTTGATGAAGGCTGCCTACTACGACGGAAACCCGGTAGTAATGCTGGAGCACAAAGGATTATATTGGAGTAAAGTGCCCGGTACAGATGATGCTAAAAGGCCCGAACCATCAAGGGATTATATTATTCCTTTAGGTAAAGCAAATGTGGTGAAGAAAGCCAAATTGGAAACGTTAGAAAACGGAGATAGTTGTTTAATTATAACTTATGGTATGGGGGTGCATTGGGCTACCGCTGCCGCAAAACAATTTAACGAGCAAATTGAAATTATAGATTTACGCACCTTATATCCATTAGATGAGGCGCTTATTTTTAACAGCGTAAAAGCACATGGCAAATGCTTAATTGTTACAGAAGAACAGCAAAATAATTCATTTGCCGAAGCACTCTCAGGGCGTATAGCGAAGGAATGCTTTAATTATTTAGATGCACCAGTGGAAGTAATAGGTGCCTTAAACTTGCCAGCAGTGCCTATGAATATTGAACTAGAAAAAGCTATGCTACCCAATGCAGAAAAGGTAGTAAAAGCGATAAAGCTTTTACTTACCAATTAAAGGCTAAATCAATCTTGCGCTTAAATTTCCTTACAGCAACATTGTAATAGGGCTTTCTAAATATTTTTTTACGGATTGTAAAAAGGCAGCACCTACAGCGCCATCTACACTACGGTGATCGCAGCTAAGTGTTACTTTCATTACATTGCTTACTGCAAACCCTTCGCCTTTACGTATCACTACTTCCTTAATGCGGCCTACAGCCATAATACAACTATCTGGCGGGTTGATGATGGCGGTAAATTCATCTATATCCATCATTCCTAAATTAGAGATGGTAAATGTGTTGCCAGAAAATTCGTGCGGTTGTAGTTTCTTACTTTTTGCTTTACCTGCTAAGTCTTTACTTTCTGCAGCAATTTGTGGAAGTGTTTTTTGATCAGCAAAACGTACCACCGGTACTATTAAACCATCTTCGATAGCCACGGCTATACCAATATGCACATGACCATAGCGGCGAATTTTATCGCCCATCCAAGATGCATTTACGGCTGGGTGCTGACGTAAGGCTAATGCCACTGCCTTTACCACCATGTCATTAAAACTAATTTTTACTGAACTGGCTTCATTTAATTGCGCCCTTGCGGCCATTGCATTGTCCATATTTATTTCCATCTTAAGATAGAAATGAGGCGCACTAAATTTACTTTCGCCCAAGCGCTTTGCAATAACATTACGCATTTGCGAGTTGGGTAAGTCTACAAAACTTTCTTGACCTGCTGTAAATACAGGTACAGAGGTAGTTACGGCAGCTTGACTTGTGTTAGTAGCGGCAACAGTATTTTGGGCTGCGGATAACTGAGGGGTGTAATTATCGATATCTGCCTTAATAATTCTACCACCATCTCCCGACCCGCTTATGGTAGATATATTAATGCCTTTTTCAGCGGCTAATTTTTTTGCAAGTGGTGAAGCTTTTACTCTACCATTATTATCGTTGGTAGCACTAACAGTTGTAGCTACCACGGCAGTTTTTGGGGTATCTGCTGCCACTGCTGTGGCAGTTGGTGCTACTACAACAGTTCCGCCATTGGCGGCAGCAATAATTGCATTTAAATCTACAGTTGCTTTGTCGCCAATTACGCAGAGTAGTCCGTTTACAGGTATTTTTTCGCCTTTGGCAGCGCCAATATGTAAAAGGGTACCATTCTTATAGCTTTCAAGCTCCATGGTAGCTTTATCTGTTTCTATTTCAGCCAAAACTTCGCCTTTTTTTACCGCATCGCCCACTTTTTTATGCCAGCTGGCTATTACACCTACTTCCATCGTATCGCTTAGTCTTGGCATTAATACCACTTCTTCCATTTTAGAAAGGTCGATGGTAGGAGTATTAGTGGCGGCAGCTGGTGCCGGAGCGGTGGCGGTGCTTGCTGCGGGTGTAGTGGCGGTAGTATTTTTATTTCCTAATAAAGAGGTAATATCTTCACCTTTAGTGCCAATAATGGCTAAAAGTTGATCTACTTGTATTTTGGAACCTTTATCGCCTCCTAAATGCAGGAGTACACCATCCTTGTAGCTTTCCAGCTCCATGGTGGCTTTATCCGTTTCAATTTCGGCTAATAATTCGCCTTTCTTTACTGAATCACCTATTTGTTTGTGCCACGCAGCAATCACTCCTTCGGTCATTGTATCGCTGAGGCGGGGCATTAATATCACTTCGGCCATTGCCTTAAAATTTTGGCCGAAATTAAGGTAAAATGCTGAATGCTCAATGTGTTGTACATAGGTAAAAGCAATAACAGCGGTTAGTTTTAATAATCTAAATCCAAGTTTAATCTTTCTTTTAAATCTTTTACTATTGGATAACGCTCAATCATTTTTAAAAACTGCTGTTTGGAGGTAAGTGTGGGCTCTATTTCAGCTCTATCTGTTGGTGATTCTTCTACTAAAACGCTAAATTGAAGTTGTCGATTTTGTAAGGTTTCCTTTAAAAAAAGGAAAAGATTGTTACGTTCTTGTTCAATGAATTTTTGTTCAATATTATTAGCTGTTACGGCTTCAAATGTATGCTCATCTTTTATTCTTAATGTAGCCAATGCAAAAGGCTGAGCGGCAGGGTTTTTGGCTTCTTTTAATTGTAAAATATAGTTGTGCCAGGCCGTATTGAGCATATCCTGTTGCAACGGAATATCTACCAGTGCCTCATCTGCCGCTGGCGTGTTTTGAAACTGTTGTCTTATTTTATTGAGTGCCGATAATTTGGTATTACCCCCCTTGGCTTGTGGCTGGGTGGTTGCATCATTTACAGGGTTAGGGTTTATTGGGTTTTGATTGATTAGCTGTATGTCTACCATTAGCCGAGTCTCTGTATGGGCATGGGGTATTTTATTTTTTTCTATGGAGGTAGGGGTTGCAGAATTTGCGCTTTTTGTACCACTAGCTGGAGTGGTATATAATTTTATAGGGGATACACGAAAAGCTTGCGCCCCTTCAGTTATTTTTTTTTTACTAAGTGTACTCCCTTCTGCACTTAATTGCAGGGCTTGGTGGAGATAGCATAATTTAATTATAGAAAGTTCTACATGTAGCCGTTTATTTCTTGCGGATTTAAAGTGTAACTCAGCCTCGCTTAAAATGTTCAATGCACTAATTAGTAATGGTGCGGGGGTAACTTTTGCGGTGCTAATATATTTTTCTTTAAAGCTTTCAACTGCATCCAATAAAACGGCTGCTTTTTCATCCTTGCAAACTAAAAGGTTACGAATAAATTCGGCAAACCCATTTAGTACTTGATCGCCTTCAAAACCTTTTCTATTAATATCGTCGTATAAAAGCATTGCGCTACTTAAATTTTGGTGTAGCATATTATCCAATAGCTTAAAATAATAATCAGCATCTAAAATATTAAGATGCTCTAGTGTATTTGAATAGTTTACTTCACCGTTTGTAAAACTTACTATTTTATCCAGTATGCTTAATGAATCTCGCATACATCCCTCACTTTTTTGCGCTATTAATTGTAGGGCAGCTTTTTCAGCTTTTATATTTTCTTTTATACATATTTCGTCTAGATGAAGTACTGTATCGTTGGTGGTAATTCTTTTAAAGTCGAATATTTGGCATCGGCTAAGAATGGTGGGTAGTATTTTATGCTTTTCAGTGGTGGCTAAAATAAATATAGCGTAGGAGGGGGGCTCTTCGAGTGTTTTTAAAAAAGCATTAAAGGCCGCTGTACTTAACATGTGTACCTCATCTATTACATATACTTTGTATCTACCTGTTTGGGGTACAAAACGAACTTGATCTACTAAATCTCTAATATTATCTACCGAGTTATTGGAAGCGGCATCTAGTTCAAAATAATTCATGGAAGCGCCATCATTAAAGGAGGTACAGCTTTGGCATTTGTCGCAAGCTTCGCCTTCTTTCGTGGCCTGTTCGCAATTAATGGTTTTAGCCAAAATTCTGGCACAGGTTGTTTTACCTACGCCTCGGGGTCCGCAAAACAAAAAGGCATGCGCTAATTGCTGTTGCTTTATTGCATTTTTTAGCGTAGTAGTTATATGGGGTTGCCCTACTACTGTATCAAAAGTTTGTGGTCTATATTTTCTGGCTGAAACGATGAATTTATCCATAACCGCTATGCTTTCATTTTTGTTGTGTGAGGCAATAAAGTCTAAACTTAAATTATAGAAATTGGAACTGCTAAATTACAGCAATATTGGGTGGGGTTTAAACGCTTTTGTTCTGTCAAAATTATAACGGTATGTTGTTAACATTCGGCTTCTTTGTCCATTTGCTATTGCCTCTGCTACATTCACCATTTTCGGATTAAATTCCCCTATCCATTGCATTTCATAATCCTCATAAATTGGTTTACCAATAGTGTATTCACCATTTTGTATGGTTAAGTTTTGTACTACTTTACATCCTTCTACTATTACATAGGCATCTGCCCCCTTTCCTTGAAACTCGGGTACTATACCAAATACTAAACCGGTAAACTTATTATTTTTTTTAGTGGCTTTTAACCATAAAAATTTTAATTGGTGCCAAAGGGTAAACTTACCATTTAAATATTTAAACCATTGATTTAAGTCGGGTAGGTTTACCCACATGCCAATAGGTTCTCCTTTGTAATAAATAAACCAATTTATCCGTTCATCCATAACCGGTTTCATCGATTGAAACATTTTGCGTACTACCTTTTCTTCCATTTGCTTTAGGCCGCCGTGGCCTGCCCAGGCTTTATTATAGATAATGGTAAAGTCTTTCGCAAATTTATCTAATTGGTTTTTCTTCATATTTGCCGAGCTAAAGTTGGGGTCTTTAGCACACTCTGCATGGCGGGTATAAAATTTTTCTTGAATACGAGCACTTGCTTTCATCCCAAAACATATTTGGTTGAAGTAGTTTTTAAATCCATAATGCTCAAATAACTGTTGATAATAGGGGGCATTAAAATTCATGCAATACATGGGTGGCAGCTCCGTACCTTTTACTACTAATCCCCACCAGCGATCTCTTTCTCCAAAGTTAATGGGCCCATCCATGGCATCCATTCCTTTTTGTATAAGCCAATGTTTGGCCACATCAAAAAGCATATCGGCAGCGGATTGGTCATTAATGCAATCAAAAAAACCGAAGCCGCCTACCGGGCCTTCATCTCCTTTATTTTTATATTTTTTATTGGTAAAAGCGGCAATGCGGCCACATAGTTTACCGTCGGGGCTTTTTAATATCCATCTACTAATAGTGCCTTGTTTAAAGGCCTTGTTTTTTGCTGGATTAAACACATCATTAATATCCTTATTTAATGGTCGTATGTAAGCAGGATTGTGTTTGTTTAGTTCCACATTTACGGCTATAAATTCTTTGGCTAATAGGGGGGTGTTTACTTCCAGTATTTGCATGAGGCAAATGTAATAACTAAAATAAAGCAGGGCTTTAGTTTATTCGTTCTACTTCATAAACGGGGCTAAACAGGTATAGTTTTCCGGTTTTTACTTCTACACATTTATATCTTTTTCTAAGTTTTTCTTTTCGCTGAAAAATTCGCTGATCGGTTAGTTTAAAAAAAGCGTTTTCTGCTAATTCTTCAACTAAACATAGCGTATTATCAGGGGCGTCGTATTTTCTTAACACTCTTAACAGTCCATCTTCGGCACAGCTACTTGCTGCAGGGTTACTAATGGATTGGGAAAGCGCTTGCTCTATTTCAACAGGAAATACTTTTTGTTGCAAAAATTGTAATAGTAATTGGCCAAAAATAGTTTTCCATTCTTTACCGTGCGCTGCCACTTTGCGGCCATATTGTTCAAATGTAAGTAGATGCGCTATTTCATGTAAAAGTGTAATTAAAAAGGCATAGGGGTTTAAGTTGCCATTTACACTTATTCTATGATTTACCTGGTTGGTTTTGTGGCGATAATCACCTAAAATGCTTTTTCTTTCCTTGGCTACTGTCAGGTGCACTTTGTACTGATGCAAGTATTGTAATACGCCATCCGTGGTTCCGGGTGGCAAAAAGGCTGCAATTTGTGATACCGGTACTTCTTTTTTAGGCATTTTTATTTTGCTTCAGCATTTTCATCAAAGCCCTGGTTTCAATAGCGGTGTATAAAAAATATAATAGGCCGCATAATAAAAGGCCCGGTTTATTAATACCCTCATTGGCCCAATAAATGTAGATAAATGCGGCTAATGCCAATGCAAAAAATTTAAATACAAAACTGCCATACATACCTCGTACAAAGGCATGGGTTTGCTTGCTGGCAATTGTTTTTTTAGTAACTAAAAAGGCGGTTAAGCTGACCAAAAAAAGTGTAAGATTGCCAACAATCACCACTTCGGGTTGTATTCCTTTGCTTAATAGCCATTTTTTACCAGAAATAAAAAATGCAGACATCATTACAAATAAAATAAAAAGAGGGCGGATAGGGAGTAGGTTTTTATCACTCATTTTGGGAGTTGGATCGGTTTGTTTCTTTATACAATTTATAAAATGTGGCTATCAGTACTAGCAAAGGTAATAAACAGGTTAATATGGGCGATGTCTTTAACCATTTATCTACTTTAAACCCTGCCAAAATGCTGATAGCAATAGCAGCTAATAATTGGCTGCCTAGGCTTACATAACGCAATAAAAATTTTTTATTGTCGGATGGTTGCTTATTGTTCATTATTGGGAGAATCAATAACCTCAGCCCCCATATGGCATTGGCCATTAAAGGTGGCAGAGGGTTCTACCTGTAATTTGCCCGCATATAAATTTCCTGTAACAATGCAATCGCCTCTTAATTGTAGCATATCTTTTGCAGTTATATTACCACTTACTTTTCCGGTAACATCGGCCTGTTGACATTCAATATTTCCTTCTACACTACCAGTAGTACCAATAATAATTTTTGCAGCACTTATTATATTTCCTAAAACGGTGCCATCTACTCTAAGGTCGCCACTGCTTTTAATATCACCTATTAGGGTGGTGCCTGCTCCTATTAAAGTAGCACCGCCGCCTTGTGTAGTGTTGTTGTTGTTTTTGTTTTTTTCGTTAAACATGTTTTTTTATTTAGTCTTCAGATGCTTCTTGCTTGGGTACGTCTAGTTTGGTGGTATCCAACTTTAAAGTGTTTGATCCGGCAAGCGCTTTTTTTATTCCATCAATGTATTTTAGGTTGTATTGATTTTGTTTTTCCAAATCATCTACCCTGTATTTCAACTGTCGCATTTCCACAGCCGACTTATAGTCTGTGTTGGTGCCTGGTATATAATATTTTAAAGGGGTAAAAACCACTAATGCTACGGTAAGGCCCACCAATAATACAAAAATGGTGCTTAATAAAATATACACACTTAATCTGGATAATTTAAAGGTAACTTCTTCCTCATACGTATCATCATTCATTACAACCAGCCGGTATCGGTTTCGAAGCCTTTTCAACGTATTACCAGCATCTAATTTTAGCATAAAAAAATATTTCGCATTTAAAGGTAAGCAGCAGCCCCCATTTTTCCTTTTTTTTAGCAAAAAAAGCGGGTTTAATTATACTAAAATATTTGAAATTCAGTTATTAAGGGGTTAGATTGCGCCCGTAAATGCAAAGGAAATTATTGACCAATACTACTGTTATTTTTTTAGCCCTCTATCTGCTAACAACCGCAGCTTATAGCCAGGGTGATATTTCAATAAAAAAACCCAAAGAATACGAGGATAGAATACTACGATCTGAAAAATCGGGCGAAAAAAAATTTACCCTTCCACAACGCTTTTTACAAAACACTGTTACACACTATAATTACTATTATAATGCTAATAATAAAATAAATGAGGTTATAGAAAGGGCGAAACTGGCGTTTAAAGATGATTACTCACGCCTATTACCATTTTATAATTATACGTTAGAGGCTACGGCGGCAGATTCTATTCAATTGGACTCAGTAACTTACAAAACATCTTCTGGCATAGCGCTTCATGATTTAAGAAATGACTGGGCAGATAATCTGTACTTGCTTTGGGGAATGGCCTTTCATTTGCAAAAAAAGTTTGATTCTGCCTATTTAATGTTTCAATACATTAATTACTATTATGCGCCCAGAGAAAAAGGGGGTTCTATTAAAACTATCGGTAGTGCTAGAGATGGTAATACAGCATACAGTATTGCAACCAAAGAAAAGAACGCTTTACATAAAAAAATATTTAGCGAACCACCCAGCCGCAATGATGCTTTTATCTGGCAGATTAAAAATTTTCTAGTACAAGAACAGTTTGCAGAAGCCGCCAGTATGATTGTAACCCTTCGAAATGATCCTGCTTTTCCTAAGCGCCTACAAAATGATTTAGAAGAAATGCAGGCCTTTTGGTTTTATAAGCAAGGTATTTGGGATAGTGCCGCAGTACATTTAGAAGCTGCCTTAAGCGCAGCACCTAATAAGCAAGATAAAGCCCGTTGGGAGTATTTACTAGCACAGTTATTTGAATTGTCGGGAAAATATCCTGAAGCTGAAAAATACTATACTAAAGTTAGTAGCCACACGGTAGATCCTATTTTGGATATTTATGCTCGTCTATATGCCATTAGAGTAAATAAAAATGAAGAAAAAGCCATCGAAAAAAATGTAAGTGAATTATTAAAAATGGCGAAGCGTGATAGGTATCAAGCGTATCAAGATATCATTTACTACATGGCTGCTCAAATGCATTTGCAGGGTAATAATGTGGATGAAGCAATGAAGCTACTATTAAAAAGTACCGCCGCCGTGAGCAATAATGCTTCGCAGCGCAATAGAAGCTTTTTACAACTAGCGACATTAGCTTATGAAAAAAAACTGTATAAAAATGCTGCGGCATATTATGACAGCCTTAACCTTACGGATACGAGTATTAGAAATGTAGAGGCTATTGTAGCCAGAAAAACATCGTTGAAAAATTTAGTTACTCATTTAATCATTGCAGAAAGGCAAGATAGCTTACAACATATAGCAGCCATGCCCGAAGATGAAAGAAAGGAATGGGTAAAGAAATTAGTAAAGCAACTTAGAAAAGAGCAAGGCTTAAAAGAGGATGCCGCAAAATCGACAATTATAGCAGCCCCTATTTCAGTGCCTAATACTTTATTTCAGCCAGGTGGAAACTCCAAAGGCGAATGGTATTTTTATAATGCCTCTTCTAAAACTAGGGGCCTTTCTGAGTTTAAATCCAGGTGGGGTAACCGTCCAAACGTAGATAATTGGCGCAGGGGATCTACCATTATAGCCGGTGGGGCTAATCAAACTCTTGCGCAACAGGCACTAAACAATAGCAATGGCAAGGGAGATGCAGGTTTGACCTTAAACTTTGATAATCTATATAATAATTTACCGCTTACTGCAGACGCTTTACAACTATCCAACGACTCATTACAACAGGCGCTTTTTGAAATGGGCAAAGTATATATCCAGCAATTAGAAGACTGTGTAAGCGGCACCGCCACTTTTGAATTGTTACGAAGTAAGTTTAGTCAGTTTGCAAAAATGGACGAAGTATTATTTAACCTGTATTATTGTTATCAAAAAAATGGTGAAACAGCAAAAGCTGCCACCGTAAAAAACCTACTTTCAAATAATTTTAGCGCTAGCAATTTTACCACCATCGTCAATACCGGAAAAGATCCGTCCAACCAAAAAGGAAATGTGGCCGCCACCAAGGCTTATGAATCTATTTACGATTTATTTATCGAGGGAAAATTTGCAGCAGCACTGTCTGCCAAAAAAGAAGCCGATAGCAAATTTGGAAAATCATATTGGACACCTCAATTACTCTATATTGAGTCTGTTTATTATATACGCCAAAGAGAAGATAGTACAGCTATTAAAACCTTAGAAGCTATATTACAACAATTTGGCACCACCCCCTTAGCTGCAAAGGCTACCAATTTAATAGATGTTTTACGTCGTAGAGCAGCTATAGAAGAGGAGTTAAGTAAAATGCAAATTACCCGTGCGATAGATACACAAAATGTAGTTACCAGCACTGTAGTAACGCCGCCTGTAGCGCAGCCGAATATTGTAGCGCCGGCTTTAAATAATATAAAAGATACAGTAACCCAGCAGCTACCACCACCTACGGTTAATACGCCGCAGCCTATTGATACAGCTGCAGTAAAGCCTACAGCAGTAACACCGCTCTCCGCCTACAACTATTCCCCTGCAGAAGAGCATTTTGTAGTATTGGTATTAAATAAAGTGGATCCAGTATTTGTAAATGAGGCAAAAAATGCATTTATCCGTTATAATAGAGAAACTTACTATAATAAGTCAATTAATGCAGCGTTAGAAACTATAGATGCAGAGAATAGGATATTGTTATTATCCCCTTTTACTAACGAACAAGAAGCGCTGGCTTATATGGACAAAGCCAAGCCTAAAACAAGTACAGAAATTTTGCCCTGGTTAAAGGGTGGTAAATACAGTTTCTTGATTATTACATCAAAAAACCTTTCCTTGTTAAAAGAAAAAAAAGATGTAGAGGCCTACAGAACTTTTTTAAATCAATTTTTGCCAGGTAAATTCTAAAATAGTAACGTTCATTTTTTACAAAAAATTAAATAAGCTTCTCTACACAAGGGTAGCTTTTTTTGTACTTTCACATCCGGCTAAAGAAAGCTGAAAAAATCATTTATATGAAAAGATCGGTTCGATTATTTTGGCGCATATTTTTTGTGGGAGCAGGGCTATTCGTTTTATTAATGACAGCTACCTATTTCGGGGCCTTTGGAAAAATTCCGTCTTTAACAGAACTAGAAAATCCATCCATACTACAAGCCTCCGAAGTATTTGCAGAAGATGGAACCCTAATGGGAAAATATAACCGTGAAAACGGCAATCGAAGCGTGGTGAATTATAGCGATATTTCGCCCAATATTGTAAACGCATTAATAGCAACAGAAGATAAACGCTTTTATGTACACTCTGGAATAGATATGAAAAGTGTATTAAGAGCAGTATTCACCCTTGGTAGGCAAGGCGGAGGCAGTACCATTTCGCAACAATTAGGTAAAGCAATATTGGATCAAAATAAAGGTAGGGTGCCATGGTATAAAAGAATTCCAGAGAAGTTAAAAGAGTGGATTGTGGCGGTTAAGTTGGAAAAAAATTTTACAAAGGAAGAAATTATTACTTTATACCTAAATACTGTTGCCTATTCGGATAATGTGTACGGTATTAGAAATGCCGCCCGAACTTTTTTTCAAAAAGAACCCGATAGAGTTACAATGGACGAGGCCGCTATGTTAGTGGGTATGATAAATGGCCCCGGTTTGTACAACCCCCGTACAAAATATAAAGCCGCTTTCGACAGAAGAAATTTGGTGCTTAATAGAATGGCTGAAAACGAAAACCTAACTAGTGCTGAAGCGCAACGATTAAAATCATTGCCCATAAAATTAAATTATAAACGGCTGGACGAAAACACAGGGTATGCCCCTTATTTTAGAGAAGTACTTCGTGGCGAGGTAAAAGAAATTGTAAAAGGTATAAAAAAACCGAATGGCGAATCGTATGATATTTACAATGATGGATTAAGAATATACACTACCATCAACTTACAAATGCAGCAATATGCCGAAGAAGGTGTGGCGCAGCACATGGCCACTTTGCAGCGAGGAATAAATGCTAGAAGCGATATGCGCACCGGTGCCATTTGGAAAGGACATGAAGAAAAATTAGAAAAAGCCATTAAAGAATCCGACAGGTGGAAGCAAGGTATTGAAGATGGATTTACCGAAAAAGAAATTAGAGCGAGCTTTAATGTAAAAGTACCAATGAAGGTATTTGCTTGGAATGTAAAGCGTGAAAAAGATACAATGCTTACCCCATTAGATTCTATAAAATATTTATTACAAATGGAACAAGCCAGTTTTATGGCAATGGATCCTATTACGGGCGAAATCAAAGCTTGGGTGGGCGGACTAGATTATAAAACCTATAAATATGATCATATAAACTTGCGTGCCAAACGACAAGTGGGGTCTACCATTAAGCCATTTTTGTATGCACAAGCAATGGAAGAAAGAGGATTTACTCCAGAATCGGAATGCGAGAATGCCGCACAAAATTTTCCCGGTTATGGTTGGGTTCCCTCTGGCCGAAGAGCCGGCGGTGGTACCATGACGATGGCTAATGGTTTGGCTTATTCTAAAAATGGGGTAACCGCTTATTTAATGAAACAAGTAGGCATTAAACAATTTGTAGATTTTATAGGTAGAATAGGTATTCCAACAAAGGTGCCTGCCTATCCTTCCATTTGTTTAGGCACTTGCGATTTGTCTATGTATGAAATGCTTTGGGGCTACACCATATTTGCAGGTCAAGGGTTTTCTACCAAACCATTAATGATTAGCCGTATTGAAGATAGAAATGGAAATGTGATAAAAAGATTTGATTATACAGCTGGACGAAAAGAATGTTTAAGTGAAATTACCGCATACACAATGTCTCGTATGATGCAGGGTGCAGTAGATAAAGGTACCGCAAGAGGTATGCGCACCAGAGTAGGAGCATTAGAAATGGGAGGCAAAACCGGAACCACAGATGATAATGCGGATGCCTGGTTTATGGGTTATACGCCACAACTATTAGCTGGTTCTTGGGTAGGGTTTGAATATACTTTTATGCGCAATACTGGCGATGGTAATGCTATAGCAAGACCTATAACCGAATATTTTTTTAAAAAGGTACTAGCCAATAAAAAATTGGGGATAGATAGAGATGCTAAATTTATAAAGCCTGAGGAAATGGAGAACGAAATTAATAGCGCAGATATTGACAGCCAAATTTGGGATGTAGATACAAGCCCCGATGCGCAAGGAGTAGATCAAGGAATAGATGCCAGCGATTATGATGAAGGAGAATATGAAAACGATACTAGTATAGGAGCCGAATCAAAAGGGTATGAAGATAATAATCAGAAACCCAAGCCTACCAGCCCTAAAAAAGATACTACCAAAAAATTAGAAGCCCGCAAAGAGGATAATGGCTATAATTAATTAACCTCTAAATTAAATTTCATTAACGGGTCTCTCGGCCCGTTTCTTTTTTAACATACGCCTATGTTGTCCATTAAAAAAGCCAGCGAAGCAGATATTCCATTAATTAGAGAACTATGTTTTAACGTATGGCCACAAACCTATAGCCATATCATTTCTGCAGCGCAAATTGATTATATGTTGGATTTAATGTATAGCCCGGACGCATTACAAAAACAAATGACCGACGGAGCCGTATTTATTGTTTTATACCATGCCGATACTCCCGTAGGCTTTGCCGCTTATCAGCATTTAGCAACACAACTTTTTAAATTACATAAATTATATGTACTGCCTTCTATGCAGGGCAAAGGGGGTGGGGCTTTCATCGTAAATTATATAGAAAGAAAAATAAGTAAGCTTACCGATGCGGTACTACAACTACAGGTAAATAAACAAAATACGGCAAAACTATTTTACGAAAAAATGGGCTTTACGGTGGCAGAAGAAATGGTATTGCAGATAGGAAATGGATTTGTTATGGATGATTTTATTATGCAAAAAAATATAGCAAAAGAGAAGGTATAATTTATTTTTGAAAAATTAACTGATGTGTTTGCTTGATAATACCCATTACAAAAATACTTTGTACATGGCCCATGTTTTCAATTTGGCTTAGTTTATTTACATGAAAATCATGATAGGCATTCATGTCTTCGCACATTACTTTCAACATAAAATCAAATTCGCCAGAAATAGTGTAGCATTCCATTACATCTGGCATTTGATGGATGGCTTTTACAAATTTAGTACCAGCTGTTTTGTTATGCTCCTTTAAGGAAACGTAGCAAATAGCAATTAACCCTTTTTTTACTTTTGTATGATCGAGTAAGGTGGCATATTGTTTTATAATACCAGCTGCCTCCATTCTTTTTATACGCTCATGCACCGGTGTAGTGCTTAAATGTATTTGCTCGGCTATCTCCTTTACCGTCATCCTTGCATTTTGTTGTAATAAATGCAAAATGGCGGCATCCTTAGCGTCGATGGTATGGGTGCCAGTAGCTGATTTTTCTATTTTTACATTCTTTGCCATGGTAAAATGTATATTTATTCTTAAATATACCAATTTTATACTTATTTATTCTAAAATATTTTAGCTATATAGAATAAACGGCTATTTGTTTACTTTTGCTTTCTAAATAAATATTATGTCTACAGTTACTAAATCAATTGATTTTGCCTTGCCCTACAAAGTGGCAGATATATCCCTAGCTGAGTGGGGTCGTAAAGAAATTAGATTAGCCGAAGCAGAAATGCCAGGGTTGATGAGTATTCGAAAAGAGTATGGTCCATCTCAGCCATTAAAAGGCGCTAGAGTAGCAGGCTGCTTACATATGACTATACAAACTGCTGTGTTAATAGAAACATTAACAGCTTTAGGTGCAGAGGTAAAATGGAGTTCATGTAATATTTTTTCTACACAAGATCATGCAGCTGCAGCTATAGCAGCCGCAGGTATCGGCGTATTTGCATGGAAAGGACAAACGCAAGAAGAAGCTGACTGGTGTATTGAACAAACATTGTTTTTTGGCGGTGCCGATAAGCCTTTAAATATGATTTTAGATGATGGTGGAGATTTGACCAATATGGTTTTAGATACTTATCCAGAGTTAGTGCAACATGTAAAAGGCATTTCTGAAGAAACCACTACGGGTGTTCACCGATTATACGAAAGAGTAGCTAAAGGTACTTTGCCAATGCCAGCTATTAATGTAAACGATTCTGTTACCAAGTCTAAGTTTGATAATAAGTATGGTTGTAAAGAATCCTTGGTAGATTCAATTCGCCGTGCTACTGATGTTATGTTGGCTGGTAAAGTGGCGGTAGTAGGCGGATATGGTGATGTGGGTAAAGGCTCAGCGGCTTCATTAGCAGGTGCCGGTTGTCGTGTTATAGTTACCGAAATTGATCCTATATGTGCGCTACAAGCGGCTATGGATGGTTTTGAAGTAAAGCCAATGATTAAAGCCGTAGCCGAAGCGGATATAATTGTTACGGCTAGTGGTTGTAGGGATTTAATTACCGGCGAGCATTTTAAAGCTATGAAGGATAAAGCCATTGTATGTAACATTGGCCACTTTGATATTGAAATAGATATTGCCTGGTTAAATCAAAATTATGGTAACACAAAAGATACGATAAAGCCACAGGTAGATATTTATAATATCGATGGCAAAGACATTATCATTTTGGCAGAAGGCCGTTTGGTAAATTTAGGATGTGCTACTGGCCACCCTTCATTTGTAATGAGTAATTCTTTTAGTAATCAAACTTTGGCACAAATAGAATTGTGGAACAATCATAAAAATTACGAGAATAAAGTATACGTTCTTCCTAAGCATTTAGATGAGAAAGTAGCTCGCCTACACCTTGCCAAAATTGGCGTGGAGCTAGATGAGTTAACGGCTGCACAAGCTGAATATTTAGGCATCACTAAAGAAGGGCCGTTTAAGCCAGAGCATTACAGATATTAATAAATTGAAATCTTTTAAAAAGGCTTTTGAATTTTTTCAAAAGCCTTTTTTTATTGTGCTAAAAGGTGGCAGTATAATGTAGCATATTCGCAGGTACAAAGGCTATTGCTAATTGGAAGCGGCGGGTATATATTCTTTGTGTAAGCTATTAGACGATAAAAAAATCTGAACATAACAATGCCCCCACAAAGTGCGGGGGCATTGAACAAATTGGAATATTACAAACTACGTAAGCTTTCTTCTATTATTTTTATTTTAGCTTCAGCATCGGCCTTTTTCTTTCTTTCTATTTCAATAACATCGGGCTTTGCATTTTGTACAAATTTTTCGTTGCTTAATTTTTTATCCACCGAAAGTAAAAAGCCTTTTAGATAATCCAAGTCTTTTTGCAGCTGCTCTTTTTGTACCCCTGCATCAACAATCGAAGTTGTTTCTATGAAAAATTTATCTTTCTGCACCACCACTGTAATGCTGTTGTTTATCGCCTCTTTAGTATAGGTAATCGACTCGGCGTTTACTTGTTTTGAAATAATTGGCTCAATACTTTGATAAGTGGCTATATCGCTTGCTAATATATGAAGGCGTATAGTTTCTTTTGGTTTTAGCTGCGCTTTATTTCGAGCATCACGGATAGCCGTTATCACTTCCTTTAATAAACCTCCATCTTTTGATAGTTGTTCATTAATACTTTCAATAGGCGATAGGGGTTTTATGGTAAGATCATTTTCTTGAACTTTTAATTGATGGTACACCTCCTCCGTAATAAAGGGAAGAAATGGATGTAACAATTGCATTAATTCTTCAAAGAAATAAATTGTTTTTTCATATATTTTTTTATCTATAGCGGCAGATTCGCCATTGATAAACGGAGGTTTTATCCATTCAAGATACCAACTGCAAAAGTCATCCCATATAAGTGAGTAAATGGTTTTTAAAGATTCGCTAAGCCTAAACTCTTTAAACTGTGCTTCTACTTCAATCTTTACTTCGGTTAATCTATTTTCAAACCAATTAACGGCAAAGTATTCGGTAGTGGTATTGGCAGGCGCTACTTTTCCTTCCCACATTTTTATTAGCCTTAAGGCGTTCCATATTTTATTGATAAAAAATTTGCCTTGCTCATTTCCTCCTGGATCCCACATTAAGTCGTTTCCTGCTGGAGAGGAAATCATAATGCCAAAACGTACAGCATCTGCCCCATCCTTTTCAATCATCTCCAGTAGGTCTGGCGAGTTTCCTAATTGCTTACTCATTTTTCTGCCTTGCTTATCTCTTACCATTCCGGTAAAGTACACATCTTTAAAAGGCGGAAGTTTTTTGTATTCATACCCAGCCATTATCATCCTCGCTACCCAGAAAAAAATAATATCTTGTCCGGTTACCAAAGTAGTAGAGGGGTAATAATAATTAGCCTCTTCATTATTTGGATTGCTGATGCCTTTAAATACTTCCATTGGCCACAACCAACTGGAGAACCAAGTATCTAAAACGTCCTCATCCTGTTTTAAAACGGCATTGGAAACTGCATATTGACTTTTGAAAATTGCGTTCGCTTTCTCTTCGTTCTCTGCTACTACATATCTTCCTTCTGCATCATACCAAGCGGGTATGCGTTGCCCCCACCATAGCTGGCGACTTATACACCAGTCTTTAATGTTTTCTAACCAGTGCTTGTAGGTGTTTTTTAATTTTGCAGGGTGAAAGGTTATCGTATCGTTTAGTACGTTATTTAATACTTGTGGGTTTCTTTCCATAAAGGCTTGCATATTTAAAAACCATTGCATGGAAAGCCTGTTTTCAATTACTGCGCCTGTTCGCTCGCTAGTACCCACTTGCCCTTTATACTCTTCAATTTTTGTAAGTTGGCCTAAGGCGTTAATATCTTCTGCTAGTTTTTTTCGAAGTACAAATCTATCCAAACCTACATAGCCAAGTATTTGCGCCGATGGTTGATCGTCCATTAATTCATCTACGGTAAACTTACCCGTTGCATCTAAAGTATCGATGGATTTTAATCCATGCTTTGCCCCTAGGATATTGTCATTTTTATCATGCGCCGGGGTTACTTTTAAAGCACCTGTACCAAAATCTACGGCCACATACTCATCTGCTATTATGGGAATTGTTCTATTAATAATTGGAACGGTTACTTGCTTTCCTATTAAATGCATGTATCGCTCATCAGTAGGGTTTACAAAAATTGCAACATCGCCCAATATGGTTTCGGGTCGGGTAGTAGCTACCGTTATATCGCCACTGCCATCTACTAATTTATATTGTACAAAGTATAGTTTAGCATCAACTTCTTTAAAGATAACTTCTTCATCGCTTAGTGCTGTTTGGCTAACCGGATCCCAATTTACCATTCTTTTACCTCGGTAAATAAGCCCTTTTTGATGTAGATCAATAAATACATTTATAACTGCTTTATAGTATTCCTCATCCATTGTAAAGGAGGTGCGATCCCAATCTAAACTACAGCCTAGTTTTCTTAACTGTTGTAAAATAATACCACCATATTTATCTTTCCACTCCCAGGCATGTAGCAAAAATTCCTGTCTGGAAAGATTGCTTTTTACAATGCCTTTTTCTCTAAGCATCTGCACTACTTTAGCTTCTGTTGCAATAGACGCATGGTCGGTACCGGGAACCCAACACGCATTTTTTCCTTGCATGCGGGCACGGCGTACTAAAATATCTTGTATGGTATTATTTAAACAATGGCCCATGTGCAGCACCCCCGTTACATTTGGTGGAGGTATTACAATGGTATAGGCCTCTTTATTATTAGGTTTGCTAGCAAAGTATTTTTTGTTTAACCAATGTTCATACCATTTAGCAGCGGCGGCATTATGCTCAAAATTTTTACTTAGTTCCATATTAATAATTTGTCTAACTACCTTTTTACCAACCAATACATTAGCCCTCCTAATGGTGGTGTTGTTACAACACCATAGCTATGTGTAAATAATTTAGCGATTAGCTTACTTCGATATTCGCTTTTTTTGATTCAGTGATAGGGGTAGCTTTACTAAAAATATTTAAAATATAATATACGTTATTGAGGCGCAAAAATACCCTCTTTTACTCAAATAGAATAGCAAGTGTAAAACGGAGTTTTACTGCCTATTTAAGTAGCTAGCAACAGGTTTTTGTTGCCATACACTTTAATTTATCCTTTCTACTAGGTGGGGTCCGTTGTTTATTACCATATTAACCTATAAGTTATGTGCATACGCCACAGTAAAACGCTATCAATACAATCTCTTACTGACTCGTATAAAAGGTATAGCGGTGGTAATTTTTTATTGTAATATCTTCGATATGTTTACATTTTTTATTAACGCTATTTCGATGAAAAGAATATTAACCAGTTGGTTTAGCCCTGCTTTAAACAAAGAGATGCCTATTGCCACTTATGGCGATTATGGTTTTGCCCTGCTATTAGTACCTACGGCTGCTGCCGATTATTTGGAGTATGAGCGCTTTCAACTATTGGATTATTTAGCTCCTTATATAAATGGTGGTAAAGTAAAAGTGTTTTCGATTGAAAGTATAAACAACGAAAGTTGGATGAATGGGCATATACATCCCCGAGATAAATCAATCCGACATCAACAATGGAACCATTATGTGTTTAGTGAGGTGATTCCGTTTATTAAAAATTGTACCAGTAGCGAAACCCCAATAATTACTTGTGGTGCCTCCTTCGGTGCCCTGCATAGTATGAATTTATTTTTAAAAAGACCCGATTTGATTAACGGTGTTATAGCTATGAGTGGTGTGTATGATTTAACAGAGTATACCAAAGGACATTATGATGAAGATGTGTACTTTAATAGTCCTATACACTATATGCCCCAGTTGCAAGATCATACGCTATTGCAAACGATTAGAAAAAGTAAGCACATTCATATTTTAAGCGGAGGAGGCTCGTATGAAGACCCGGCAGCTAGCGGCCGCTTTGCCAAGGTATTGTACGATAAAGGCATTTGGTACGAGCTGGATATATGGGGAAATGAGTGGCCGCACGATTGGAACACTTGGCGAGCCATGCTTCCTATGTATTTAGAAACCCGATTTTAAAATTAATCTATAAGGTTATAGAGGCAAAATGTTAGTGAACGTATGTGGAATTTTGTGCTGTAGCGCTACCAATCTTTTTTTGCAAATATTTCCATTTTAGCTTCAGTTTACTTGCCACTATTCTTTATAAAAAGCATTGCCGAGCTTTATTTACTTACATTACTTTAAATACTTAGGCTAAATTTTAGAATGCAAGTGCAGCCAGTGTGCTGATGGTTGAAATTTATATAGCGAAAAGAAAGTTACCTGCTTTCCTTTTCTTAAAAAGGGAGTGATCGTTTGTTTGAAAATAGATGGGTTATGATGGTATATATTCTTTTAATAATTGAATAAATGTGTTTCGTTCTATCATTTTAGCACCCATACTTTCTAAATAAGGGGTATGTACTTGACAATCGATTAGTTTAATATTTTCTTTTTTCAATGTTTGTACATAAAGATGAAATGCCACTCTAGAGGCATGTGGTATTTTACTAAACATACTTTCTCCAAAAAAAACCTGCCCTAGCTTTATGCCGTAAAGCCCGCCTACCAATTCGTCATCCTTCCAAACTTCTGCGCTATGGGCAAAGCCTAATTGGTGCATGGTATTGTAGGAGGTTATTACTTCATCGGTAATCCAAGTTCCATCTTGACCGTTTCGTTTTATGGTTTGGCAAGATTGTATTACACGGTTAAATGCCTTATTTATGGTAAAAGCAAATACATTTTTGGCAAGCAATTTCTTTACCGTTTTACTTTCCTTAAATGCATCTGGGTACAGTACAAACCGAGGATTAGGGCACCACCAAAGGATAGGCTCTCCTTCGTACCAGGGAAAAAGCCCGCTTTTGTAGGCTAAAAGCAATCTGTTAACCGATAAATCTCCTCCCATAGCCAATAATCCGTCTGGCTCAGCCAAATGAACCGGTGGAAATACAAGTTCTTTATCCAAAGCGAAAATGGCCATTGTTGAATTTAATTATCAGCAGAAGTATAAAAAGTAATAAATGTGGTAAATATCGTAAAACAAAAAAAGTGGAAAACCTGCATCCTATACCTTCATCTTATAAAGGGGTTAATGCGGGTAATTAGGCAGTCACTTCTACGGTTGCGTTAATTCCTCTATCCGTGATGGCATCGCATAAAGGCTTTAAAGTGTCGTATATACCATTTTTTACGGCGTACTTTCCTTGAAAATGAATGATGTAAGCGCATTGTTCGGCCTGCTCATGCGAATGTCCGCATACTTCCATAAGCGTTTCAATAACCCACTCAAAAGTGTTTACCTCATCGTTCCAAACAATAAGGTGACAAGGGTCTTCGGTTGCCGCTAGGACATCCACATCCTCCATTTCCTTTGTATTTGTATTTCCGGTGTAGGCGTACATGTTAAGACTTAAATATATAAAAAAATCCCGTCAAAGACGGGACTCCAGTGGGAGTTGACGGGTTCGAACCGCCGACCCTCTGCTTGTAAGGCAGATGCTCTGAACCAGCTGAGCTAAACTCCCTTTTTGCGGATTGCAAAGATAAGGGTGGAGTGCTTTTGCACAAAATAAATTTAAAACTTTCTGTAAAGATTTTCGCTAATTGGGGTTTACTTCGGGCAGTCGGTATTGCTGACCATCCAGCACAAAAATTTCATTAATCACTAAGTCCCAAAAGGGGTAAAGTGGAGATTTTTGTAAAAACTTTTGTATTTCCTTTTTATCTTTTGCATTCATGGTAATCCATGCCTTTTGCACTTCCATGCTTACGGCATAATGTTCAATAATACCCTTATTAATTAGTGAATTGATGTAGACCCTATGTGGGGGTACTAATTGCATGAAGGCATCGCTTACTTCAAACTGTATGGTAACTTGATAGGAGGGCATATAATTATAAGACAAAATTAGTGGTGGAATGTTGCACAGCCATCACAAATCATTTGGAATTACATTTACCGTAAAAGAATAGTAGCGCTGTTGGTTTAGCGTAGTATTTTAAAAGGGTAGGGGTCACTTGTTCCAGCCCCATATGTTGCATTAAATTTTCCACTCCACCATTTCATTTTCCCACTCTTTTCGGTAGGGGGTGCTAATGCGGATATAGTTATCAGTATACCCTTCCATCATCTCATTTTTTTGATGCGCCTCAAAAAGCACTTTACGGGTTTGGCCGCTATGTTGTGCAGTAAAGTATTGCATCTTCATATATGAAAGATTGCGAAGGGTTTTATTTCGTTGATGCCGCACCTGCATTGGCACTATAGGCGATAAATCCAGGGCCGAAGTGTTATCTCGTTCGCTGTACGTAAATACATGCAAATAAGAAATATCAAGCGAATGAAGAAAATCGAATGTTTCTTTAAATGCCGTTTCTGTTTCGCCAGGAAAGCCAACTATTACATCCACTCCTATAGCACAATGGGGCATCAAGGTTTTTATTAGGTTTACTCGTTCTGCGTATAATTCTCGCTTGTACCTTCGTTTCATCATCCCTAAAATGGTATTGCTACCACTTTGCAAGGGTATATGAAAGTGTGGCATAAACTTATTACTATTGGCCACGAATGCAATAATATCATTCGTTAACAAATTGGGCTCAATTGAGGAAATACGATAACGTTGTATTCCATTTACTTTATCCAATGCTTGTATCAGCTCAAAAAAGTTCTCTTCTCGCTGATGCATACCAATGGTTACCCCAGCGCCATCTGGCCCCTTACCAAAATCGCCAAGGTTAATACCCGTTAGCACAATTTCTTTTACCCCGTTGGCGGCCAATTGGGTGGCACTTTGTACCACGTTAGCTATACTATCGCTTCGGCTTTTTCCGCGGGCCATAGGTATGGTACAGAAGGAGCAATTATAGTCGCAACCATCTTGTACTTTTAAGAAGGTACGGGTGCGATCGTTTACACTCCAAGAGGTATGAAAGCCGGTAACGGCTTCTATATCGCAACTGCAAATTTTTGCAGAATTGCCTTTTGCTAATTCTTTAATATGTTGGGCTATATTAAACTTTTCGGCTGCGCCCAACACTAAGTCTACGCCGGGTATTTCGGCTATTTCTTTTGGCTTCAATTGCGCATAACAGCCAGTAATTACTACTAAACTTTCGGGGGCTTTTCGTTGTATTCGGCGTACCAGTTGCCTACATTCTTTATCAGCATTTTCGGTAACAGAGCAGGTATTAATTACATACACATCCGCTACATCGTCAAATGCCTTTTTTTCAAAACCTTCTTGCACAAGCATTCTACTAATAGAAGAAGTTTCAGAAAAGTTGAGCTTGCAGCCCAAGGTATGAAATGCCACTGTTTTCGTTTCCGCCATAAGCCTGCAAAAATACGTTGAAAGGGTTAAAAATTTAAAGGTTTCAAAGGTTCAATCCGATCATTCATTATTTTTATCCAAATATCTGAAAGTGAATAAGAAATGGCTACCGTATGTTTTAATTGGTTTAATGGCCATTGCTGTAATCATCATTAAGCAATGTCGGCAAAAAAAAATACCCACCCCCAAGCCAAGGGCTAATAATACAGATACACGCCCCACCCATGCGCCCAGTGCCCCCACCAATAGAGATAAGGGTTTTGATCGGCGCACCGCTTATTTAGAATATAGCAACCATGCAAAATGCCGGATGAAGTGCCGCAACATATCGCAGGCCGAGGTTGAAGAATTGATGCAAGATGGAAAAATTAATTATAGTAAAAGTGATGTAAGTAATAGCCGCTGCCCACGCTATGCGGTAGAGGGGGTTACAAAAGACGATCAACAAGTGCGTATTGTGTATGCACAGTGCAATGATAAAACGGTGGTGGTAACTGTAATTGACTTAGCTACAAACTTTAAATGTAGCTGCCCGGGTGATGATGATAAATATAAAAACAACCATTAAACTTATGCCTCTTTTACTTTTTTTGTATCATCGCCTTTATCGAGGCATTTCGAATACCATTTTCAACAGAACTTTACATCCCACTTTACGTTGCCATATTTTAAATATAGTTGTAGGTTAGGTGGTCGTTATTAATATTTTTTTTTAACAAGATGCATAAACCTATTCACTAAAACATTTACAGGGTGAAAATTTTAAAAGCCATTTATAGCATTTACGCTTGCATCACTTTTGTTGCCATCATGTTTCTTATTTTTCCCTTTGCGGTACTAGCCACATTATTGGGACGTATTAAAGGGGGCAATATAGTTTATGGCCTTTGTGGTATATGGGCCGATTTGTGGTTTTTGTTCATATTTGTATGGCAGAAGCGAATATATGAAGTACCACATAATGCCAAACAAGCATACATTTTTGTAAGTAACCACATATCTTATATAGATGCGGCAATGCTGCCCAAAGCTATACGCCAACCCACCCGACCGCTGGGAAAAGCAGAAATGAGTAAGGTTCCCATCTTTGGGTTAATTTATAGAAATGCCATTGTTACCGTCGACAGATCTAATCCTAGGAATAGGGCAAACAGTGTACGCATATTAAAATCGGTGCTTAGCAAAGGTATTTCCATTATGGTTTTTCCAGAAGGTACATTTAATATGGGTACTACGCCCCTCAAAGATTTTTATGATGGAGCATTTCGTATTGCTATCGAAACGCAAACGCCAATAAAACCAGTTTTGTTTTTAGATGCCTACCGCAGAATGCCTTATGAAAGCTTATTATTAATGACGCCAGGCATAAGCCGTATTTTATTTTTAGAAGAAATACCGGTAAATGGCTACACCCTTAATGATATAGCTAAATTAAAAGCGGAAGTACATAAGGTAATGGAGCAAAAATTAATTGCTTATGATTATGCTTGGAGAAAATCTTCCGTTTCGTAAAAACTGAAAAATTGTTTCGTAAAATCAATTGCTACCTTTAGGTTTTGCATGCAGGAAAATAAATTAGATATAGCAGCCGCTAACGCTCCTTTAAGCCCGCCTCTCCATCACATAGAGGGAGCAGATAAGCTGTACGCCGAAGTGATTATACCCTCTGCCCTTCCAAAAAACTATACCTGGTTTATACCAGCCCATTTGATAGAAACAGCCAAAGTAGGTTGTAGGGTAGAAGTAAACCTAGGCAAGAGTAAAAAATATGCGGGAGTAATAAAAAAAATACATAACGATAAACCGGCTTTCTTCGAAGCAAAAGCTATCCTCAATGTGCTTGACATTGAACCAGTAATTTTTGAAGAGCAATTAAAACTGTGGGAGTGGATAGCCACCTATTATATGTGTACCGAAGGTGAGGTAATGGCAGCCGCCTTACCAGCTCACTTTAAACTATCTAGCGAAACTATATTGGTATATAATGAAGAATACGGCGATGATTTTTCTACACTTGATCATGATGAATATATTGTAGGAGAGGCTTTACTCATAAAAAAAGAATTAAACCTGTCAGAAGTACAGCAAATTTTAGATGCATCCAATGTATATCCAGTTATCAACCGGCTAATACAAAAAAAACTTTGTTTCGTTTGGGAAGCACTAAAGCAAACCTATACTCCAAAAAAAGAAACTTATGTACTGCTAAATCCAGCCTATGATAATGAAGATAAATTAGCCGCCTTGCTCAACAACTGGACAAAAGCGCCTAAGCAAATGGAACTGCTGCTAAGCTACCTACACCTCATAAAAACGGAAGGAGAAGTAGTAAAGTCATCCTTGCTAAAAAAATCGGGCGCTACCGAGGCACAGTTAAAAGGATTAATAGAAAAGAAAATAGTATGGACGGAAAAACGGATTATAGACCGCATTAAGTACCTACCGAAAAATGTTAATATAGATTTTCAATTAAGCGAAGCACAGCAAAAAGCTTTTGAAGAGGTAACCAAACAATTAGAAAGCAAAGCCGTTTGCTTGTTGCACGGTGTTACATCCAGTGGTAAAACAAATATTTATATACGATTAATAGAAGAGTATATAAAACAGGGTAAGCAGGTATTGTACATGTTGCCAGAAATAGCCCTCACCTCACAAGTTATTAGAAGATTACAAAAACACTTTGGCGGTTATATCGGTATTTATCATTCTAAATTTTCGCAGAATGAAAGAGTTGAAATTTGGAATAAAGTAAAGAGTGGAGCGTTGAGAATTATATTGGGAGCTAGGTCCTCCGTTTTTTTGCCATTTCAAAACTTAGGGTTGATGGTTTGCGATGAAGAGCATGATACTTCATTTAAGCAGCAAGAACCAGCGCCCAGGTATAATGGTAGGGATGTGGCTATTTACTTTGCCTCCCTTTTTAAAGCTAAAACATTATTAGGAAGTGGTACCCCCTCCCTCGAAAGTTATTATAACGCTACTACGGGTAAATATGGATTAGTAGAATTATTTCATCGCTACGGTGATTTAAAACTGCCGCCTATTGAAATGATAGATATGCGTAAGCATCGACATGTTCCCCATGATAAGGAAAAGAAAACTAATCAGGAAAAAGTAATGCTATCGCCACCGTTAATAGAAGCGGTAAATGCAGTAATGGCAAAAGGGAGCCAGGTTATTTTATTTCAAAACCGGAGAGGCTACGCCCCTTACCAAATATGTGGTGTATGTAGTTGGATACCACAATGTAAATATTGCGATGTGTCGCTTACGTTTCATAAACTGAGTAATAAATTAGCTTGTCATTACTGCGGTACTACCTATTCGCCAGTACATAGTTGTGCGGCTTGTGGCAGCGATAAATTTGTGCAGCGCAATTTTGGAACAGAAAAAATAGAAGAACAGTTACAAGAAACTTTTCCCAATGCTAAAGTGGCTCGAATGGATATAGATACTGTAAGAGGGAAAAATGCACACGATGTATTGATACAACAGTTTGAACAAAAGCGCATTGATATTTTAGTGGGTACGCAAATGGTGGTTAAGGGTTTGGATTTCGACAATGTAGATTTAGTTGGCATTTTAGATGCTGACGGATTATTGCATTTTGCAGATTACCGTGTTAACGAACGAGCCTTTCAGTTAATGGAGCAGGTAAGTGGCAGGGCAGGGCGTAAGGAGGAAACAAGTAAGGTACTGGTACAAACCTCACAACCCAAACATCCGCTTTTACAAATGGTGCAGCTGCATGATTATAAAGCTATGTTTGCCGCGGAAATAAAAAATAGAATAGAATTTGCTTATCCGCCTTTTTCTCGTACCATACACCTTACGTTTAAACATAAAATAAAGGAAGTAGTGGAAAAAGCTGCTCATCTATATACAGCAAGTTTAAAGACAACATACGGCAACTACCTAGTGGGCCCTGCTGAACCTGTTATTGGTCGTATCAGAAATCAATATCTGTTTGAATTGTTATTAAAACTTCCACGAGATGGTAAAACGATTAGTCAGTGCAAAAAAGATTTGTTGGAGCAGGTAGCCCTATTACATCAACATAAAAATTTTCGCAGCGTAAGCATTGTAGCAGATGTGGATGCAGTATAGGCGTTATGAAGTAAATTCAATAAAGGTCATTGCAATTTTATCAATAGAATAAAATTATTAGTAAAAGTAATATCCAATTTCTCCTAAAATATATTAGCGGTACATTATTTAAGTTTCAAAAAAATGGGTGCTTCAAAAATATCCATGCACTAAAAAAATGTGAAGTAATTGTCAAATCATCTTTTATTAACAAACAAAAATTATAGTTCGACTTAATAGATGCTGTTTACGTATGCGGGCTTATTTTGCACTATAATTAGTCTTTTTCAACTTTTTTCATTACATTTGCAGTTCCGGTTAATCTCCATCTGAAAGGCTCAGCTGGGCCAACCGGTTCTAAAGCCGGTTTTTATCAATTAAATATAACATAGTGAACACATTTGAATCCCTGGGCATAGAGCAGGGTTTACTCAACTCTATCCAGGTATTGGGATTTACCCAACCCACTCCCATACAGGAACAAGCTATTCCAGTATTATTGCAAGGTACTAAAGACTTTATCGGTTTAGCCCAAACAGGTACTGGTAAAACAGCGGCTTTTGGCTTGCCCTTGTTGCAATTAATAAACAAAGAAAATAAATTTCCGCAGGCATTAATTATTTGCCCTACTAGAGAGCTTTGTTTGCAAATAACAAGCGACCTAGATAAGTTTAAAAGCAAAACAGAAAAGCTTTCTGTAACGCCAGTGTATGGCGGTGCCTCTATTGGCGATCAAATACGCAACCTTAAAAAAGGTACGCACATAATAGTAGCTACACCGGGCCGCTTAATAGATTTAATTGAAAGAAAAGCAGTGAATCTAGAGCAGGTTAGTTATATCATTTTAGATGAGGCCGACGAAATGTTGAACATGGGCTTTAAAGATGATATTGAGTTTGTATTAAAAAATACACCTAATCGTCAAAGTACCTGGTTATTTAGTGCTACCATGCCACCAGAAATACGGCAGGTAAGCAAGCGCTACATGGATAAGCCGTTTGAAATTACGGTAGGTAAAGTAAACTCAGGCAATGCTAATATCGATCATCAATATTATGCCACACAACACCACAATCGTTACGAAGTATTAAAGCGTATCATCGATTTTAATCCCGGTATTTACGGTATTGTATTTGCTCGTACTAAAATGGATACGCAGGATATAGCGGAAAAATTAACCAGAGAAGGATACGATATAGATGCTATACACGGCGACCTTACTCAGCAGCAGCGAGATAAAGTAATGGGATTGTTCCGTGATAAAAGTGTAAAGTTATTAGTAGCCACCGATGTGGCAGCAAGGGGTATTGATGTGCAAGGTATAACCCATGTTATTAATTATGAACTGCCAGATGATGTGGAAGTGTACACACACCGAAGCGGCCGTACTGGCCGTGCTGGTAAAAGTGGCGTATCTGTATCGATCGTAACACCAAAAGAAACATACCGCCTTCGCCAAATAGAAAAACTGGTAAATACTCGTGTACACAAGATGGATATACCTAGTGGTAAAGATGTATGCCGTAAACAATTTTTCTCTTTTATTGATAAAATGCTACAAGCAGATATTAGCCACGGAGAATATGAAACATACCTTCCTGTACTGAAAGAAAAATTTGCAGAAGTAGACAAAGAAGAAATATTGCAACGGGTAGCCGCATTAGAGTTTGATCGATTTTTAAAATACTACGAGAATGCTGCTGATCTTAACATGAGAAGCGACGATAGAAGAAGCGGTGAAAGAGGAAGTAGCAGAGGTGATAGACCTACAAGAGATAGAGATGGGGGAAGAAATGGATTTAGCAATAGCGGAAATTATCAACGACTGTTTGTAAACCTAGGTACAAAAGATGGTTTTTATAAAGCAAGTTTCTTACAGTTTATTCTGGATATGAGCGATTTGAAGAAAGAAGTTCTCGGAAAAATTGATATGAAAGAAATGACCAGCTGGATAGAAATAGAACCAGCGGCTGGTAAAAAAATGATGAAAGCGATTGACGGAAAAAACTATCGGGGAAGAAAAATTAGAATGAATGATGCCGATAGCGGTGGTGGTCGTCGTAAAAGCTAATAAATAAGATTTTGAATTTTTGGATTTGATCATTACATTTGAAACATGAACATGGTGAAAGCATATTTCGGTTTTAGTTTTTATTACTTCTTTTTTACAAAGAAGCCGGGAATGCTTTTGTTGAAATCAAACTGAACAACTAAGAAACATCAACATAAAGACTCCCGGCCAGATAGGTCGGGATTTTTTTTGCACCACCCTAAATCACCCACTTAAGGGAATTTAGAACCCGAAATGTTGGAGAGGTATTATTGGATTGAAAAGGAGATAACAAATATGAAAGATGTAATAATAAAAGCAGCATTGAAGAAAAACGAAGTTAGTGCTAATGATTCGTCCCTATTGGGTGGTTTAGGGGGGGCTTATGCTATTCAAGGCTACGAAGGCAGCTTTCATCAGGTAGCTGCACAACTGTTTTATGGAAAACAAGTAGCAGTTATTTGCTGCGATACTTTTAGAGAAGTAGTAAGTATAGCTTCTAATAAAAAAGAAAGTAATGGTGGGGTTATGGCAATTGAAAATTCTATTGCTGGTAGCATTTTACCAAATTATAATCTTTTACAAAAAAGTAATTTAAAAATTGTTGGAGAAATTTATTTACAGATAAGGCAGCATCTTCTAGTAAACCCTGGAGTAAAACTAGAAGATATAAAAGAAGTGCATTCGCATACTATGGCTTTGCAACAGTGCTATGACTTTTTAGATAAGCACAAATGGAAACTGGTAGAAAAAGAGGACACCGCATTAAGTGCAAAGCACATTCATCAGCATAAAAGTAAACATACAGCTGCTATTGCCAGTAAGTTGGCCGCCGAGCTATATGAATTGGAAGTAATAGCGCCTAACATCCATACGATGAAGAATAATTACACTCGTTTTTTAATGTTGCAGAGGGATGATGTAGCAGCAACAGTGGAAGATGCAGATAAAGCCTCAGTTACTTTTCATACCGATCATTCAAAAGGTAGTTTGGCAAAAGTGTTGTCTTGTATAGCAGAAGGTGGTATTAATCTAAGTAAGCTGCAAAGTTTTCCTATTCCGGGTTCCGATTTTAAATATGCATTTCATGCAGATTTAGAGTTTGACGAATTGCAGCAATTTGAAAAAGTAACGAGTAAGATTAAAAAAATAACTGAGTCGATAAAAATTTATGGCGTTTATAAAAAAGGGTTATGGAAATAAAGCTTGCCTGATCCCCCGAGTGGTTACAAACTCTCTGAAGGAGTGGCTATAGAAGCTTAAAAGTAGAGGGAATAATATTGGATTGAAAAAAGATAAAGAATATGAAAAAGGTAGGTGACAAATTAGGCTCTAATATAAGCGAGGTCAGTGCGAATGGCAAATCCCCCTTATGGGGGGTGTGGGGGCTTAGTAAAAGATTAGAAGGAATCGGCGAATATTATTTTTCTCAAAAGCTGAGAGAAATAGAAGTATTGAATAAGGAAGGAAAAAATATAATAAACCTTGGTATTGGTAGTCCTGATTTACCACCTCATCCCGATGTAATAAAAACATTACAGGAAGAAGCAGCCAAAAATAATGCGCATGCCTATCAATCTTATAAAGGTTCGCCTATATTAAGAAAAGCCATTAGCCAATGGTATAAGAGTTGGTATGGAGTGGAATTAAATCCAGATAATGAAGTATTACCGCTTATTGGAAGCAAAGAGGGCATTATGCATATTTGTATGACCTATCTTGATAAAGGCGATGAAGTGCTGGTGCCCAATCCCGGTTATCCAACTTATACCAGTGCAGTAAAATTAGCCGGAGGCAAATGTGTAGAATATAAATTGAAGGAGAAAAATAATTACGAACCAGACTTTGATAAGCTCGAAAAAGAAGGGTTGAAGAAAGTGAAACTGCTTTTTGTAAACTATCCGCAAATGCCAACGGGGCAGTTACCCTCAAAAGAATTATTTAAAAAATTAATAGCGTTTGGCAAAAAGCATAATATTTTAATTGTTCACGATAATCCATATTCGTTTATACTGAATGATAATCCACAAAGTTTATTGAGCATTGAGGGTGCAAAAGATGGTGTGATTGAATTAAACTCATTAAGCAAAAGTCATAATATGGCCGGATGGCGGGTAGGTATGCTTTGCGGTGCAAAAGAAAGAATAGAAGAAGTGTTGCGCTTTAAAAGCAATATGGATAGTGGTATGTTTTTGCCGCTTCAATTAGCAGCTGCAAAAGCGTTGATGCTTGGCAAAGAATGGCAGGATGAAGTAAATGCCATTTATATAAAGCGAAGAGAAAAAGTTTTTGAATTACTGACATTACTTGGGTGCCGTTTCAATATTAATCAAGTAGGCATGTTTGTGTGGGCATCAATTCCAAAAAATTATAAAAGTGGTTTTGAATTGAGCGATGAAGTTTTGTATAAGCAAAACGTTTTTATCACACCCGGGGGCATATTTGGTACTGCCGGCAAAAAATATGTGAGAGTGAGTTTGTGTAGTACGGAAGAAAAATTAGTAGAAGCAATCAATAGGCTAAGAGGATAAAAGAGAAGAAAGAGAAAAGGAGAAAGCCCTCTTTATCTCCTTTCTCTTTCAAACTCGTAGCTTCAAAATGAAATATAATGGAACGAAAAAAAATAACAATAATTGGTACAGGCCTCATAGGCGGCTCACTTGCCATTCAGTTGCATGAAAAGAAACTTTCATCCAAACTAATTGGGGTAGATGCTAACGCAGACCATGCTGCCAAAGCAGTAGAATTAGAATTGGTAGATGAAATATTGCCATTGAACGAGGGTATCGCAAATGCCGATGTAATAATATTAGCTATTCCGGTAGATGCATTGGTAACATTGCTACCACAATTATTACATAAAATTGATAACCAGATTGTCATTGACCTAGGCTCAACCAAAGGGCAGTTAATAGACGCTATAAAAACACATCCCAAAAGAGGAAGATATGTAGCTACACATCCAATGTGGGGAACGGAGTACAGCGGACCTGCTGCAGCGGTACGTAGCGCTTACGAGAACAGGGCTGTAATTATTTGTAATGCTGAAGAGAGTGATGCAGATGCATTGGAGTGGACAAAATATATGTACAAAAAAATAGGGATGCACCTGCTGGAAATGGAAGCGCATGCGCATGATCTACATGCGGCCTATGTAAGTCATATATCACACATTACTTCATTTGCATTAGCCAATACAGTTTTAGAAAAAGAAAAAGAAGACAATGCCATTTTTGAATTAGCCAGTGCCGGTTTTGAAAGTACAGTACGCTTAGCCAAAAGCAATCCGGCTATGTGGGTGCCAATACTGTTGCAGAACAAAGAAAATGTGTTGGACGTATTGAATGAGCACATAGAACAACTGAAAAAATTTAGAAGTAGTTTAAATAATGGCGATGAAAATGAGTTAAAGAAATTAATGGAAGGGGCGAATAAAATTAAGAGGATAATTAAATAGAGTGGCCTCTCTATACCCCTCCACTTGAAGGGGCGAATTAGGGAAAACAAAATGCTTTAAGAAACCGGGGTGAATTGCTCAATAGCGAACAGAACCCCGAAGAGTGCGACCCCGTCTAAGGCCGGGGCACGGCGCAACGAAGATGCCCAATGAACAGAACGATGACAAAATAATAAATACTTAACAACCGCTTCCATACAACCGTTAGGCAAAGGGAGCATAACTTTGAACAATGCAAACACAAGAACAAACAACAAACGAAACTGTGCAGGCCGCTTGGAATAAACGTCCGCTTATTATCAGCGGCCCTTGCAGTGCCGAAACAGAAGAGCAAGTTTTAGCAACAGCACAACGACTTGCAGCCACCGGCAAAATAGATATGCTACGTGCCGGCATTTGGAAACCACGTACCAAGCCAGGTATGTTTGAAGGTGTAGGCGCTAAAGGATTACCTTGGTTACAAAAAGCAAAACAACTAACCGGCCTGCCAACAACAGTGGAAGTAGCAACAGGCAAACAAGTACAAGATGCATTAACCTTTGATGTAGATGTGTTATGGATTGGCGCCAGAACAACTGTGAACCCATTCAGTGTACAAGAAGTGGCCGATGCTTTAAGAGGGGTAGATGTACCGGTGCTGATAAAAAATCCTATTAATCCCGATTTAGAATTGTGGGGCGGTGCCGTAGAAAGAATAGCAAGAGCTGGCATTAAACAAATAGGTTTAATACACCGCGGTTTTTCTTCTTATGGTAATACAGAATTTCGCAATGCACCAATGTGGCATTTAGCTATTGATATGAAACTGAAATATCCAAACATGCCGATTATCAATGATCCTTCGCATATTTGTGGCCGTCGGGATATTTTACAGGAAACCATGCAAAAAGCAATAGACCTTGATTATGACGGACTGATGATTGAAAGCCATATAGACCCCGACAATGCCTGGAGCGATGCCAAGCAACAAATAACGCCAGAAAGATTATCCGAAATGTTAGAAGCTATCATCTGGAGAAAAGAAGATGTGAGTAATGAAGAATATCATGCGGCATTAGAAAAATTGCGTCAGCAAATAAATCAATTAGATGATGAGCTGATGCAAATACTCAGTCAGCGGATGAAGATTGCAGAAGGCATTGGTAAATACAAAAAAGAAAACAACATTACCATTTTGCAAACCAATCGCTGGAATGAAATTATTGAAAGAGCAACTGCCAAAGGCGATAAGATAGGATTGAGCAAAGAATTTATCACAAAGTATTTTGATGCAGTGCATATGGAAAGCATTCATCATCAAAAGAAAGTGTTGGATAGTTAAACCCCCTGTCCCCCTAAAGGGGAGACTTAGGTTTATTAGTCAGTCAAGTAGCAGTAATGTTGAGAAGAAATGGAGAACTATCGGAAACTTCCCCTCCTTGGAGGGGTGAGTTTAGTGAGTGTATTTTTTTAGTAACATGGGGTGGGTTTTGTAGCCAGCATTAGTACTACTATCAACTTCGTTGCAGAGTTTATCCCGATGTATATCGGGGCACTCTTCATCGTCCGGTAAATCTACTCACCATAACTTAAAAATGTTGAAAGAAAATAAAGTGTCTGTAAAGCAAAGAAATCGTAACTCCCCTTTAGGGGCGGGGGGTACCATCTTCAAATTCTCATCATCGAGTACCGAAATACATTTCGCCTCCGGCATCAGTCACCTTAAAAAAGTAACGGATCCTAAGGCCACTATATTAATCACCGATGAAAATGTATACAATGCCCACACCAAACGATTTAACGGTTGGAACACCATTGTATTGAAAGCCGGAGAAGAGTTTAAAGTACAGGCTACTGTAGATGCTGTGATTGAAACATTAATAGAAATGGAAGCCGACCGCAAAACCACATTGGTGGGCATTGGCGGTGGCGTAATTACAGACCTTACTGGTTACGTAGCATCGGTATACATGCGGGGATTAAGATTTGGATTTGTACCCACCTCCATATTAGGATTGGTAGATGCAAGTATTGGCGGTAAAAATGGAATAGATGTAGGATTGTATAAAAATATGGTTGGGATTATTCGACAACCAGCTTTTATCCTGCATGATATGGTCTTCCTTAAATCTCTGCCGCAGCCCGAATGGGAAAACGGTTTTGCAGAAATTATTAAACATGCTTGTATAAAAGATGCAGCCATGTTCGCTTCTTTAGAAAATAATTCGTTAAAGGGCTATAGGAGCAAACAAACAGCCATCTGCGAATTAATACAACGCAATGCATTGATAAAAACCAAAGTGGTGCAGAAAGATGAATTTGAAAAAGGAGAGAGGCGGTTACTAAACTTTGGTCATACACTCGGCCATGCTTTAGAAACACAATACGAATTACTGCACGGTCAGGCTATCTCCATTGGTATGACCTATGCTTGCCACATCTCCGAACAGCTTTGCGGTTTTAAACAAACGGAGAAAGTAGTGGGTGTATTAGAAAAATATAATCTTCCCACTTACGCATCCTTCGATAAACAAAAAGTATTTGATGTACTAAAGATGGATAAGAAACGGGAAAGAAAAGAAATGAATTATGTGCTGTTGGAGAAAATTGGTAAAGGGGTAGTGAAGCAAATAACATTAAGTAAATTATTTAAAATTATTGGAGACCTATAAAGCCCCTTCACTGGAGGGGTTTGGGGAGGCTTTATGAAAGTAACAATACATACATCGCAATTAAAAGGTGCCATACAAGCACCAGCATCTAAGAGTTCTATGCAAAGAGCTTGCGCTGCGGCGCTGTTAAGCAATGGCGAAAGCATCATTCACAATCCTGGTCATAGTAATGATGATAAAGCGTCTATTGAAATAATAAAGATTTTAGGAGCAAGTGTCGAAGTAGCGGGTGATGTAATGAAAATTCAAAGTTTGAGGTTTCCGAAAGTCCCCCTAACGGGGGGATTTAAGGGGGCTATCAATTGCGGCGAAAGCGGACTAAGTATAAGAATGTTTACGCCATTGGTAGCGCTAAACGATAAAGAAATTACCATCAATGGTTCGGGCAGTTTGGTAACAAGGCCAATGGACTTTTTTGATGAAATACTTCCGCAGTTGGGTGTAAAAATAAAAAGCAACGAAGGCAAATTGCCAATGACGATACAGGGCCCTTTGCAACCAAAAAATATT
>JBDKJF010000020.1:0-41112 GCA_039796695.1 Bacteroidota bacterium
AACTATTTTTGCCCACCGCACCACTGTAACTACTTTTTTACGCAACCTATTTTAGGATGAATTATCTTAGTAAACCAATAGCAGGATTATTTAACTAAACCAGTCAACTTATTTTAGGACGAGTCAATTTTCAAATGGGCATTTGTACCGGGCTGGACAATCAATGAATTCCCAGCCTTCGCAAATACTCGACCGTTGGCTGTAATATTTCAAGACCCTTCAAATTTGAAAACTCTAATTTATATTCTGGCTTTTACTTGTTTGTCAAAAACTTGCTATTCTCAAAAGCAGGAAAGAACAGTGTTTTTTTACAATGTTGGTTTTGGTGGACTGACTTCGGGAATTGGGGCAGTAATCAACAAACCTAAAGGAACAAATTGGAAAAAATATTTTGTAAAAGGTTTTTGGCAAGGTTCAGTTGGTGGACTGATAAACTACTCAAGTAAAAAGACACTTTACCTTAACAATCTAAATCAAAACAGGGCATTTTTTTGGCCTGCTAAAATCCTAAATAGTGCAGGGACATCTATAATGCAAAACGCTTCTTTAAATCAACCCTTTTTAGAAAATTGGTATTTAGACTATGGTTTGCTAAGAGTGGACTTTGCTATTCATAATAAAGACAAGTTCAAAGTACGACTGTTACCAGCAGGTATTTATGCGACAATTGCAGCAAGTCGTTTAGGAAAGTTTGACTTAGAAAATACATTAGCAACAGGACAAATTGTGTTTTCAAACAAAAACTTATTTAGATTTCGTAACAACAATACTCAAATTGGTTATAGTTTCGGCAGAGGACTAGTATTCGTTAACAACATTCTGGCTTATCCATATCCATATAAATTATTAGCACACGAAATAGTTCATCAATTCCAATATAACGATAATCAAATCTTTACTACTTGGTTAAATCCAATAGGACAAAAAATAAAATCAAAAACATTGAAAACAATTTTTACAAAATATGTTTATCCCGACTTGCCATTTTCTTTAATCACCTATAATTTAGCTGGACATTATGCTAACCCACATTACTTTAGAAACTTTTATGAATTTGAAGCAGAAAGATTCTCAACTAATAGCTATGTACCAAGATAATACTACAGCCAACAGGCGGTTTGGCAATATGGCGCGGCAACGAATATATGCTCAACTTTTTTTTCGCTATTCGGCTTTAGTTCCAGCCGACGAATAACGCCGAGCAATGGAATTAACAATGAACTTTTAGTTATAAATTTAGCAGCGGTTACGGGCAGACGAATTTCAAATACCGCCACATCGCCAAGCCCTTTCCGCTGATAGTAATAATGCTGTTGATGTAAAATAAAAACCACCGATATAAAAACAATATCGATGGTTTGTAGGTAGTTTATATACTCCCTTTAGGGGTTGGCGAATTATCTATTCATACTCGCTAAAAACTCTTCGTTGTTTTTAGTGCCTTTCATTCGGTTCTGTAATTCCCTCATTGCTTCTTCGGAGTTCATATCTGTTAAATATACACGCAGAAGGTTCATCCGTTGTAACACATCTTTGTCTAATAATAAATCATCTCTTCTGGTAGAAGAAGAAACAAGGTCAATAGCGGGATACATACGTCTATTGGCCAACTTACGATCAAGTTGAAGCTCCATATTACCTGTTCCTTTAAACTCTTCAAAAATTACTTCATCCATCTTACTACCCGTATCTACTAGTGCGGTAGCAATAATGGTAAGCGACCCACCATTTTCAATTTTACGGGCTGCACCAAAAAACTGCTTAGGCTTTTGCATGGCATTGGCCTCCACACCGCCCGATAACACTTTACCACTAGATGGCGCTACGGTATTATGTGCCCTGGCCAAACGGGTAATGGAATCTAATAAAATAACCACATCATGTCCGCACTCCACTAAGCGCTTTGCTTTTTGCAGGGCTATGGTAGATACTTTTACATGTTTTTCTGCGGGCTCATCAAAAGTAGAAGCTATTACTTCTGCTTTTACGCTTCGTTCCATATCAGTTACCTCTTCTGGTCTTTCATCAACCAGTACCACCATTAAGTAGCACTCCGGATGGTTGGCAGCTATGGCATTGGCCACGGCTTTTAACAGCATGGTTTTACCCGTTTTGGGCTGTGCTACAATTAATCCACGTTGGCCTTTACCGATGGGGGTAAACAGGTCCATAATACGGGTGGAATAATCAGAAGGGGTAGTAAAAAGATTTAGTTTTTCGAACGGAAAAAGTGGAGTCAAATAATCAAAGGGTACTCTATCTCTCACCTCTTCTGGCTTTTTGCCATTAATGGTATCTACTTTTAAAAGGGCAAAATATTTTTCTCCTTCTTTGGGTGGGCGTACTGTGCCGTAAACGGTGTCGCCGGTTTTTAAACCAAATAATTTTATTTGAGAGGGAGACACATATACATCGTCGGGAGAGGATAAATAATTATAATCCGATGAGCGAAGAAACCCATAGCCATCGGGCATCATTTCTAATACCCCTTCGCCGGGTATGATGCCATCAAACTCTACATTAAATTGCGGTTCTCTACGCGGGGGGAAGGGGCGGTTTTGCTGCCCATTATTATTGTTAGTATTGTTTTCTTGTGGCTGCGGTTGTTGCTGTTGCTGCTGCTGTTTCTCTTCATCAATTTGCTCGGCCACGGCTAGCATAGCCTCTGCTAGTTGGCTTGTGTTTGTTATTACTGGCTGTGCAATGGGCGGTGTTTCGTCTTTTGCTTCTTCAGATTTTTTGCGGGCTACTTTTTTTGGAGCCGCTTCTTTTTTTACCGGTACATTGGCTTTTTTTACAGGCTTTTCGCTTTCATCGTTTTCAACCACGGCCTCTTCGCTGCCGCCCGTACTTGTATTTGTTTTAATAATGCGCTTGCGCTTACCATCTTCAGCGGGCTTTGCGCCTTTAGCACCAGCAAGTGCTTGGCCGTCGAGAATTTTGTACACCAAATCTTGCTTGCTTAATTTTTTTGCGTTGGAGATTTTTAATTGCTCGGCAATATCAAGCAATTCAGGAACGAGCATGTCGTTCAATTGGAGAATATCGTACATAAAAAACAGTTGATGTTAGTCACACATTTAAATGTGAACCAATCTTGAAATGAGAAAATTTGAAATTTATTTGAATGAAAACGGCAGGTAAATGGCTTTACAATATAGCCGAAAGAACAGAGCTTATCGACCTATTTCTACTGCAAGTATAGTCGAAATTGAGGAAAAACAAAAATTTTTTGCGTTTTGGGGCTCTCATCGTCCCCTTTTTTACGCATCTGTAGTTCCGGCTTTCCGCTGCAATTCGTACCGCTATGCGGTACTCATTTACGCTACAATCCGGCAGCCCTTCAGTAATAAAATATAAATCAGCTTTTTAAGTAGGTAGGGTTTTAAAAAATGTTCCAAATCAACAAAAGTGCAACTAGTATTTTCCTATTATGTATTTGTATTTTTAAAGAAACGCTTTTGCGGTTACACTTATACTTCTATAATTTTTTTCTTACTTCTTCATGGCAATGGTTTTCCCATTTTAGGCTTGCTTCATAGCCATTTCACAATTTTTTTTACATTTTGCTTGGTTTGTTTTACTGCCTACATACTGTAGTATTTTCTGAAAGGTTAATAGTCAATTTTTTTTTTAAACATTAACTGCCCCGCTCAATAAATACTATTAGAAAATATTGCCTCCCGTATCTTTGCGCACTATGTTTAACAAGCGAATTAAAATAAAAGACCTGCTGGCACAGGAGCCTGCCGGGCAACAAGTAACAGTAATGGGCTGGGTGCGTACTTTTCGCAACAACCAATTTATAGCCCTTAACGATGGTAGTACTAACAATAATATACAAGTAGTGGTGGAGCTTGGAAAGTTTCCCGATGAGTTGCTAAAACGCATCACCACTTCTGCCTCTTTAAAAATTAGCGGCGTAGTAGAAGCTTCGTTGGGTAAAGGCCAAAAGATGGATTTAAAAGCCGCCACTATTGAAATACTGGGCGATAGCGACGCAGAAAAATATCCGTTGCAACCCAAAAAACATAGCCTTGAATTTTTAAGAGAAAAAGCACACCTGCGTTTTCGTACCAATACATTTGGGTCGGTGTTTAGGGTGCGCCATGCTTTGGCATTTGCCGTACATAAGTTTTTTAATGAAAAGGCTTTTGTATATATGCACACCCCCATTATTACTGCCAGCGATGCAGAAGGGGCGGGTGAAATGTTTAGAGTAACCACCCTACCTATTGATGGTACAGCGCCAAAGAATGAAGATGGCACTATCAATTTTAAAGAAGATTTTTTTGGACGTAGTACCAACCTTACCGTAAGCGGACAACTAGAGGGTGAGCTAGGGGCTACCGCCTTTGGGGAGATATATACTTTTGGCCCCACCTTTAGAGCAGAGAATAGTAATACCGCCCGCCACTTGGCAGAGTTTTGGATGATAGAACCCGAAATGGCTTTTTATGATTTGGAAGACAATATGAACTTGGCCGAAGAATTTATCAAGTACATTATAAAATATGCGCTAGAAAATAATAAGGAGGATTTAGAATTTTTAGCACAGCGCTTGGCCGAAGAAGAAAAACAATTGCCACAAGATAAGCGTAGCGAAATGGGCTTGTTGGAAAAACTAGAATTTGTATTAAACAACAGTTTCGAAAGGTTGACCTATACAGATGCTATTCAAATTTTAAAAGACAGTAACCATAATAAAAAGAAAAAATTTCAGTACGAAATAACCGGCTGGGGTATGGATTTACAAAGTGAGCATGAACGCTATTTGGTAGAAAAGCATTTTAAAAAGCCAGTTATACTTTACAACTATCCAGCGGCTATTAAAGCATTTTATATGCGGCAAAATGATGGCTGTGCCGAAGGGCAACAAACGGTAGCCGCTATGGATATACTGGCACCGGGCATTGGCGAAATAGTAGGCGGCAGCCAAAGAGAAGAAAGGCAGGATAAGCTGGAAAGAAGAATGACCGAAATGCATATACCTATAGAGGAAATGTGGTGGTACTTAGATACCCGCCGCTTTGGTACAGTGCCACATGCTGGTTTTGGTTTGGGTTTTGAACGTATGGTGCAGTTTGTAACCGGTATGACGAATATAAGAGACGTAATAGCTTTTCCAAGAACGCCAGGTAGTGCGGAGTTTTAAGAGCTAAGCGATTAAATAAGTTGAAAGAGATAAAGAATGGTCCTGCCCAAGTGGTGGGACTTTTCTTTATAAACTAACCAATACATACAATGCCACACCGGATAATTATTTTACATACCTTATCCTTTCCAATATAGCCCTATCCTTCTTTTAATATCCTCCTGTAGGTTTACATAAAACAAATTAATATCACCTACATGATAGTTTTTAGTGAAGTATAAAAAGCTCCACGGAAATTTTGGCTTTTTTACAAACAATAAACCATTTTCTAACTGTGCATCGGTAGTGTGTTTTACTACTTTATTAAATTTTACTAACACACTGCCTTTGTTTTTTGTACGTGGTGCATAAGTGTTATCCATCGTCCATATTAAAGGGTTGGTAGCATAGGAGTTTCCATTTTCTGCACGCATGTACGATGGCGTAAATCCTTTTCGTAATGTGCGCCAGCTACAAATACAACCCGTTTGCAACGAGTCGTAACACATAGAAATGTTGGTAACATAGCTTTTGGCCACAGGCCAGCCTATTACATAAGCTACTACTAATTTGTTTTGTAATGGCTTTCCTACAAAGTAGTCTTTTAATAATCGTTCGGCCATTAATGCGCCTTGGCTATGGCCTGCTATTATAATAGGCCGACCATTATTCCACTGTTGTAAATAATATTCAAAAGCTGTTTTTAAATCGCTGTAAGCGGTATCAAACACTTGCGCTGCTATGTCTTTATCTGCCCTAAAAAAATTTTTGAGATGTGCTTGTCTATAACGAGGCGCAAATACTCTACAGGATTGATTAAAAACACTGGCTTGATAAAGTATGGGGGTATAATCTGTTTTGGCATTTAGCAGCGCATCGTCGATGGGGGCATTACCAATATGGGTAGCAGACGATTCGGTATATGTAGTGGGGTGTAAAAAAAATACATCTACACTAGTGTCTATAGCCTGCCCTTGCAGTGGTAGGGGCACACTGTCTGATGGATCATGCTTAAAAGGATGCGCCGCCCAATAGTTTAATTCAGCATAATTAGGTAAGCCATTTGCACTTTTAAATGCATAGGCATGCTGGTACCGAGAAAATTTATTACTACAGGCAGAAACCATAAAAATAATGGCAATGACAAATAAAGAGTGTAATCTTTTCATACCCCATAAAAATCGGAAAAAGCAATTATATGCCGTGTAATATCTCCAAAAAATAGCCTTAAAAGGGATCATAAGAAACAAAAGTTAATTATTTTAAACTACTTAAGTGCTGAAAATCAATTATGTAATCAAACCTCAAACAAAATACTTTAAAATATATGGTACTTTGTGTTGCATAGTACCGAGTATCGCCCTATCTTTGTTCAAGAAATAAGAAGGTGGCATCAAGTATTTTCTAAAATCATAGCAATGGCCGCCCCTAAATAAGCTTATTTGGCCAGTGCGCAACAGCAATGGCGGAAGCAAAAGGATTATAAGTCATAAACACAAAAAATAGAAAAGTATCATCATGAATATTGATAACACACAAAGCCAGATGCGCAAGGGTATTTTTGAGTTTTGCATTCTCTCTATCATTCGCCGAGGAGAAGCTTACCCAAGCGATATAGTAGAAGAAATGAAGGCTGCCAATTTACAATTATTAGAAGGCACCCTTTACCCCCTTCTTACTCGATTAAAAAATGCGGAAATGCTAACCTATAGATGGGTAGAAAGTAATAGCGGCCCACCCCGTAAATATTTTTCGCTAACAGAAAAGGGAGATACATTTTATAACGAGTTAGCACAAACCTGGAACGAACTGGCCAATGGTGTAAATGCACTAACTCGTAAATAAACAATAACACATCAACTACTAATATTTAGAAAATGAAAAAGATAATGAACATAAACCTTAGCGGCCGAGTGTTACCAATGGAAGATACGGCATACGATAACTTACAGGTGTATATTGAAAGCCTACGCCGCTATTTTGCCAATGAAGAGGGGCGAGATGAAATAATTGATGATATAGAAAGCCGAATAGCAGAACTTTTACAAGATAAAATTCGCAAAGGTGCTACTGCTATTACAGATGCAGATATTGAGGAAGTAACAACATCTATGGGTAGGGTGCAAGATTTTGAAGCCGAAGCTGCGCTAAACGAGGATGACAAAAAAACCGCACAAACACAGCAACACCAAGGTAATACAAAAGAAAGTAAACGATTGTATAGAGATGCGAATGATAAAATGATAGCGGGTGTATGTAGCGGCATTGCTGTTTACTTAGGTGTAGATCCGGCTATTGTACGCATACTATTTGCCATAATAACCTTTGGTGGCTTTGGGCTTGGCTTTTTGGTCTATCTTATATTATGGTTCGTGTTAGCCCCGAAAGATTTAGAAAACACTACAGGTAGAAGGTTATACAGAAACCCCGATGATAAAGTAATAAGCGGGGTAGCAGGTGGCTTAGCCGCTTACTTCGAAAAAAATGTAAACACCATACGATTAATATTTGCAGCACCCTTTATTTTAAACATCGTATTAGGAATAGTAAGCTGGCCTTTTTTCTATCAGGGATCTATAGTACCCAATTTTGTATTTGGATCTATAACCGGCACTTTTATACTAGCATATATTGTATTATGGATAGTGCTACCAGAGGCTAATAGCGACTATCAAAAAATGGAAATGCGCGGTGAAAGGGTAGATGTAAACCGCATTAGACAAAATGTAAGAGAAGGGATGGACACGATGAAAGAAAGGATGAAAAGTTGGGGCGAAGAAGTAAAAGAATCGGCACAAAACATATCCGCAAAAGCCAAAGAATTTTCAAATACAAGAGGTAAAACATTTGCCAGCGAAGTAGGGCGCCAGGCTGGCGAAGCAGGAAGAGGCATAGGCCATATTATAGGCGTATTATTCAAAGCCTTTTTCTTATTCATTGCCGGTAGTATTGCAGTAGCCTTATTTTTTGGGTTAATAGCCATATTAATTGGTGGTGTAAGCGTATTACCTCTTAAAAACTTTTTATTAGAAGGCTTTTGGCAAAACCTTTACGGATGGGGTACATTATTATTGTTTTTAGGTATTCCATTAATAGGCTTTATTGTATGGCTGCTGCGCAGAATAATGAATGTAAAATCTCAACACCATTACCTAGGCTGGGTATTTGGCGGCCTATGGGTATTAGGATGGATATGTGTAACCCTTTTTATAGCTAGCCTTGTTAGAGATTTTAGCATGTATAATAAAAACGGAAACGTACAGGAGCTTGCTATTACCCAACCCATTAATAATAGAATGTTAGTAAAAGTATCTGAACCAGAGGTAGCTTACAGCGGTGCTTTTCCTTGGATAAATATAGAAGGAAATGGTTTTGATGTTACGCATGATTCGCTTCGCTATACCAATATAAAAATTGAAGTAGTAAAAGAAGAAAGCGATAGTAACTTTCATGTAGAAATAAACCGATATAGCCGCGGCCGTACTGTGGCCGATGCAGCAGCAAAGGCACAAAACATATTTTTTAATGCCAGTTATAAAGACAGTGTTTTAGATATAGGAAGTGGCATTGCAATTAATAAAACAACAAAGTTTAGAGCACAAAAAATAATAGTGGTAATACGAGTGCCAGTGGGTAAAAAAATTCGCTTTGATGAAACCGTTGATAAGCTACAATCCTTCACCATTCAGGTAAATAAAAACGGTAAGAAAAACAGATCTAGAAAATATAGTAACGACGACTGGGATTGGAATAAAGATTGGTTTGAGTATGATGTAAACACCGATTATATAATGGGCGAAGATGGAAGCCTAAAAAACGCAGATGGTAGTAGCATACAAAGTGTAAGTAGCCGCCGCCTATATAATGAAGAACAAAGTGATAGTGTAGAAAAAAGCGGTCAGCGTGAAAGAGAAAAAGAAGAACTACAGCGACAGCTTGAGGAAGAAAGAAGAAATCAAGATCGCATAAACCGGGAAAAAGAGCAAAGCGAAAAACGACAAAAAGAATTACAAGAAAAATTAAAACAAAATAATCCAGCGGTTATAAAAAAACTAAGGAAAGAGAATATTACGAATCAACTTGCTGGCCAACCCTCCATACAATTAATGGAGTGGTTGTAAATAAGAAAGCTTTGCAAAAAGGAAAAAGACCCACAAGGGTCTTTTTCCTTTTAATAAAATAATAAAACCCAACGAAAAATTATTGGGGCCAGGGCTAAATGCTAGTTTGGTACTTCCACCACCGTCCAGTTTTTGGTGCGGCGGTTGTACAAAATGCTATAATCTTTTCCATGCATTAATTTAAAAGTACGGTATCCATTAAAATATGGAAGTCGTAAGTATCCATATTGGTAAATTTCAAATCTAAATAAAAAACCTTCGCCAGCTTTAATAGTAGCCGGTGTATAATTTTTTCCATCATCACTTAAAAGCACTTGCTCGTCTTTTGTGCTTTGTACGGTTAAGTTTATCCAACTTGGATCGTCGGCCGGCGGCACATTAGCAGTGTTGCCACCAGTATTACCGCCACTTGTTCCGCCCCCAGTTGTAGTATTTCCGCCTCCGCCACTTGTTCCACCCCCGCCAGTGTTTCCGCCACCAGTAGTGGTACTTCCGCCGTTGGTATTACCACTTGCTATTTCGGCTTTAGCTTGGTTCCAACCGCGGGTAATAGCCGCTACTCTATCTTTTTTAGCAGGGTGTGTGCTACTTGCTTTGTCGCTAGCAATAGTGCTAATGGCGGCAATAGATTCATTAAGCGTAGCCCCTAATTTTTGCATTACATAACCAGATAAAGCGTCGGCCTCAATTTCTTTTGGAGGGGTACTACCAGTGCTACTTACCACATGGTTAAAATAATGGTGGCCCATTTCATGCGCCAGTACACTTATAGATGCCCATTTAGTAGCAGCATACGCATCAATATCTTCTAAAAAAGCGTTGTCGTAAATAATCCATCGGGTTTTATTAATAATAGTAGCGTAGGCGTTGCGAATGCCGTTTTGTTCTCGCATACTAAAGTTTTCTTTCCACTTTACGGTATCCAACATACGTTGAAGTATTTGTTTGGCTTCATATACCGAAGCAAAATTGGTACGAATTAAACGGGGAGGCACTTTAAAACCACAACCCGTCACCATTTGGCTTTTAGCCAATAGTGTACTACTTATAAAAAAGGCTACAAAAAGAAATCGTTTCATGCAGTATGTTTTTTTTAAAAATATTGAAATAAAATAAATACGAAAATGAATTTCTATAAAACAGCGCTAACAACCGTTAAGCCCACACATTTTTAAGTTACATTTGCCCCCACCGTATTATACTACAAAGCACAAATTTTTTTAATTATGAAGAATACTCCTTTTACCAACAAGCACATTGCGCTAGGCGCTAAAATGGCCGAGTTTGCGGGTTATAATATGCCCATATCATACACCGGCATAAATGATGAGCATGCTGCCGTACGTAAAAATGCAGGTGTGTTTGATGTAAGCCACATGGGAGAGTTTGTGTTGAAAGGAGAAGAAGCGCTTGATTTAATACAACGGGTTACTAGTAACGATGCTAGTAAATTAAAAAAAGGACAAGCCCAATACAGCTGCTTACCTAATGAGCAAGGTGGTATTGTGGATGATTTGCTTGTGTACTGTGTGGAGGAGAATAACGTATACATGCTGGTAGTAAACGCTAGTAATATCGATAAAGATTGGAATTGGATACAAAAGCATAACACTAACGGTGTAGTAATGCATAACATATCCGATAAAACCTGTTTGCTAGCAGTGCAAGGACCCAATGCTACTAAAATATTACAGCCATTAACAGATATGGATATACTTAATTTAAAGTATTACACTTTTGTAAAAGGCATATTTGCCGGCGTAGAAAATGTATTAATAAGCGCTACAGGTTATACCGGCGCAGGGGGAGTAGAAATATATTTTGAAGAAAAAGACGGTGCTGCCGAAAAAATTTGGGATGCCATTTTTGAAGCTGGTGCCGCTGCTGGCATCAAACCAATTGGATTAGGCGCAAGAGATACGCTACGGTTAGAAATGGGCTATTGTTTATATGGAAATGATATTGACGATAGTACATCGCCATTAGAAGCGGGCTTGGGTTGGATAACAAAATTTACCAAAGACTTTACCAGTAAAGACATATTTGCTAAGCAAAAAGCAGAAGGCGTAAACCGTAAGTTGGTGGGTTTTGAAATGATAGAAAAGGGCATACCCCGACATGGCTATGAAATAAAAGACCAAACAGGTGCCACCATTGGCCAAGTTACCTCCGGCACACAAGCGCCTAGCTTAGGCAAAGCAATAGGAATGGGCTACGTTAGCGGCGCTTTTGCGGCCATTGATACGCATATTTATATTCAAATAAGAGATAAACGATTACAAGCCAAAGTGGCTAAAATTCCGTTTAATTAATATTGGCATTTACCAATATGTAACTTCTGGATTTTCTAAAAAATTAATTGACTTTAGGCATTTTATACACGATAACCTTCTGATGATGATTACCAGATTGTGGCTGGTAACATTAAAAAAGTAGCCTACTAATTAATAGGGTCGCAATTTTTTTTAGTGTGCGATTACTGTTTACTTCCGAAATTATACTGTTAACTTTAGCCATCGTACTTCATATTTTTCGTTATATGCCGATTATACATCTTACCACATTTATTGCAGCTCCAGCAGAAAGAGTGTTTAACCTTAGCCGGCATGTAGGGCTACAACAACAAAGTATGGAAGCGTATAACCAGGAGGCGGTGGCAGGTACCACCACAGGCGTTTTAGAAAAAGATGATACAGTTACTTGGAAAGCTCGTCATGTATTTAAAACAAGAGTTTTAAAAATAAAAGTTACACAGCTTGAAAAGCATAGCTTGTACACATACGAACAGGTAGAAGGCGATTTGAAGTGGATGCGAAACGAATATTATTTTAAGCCCTGCGACAATGGTACTATACTAATAAATATTTTTAGCTTCGAAACTAAATATGGTATGATTGGCCGATTGATAAATACCATTTACCTTACCAACTATATAAAACATTTATTGGAACAACAGAATGCGGTAATAAAGCAAACGGCAGAAACAGATAAATGGAAACTATTGCTTTAGCCTTTTTGTTATTGGCAATTAACTAACCGCAGCCGTGTAGAAAAACTATCTTCGTTAAAATATTCAGGCATGATATCCATTGCGCAACGATCCAAAAAACAGCATTTTTGGCTATTAATAATTTTAGGAGCTCTCAATACAATTACCCCTTTTTCTATAGATATGTACCTGCCGGCTTTTCCACAAATAGCCAGCGATTTTAATACCACGATTGATAAAGTGGCCTTATCCGTATCAACTTATTTTTTAGGCTATGCTATAGGGCAATTAATATATGGCCCATTGCTAGATAGATATGGAAGAAAGGCGCCACTTTATGTAGGCCTTTTTATTTATATTATAGCCACAATCGGTTGCTTTACTACAGAGAGTATTCAAACATTGTTGATGATGCGTTTTGTACAAGCGTTAGGTGGTTGTGTAGCCTCTGTGGCTGCAATGGCAATGGTTAGAGATTTTTTTCCGATTGAAAAAAGCGCCAGTATTATTTCGCTTTTAGTGCTAATACTTGGCGCCTCTCCACTACTAGCCCCTACGGTAGGTAGTTACATTATAGCTTGGTGGGGATGGCATTTTGTATTTGTGATTTTAGCCATCATCACCGCCATTATTTTACTAGCGGTAGTTTTTTATTTGCCAAAAGGCCAAGCGCCAGACCTTACTGTATCCTTAAAACCATTTGCTATAGCCCGTGGTTACGCACAAGTATTAAAAGAGCCTCGGTTTTATTTATATGCACTGGCTGGAAGTTTTTCTTTTGCTGGTTTGTTTTTGTATGTGGCCCACTCTCCTGCTATTTTTATGAATTATTTCGGCTTAAGCGGAAAAGTATATGGCGCTGTTTTCGCCATACTTTCCATTGGCTTTATTGGCAGTAGCCAACTTAATCATGCCCTTACTAAGCGGTATAGTAGCGCCACTATATTAGGCAGTGCAATAAGGGTGCAATGTATAGCTGCAGTTTTATTTGCCATAGGAGCATGGCAAAACTGGTATGGAATGGTATTCGTTATTATTTTTTTATTTATCATATTAGCATGTGCTGGTATTGTATATCCTAATGCGGCAGCGCTATGTATGGCTCCGTTCGAAAAAAATGCGGGAGCAGCCGCTGCTTTATTAGGGTTTATACAAATTGGCATTGGTGCGCTCATATCGGCTAGTGCCGGTTTATTGCCATTAAATCCGGTATTAACAATGGCTATTATAATAATGGCCACCGTGGTACTGGCTATCATTATTTTATGGTGGGGAAAGGGGATACTTGTAAACCCATCAATTTCTATTGCGGAATAAGGCTAAAGTTATAATGATACAGCACACCGAAACCCCCTGGCGGCATAATAACTTTCCGCACCATTGTGATAAACAAAAACGGTATCAAATCTTCTATCACCAAAAATAGCGCCGCCTAACGTTCGAATATTATCGGGTGTAAGTAACCAACTAGAGGTTTTAAGATCAAACGGTCCTAATGTTTGTAGATACTTGTATTCATCCGGTGTTAATAGCGTGGCGCCCGCATCGGCGGCCCATTGCATAGCATTGCCTTTTGGTTTGTTTTCTTTTCGCTTGTCCAAGGCTTCTTTATCATAACAAAGGCTTCGTCTTCCTGCAGGGCTCTCTGCCGCACAATCCATAAAAGTATAGCCCCCAGTTTGTTTGTTAAACCTTACCACATCGGGCTCGCCACCGCTTTGCTCCATTTGTTGTAGCGTATAAAGTATGCCCACATTGCTATTTAATTTTTTTAGCACATCCTCCCATTTTATATTTTTATGGCGAGTTGTATTTTTTTCAAACCGTGTTTGTAATAACAATAATAGCGCTGCTACATCCTGCTTGCTCAGGTTTTTATTACTTGCTTTCATTTAAAATAATTATTAAAAATATACCGCTCAAACTAAAGTACTGTAAACTTATAAAAAGCCAGCATTATAAAGTAAGGGTATTTTGATAAAAGAATAGGCATAGCAGTATACTCTTAGCCATTCCTAATGATTATAGAATGGCCCTAGGGCGAAGGTTAATGCTTACCACCCTTGCGTGAAGCAGCATTACTTATAGCGAAAAAGTAGGCTAAATGATACACTCAATTATAGCAGCGTAAAGCGAATAATAATAAGTAGGCAAGCGTTATTCCGCTATCAACATACCATCTTTATACACTGCTAATACATTGGCAATATCTGGCGTAAGGCAAAAATTTATATCGTCGATTAACCCAAAACGCTCCACTAAACGGTGGTAGTGCGTAAGCTTTGGGGCAAAGTCAATCAACTTGTTTTTACTTTTTGCATACATAGTTTCTGCCATTAATGAGCTATCGCAATGTATGGTAAAGGCTTTGCCAATGCGGTGAATAACAGCACCGGCAAATAATGTATCTTCCAAATTAAAACGATCTTTCCAACCGGCACAACCTAAAATGACGTTTTTGTTTTGCGCCAATAAAAAATTACATACAGCCGATAAATTAGGAAATGATCCAGAAATAATGGTGTCTGCATTTTTATCCAAAGCCATTTGTAATAGCCTTGTACCATTTGTAGTAGTAAGTACCAAGGTTTTATTTTCAATAAAAGTGCGGCTGTATTCTAAAGGTGAATTACCATGCTCTAAGCCTTCGGCTATCATACCATCTCTTTCGCCGGCAGCTATGCCTCCCACTTTTTTACTAATATCAATGGCTTTGGGAACAGAGTCCACAGGTATTACACACCTTGCGCCATTGTAAAGCGCTGCAGCTATAGTAGAAGTAGCTCTAAATACATCAATAATTACAACAATGCTATTGCTAACATCGTATAAATGTAAAAGAGCTGGAGATATACAGGTTTGAAGGGTTGCTTTTTTACTCATGCGTTTGGCAAAATTAAAGCATAGGGCAATAAAAAGTGCATAAAGAGAAATAAGGCCGCTGCCTTACAATTATTTAAATCGCTGGTATGGTAAAGCCTTAAAGCTGCCAATTATAAAATAGGCTATTACACAATGGTAGTTAGCTAGTAAATATTTTTTTAAGAAATAAAAAACAACGCATAAAAACTACGCTGCTATAGCAAGTAGATGTAAAGGCCAATCAAAAAAAATCATGTAAGATACTCAATTTTTGGTACCCTTTCCCGCATGGAAATTTATTTAATATTTAGCCCAATTTATAAGGAAATGCGGTAACTATTCTTTTACTTTTGCCGATTGACCTTTTTTGAACAAGCAATGGAGGTCGGTTTTTTTATTTACTATAAAAAATTGAAATAAATACGGTTGTTTATTGCAAACCGCAAATAGAAACTATGGCATTACCGCACCTTATTAAACATATTTACACCCAGGGCACCGATGAAGTAATTCGTAGGGGCAAAAAAATACACGCCATTGGCTATGTAGAACTAATTGAGTATGATGATTTATTTGGCTCGGCTGTATTTCGTGTAAAAGACGATAACTACGCCACTTTTTATAAAGTATATATTCAAAAGTTTAAAGATGCTAAAGGCACTACATTGCGCTGCTCGTGCCCGTATAACTTAGGAGATATTTGCCGCCACGAAGCGGCAGCTCTTTTTCAGTTACAAGAAATGATTGACAGGGGCCATTTGCAAAACGATGAGATAAAATACGACCAGCGCCATACAGTAGCTAAAATGAAAGCTATTGATTTAAAAACATTGCGCCTACTTTCCTCTCAAGAAACGATGCAAGAGGCCGAAACTTATCTACGAACCTGCAAAGCCACCATTGAGTATGCAGAAAACGAAATGGTAAAAGCCACTATCAAATTAAACGGCTTAGAGTACAAAGTAATTATTCGGAAAAATGAAGAACGAAATTTTGATACCAGTTGCGATTTTGAGGACGAAGAGCACCCCCTTTGCTTGCCTAAAATAATCGTGTTTTTACAACTATTACACACATATGGGGCTAATTATTTTGATACCATTCGCAATTTGGATAAAGAAAAAAACAAATTGCTAGAAGCCTATGGCTATTGTATGGAGGATGATTTAAAAGGCAAGTTTGAATTTGCGATGAAAGAGGGCAAACCTTTTTTAAGAGTGTTAGATCCATCCATTAAAAGAGTAGCGCCCATACCCACTACATCTAAGCCAGTACTGTTGCCGATGAAGGAAAAAGAGCCCGTAGCTGAAGTGCTAATAGAGCCGCAAGAACAAACGGTAAAGCAGGCTTCGCACCGCTTAGGCATTGTTTTTAATTTCAATAAAAAAGTATATCCGCATTTTACCATTGATGTAATTATGGGCGAAGCCACAGAAGGCAACACATTTGCAGGTAAAGTAGAAAAACTAGATATTACTCGATATGTAGATACCGACAACTTACCAGAAGAAGACAAAGAACATTTATCGGCATTAAGAAAACTACAAGAAGGAGAAATAAATAAATATGTAAGCCGTAACTCGCCCTTTTCTGGCATTTGGGAAAATATAATACAGAACGAGGATGAAGATTTGGCCGGAGAAACTAAAGACCTAGTAGCAGAATACATGCTTCCGAAGTTGAAAAAGTTTTTTACCACACCATCGGCTAGGGCGCCGTTGGCATTCATTTTACCACAAGGCAAAGCATTTAAAACAGCCACACTAGAACCTGTACAGCTACAGCCCGAAGAAATAAAGCCACACTTTTCGATAAAGAAAAATGGCGCCTATCAAATACAATGTAAAGTAAAAGCGGGGCCATTAGAGTTTAACCTTGATGATAATGAAACGCAAAGCCCGTTGGTATTTTTATATAATAATCAACTGCATTTATGGCAAAGCAAAGAGGCAATACAGCTTTCCGAAAAATTTTTACCAGAAGGAAAAATGAAAGTAAAGGTAGAGGAGTGGTCCCAAACCTTACACGCTTTTGTAATGCCCTTAGCAAAAGAGTATAAAGTAGACTTTGATAAAAGCTTAGTACAAGAAATAAAAGATGGCAGCCCAGAAGTAAAACTTTTCTTAATGGAAAAGGGCGATTTTCTGGTTTTTCAACCCGTATTTAGCTACAAGGGTTACGAAACGAAAATAAAAGACCGTGATGAAGTGGTAGTACCACAGGGAGAAAAAGTAATGGTGGTGCATCGCAACCGCGAAAAGGAAAATGAGTTTATACAAAAACTACAAAACCTGCACAGCAGCTTTTCCTATAACGAAGATTCGGGCACACTAGCATTAAAAGGTACAGATGTGTTAAAAAACAACTGGTTCTTTTTATTTGTAGATGCGATGAAGGAAATGAAAACACCGGTTTTTGGATTTGAGGCTTTAAAAAACTTTCGATTTAATACCGCAAAACCACAAACAAAAATTTTTATTAGTAGTAATACAGATTGGTTTGATGCAAAAGTGGATATTTTATTTGGCGATCAAAAAGTAACAGTAGCAGAGGTAAAAAGAGCATTGGCTAATAAGCAACAGTTTGTACAATTAAATGATGGCACATTGGGTATTTTGCCCGAAGAATGGTTAAAAAAATACTCTTTATTATTTAGAGTGGGAGAAGGTAAAACCGATTCGTTAAAACTTTCTCGCTACCACTTAAGTGTGGTGGATGAGTTGTATGAAGAAAGAAACGAAGAAGAGTTAATGGTAGAGCTGGAAGAAAAATATGAAAATCTTCGTCGGTTTGATGATATAAAAAAAATAGACCCCGCCCCGCATTTAGAAAAAATACTAAGGCCTTACCAGGTAGCAGGGTTTCAATGGCTTAATTATTTAAAAGATATAAAGTGGGGAGGTATATTGGCCGATGATATGGGTTTGGGTAAAACGGTGCAGGCCCTTTCCTTTATGGAGCATTATAATAATGCGGAGGGAAAGTTAAAGGCATTAGTAGTGTGCCCTACTACACTTATTTATAACTGGGAAAATGAATTAAAAAAATTCACGCCATCGCTTACCTTCAAAATACACCATGGCGCATTAAGAACAAGAAATAGAGAAGAACTAGTAGACCATAACGTAACCATTACCACTTACGGTACATTGCGCAGCGATATAAAATTATTAGTAAGTGTAGATTTTGATTACGTTGTGCTGGATGAAAGCCAAGCTATAAAAAACCCATCCAGTAAAGTAACAAAGGCGGCCAGCTTGCTCAATGCAAAAAACCGATTGTGTATGAGTGGTACGCCACTGCAGAATAATACATTTGACATATTTGCACAAATGAACTTTCTTAACCCGGGCATGCTGGGCACTATGGAGTTTTTTCGACAAGAGTTTGCCATACCCATTGATAAATTTGGCGAGCAGGATAGAAAAGAGCATTTAAAAAAATTATTATACCCCTTCATTTTACGTCGTACTAAAGAACAGGTGGCGAAAGACCTTCCTGAAAAACAAGAAATGATTCTTTTTTGCGAAATGGAAGATGAGCAGCGTAATATTTATGACGCTTACAGAAATGATTTTCGTAACCAGATATTGGGTACCATCGAAGCGCAGGGTATACAAAAATCGCAGCTCACCATTTTGCAAGGTTTGATGAAGCTGCGCCAAATTTGCGACTCACCCGCCATACTTAACGAGCAGGAAAAATTTGAAAACCATTCCATCAAACTAGATGAACTGGCAAGAGAGATAACGGAAAACATTGGCGACCATAAAGCGCTTATCTTCTCTCAGTTTTTAGGCATGCTCGCATTAATAAAAGCCAAGTTGGATGAGCTTGGCGTAAAGTACGAGTACTTTGATGGCAGCACCTCGGCACCGGATAGAGAAAAAGCGATACAAAGTTTTCAAAACACAGATGAAGTAAGAGTATTTTTAATTTCATTAAAAGCGGGAGGTGTAGGTTTAAACTTAACAGCAGCGGACTATGTGTATATTGTAGACCCTTGGTGGAACCCCGCCGTAGAGCAGCAAGCCATTGACCGTACGCACCGTATAGGCCAAACAAAAAATATTTTTGCCTACCGAATGATTTGTAAGGATACCATAGAAGATAAAATTTTACAGCTACAAGAAAAGAAAAAAGCACTGGCCAAAGACATTATCAGCGATGACTCTTCTTTTGTAAAAACATTGACAAGGGAAGATGTAGAGTATTTGTTTAGTTAAATTAAAAACAACATGAGCAACCGTACAGAAATAGCCGACTTAGGTGAATTTGGTTTAATAGACCACCTAACTAAAAACATAGAAATACAAAATGCCTCCACTATTTTAGGTGTGGGGGATGATGGGGCTGTAATAGACCACTATGGCAGGCAAACCGTTATTACCACCGATTTATTATTAGAAGGCGTACATTTTGATTTGGCTTACACACCGCTTAAGCATCTCGGGTACAAAAGTGTGGTAGTTAATCTAAGTGATGTGTATGCAATGAATGCCATACCCACCCACATAACACTAAGCCTTGGCATTAGCAACCGCTTTAGTGTAGAGGCGCTGGATGAGTTTTACGAAGGTGTATACGCCGCTTGTAAAAAGTATGAAGTGGATTTAATTGGTGGCGATACTACCTCCTCTCACAAAGGGTTTGTAATATCCGTAACCGCCATTGGCGAGGTGGCCCCCGATAAATTTGTAAAACGCAGTACAGCGCAAAAAGGCGACCTGCTTTGTGTAAGCGGCGATTTAGGTGCAGCTTATGTAGGTTTATTATTTTTAGAAAGAGAAAAAAAAATATTTATTGAAAGCCCCGGTGTGCAGCCCGATTTAGAAAATGAATCATACGTAATTGGTAGATTATTAAAGCCAGAAGCGAGAAAAGATATAGTGGAATTTTTTGCCCAACAAGAAATACAGCCTACGGCCATGATGGACATTAGCGATGGCCTTAGCTCTGAGATACTGCATATTTGTAAAGAAAGTAATTTAGGTTGTGTATTATACGAAGAAAAATTACCTATTCATGAGGATATGAAAAAAGCCGCCTTCAAATTTGAAATAGATCCTACGGCTTGTGCGTTAAGTGGGGGTGAAGATTACGAATTACTGTTTACTATCTCCCAAAGTGAATATGATAAACTGGTGCTGAACGAACAGATAAGCGTAGTAGGATATATGACAGAGGTAGAACAAGGCAGCCATATTATAACCAAGGGTGGCGGCAAACATGCTATTACAGCGCAAGGGTGGAATCATTTAAAATAAAAATAATGAACATTAGGCAATGGTTAATACTACAAAGGCATTGGCTTGCCTATTGCCTAATGCTTATTGCTTTTTGTATAAGCAGCTGTACGGCAACTAAATCCTCCTTTCACCCTACCCAAAAATATTCTTCGGCGCAATTGCTGCATGATTATGAAGTGTATGAAGATGTATTAAAAAATCATCACCCCAGCTTGTATTGGTACACCCCGGCAGATAGTATGCGATTTTATTTTGCCGAAGGCAGAAAGCAATTAACCGACTCACTTACCGAACCACAGTTTAGAAAAGTGCTAGCATGGGTTACAGCAAAAATTAACTGCGGCCACACCACTCTTCGCTCATCTAAAAAGTGGAGTAAGTTTGCCGATACGGCTAAAGTGGGTAACATGTTTCCATTAACGATGAAGATATGGAACAACAGCGGGCTGGCGCAAGATGAAAAAATGGTAGTAACAGCCAACCTGCACCGAAGAGATAGTATTTTTAAACGAGGCACAGAAATACTATCCATAAATGGAATAAAACGAAAGCACCTGGTAGATACAATGTTTGAATACATTTCTACCGACGGGTATAATACCACACATAAGTACCAAACATTAAGCAACCGGGGCAATTTTGGTTCGCTATACACTATGCTGTATGGCCTGCCCGATAAGTATGAAATAGAATGGCTAGATAGCACGGGGCAAAAAAACACCAACATCATTTTACCCTACCGCCCTGCAGCAGATACACCCACACAAAGAGGTACAAGAACCTTTCGACAAACAATGCCCAAACCCACTAAGCAACAACTAAAAGAAATGCGGCTGAATGCCATAAGGCTTTTGCAGATAGATAGTACCAATAAAACAGCGATGATGAATTTGGGCTCTTTTGCCAAAGGCTATCAGCTAAAAAAATTCTTTCACAACTCATTTAAAACATTACAACAAAATAAAGTAGGGCATTTAATAATTGATTTACGTAGCAATGGAGGCGGCAGTGTAAGCAACTCTACATTAATTACTAAGTACCTCATTAATAAAAAATTTAAACTGGCCGATTCTTTATTTGCCACCGCTACCAAAAGTGTGTACCGCAAACATATTAACAGCCATTTCTGGAATGGGTTGTTTTATACTTTCTTTACCAAAAAGAAAGGTGATGGCATGCGGCATTTTGGCTACTACGAAAGGCATTACTTTACACCAAAGAAGAAAAATCACTTTAATGGAAAGGTGTACATACTTACCGGAGGCAATTCGTTTTCCGCCTCTACCCTTCTTGCATCTGCATTAATAAAGCAGGATAATGTAACCGTAGTGGGTGAGGAAACAGGCGGCGGTGCTTATGGTAATTCGGCATGGTTAATACCCGATGTTACCCTGCCCAATACTGGTGTTAGGTGTAGGTTACCCTTGTTTAGATTAGTAATTGATAAAACCGTACCCAAAATAGGTAAAGGGGTACAGCCCGAAGTACCATCCATGCCAACCGTAGAGTTGATAAAAAAAAATACAGACTACAAAGTGCAAAAGGTAATGGAGCTAATTGATAGTGATAAAGTGAAAAATATACCCTAAAAAGTTTATTTGCGATTTCGAAATAGTTTGTTTCTTTTACTATATCAGTTGTTCAGGGCTTTCAAGAGCCTCAATAAGCTGAATAATATGTAAAAAGGCCACACCGTTTCTGTTATTTATAGAAGTGGTTGCCGTTTTATTAAACCTTAAAACCCAAACTATTTATGTGAATTTAAAATCAAAGTTACTCCTGCTATTTTTTGCTTTATCTTTTATATGGGTAGCCTGAAGAAAAATGGATAGCAACCCAACGGTAATTGAACAACCACCCACGGCAAAAGAAACCCGATTCTTTGAAGAACATAAATCTGCAAACCCGGCACCGGGAGTTATTTTTTATGATAAACAGACATTATCAACTCCTCCGGCATTACCTGTAATTATTCCGCAAAACATACTTGATAAAATAAAACACCTAATACAAAGGTTGAAAAATAATGCACAACATGCCAATAGGATTATTGCGGAATTTTTTCAAGAAAATCCCGAAGTTGTAAATTTTATTAAGGGTGCTGCCATTGGGGCAGGTGCTGCTATTATAATTGCTACTATAGTAGAAGATATTGTTACATTAGGGGCTGGTATAGCAGATGATTGGGCAAGTTTTGTTTTAGCTCAAAGAATCATCCGCTTTGCAATGGCATTATAAAATTAATTATATGAAGGCTCAATTTTTTCCCTGGTCCGAGGCGGTAAGAAATATTTGGGAAGAGCATGGTGTTATTTTTAGTGAACCCTTCGTTGTTTTTTTAGATTCTAATTTCGAAAGAAATTTTTCTACCAGTACTGGTCTGAAACCAAATGCGAGGGTTTGCATTAGTACCGTAAAACAAAGAAATGACACCCCACTATACCAAAAAGCGGAAACTTCTAAATTGAATATTGTACTTAAGATAATGCCCGATGCCTCATTTAACCTAACCTTTTGCTGGCGTTCAAAATCAGGGGTTATTGTAGGTACTGATTGTGAGCAAATTAATGAGGATGATATGGAAACCTGGATAGAAGGGTTACAACCGGAGGCTTACTGGAAAGAAATATCAAAAAAAACAGATGATCATCCGTTTAAAAATATAAAGCTCCCCTTCACCTTAACAGTTTATGGCTTTAGTACCCACATGTCAATAAACCTACATTTTAATGAGACAACAGATGTGTTGAGATTAGAGAAAGAAATCGCTACTTTTATTTTAGCATATAATGATAAATCAGAAGCAGCAGATAGAGAGTTTGGTGTACTTCATAATTTTTCTTTTGATAAAGAGGTTGAACTAAACCAATTTAAAATTAAAATAGATACCGGATCCGCCGGTATCTATTTTTTAAAGAAATTTCTTATATTTTTAAAAAAGAAAGAACATCTTCAAGAAGTTGTATTTGACTATTAGATGGAGTTAAAAACTGCAGATAAACAACGTTAATAAATACTTTTTACTTTAAACTCCTTTTCCATCAACTCTCCATTTCTGCGAATGATGAGTTTTAATTTTTCATTCGCCACTTGCATGGCCAGTTTATATTGATTCAGGTTTTGGGTAAAGTTTTTATTCACCGCTACTATTTCATCACCCTCTTTAATACCTGCCGCTTCTGCCGGTGAGCCCACGGCCACATCGCCAGCAATAATAATATCGCCCACCTTGTATAGTTCTATGCCGGTGTACGAATAATCAAATGGCTCATTAAAATGTCGGTTAGGCAGTAAGTGAATTTCGCCACTGGCGTAGTTAATTATCATATTAAACCGGCGCATTAAATCATTGCCTAAAATGCCGCCCATGTAGGGATAGTTGGTAATATTGTTTACATCATCAAAAATATACACCGGCACATTTCTAAATTTATAAGGGCCAATTTTTGTTTCTTTCAGCAATGTAAGTTCCATATCAATCTTACCGCCCATACCCTCGGCCTGCTTTAACCATTTTTTCTTTTTACGATCAAATAAAAGGCTATCGTCAATAAATTCACGGCCAAATATCATACAAAGCCCTGCGCCAATATCAAAAAGCTGTCGGGTATAAATAGTACGATTATCTTTTACCCGCAGGTCTTGTGCCGCTAGTAGGTTTAAGGTTGGTTTTAATAAGTGCCCGCCTTTTGGATACTTAATTGATCCCCTAGCGCTAACCGAAAGTTCTAAACTATCATTATCTATTTTTAAAATGTAGCGACTAATAAATGAGTAGCCGATTATGCCGTCAATTTGTTCGCCGTATACAGCAGTAAGTAAAGAGTAATCGTTGATATGAAAGTGCAGGCTATCCGTTTTTAGCTCACCCAAGCGTAGACTTTGATTATATAAAAAACTTACTCTCTTTATACCTCCAATACCTTTAATATTTCGTTCGGTGGGTACAGGCTTTAGCTTAAAATAGGCTACCGTAGTAGAATCTAAAGAGATGCCGGTACTGCCTGTGTCTAAGATGAAATTTAAAGTGTCAGGAAAATCGTTTAACTGTGCCCTAACTATCATTACACCACCGGTTAATTGTATAAAAGGCACCTTGGTTAAAAGCCGTGAAGGAGGCTCTACAAAAACCTCCTGCGCTGTTACCTTATAAGTGCTAAAAAGCAATATATAAACTAGTATATGGCCAATTTTTTTAATCATTTTGTAAAAGCAAACGGTACTAAAAGGAAGGAAGCTACAGGTTAATACGATAGCTGCTAAATTATTTAATGTATTAAACGAAACAAAACCGTTCAGCATATTGTTATACAGGCTTTACCTTTGTACTATGCAATTACAGGAATTATACAAAAAAGCAGCCGATTTTGGCTTTCTTACGCTAGAAGAAGGCGTATATCTTTACCACCATGCCCCACTTGCCGATATAATGCATGTGGCCGATGAGTTGCGTAAAAAGCAAGTGCCCCACGGAAAAGTAACCTGGCAAATAGACCGCAACGTAAATACCACCAATGTGTGTATTGCCAATTGTAAGTTCTGCAACTTTTACCGTATTCCCGGGCATGAAGAAGCCTATATTACCGATATGCCCACCTACCGTAAAAAGATAGAAGAAACATTACAATATGGCGGCGATCAGCTGTTGCTGCAGGGAGGCCACCATCCAGCGTTAGGTTTACAATTTTATGTAGATACATTTAAAGCAATAAAAGCAGAATATCCTACTATTAAATTGCATGCACTAGGCCCGCCAGAAGTAGCCCATATTACTAAGCTTGAGAAAAGCACGCACCATGAAGTGTTAAAAACATTAAAAGAAGCGGGCTTAGATTCGTTGCCAGGTGCCGGTGCCGAAATATTAATTGATAGAGTACGCCGATTAATAAGCAAAGGAAAATGTGGGGCGCAAGAGTGGTTGGATATAATGCACGAAGCACATAACTTGGATATAACCACTAGCGCCACAATGATGTTTGGCCATGTAGAAACAATTGAAGAACGATTTGAACATTTAATTAAAATAAGAGAAGTACAAAGCCGTAAGCCAGAAAGCGCAAAAGGTTTTTTAGCATTTATACCGTGGACTTTTCAGGATGTAGATACGCTACTGGCTAAAATTAGAGGAGTACATAATTTAACAACGGCAGAAGAATATATACGCATGATAGCCCTAAGCCGTATGATGCTGCCTAATGTAAAAAACATACAAGCAAGTTGGCTTACAGTGGGTAAAGAAACGGCATCAGTTTGTTTGCATGCCGGCGCAAATGATTATGGAAGTATTATGATAGAAGAAAATGTAGTAAGCGCTGCGGGAGCGCCACATCGCTTTACCTATAAAACTATACAAGATGCTATAAGCAGTGCAGGTTTTGAGCCACAGTTACGTAATCAACAATACGAGTGGAGAGAAATACCAGCAACTATACAGGAGCAAGTAATAGATTATTAAAAAAGAAATGGCAACCAAACAAACGGATACTTTTCTTGTAACTCCATTTGATAGAAAGTTGGATGTAAGCAGTACTGTACTCCTGATAATACTATGGTTAGTAGCCATAGCCACCTTTTTATATTCGCCATTTATTATACCTATACATTATAATTATAAAGGAGTAATAGATGGGTACGGAAGTAAGTGGACAATTTTGCTATTACCCCTTATTAGCACGCTTATTTTTTTTGGTATTACTGTATTAATCAAAAGGCCTCATTTGTTAAATTATTCTATTAAAATAACACCCGAAAATAGAGATAAGCAATTTGCAATAGCCTGTAGAATGCTACGTATGCTTAAACTATCTACCATACTTGTTTTTCTTTTTATAACAGTGATAACTTTTTTACATATAAAAAAATTAGCCAGCGGCCTGGGGTGGGTGTTATTACCATTGGTCGTTTTTTTGGTAGTAGTACCTGTAGTAGTACAACTGCGTCAATCCTTTATTAATAAATAAATACATTGCATAAATGAAACAAATTTTTAGTTGGTTTAGAAAAATTGGAATAGCCGAAGGGTATTCGTTTTTAATTTTATTGTTTATAGCAATGCCATTAAAATATATAGTGCAGCAGCCAATGGCGGTAACGGTTATTGGTGGTTTACATGGCGTGTTGTTTGTCGCTTTTATTTATTTAGCGTACGAAGTAAAAGTGCAATACCGTAAAACGTGGAGTTGGTTAGCCACGGCTGTATTAGTGTCCTTTCTTCCTTTTGGTACCCTGTTTATGGATAAGGAATGGAAAAAAGAAGAAGATGAAGTAAAACGAAAAGCGTAATTCACTACTATAAAGTAGAGTGTAAAAAAAGGCCGCATCACTTAATGATGCGGCCTTTAGCGTATAATAATTAAATGGCTTAGCTTAAGTGCTTGCTTAAGAATTTAGCCATATCAAACATAGAAACTTGCGTTTTACCGCCAAATACAACCTTAAGGTTTGCGTCAGCGTTAATCATTCTTTTGTTCTTTTGATCTTGTAATTTGTTTTTCTTAATGTACTCCCAGATTTTTTTAACAGCCTCAGTACGAGCAAGACCTTTGCTTCCTACTACAGCTGCTAATGCTGGACTTGGAGTAAGTGCTTTCATAAAAGCGGCATTAGGCGTACGCTTTTTAGCTGCTTTTTTTGGTGCTGCTTTTTTAGCTGCTTTTTTCGGTGCTGCTTTTTTAGCTGCTTTTTTTGGTGCTGCCTTTTTTGGCGCTGCTTTTTTCGGTGCTGCTTTTTTAGCTGCTTTCTTTTTAGTTGCCATTTTTTTTGTTTTTGAATTTATGGAATTGTTAGTAAACTGGTTTTCCCATTAGTAAACCCATGTCAAATATAGCTTTTTTCATTGGGTAGCAAAATGAGAAACAAAAATTTCTTAGAGGGGCGGGTACTATTTTTTAACCCTAATGTATGCATGGTGCAAAGGCGGCCGGTGGTGCCATTCTCATTTTTAGGTATATCAGTAAAACGTACCCATCAAAAAAGTGATGTAAATAACCCTCTTTGTATGGGTTGATTTATAAAAAGGGGCGATTTTTTCCTTATAAAAATCAATTTTCAGGCGCAAACTTACCGCTGATAACTTACGCTTTTGTATAGCACCATTTCCAATGCAAATGGGTAAACGTAGCCGCCCTCAGCTACAAATAGCCCTTATGCAAGCGTAAGTATGGCTTTACAGCTATTAATATCGGGCTACATAAGGGTAGTACCATTGCAGAGTTCATTAAAAGCGTTTGGGTTAAGTTTAGCATTTGCAGCCGCTAGCGGCAGCACTAAGCCTGCCATTAAATTATTTAAATAATACCAATAAAGAAAACCTTGTTGCTATAAACGCCGGCGCAATACATTAAAAATAGAATGGGTAAGGGCTTGTACCCCCGTAGAAATTTTATGGGTAGGCGTTTATGTGGTGGGGAGTTTTTATGATGCGGCAGCTTGGAAAGTTAGGCCCGCAAGGGTGCAACCCCAATAGGTTTATAATAACATTGTCAATTTTGCCAATACTATTTTTTATGATTTATAAGATGTATTTACAAAGAATATGAAAAAAAGAGATTGATGCCGGGATACTAAAACGAAAAGAAAAATTGCGCTTAATTTTACTATTCATCAATCGATATACAAATGAAATTAGATTTAGCTGCCATGCGCCCCATAAATGTACAAAGAGCAAAAGAAGGCTTTCGTTGTTACGATAACCAACCTCTTACCTACTGGACCACCGCATTGGCTGGTGAGGTAGGCGAGCTTTGTAACATGATAAAGAAACTACAGCGTGTGGCCAAAGGCGGCGCAGATGGTGGTAGCAGTTACACAGCAAAGGATATTACAAAAGAGATGCTTAAAGAAGAAATTGGTGGCATAGCTATTTATCTCGACTTATTGGCTTCGCTATTGGATATTGATATGGAAGAAGCAATTAAAGATACGTTTAACCAAAAGTCGGAACAGATGGGCCTAGTACAAAGATTAAGCTAGGTTGTAATCGGCGTAACTGCAAAGCTTTTTCATACTACTGTTGTTTAAAATGTGAACAATATTAAGTAAGAGGCAAAAGCAGTTCCATAGTTTAAACATAAATCGGTAAGAAAATATATAAACCAACGGACGATCCAATAATAATTATATTAAGCATTTGTAATAGTGTAATAATAGAGCGGCTAGAGGTATTGGAGTTATGCAAATGCTTGAAGAGCATGGCAGGTAAAGTGGGTGGAAATGTAGTAAGGGGTTGGTTGAAAAAAGAAATAAGACTGCAAAAACATTAATTATTCTTATTGTCTATTCATACACAACAAAGGCTACAATATTAGTAAACTCCAATTTTTTACACAGATTGAAATCCACAAGAAACTAAAAAATTATAAATATTATCATAAAGTTGTGGAGGCCTAGTATTATCGGTACTGTCACCTTCGGGTACAAAAATAATTAATCCCTGTCTCGCTCTTGTTAATAGTACCCGATAAGTATTTTTTAGAAACTGTTTATCCGTTTCTGAATTTATCATTTGCCATTTTGTTCCTTTGAATTTTCGACAAATCCACTTTTCATTACTAGGATAAAAATTAATATCCCATGCTAAGCAAGCCCAGTCAATTTCTAACCCTTGTATATCGAACTCGGTAGCTATGTCTTCTAAATGATTGGAAGAGCGAACATCGTTTGACGGGTTAAGGAACCAATTGGGGGCATCAATACTATTATTAACATCAATGCCTGTAGGCCTAAGTCGTTTGCCACCCGAACTTGCAATTAGTCCATACCTCTCACTTCCTTTAGATTTATTTTTTAACCACAATTTGGCTGTGTTAAGGTTTCTAGTTACTAGAATTGAAAAATTGTTCTGTACTGTCGAATAAATTTTATGAACGCTTTTATAATCGCCTTCAATAACTTTATGTACTAAATGTGAAACATTTTCCGATCTAAATGAACGGACAGAAGTGGACAAATGTAGCCCATCAACATTTACTCCTTTTAATGAAAGCCAAGAAGCTAACTCTGTATTTTGTAAATAGGTATCTAATTCAAGCAGTTGATTAGAATAGTAAATATCCCAATGAGAAAAACAAGATTTTAATGATGATATCCATTCTGCAACCCCAGCTTCACCTGTATTTATTTCTTGGCCTCCGCCAATAAGACAAATAATTACACACCAATCCTTATGCCGATCCATTACACTTATCAAATATTCTGGTTCTGACATATTAAAATCATCAACCCCTTTTTTTCTTTTCATAAAAGAAGAGACTTGATCTTTTTGCCATGCTCGTTGCGCCTCATCAAATACAACGACCTTCTCAATTGGAGGCTCAATTAAGTTTAAGTTGTCATCTCTAAAATGATGAATGTTTTGAATAAATGCATGTGTTTTACTTGCAACAGTCTTTTTAGTAGTGTTGATGCCACGCTCTTTTGCAGTTTTAATATCATCTCTCGTTAAAGCTTCTCTTAGTACATAAACAAGTGGGCCGTTGCCCGACAGAAAGACTGCATGTTCGTTATTGTCGGCTTTCATTCTTTCGTTTGCAATGTTTAAGCCGGCCAACGTTTTACCAGCACCTGGAACACCCGTTAAAAAGCAAATTGACTTTCTTTTATCTTTTTTAGAATATTCAATGATTTCATTTATTGCAGTTGAGGATTTGATAAGATTTACAGCGCCGGCATCATTTCTCGTAATTTCTTCTACACTATGTTGTTTGTATAAGCCTTGTGCAGCTTCTATAATTGTAGGAGTGGGTCTATAAATTGAATTTTCCCACTTACTAATATCAATTAAACCTTCGGAATAATTTGTAATTAGATATTTTATAATATTAGTCAAAGATTCTTCATTTGCTAGCATCACACTAGAAATGTCTCCATCAAAAACTGGCTCTAAATGATCGGCTTTGGCTTTTGTGGCAATTAAAATTGGGATAATTTTTTTATCATGACTTCCCTCGTGAAAGTTTTTTAAATCAAGGCAGTAATCAACCACCTGTTCTATTGCATGTTTTAGAAAAAACACCTCCCCTACTTTAAATTCTAAAACCAATATCAGATCATCAATTACTATAATATTATCTACTCTCTTTCCCATTCTTGGAATTGCAAATTCAAAATATAGTTTCCCATTTGAAAAATCTTTTAAACTTTTTTTTAAAATTTGAATCTGCTTTTTCCAAGCGTTTTTTTGCGCACTTTCAAGTGCAAAAGCATGATTTATACTAAGATTACCTAAAATTTTTTCTTCATCTTCATTTAGATAAGCATGAATATTATTAGAGTAATAGCTTCTTTTCATATCTATTACTTTTTAAACTCTTTACTATTAAAAAAATCTGTAACCGAAACTTCAAGTGCATTAATCAATCGCTCCAAAATCTCTAAAGAAACGTTTCTACGACCAGCTTCAACATCTGTTACGTAGGTTCTGTCTACATCCGACTTTAATCCAAGTGCTTCTTGCGAAAGCGCAAGTTCTTTCCGAAGATGTTTTATGCGTCGGCCAACTTTTTCTTTAATGTTCATAAAGGAAAGGTCATGCAATGTGGCTTATAAGTCAACGGACTTTAAGGGTCTTTTTTAGTTAACTACATCTTTAGTTTTTTAAACACTAAAAACACCTTGCGCCAAAGCGTAAAGCTCCCCATGCATTAATATTGCGCAGCGCATACACCATACACCATACAGCGATACGGGTTACTTATAACTTGCGTAGAAATATTATAGATGAAGGAGAGATCAGCCGTTTTATTTATTTACCGAATTTCTAAATTTTACCCCCCCCCACAAAAAAACCACAGGGCTTGCACCCTGTGGCTGAAAAAAAACAAAACCTGCAACAACAAACAATAACTATTGTAGGTCAAATCTATCAAGGTTCATTACCTTGGTCCAGGCGGCAGCAAAGTCATGCACCATTTTTTCTTTAGCATCGTCGCAAGCATATACTTCGGCCAAGGCTCGCAGTTCACTATTGGACCCAAAAATTAAATCCGCACGGGTGGCCGTCCATTTTACCGCGCCAGTTTTGCGGTCACGCCCTTCAAATATTTGTTGCTTGGCATCGGTGGCTTTCCAAGTGGTACCAAAGTCGAGCAGGTTCACAAAAAAGTCGTTGGTTAACTGCTCAGGTGTGGTCGTTAATACGCCATGTGCGGAGCCATCATAATTAGCATTAAGCACCCGCAAGCCACCTACCAATACTGTCAACTCGGGGGCAGTAAGCGTTAGCTGTTGAGCTTTATCTATTAACAACTCCTCAGCAGCCGTATGTGTACGATTTTTCTGATAATTTCTAAAACCATCAGCTATCGGTTCTAAATACCCAAAGGAGTCTATATCAGTTTGCTCTTGTGTGGCATCTACCCGGCCTGGTGTAAAGGGAAGGTTAAGCGTATGCCCAGCTTTCTGCGCCGCCTGTTCTACCGCAGCATTACCGGCTAGTACTATAAGGTCGGCCAAAGAAATTTGCTTACTTCCACCAGCTTTGTTAAAAGCCGCTTGTATACCCGAAAGCACATCCAACACTTTGCCTAGGCGGGCAGGGTTATTAACCTCCCAATACTTTTGCGGGGCTAGTTGTAAGCGGGCGCCATTGGCTCCTCCTCTTTTATCTCCACCTCTAAAGGTGGCCGCAGCGGCCCATGCAGTGGTTACTAAATCACTAATACTAAGGTCACTGGAAAGTATGCTGGCTTTTAAATTAGTAAGGTCGTCATTGGTAACTAATTCGTAAGTACGAACGGGAAGTGGATCTTGCCAAATTAATACTTCGTCAGGTACTTCAGTACCTAAATAGCGGGCTACAGGGCCCATGTCTCTATGCGTTAACTTAAACCAGGCTCTAGCAAATGCATCAGCAAACTGCTCTGGATGTTCAAAAAAGTGACGGCTTATTTTTTCGTAAGCGGGGTCAAATCGCAATGCTAAATCGGTGGTAAGCATCATGGGCTGATGGCGTTTTTGGGCATCATGCGCATCGGGCACTAAGCCAGCACCAGCATCGCCTTTTGGTTTCCATTGTTGAGCACCGGCAGGGCTTTTGGTTAGCTCCCACTCGTAGCCAAACAAGTTTTCAAAAAAATTGTTGCTCCATTGTGTGGGGGTGGTAGTCCACGCACCTTCTAAGCCGCTGGTAATGGTGTTTATACCGTTGCCCGTGCCTAGTGTGTTTTTCCATCCTTGCGATTGTTCTTCTATACTGGCAGCGGCAGGCTCCTTCCCTACGTATTTAGAAGGGTCGCCTGCGCCATGCGTTTTACCAAAACTGTGACCACCTGCTATTAAGGCTACTGTTTCTTCATCATCCATGGCCATGCGGGCAAAGGTTTCTCTAATGTCTTTAGCCGCGGCAATGGGGTTAGGGTCGCCATTAGGGCCTTCGGGATTTACATATATTAAACCCATTTGTACAGCACCCAGCGGCGTTTCCAAATTTCTATCGCCAGTATACCTTTTATCGCCTAACCATTCTGTTTCGGCGCCCCAGTAAATGTCTTCTTGCGGCTCCCACATATCTACCCGGCCGCCAGCAAAACCAAAGGTTTTAAAACCCATGCTTTCAAGAGCACAGTTGCCAGCTAGTATCATTAAATCGGCCCAGGATATTTTTTTGCCATATTTCTTTTTAATAGGCCATAGTAATAATCGGGCTTTGTCTAAGTTGGCATTATCGGGCCAGCTATTAAGCGGTGCAAAGCGCTGCATACCTGCGCCCCCACCACCGCGGCCATCATGTACACGGTAGGTACCGGCACTATGCCATGCCATGCGTATAAATAATGGGCCATAATGACCATAGTCTGCGGGCCACCAATCCTGCGAAGTGGTCATTAGTGTATTAATAGCATTTTTTAAGGCGGCTAAGTCTAGGCTTTTAAAAGCTTCGGCATAGTTAAAGCCTTTGTCCATTGGGTTGGTAAGGCTGGAGTGCTGGCGCAGCACATTTAATTTTAGTTGATTTGGCCACCAATCGGTATTACGGGTGCCACGGCCGGCGGTTTGTTTTAAGCTGCCATTATGAAAAGGGCATTTGCTAATATCGCCATCGGCGTTTACATTTTCCAACGGCTGATCCGGATTAGGTGTTTGACTCATGTAATAAAATGTTTTTTTTAAAAAAAGTAAAAAATAGTATAAGGCGATTATAAAAACTGTAGGTTACAAAGTTACCCTTCCTGATTTATAATTTTGATTGATTATATTTATATTCTTATCAATTTTATTTATGACGCTAACACAATTGGAATATATAGTAGCATTAGCCACTCATCGGCACTTTGCACATGCTGCGGAGCAGTGCTATGTAACACAGCCCACCCTAAGTATGCAAATACAAAAGCTGGAAGATGAACTAGGTGTAAAACTTTTTGATAGAACAAAACAACCGGTAATACCTACCGAAGCAGGCGAACCTATTATTGCGCAAGCTCGCATAGTATTGCAAGAGGCGGAAGCTATTAAAGAGCAGGCGGCTAATCAAAAAAATAATTTGGGTGGAGAGCTACGCCTCGGCATTATACCCACACTGGCCCCTTACTTACTGCCCCCCTTATATAAGCAACTGCAACAAAAATATCCGGCCATAAAGTTTACTATTAAAGAATTGGTAACAGAGCAAATTGTATGGGAATTAAAAAACAACTTATTGGATTGTGCTATAGTAGTAACCCCACTTCAGGATGCTACCATAAAGGAGGATATACTTTTTTATGAAGAATTATTTGTTTACATATCACCCCGCCATCAACTAAACCAAAAAAAGTATGTGCTGGCAAGCGATATTGACCCCCAGCAATTATTACTGTTAGAAGAAGGACATTGCTTCCGCTCACAAATACTTAACCTATGCGAACTGAGACAGAAAAGCAACCTCCAATTTAAATATGAAACAGGCAATATTGAAACACTAAAACGAATGGTGGAAAAAAGCGATGGCCTTACCATTTTACCCGAAATGGCAGTAAGGGAATTAACAAAGGCACAACAACAATTGGTAAAGCCTTTACAAAAACCCAGACCAGTGCGTGAGATTAGTTTAATTACCCATCGCCACCACATAAAAACAAGATTGATAAAAACAGTGAAAGAAGAAATATTGCAAACGATACCCAAACCCATGCGGCAGTTGGCTAATAAAAAAGTAGTGGAAATTGGGGGAGTATAAAATTTTTTTTACATGTAAAAATAATATGGCATTTAACTACATTGCTTCATTGCGAAAAAATATTTGTAGCCACAACGGCAAAAACAACCATCACCTTGGTATCAAAAATTTAAAGTGCTTGTGGGCACTTAAAAGCAGTTAATTTTAGCCTTTATCAATCTAATTATATGTGGAGTACAATCAATAATAAACTTTATCGCCGCTTTGTATTTGCCAATTTTAGCGAGGCCTTTGCTTTTATGACAAGGGTGGCTATAGAAGCCGAGAAAGCCAACCACCACCCGCTTTGGACGAATGTATGGAACACGGTGGAAATATGGCTAAGCACACATGATGCAGGCGATGTGATAACCCCAAAAGATGAAAACCTGGCAAAGGCGATAGATGAGCTGTACAAAGCCTAAGGTATTTCCCATTTTTAAAAAACAAAAGGCATTACTATAATTATCTTTGAACAATGATACAGTTTGAACGATTTACCTTGGCAAATGGCCTGCGGGTAATTGTGCATCAAGATACCAGCACACCCATGGCCGTAATGAATATAATGTACGATGTAGGAGCCAGAGATGAAAACCCAGCACAAACCGGTTTTGCCCATTTGTTTGAGCACCTCATGTTTGGCGGCTCTATAAACATACCCGACTATGATGAGCCGCTGCAAATGGCCGGTGGAGAAAATAATGCGTACACCACCAACGATCTTACCAATTACTACATACAACTGCCGGCGCAAAATTTAGAAACCGCCTTTTGGTTGGAGAGTGATCGTATGTTATCCCTTGCGTTTGGCGAAAAAAGTTTGGAAACACAGCGAAAGGTAGTGTGTGAGGAATTTAAGGAGCATTATCTTACTAAACCCTACGGCGATGTATGGCATAAAATGAGAGAGTTGGCCTATCAAAAACACCCCTACCGGTGGATGACGATTGGTAAAGAATTATCGCATATTGAAGAGGCTAAACTGGATGATGTAAAAAATTTTTTCTTTAAGCATTATCGTCCGGTAAATGCCGTAATGGTAGTAGCGGGTAATGTAACTACGGAGCGGGTAAAGGAACTGGCTGAAAAATGGTTTGGCGATATACCAGCCGGAGAAAAATATATACGCAACCTACCACAGGAGGAAGCACAAACAACTGCTCGCCGCTTAGCAATTAAAGCCGATGTGCCGCTGGATGCTTTTTATAAATGCTGGCATATGGGTAGCCGCTTAGATAAAAGCTATCATGCAGTAGATTTATTAACAGATATACTAAGTGGCGGTGGGTCATCCCGCTTGTACCAATCATTGGTAAAAGAAAAACAACTGTTTAGCAATATCGAATGCCATCATTTTGGCAGCACAGATAATGGCTTGGTAACCGTAGAAGGAAAATTAGTAAAGGGCGTAGCCATGGCCGATGCAGAAAAAGCAGTGGAAGCAGAATTAGAAAAAATAAAAAATGAATTAGTAGGCGAAGCCGAACTGCAAAAAGTAAAAAACAAAACCGAAAGCATGATAGCTTTTGAAGATATGAGTGTAATGAGCCGTGCCAATAGCTTAGCTTACTACGAAATATTAGGTGATGCCAACTGGATGAATGAAGAACTAGATAAATATGCAGCGGTAACGGTGGCCGATATACAAGAGCAGGCCAAGCAAATATTTAGAGAGGAGAACAGTAATACGCTGTATTACTTATCGCAGAATTAATTGTAATTTTAAGAAAAACATGCAATATGCCACTTACAAAAAAGCAAGTGATAGCTGCCATAGAGGCCATGCCACAGGAGGAATTTGTTAGTGCCGAGGAAGTGATAGAGGAATTGATTTTATTGGAAAAAATAGAGATTGGCTTAAAGGCAGTTGAAAATGGTGAGGTGATGTCTGAGGAAGAAGCTAATAAATTAATGGACTCATGGCTGCATTAATTTATTCCATTCCTGCTATTCATGATTTAAAAGATATTAAAAATTATATAGCAGAGGATTCAATTTTATATGCTACAAGGTTTCTGCATACTATCAGGGCTAAGATTGCAACATTAAAAAAGAACCCAGAACTTGGCCGTCCCATTCTAGCGGAAAGATTTGCCAATCTTAGGCAGATTTTATTTAACGCTTACAGAATTGTTTATTTATACGAGAACAATGTGGTAACTATCATTACTGTTCACCATCAGTCTCGCTTATTAGAAAACGTACCACAAATAAAAGACTATAAAGAATAAAATGCTGAACAGAACAAAATCCCCCGCCATTGCAGATGCCGTAAACTTTAACCTCACATTAAAGCAGGCGGAAAAATTTACGTTAGATAATGGCGTAGAAGTATATGCCGTAAATGCTGGTGCAGAAGAGGTGCTTTCGTTTGAATGGGTGTATAGTGCCGGTAACTGGTTTGAGGAGAAAAATTTAATAGCAGGTACTACTAACTTTTTATTACGCAATGGCACATCCACAAAAACGGCTTTTCAAATTAATGAACATTTTGAATACTATGGCTCCTATCTAAACCGTGCTTGTTATAACGAGACAGCCACCATTACCTTACACTGCCTCACAAAACATGTAAATGAACTATTGCCAGCTGTACGGGAGTTAATAACCGAATCTGTGTTGCCACAACAAGAACTGGATATTTACAAACAGAATATGCAACAGCGCCTAAAGGTAAGTTTAAAGAAAAGCGATTTTATTGCCGGCCGCTTGATAGATACTTATTTGTATGGCGAAAATCATCCCTATGGAAAATTTAGCCGCCTAGAAGATTTTGATGCATTGCATAGGGAAGAACTACAATCTTTCTATCAAAAATATTATCAAAAAGGAAAGTTTATTTTATTTGTGGCAGGTAAACTGCCGGCTAATATTCATCCGTTGTTAAATACTTATTTTGGCGACTTGCCAAATAAGGCAATTACGCTTTCACCAATTAAACAAGAAAGGACAGCAACTAAAAAATTCAGTATCACAAATGATGCCGCAGGGGTACAAGGCTCTATTCGAATAGCCCGACCCTTCCCCACCCGCCACCATCCAGATTTTATGAAAGTAATGGTGTTGAATACGCTATTGGGTGGTTTCTTTGGTTCAAGATTAATGAGCAATATTCGAGAGGACAAAGGATATACTTACGGCATACATAGTTATATACAAAACCATTTACATGATACCGCTTGGATGATAAGCACCGAGGCGGGTAAAGATGTTTGTAATGCCACTATTGAAGAAGTGTATAAAGAAATGAAAACCCTGCGAGAAGAATTGGTAGATGAAGAAGAATTGTTATTGGTGAGGAATTATATGATGGGCGGTATCTTGGGCGATTTAGATGGGCCCTTTCAAATAATTGCCCGCTGGAAAAATATTGTATTGAACAACTTAACAGCACAATATTTTAACGACTCAATCAATACCATTAAAAATATTACGGCAGAAGAGCTGCAGGCATTGGCGCAGAAATACCTGAACCCAGAAGAGTTTTATGAACTAGTGGTGGTTTAATGTGTAAAAAATTGAATTTATCTGCCTAAATCTGTGTTAGATATTTTTTGTTCAAGGCGAATAGTTGTATTTAATTCAGTAGTGTAATTAGTGCCATACTTGGCAAATAATGCTCAAATTTGTAGTATGATTTTCGATAGAAAAGATTTATCCAACGAACAGCTTGCCACTTTTTACAAAAAACTTTTATGGCCTCGCTTAATCGAGGAAAAAATGTTGGTGCTATTGCGCCAAGGAAAAATTTCCAAATGGTTTAGCGGCATTGGGCAAGAGGCCATTGCGGTGGGCGCAACATTAGCCTTACAAGAAGACGAATGGATACTGCCTTTGCATAGAAACCTAGGGGTGTTTACCACTCGTAACATGCCATTAAGTAAACTATTTATGCAATGGCAAGGGGCGCAAGAAGGCTATAGTAAAGGCAGAGAAAGAAGTTTTCATTTTGGCAACGCCGCACATCATATTTGCGGCATGATTTCGCATTTAGGCCCTCAATTGGCAATAGCAGATGGTATAGCCTTGGCACACAAATTACAAAACGCTACATCGGGGGCGCCCTTAAAAGTAGCGGTGGCATTTACTGGCGATGGAGGTACTAGCGAAGGCGATTTTCATGAAGCACTAAATGTAGCCGCTGTATGGGACCTGCCCACCATCTTTATTATAGAAAATAATGGGTATGGATTAAGCACTCCGGTTAATGAGCAGTATCGCTGTATTAATTTGATTGATAAAGCAAAAGGTTATGGTATAGAAGGCGTGCAAATTGATGGCAACAACCTACTAACCGTGTACGATACCATAAAAGGGGTAAGAGAGTATTGTATACAAAATAAAAAGCCCTATATAATTGAGTGTTTAACCTTTAGAATGAGGGGGCATGAAGAAGCAAGCGGCACTAAATATGTACCCGCCGACTTGTTTAAACTATGGGAACAAAAAGATCCTATTAATAACTATGAACAGTTTTTGAAAGAAACTAATGTGTTAAATGAAAATGAAATAACCGCCATACGAAATGAGTTGAAAGAAAAAATAGAAAGTGAATTGGCGATAGGGTTTCATACAAAGCCGGTGGTGGTGGATACGGATATTGAGTTAGAAGACGTTTACAAGTTTCATCGTTCACAAGTGCAAATACTAAACAATGAAACGGATGAACCAGTAAACCATGAAACAAAAGAACTTCGTTTAATAGACGCTATAAGTGAAGGGCTTCGCCAGTCCATGCAGCAACACCCTAACCTTATTTTGATGGGACAGGACATAGCTGAGTACGGTGGCGCATTTAAAATTACCGAAGGGTTTGTAACAGCTTTTGGAAAAGAAAGAGTAAGAAATACGCCACTTTGCGAAAGTGCAATTGTAGGTGCAGCCCTAGGCCTATCACTAGAAGGGTACAAGAGTGTAATGGAAATGCAGTTTGCCGATTTTGTAACGGTGGGCTTTAATCAGATAGTAAATAATTTGGCAAAAATACATTATAGATGGGGCCAACAGGCGGAAGTGGTAATACGTATGCCAACCGGCGGTGGTGTGGGGGCCGGCCCTTTTCATAGTCAAAGTAACGAAGCATGGTTTACAAAAGTGCCAGGTTTAAAAGTGGTATACCCCAGCACCCCCATGGATGCAAAAGGTTTATTAATTGCCGCCATTAACGACCCTAACCCAATCATGTTCTTTGAGCACAAAGCATTATACCGATCTATAAGCGAAGCAGTACCTACAGAATATTATGAAATAGAAATTGGCAAAGCAAGGCATGTAAGACAAGGCGACGAAATCGCAATCATTACTTATGGTGCTGGTGTACATTGGGCCCAGGAGTATGCTGCCAAACATCCTGAAATATCCATTGATATATTAGATTTAAGAACTTTAGCACCGCTTGATTATACCGCCATACAAAATGCTGTACAACGTACGGGCAGGGTATTAATTCTGCACGAAGATACTTTAATAGGAGGTATAGGCGGGGAAATAGCCGCATGGATTGGTGAGCATTGTTTTGATTTGTTAGATGCACCTGTAATGCGTTGCGCATCATTAGATACACCCATACCGTTTAATATAGAATTAGAACAAAACTTTATGGCTAAAGCGAGGCTGCAGGAGTGTATACAAAAGTTGTTACAATTTTAAAATTAAAACTAAAACCCTACCAACTTATGCAATGGTGAATAGGAGGTAATGCATAAATGAAAAGCAGCAACAATGTTTATGGTTTAATACGAACCGATACTAACGAATTGGCCTAATTTTTTTACAATTACGCTTCTACAATATATGTTTATTTCAAAACCAGCGTAACAAAATAATTGTACCCATTGAGCAATTTTAGGTGCTAAAACTTATTGCACAAACCACCCCCATTTTCAGTTTTTACAAAAACCTGTCAGCGAAGTGCCTATAATTTGCAAAACACCTTAATTCATTAAGTAAAGTCAGTAGAAAAGTCATTAAAGCCTGTTAAAACAATTGCTTACTGTCAATCTGGCAACTCGGTTTGGTTTGGAACAACACTTGTACTTTTGCACCCCATCACTAAACATTGAAACTATAAAATATGCAACAAGAAAAAGGAACCATCTCCATTAATACAGAAAACATTTTTCCAATCATTAAAAAATTCCTCTATTCCGATAACGAAATTTTTTTGAGGGAGTTGGTAAGTAATGCAGTAGATGCTTCGCAAAAAATTAAGCGATTGAGTACCCTTGGCCACTACAGCCAACAAGTGGGTGAGCTGCGAGTAAAAGTAGCGATTGACAAAGAAGCTAAAACCCTTACTATTTCAGATAATGGGGTGGGCATGACGGCAGAAGAGATTAAAAAATACATTAACCAAGTGGCATTTTCTGGCGCCACAGAGTTTATGGAAAAGTTTAAAGAAGCCAAAGATGCCAATGAGATAATTGGCCGCTTTGGTTTGGGTTTTTATTCGGCCTTTATGGTGGCTGAAAAAGTAGAAATTCAAACACTTTCTTATCAAGAGGGAAGTGAACCAGCTAAATGGACTTGCGATGGCAGCACCAGTTTTGAAATAAGCGAGGGCAGCCGCACCGAAAGAGGAACAGACGTTATTCTTTACATTAATGCAGAAAGCGAAGAGT
>JBDKJF010000021.1:0-34384 GCA_039796695.1 Bacteroidota bacterium
GTGTTATGGGCGCATTAGAAACGCAGGAGAAATTATTAATCACAAACGACTGCACCGTGTGTATAAGCAAATGAAATTGCCGCTTCGCCGTAAAGTAAAGAAACGCTTACCAGCAAGAATAAAGGAGTCGCTGGCCATACCAGCAGCATTTACGCAAACATGGAGCATAGATTTTATGAGTGATGCGTTGAGTAATGGAACAAAGTTCCGTTCCTTTAATGTGATAGACGATTACAACCGTGAAGTATTATTTATTGAAACAGATTATTCTTTAAAAAGCAGCCGGGTGGTATGGGTGCTAAAACATTTAATTAATCGGTATGGAAAACCACAGAAAATACGAATGGATAACGGACCGGAATTTGTAGCTAAACTGGCGCAGAGCTGGAGCCAGGCAAATGAAATTGAGTTTAAGTATATACAACCAGGCAAACCCACGCAGAATGCGTATATAGAGCGGTTTAATAAAACATACAGGAATGGCGTTTTAGATGCCTACCTGTTTGACAGTATTGATGAAGTAAGAGAGGCCACACAGATATGGGTAGATGATTATAATAACGAAAGGCCACATGACTCTCTTGGAGGATTGTCGCCCAAAATGTATAGAGAAAAAAATAACAAAGGTCTTGGGCTCCGTTCCGCTTCGGCTACGCCTTCGCTACACTACGCCCAAGACCTTTGCGGATAACATGAAAATATTCTACTTTTAAACTGTACTAAAAAGGGGGAGCCTACACTTCACCATTACTCCCCGAAATATTATTAAGTAATGCGACAGGATTTTTTACTTTTACCTCGGGCAAGTTAATAGCCTCGGGGCTTAGTACAAATTCAAATGTATTTTTTTCACCAAGTAGAAAATAAATACTTTGCTTACTATAACCCAATAGGGCGGCTTTTAATTCTAATGTATCGGTAGTAGTAGCTTTATAGTTGATGGTGAACTTTCCATTTTTATCTGCAATGGCAAAGGCAATAATCGAAGGATTGTTTTTTTTGTGTAGGGTGATGGAGACGGAGGGGAGGGGATGCCCCTCAGGTGTTTTAATAGTGCCAGATACTTGTGCAAAAGAAGGTAAGAAAATAATGGCTAATGAGATTACACTAATGATTTTATTCATCTAATAAAGCTACAACTATCTTTTACTTTGATGTTATTTTTTGTTAGTAAAATTCAATAGGGTTAGAAGGATTTAAAATTGTTGTTCTTTTTTTGTATGTATTATCCGAAAGAACACTAGAATTAATTGCAATTGTAACACCTTTTGCTGCGGCCATTTCTCGTATATATTCCATTGGGTCGTCAACAACTCTCTTTGCAATACGAGTATAATCATATCTTGAAATTACAGTTTGGATTATTGTTTTTTTATAGTAATTGCTTGAAGTATTGTATGTCCCTCTGTAGTAAATATGTAAATCATCTTTAGTGTCAGATAGTTCCAAAATCAACCCTGGTAGGCCCTTAAATTTATAAGGGCCTTCATCAATTGGAATAGAAGGTGCATACCAAGCGATGTAATGTCTTCCTTTAAATGAAGTAGTTGCTTTCCTTACAGCAATTCCTTCATAGTCTTTAACTTCTTCGTGTAAAGTCCAAAACAGCTTGATAGTATCATTAATCGAAAAATTTTCCATCAGTTGATGTATCTCTGAAATATGTTCGTTATTTCTGAAAATAATCGGTAGTGGGCTTGTTTTTCTTTTTGTAGCATCGATTTCATTCATTAATACAGCAACTTTATTTAGATCGTTCTGATCAATTGAGTCTTGTAAATATTTATTGTAAGGGATAAATAAAGAAACTTTAGGGAAAGCTATTAAAAGTAAACTCTCTTTATGAACTTTAGAAAAATCAGATGAATCATATTTGTATGATAAATTGTATTTTACAATAAACTTTATTGTATCATTAATTTCAATAGTTTTTGGAGATTTTGTTTGACTAGCCCCATTTGAGATATATAAGGAAAGGAAGACAAGGATTAATAGTTTCATAGTGGTTTAAAGATAGTATATGACATTAAAAGTGAAAATTATTTTTATAAGTTTATAATTGCCACGAACCTGTAGTAGTCCCGTTGGATAACGTATTGCACATGTTTTGAAAATAATTACTCCATAAAACATATAGCCCATAACAATCAATTCCAGAACAGTTTAGATTCATCGACACGGACATGCAACTCGCATTATCGTAATTGGCATAGTAAATTTCATGTCTGAAATTTTGTCCATGTTTAGATTTGTGCTTTGACTAGAATTTTGAATGCTGCACTTTATTTCTTCATATCTTATTTTGTAACTACCATTTGAAGCATTAGCAAAAACAGTTGTCAGTAAAACAATTGCAAGAAATATAAATTTATTTTTCATAAAAAATTAAAGTTTAAGAGTTTTCGGATTGTTATAACATTTGCTGATAATAGCAAGATAATTCGATTAAATTACTCATTAACAAAATATTTTCTATACAATCAAGCATACTATTAGCGCAGCTAACGTTGTACAATGTAACAGTCATACAACTTGCGACGATTGTTATTGTAAAAGTACTTCCGACTTTCTTAAAATTAATCAAATTTTTGTGCCCTTTTTTTGCAATATTCTCCTCAACTAAATCTCTATACGATTTTTTAAAAAAAGCTATAGACTTTTTGACCTTATCAGAATTTAACTCATTGTATTCTTGGATAATAAAATTAATCCCAGAAGCTGTGGTTTTTTTTAAAACTGTAGAATTTTGTTCTGATGACCACCCTTTGAAAACTAGAAAAAGGGAAAGAAAACTTAATAAAAGGATTTTTTTCATAATACACTAATTTAATTTGACATAATAAAAATTGACAACCCTAAATTGAAATTTACTTACCTAAAATTAAAACGGATTTTCCGATAATCGTATCGGATTCCCCGATAAAATATACCCCTTTTTAGGTACATAAACCTATTTGGTGAACTTCTTTGTACTATTATATTTGTTCATCTATGGAAATAAATAAAAGAGAGGCTATTTGTAAGCGGGTGTGACAGTTAAGAATGAGGGCTGGTTATTCGCAAATAGATATTGCAGTATTATTAAATATTGAGCAAAACACCTATTCCGACTTGGAAACAGGTAAACGAAAAATAAACCTTGAACGTATTTTACAATTAGCAAACATTTACGGGGTGTCTGTAGATTCAATATTAAATACCCCCCCCCCGATAAAGGTTAGGAGTGTAATTAGCATTGTTCATTTTCTACCTCTTCCATTTTTCCAACTGCTGTAAAGTAGCTCTTATATCTTTGGGCAAGGGTGCTTCTAATGCATATACTTTTCCATCGGGGCCTTTAATGGTTAATGAAAAAGCATGTAAAGCCAATCGGCCAAGTATGGGTTTTTCTTCTTCTGCGCTTTTAGCCAGGTTAAATTTCTTTTTGAAAGAAGATACCAACACCGGTTTACCATCACCATACAACACATCGCACACAATAGGATTGCCGATGTCTTTCATATGTACCCTTATTTGGTGGGTACGGCCTGTATGTATTTGAAATTGTATTAAAGAGTAGATGCCAAAACTTTGCACCACCTCATAATCAGTAATAGCTTCTTTTCCCTTACGGTGTACTATCATGGTGCCATTGTCTGCAGGATGCTCCGTTAAAGGTACATTGACAGTAGCTTTTGTTTCTGCAGGATTGCCTAAAACTAATCCTTTATATATTTTTACAGTTTGTCTGTTTTCAAACTGTGCTGATAGTGCTTTGTGTGCTGTTTCATTTTTTGCAAAGACGATGAGGCCGCTGGTATCTTTATCTAAACGATGTACAGTGAAAATGCTTTTATATTTTTCAATAAGCAAATTCTTCAATGAAATTTCTTTACCCATTCTATCGGGAATGGATAGTAGTCCAGATGGTTTGTTCAAGGCAACAAAGTCTTCGTTTTCAAAAAGAATGGTGTCTTTTATATTCATCTTATCTACCCTTATTTTTTGTTGGTACTTTTCTATCCGTTGAAGTTTGTTTTTTGTAAGTACGAGTGGCAGCAGTATTATTATTATCTAACGGCGCCGGCGTTATTTTTTTTACAGCTTGCGGATTGCCTTTGCCAAAATATTTTAAATCTCTTATTTCTTTTTCGGTTAAAAAGCGCCACTTACCCCTGTCAACATTTTTTTTAGTGAGGCCGGCAAATGTTACCCGGTCCAGATTTTTTACATCATATCCAAGATGTTCAAAAATGCGACGCACAATACGATTGCGGCCACTGTGAATTTCTACACCTATTTGTGTTTTATCTTTTATATCTGCATAGGCTAGTACGTCCACCTGTGCTGCACCATCCTCCAGCACTACGCCTTTTAATATAGCGTCGAAATGATTTTTTTCTAAGGGCTTGTTTAAAGCCACATGGTATATTTTTTTTATGTTGTTGCTGGGATGTGTTAATTTTTGTGCTAATTCGCCATCGTTGGTTAGCAGTAATACGCCAGAAGTGTTTCTATCTAATCGGCCAACAGGGTACACTCTTTCTGTAGTAGCATTTTTAATAATGTCTAATACTGTTTTTCTTCCTTGTGGATCGTCTGTGGTGGTAATATAATCCTTGGGTTTATTTAATAAAATGTATACAAGGTTTTTTGCAAGAAACACTTTTTTATTTTTCACTTTTACTTCGTCAGTAGGTAATACTTTATGTCCTGGTTCGGTTATTACTTTCCCATTTACATAAATAATACCGCTTCGCACCATATCTGCTGCTTCTCTACGGGCGGCTACATTTGCATGCGCTAAAAATTTATTAAGTGGCATGGCGTCCGTTACTTCGGCTTTTACATGGCTTATTGGTGCGCTATTACTTTTGGCTCCTTTTTGTTGGTGAATATTTTGCTGTTGCAGTAGGCGTGTTTCTGCTTTCTTTTTTTCAAAGAAGGCCTCTTTTTCTTTTTTTACTTTTCTTTTTTCTTGTTTATACTGCTCTTTTATAGCCGCATTACTTTTTTGGGTAGCAAACTTGTTGAAGTGGCTGTTGGCTGTTTTTTTCATAATTATATGCTGTTTTTACAACAGGAATAGTACAAAGATAGCTGAATACAGGGAGAAGTAAGTATCATAAAAAAGCCACCTTATCGATTGATAAAGCGGCTTGCTGCCTTTTTCAAATGGGTGAAATTTATATTGTTTTATGTATACTAGTAGGCTTATCTTCTTTAGAATGGGGCCCTTTGCGATGCGGTGTATTTTCTTTTAATTTCTTTAGTTGATCTGCAGATAATACATTTTTTAACTCATTTTTTTGTTGCTGATGTAATACTTGTAATTGTTCCTTCTTTTGTTGTGGGGTTAATGATTTGTTTTCGCGGATGGATTTCATTTTTTCCATGGCGGCTGTACGATTTTTTTCTAATTGTGCAGCTTGTTCATTAGTAAGCCCCAATTGCTCTTTCATTAGGGCGCCCCTTTCATTCATTCGCTTGTTATGTGTTGCTTTCCGTTGGGCAAGTTGCGTTTTCATTTTGTCTTTCTGTGCTTGTGTAAGCACCGACGCTAAGTTATTTTTTTGTGCCTCCTTTAGAGCCTCCATACGAATGCGTTGCTCCATAACCGTAATATGATCAAGTTTTTTTAATTCATCCATTTGTGTACGAAAAGCTTCACGATTAGCTTTAAGCTGATTTTTTTGTGCATCTGTAAGATCAAGTGCTTTCCAATCCAAGCGCTCACCTTTTTTGCCATGTTCGTTGTGCATCATTTTAGGATGCTCAACATTACGTTGTGGTATATCTTGTGCGTTAAGAGTAGTAGCAACCAACATTAGGAGGGACGCTGTAATAGTTATTTTTTTCATTTTACTTTTTTTATTTTTTGACGGTTCAAACATTAGATACCTGCCCCATTTTTCTTAAAAATTTGTGAACAGTTATGAGACCGAAATTGTAAATGAAAGTTTAATGAAATTATTTGCCTTTGAAAATGGCTTTTCTTTTTTCTAAGAAAGCAGTAGTGCCTTCTTTCATATCTGCTGTATTAAAGGAATTTCCAAACGTTTCGATTTCTAGCGCATAGCCATCTTTACTTTCATCATACACTGCATTGGCTGCTTGTATGCATGCTGCCACGGCCAATGGTGCTTTGGAATTTATAATTGCTAAAATCTGTTTAGTATGGTCTAGCAACGTTTCGGCAGTAGTAACATAGTTTACCAAGCCTAATTGTTTCGCTTCGGCTGCATCAATCATATGTGCAGAAATAAGCAGCTCTATTGCTTTGCCTTTTCCTATTAATTGTACTAAGCGTTGTGTGCCGCCATAGCCAGGTATTAAACCAAGGTTTACTTCTGGTTGGCCAAATTTTGCATTTTCGCTTGCTACTCTAAAGTGGCAGGCCATTGCTAACTCACACCCGCCACCAAGTGCAAAGCCATTTACTGCTGCTACAATGGGTTTACCGCAGTTTTCTATCCGTGCAAAAATATCCTGCCCTCTTTTGGCTAATGCCATAGCGGCTTGTTTGTCTAAATTGCCAAACTCCGAAATATCGGCACCAGCTACAAAAGCTTTGGAGCCTGCACCCGTAATGATTGCAGATCGTATTTCGCTATTCGTTTCTATTTCGGTAATTACTTCACTTAAATCTGTAAACACCTCTTTGTTAAGTGCATTTAATTTATCTGGTCTATTAATGGTAATGGTCAAAATGTTATTATCTAATGAAGTGAGTAGTGTGGATGCCATTTTTTTAAGTTTTTTCAAATGTAATAAACAAAACTTAGGTAATGGGTTTATAGAAACAGTAGTTTTGCCTATAATTTAAATGCAATTATTTGTTAACGATTATAGGGTATATCGGAACTTTTGTATTTGCACTTACAGGTGCATTTAAAGCCAGAAAATATAAGATGGATATTTTTGGAGCCGCGGTGGTGGCATTTGTAACCGCTTATGGCGGGGGTACGCTTCGAGATTTATTAATGGGTATAAAAAGAGTAAGCTGGATAAATGATAACATAGCTCTTTTGCTGGTACTAGCTGGCACTGTGTTTACTTTTCTTTTAAAAGAAAATGTAAATAGGTTTGATAAAACTATTTTTTATACTGATGCTATTGGATTAGGTTTTTTTACTGCATGGGGAATAGAAATGGCGTTACGAAACGGGGTGAACGAAATGTATGCATTAGTAATGGGAGTTATGACCGCAACGTTTGGCGGGCTATTAGCCGATTTGTTATGTAATGCTATTCCTAATCTTTTAAAAAAGGGCGAATTATACGCAACGGCTTGTGCTATAGGTGGAGTAGCTTATTTGATAATGAAGAAAACGGCATTAGAACAAAATGCCAGCTTATTGTTATGTATAATAATTATAGTAGCGGTAAGAATTTTATCTAAACGAAAAAAATGGTCGCTGCCTGCAATTTAAAAATTTCGGTGGGTGCTTACCCAATCTTTAATATAATCGGCTATTTCAGCAGTAGGTGTGCCCGGCGAAAATAATTTTCCAACACCCATTTCTGTCAATTGTTTTATATCTTCTTCCGGAATAATGCCGCCGCCGGTTAAAAGAACATCAGTCATTTCTTTTGCTTGCATAAGCGCAATTATTTTTGGAAACACTGTATTGTGCGCTCCAGAAAGGATGCTAATACCAATGGCATCCACATCCTCTTGCAGTGCAGCATTTACCACCATTTCAGGTGTTTGCCGTAGGCCGGTATAAATTACCTCCATACCAGCATCTCGTAAGGCAGTGGCTATTACTTTTGCACCTCGATCGTGTCCGTCGAGGCCAACTTTTGCAACTAATACACGTATGGGGCGGTTCATACAATGAAATTAAGAAAATTGAAGCAATGCTTTTTTGATTCTTTGCGCTGCATCCTCTTTACCTATCATAGCTACGATGTCAAATACGGGCGGGCCAAATTTGCCTCCTACCAGCATAATGCGTAGAGGTAATTGAAGCTCTCCTGGCTTTATATTTTTTTCAGTCGCTAAAGCTTTAAAGGCATCTTCTAAAGAAGTAGCATCCCAGTTTTCTAGATTTAATTTTTCAATATAATCCACAAAGAATTTATGCTTTTCTTCATTCCATTTTGGCTTTATTGCATCAAGCGCTAAAGATTCGGGTGCGTTGAAAAAAAATGATGATTGCTGTACAAAATCAGTAAGCAAAACGCATCGATCTTTTACTAGTGCTATCACTTTTGCTAGCAACGTATCATCCAATACTAAAATATTATTTTCAGCTAATAGCTGTTTCACTTTTGGTAATAAATCCGCAACAGTGCATCTTTTTAACCATTCATGGTTGAACCATTTAGCTTTTTCAAAATCAAACTTAGCCCCCGCACTATGTACTCTTTCCATCGAAAACTTATCGATCAGTTCAGCTTTAGAAAAAAGTTCCTGTTCGGTACCGTCGTTCCAACCAAGTAATGCTAAATAATTAATAAATGCTTCGGGCAAAAATCCTTTTTCTTTAAATCCCTCTACTCTTTCATTTGTAGTAGGGTCGGTCCAGTTCATAGCAAATACAGGAAAGCCATACTTTGCCCCATCTCTTTTACTTAACTTGCCACTAGGGCCTAATATTAATGGGAAGTGGGCCCACTGGGGCATGTTGGAAAGCCCAAACAAATATTGCCATAATAAAATATGTACTGGTGCGGAGGGTAGCCATTCTTCCCCTCGAAAAGCATGGCTTATTTGCATGGCATAATCATCCACTACCACCGCCAAATGGTAAGTAGGCATGCCATCTGCTTTTAATAAAACTTTATCATCAACAATGGAGGTATCAAATTTTACTTCCCCCCTAATCATGTCTGTAAAAGAAACGGTTTCGCCCACCGGCATTTTTATTCGTATTACATGCCTTACCCCATCTGCCAAAAGTTTAGTAGTTTCTTCGGCTGATAAGGTAAGCGAATTATGCATTTGCAATCTTACGGTATGATCGTACTGTGGCGACGGATTTTGTTCGCTTTTCAAATCATGTCGCATTTTTTCTAACGCTGCTGGTGTATCAAATGCGTAATAAGCATATCCGTCTTTGATAAGTTGCTCAGCGTATTGGCGGTAAGTATCCTTTCTTTCACTTTGGCGGTATGGGCCGTAGTTGCCTCCGTGTTGTACACTTTCATCGGGCGATAATCCACACCATTTTAATGTATCAAAAATATATTCTTCGGCCCCTTGTACATAGCGGCTTTGATCAGTATCTTCAATGCGTACCAAAAAATCTCCATTATTTTTTTTGGCAAATAAATAATTGTATAAAACAGTTCTTACGCCACCTAAGTGCAAACCTCCCGTAGGGCTGGGCGCAAAGCGCACTCTTACTTTTTTATTCATAGACGGCAAAGATAGAACCCCAATCCTTAAAGGGCTATATTCTAAAAAATTTTTGTAAGTATTGTAATAGTAACGCAAGACAAATAGTAAACTGTACAGATTTTATACCTTTGTAAATATGACTTTTATTGCGCCACATTATATTAAAGCAAAAAAGCGCTCTTTTTTTTCTTTTTTTAAGCAAGATCGTTTTTTGATAAAAACACCATGGTGGATAAAAAAGCTGTACCCTGGTTGCTTATGGGATATGGAGAAGCAAGAGAAGGTGATATACCTCACCTTTGATGATGGCCCTCATCCCTCCATTACTCCGTGGTTATTACAGTTGTTGGACAAGTATAATGCGAAAGCTACTTTTTTTTGTATTGGGGATAATGTAGTTAAATACCCAGATGTGTATCAACAAATAATGGCTATGGGCCATGCCGTAGGCAATCATACACAGCATCATCTAAATGGATGGAAAACAAAGGATATAGATTATTTGCAGGATATACAAGTGGCAGGTATGCATATTGCGTCGCCACTTTTTAGACCACCTTATGGTAGAATATCTCGATCTCAAATAAAAAAACTGTCTGCATCTACACTTGACAATAAGGCGCCAACAATTGTTATGTGGAATATATTAGCCGGTGATTGGGTGCAAGAATTATCTCCCGAAAAATGCTATCAACGCTTGCGTAAAAAAATTAAAGGAGGAGAAATAATAGTATTTCACGACAGCGAAAAAGCTTGGGAAAGAATGAGTTTTGCCTTGCCGAAATTATTAGCTGTGTATAGTAAACAGGGATTTTCTTTTCAAACTATAAGAAAATAATAACTGCACATTGTAGAAAAAGTTAGGGCCGGGGTAGAGACCCTGGCCCGTTTTTAATCCGTACCCTATGAAAACTAGTTTAAAGGTATAGTATTTTTTTTATTACGGCAAAGTAATTTGGCGAGAAACCCCGTTCACCGTAAGGGTGGCCTGATTGTCGCACTGGCCATTGCCAAAGTCGAGCACCGCTACCCATCGGCTTTGTGTTGTCAAATTTCCCCTTACGGTTCTAATTTTACCCTTTACTATATGGCGACAAGTAAAACGGCGGAACAAAGGCTCTGTAACAGTGGCATTCCAAAGTACAATAATGTTCCCTCTTCTTACTCTACCCGATGAGGATCCTTCTATTTTAAACACATCATCTCTTGGCATATCGGGGGTCAATATTCCTTCTATTTGCACCACTACTTTTGTGCTGTTCCACTCCACAAAACTGCCGTTGGGTTTTGTAATTTTACCATTTATTACCTCAGTTCTAAACCTTCTTAATACTGCTGGCGGCTCTGAAGTGTTAGTAATTTTATGTGTACCTTCTACACTAATGCTATCAACAAAAAAGCCATCAAAGGTAGTAGTGGCTACAGCGCCTGGCACAATAAGGCGGTTCGTATATTCAGTAATTATTTTCCCTTTTCTAATATGGCCATCTGGACCAGGGCAGCCGGTGGTGCCAAAGTCTACCACTACTCTTACAGGAAAAGGGTTGGCAGTAGGCCTAGTAACCGTTACGGTAAAGCAACGGGGCACATTGGTCATACTATCTGTACGGCCATAAAATACGCCAGAGCCGCCTACACCTACTTCATTATCAACTCCCATAGCATCATCAAAAATGCCATTAAAAATGCTTTCTGCTTCTCCATCGCCCTCGCTGGCGGCACGAGATGCTTCTTCTTCTTGAGCTTCGGCATTTGCATCACTCGTTTCCTTTTGACAGGCGCTCAAGGTTAATAGAAATAAACCCAGCACTAATGTGGCGAGGGTTATGGTGGGGGTGCGTAATAATTTCATAAAATGTAATTGATTTTAAATTAGATAGTTCAATAACGTGTATTGGAACTTTTTTATTGATAAAGGTTTAACAGATCCTTATTTTTTTTACTGATTTTTGCTCAATATGCCCATTCCATAAGCCCAAATTGTGATTTATTGCAAAAAAAAGATTTATTTAAGCTAAAAAATAGTGCCATTGACTATTATTGATACACATGCACACGTATATGCCGACGCTTTTGATACCGACAGGCCACTGATGCTACAAAGGGCAAAAGAAGCCGGAATATCTAAAATATTAATGCCTGGTATTGATTCATCTACCCATCGCCCAATGCTGGCGGTGGAGGATAATAACCCAGATTTCTGTATAAGCATGATGGGCCTACACCCATGTTATGTTAAAGATAATTTTTTGCATGAGTTAAAAATAGTGGAGGATTATTTTGCTCAACGTTCTTTTGTTGCTGTGGGAGAAATTGGCCTCGATTTTTATTGGGATAAAACATATACACCACAACAATACGAAGCTTTTCATCGGCAAATAGAAATAGCTTTGCATTACCAGATACCCATTGCCATACATAGCCGAAATGCTACAGACGAGTGTATTGAAATAGTAAAACACCACCAAAAAGGTAGTTTAAAAGGCGTTTTCCATTGCTTTTCTGGAGATGTGGTACAAGCCCAAAAAATTATGGATTTAAACTTTTATTTAGGTATAGGGGGGGTGGCAACTTTCAAAAATGGGGGGTTAGATACTGTACTTAACGAGGTTGGTTTATCAAAAGTAATTTTAGAAACGGATGCGCCGTACCTAGCACCCGTTCCACATAGAGGGAAAAGAAATGAGCCTTCTTATCTTATTTATATTGTAGATAAAATTGCATTACAAAAAAATGTAGCTGCAACAGAGGTAATAGCCATCACCGCCCAAAACGCCAACGCTCTTTTTAATTTATAATTTGAGATTATATAAGAATAGCACCAATTCGTTTTTAGAAAATAAAAAAACAAGCCATCGGACTTGTTTTTAATATTATGCAGAGAGGAAGGGATTCGAACCCTCGATACGTTGCCGTATACCCGCTTTCCAGGCGAGCCCCTTCAACCACTCGGGCACCTCTCTTTTTGGGGTTGCAAAAATAGGGATTATAGCCTTACCAGTTGTTAGCTTGGTCGGCATTTAATCTTTCAGATACATCTTCGGCTTCATTTTGTTTCCAATTGGGGTCATATTTTACAAACCATGAAATCCAAAGACTGCGGCTAACCCGCATTAACCAAGGTTGTAAGAGTATTAAAAAAACAGCATTTGCAATAAGCCAATAAAAAAAACGATTGTCGGCGGTGGACATACCAATAATTACATACCATGCCACTAATGTAGCCACGCTAATGGCAACGGCAAGCGCATAGCTAACATAGCTGGTACCATAATAAAAACCCACCTCAATTTCGGTAGCTTGTCCACAAACAGGGCAAAGCTTATTCATTTCCAAACTTTTTTTAAAACTGGCTGATACGGAATTTTTAAACAAGTTACCTTCTCTGCAACGAGGGCAATGGCATGATAGCGATGATGATAAGTAACTGCGAACGGGTTTTTGTGCTGACATATTTTAATCTTATGCGATGTACTTATTTATAATTTCTTCTAATTGATTGATAGATAAAGCACCCGACTGCCTCCACAGCTGCTTTCCTTTTTGAAATAAAAATAATGTGGGAACACTTTGCACATTAAATGCGTTGGCGGCAGACGGACTTTGGTCAATATCTACTTTTAAAATCCGAAGTGTATCACCTTTACGACGGTGCAAGTCTTCCAATACAGGCTTCATCATTTTACAAGGGCCACACCAAGTGGCGGTAAAGTCAACAAGCACTGGTTTATCACCATTCAAAATTTCTGCAAAGGTCTCGTTTTTAATATTAGATTGCATGTAAACATTTTTATTAATGTGGCAGCTTGTCTCTCCATTTTCCATACACCCAAGTACCGGCTAAGGCACTTAATAGTGTTACCACTATTACAAGTGCGCCACTACCAATTTGCGCAAATAATGGACCGGGACAAGCACCCGTAATAGCCCAACCAAGTCCGAATGTAAGACCGCCATATATCTGTCCTTTGTTGAATTTCTTTGGCTCCAGCTTTATCGTTTCCCCTTCAATAGATTTTAATTTAAATTTCTTGATTAGAAAAACACTGATAATACCAACTACAACGGCTGAACCAATTACGCCATACATATGAAAGCTTTGCAGGCGAAACATTTCCTGTATACGAAACCAGGAAATAACTTCTGATTTAATAAGTATGATACCGAATAAAATACCGGCTACTGCATATTTTAGTAATGCCGATAAAGGTTTATCCAATTCTGAATGGTTTACACACATGGCATTTTCAGAACGTACTTCATAATCTGTATTGGCCTGTTGAGCTACAAAAGGGTTTTCGCTGGCTGCTATTTCGGGTGATATATGTTGCGTTGACATTGTTAGAGTTTTAATAAGAATGGAAGAATAAGATTTGCCATGATAAAACCGCCCGCCATGAAGCAGCAGGTGGCTACCAGCGAAGGCCACTGCAGATTACTTAAACCCATAATGGCATGGCCGGATGTGCACCCACCCGCATACCTTGTTCCAAAACCTACAAGGAAACCACCGAATACCATCATTATAAAACCCCTTAGCGTTAATAGTGCTGGCCATGAAAAAATTTGTGATGGCACTAGACCGCTATAATCAGTTACGCCATAACCAGCCAACTCTGTTGCCAGTTTAGGATTTACTACTACCGGGCTGGGGTTGGATAGTAACTGCGCAGCTATAATGCCGCCGATTAATACACCGCCTACAAAAAACAGGTTCCATGCTTCTTTTTTCCAGTCGTATTTAAAAAAAGAAATATTGGCCGGTATACAAGCGGCACACACATGCCGCAAGGATGATGAAATACCAAAGGATTTATTACCCAGTATTAATAGTAAGGGCACCGTTAATCCAATCAATGGTCCGGCCACATACCAGGGCCAGGGTTGTTTTATCCAATCAAGCATAATAGTTGATTTTTATTTTTTTAGGATAGTGTCGATGGGCAAACGTAATCAGTTATTTTAAATTTTCCTACTTTCTTAATCTCGTTAAATCCCCCCTTTACATCAATTAGTTGATCATAACCTCTGGCTCTTAAAATAGAATTAAATATCATTGACCGATAGCCTCCGGCACAATGCACATAATAGGTTTTGTTTTTATCTAACTGTGTCATGCTTTCGTTGATAAAATCAAGCGGAACATTTTCAGCCTCCATTACATGCTCACTTAGGTATTCGCCATTCTTACGCACATCCAAAATCTTCACTTTTTCATTTTTCATAATAGCACTCAATTGCTCAGCATCAATAGAAGCAATTACATCTACTTCTTTTCCCGCTTCTTTCCAATTGGTGAAGCCGCCTTTTAAATAACCAATTGTGTTATCGTATCCCACCCTTGCTAATCGGGTTATTACTTCTTCTTCCCGCCCTTCATCTGTTACTAAAAGTATTTCCTGTTTTATATCAGGTATCATAGCGCCTACCCATGGGGCAAACTGTCCGTCAATCCCAATATTGACGGAGTTAGGTATAAATCCTTTAGCAAAGGATTGCGGGTCTCTTGTGTCCAATATTAAAGCACCAGTTTCATTAGCAGCGGCTTCAAATGCATCTGGGTTAAGAGCCTGCTGTCCTCTTTCCAATACCTTATCAATACTTTCATAACCTTGAATGTTGAGCATTACATTAAGCGGGAAATAGGCCGGTGGCGCCACTAATCCATCTGTTACTTCTTTTATAAATTCTTCTTTGGTCATATCCGGCCTTAGTGCATAGTTTGTTTGCTTTTGATGGCCGAGTGAATCGGTTGTTTCCTTACTCATATTCTTACCGCAGGCGCTACCGGCACCGTGAGCAGGATACACTATAATATCATCTGCCAGCGGTATAATTTTATTTCTTAATGAATCAAACAAGTGGCCTGCTAGTTTTTCTTTTGTTAATTCAGTTGTTGTTTTTTGGGCTAAATCTGGGCGTCCTACATCGCCAATAAATAAAGTGTCGCCAGAGAATAGGCCCACGTCTTTACCATTCTCATCTTTTAAAAGGTAGCAGGTGCTTTCCATGGTATGACCGGGGGTATGCAGCACTTTTAATGTTACATTTCCTATTTTAAACTCCTGCCCGTCTTTCGCTATAATTGCGTCAAAAGCAGGTGTAGCGTTGGGGCCATACACTATGGGTGCGCCAGTTTTCTTACTTAGATCCAAGTGGCCACTTACAAAATCTGCATGAAAGTGTGTTTCAAAAACATATTTAATTTTTGCATTGTTGTTTTCAGCTTTGCGCAAGTAAGGCACTACTTCACGTAATGGGTCTATTACTGCAGCTTCGCCATTACTTTCTATATAGTAGGCCCCTTGGGCCAAGCAGCCGGTATAAATTTGTTCTAATATCATTTGGAGTAATTTTCAACAAAGTTGATTGCTATAGCTGAGAGGGTCTATGACAAAAGTCACTGAGGGATGATAATGTTATAAAAACAATTCTTTAATAATAATATACAAACCCATTATAAGAATGAACCATCCAAATCCTTTCTTTAGGGAACCGCCGGGTATTTTATCTGCTAGGCGGCTACCAATAAAAATGCCCATAGTGGCCAATACGGTAAAAAGGATAAGAATAGTCCAATTGTATTCAAACTGCTTTAAGCTGAAGAGAAATCCAAACAAAGAATTGATTGCAATGATAAGGAGAGAAGTGCCAACAGCAGTTTTCATCGGAAGACCAAGAAATAGCACAAGCGAAGGAATGATGAGGAAACCGCCACCTGCCCCTAGGAGCCCCGTTACAGTACCTATTAATAATCCGAGTAATACCAATTGAAAAACTTTTTCAGTATTTTCCTTTTTGTTAACGATTGGCTCTCCTTCTGATGATTTACTGCGTATCATTGTAAAAGAGGCGGCAAGCATTAAAAGAGCAAACACCACCATCAAGAATATATCTCTGGAGATTGCTTTTGTACCGATAGTTAATATCGTGTCGGGTAATGTGGGCAATATGTAATGCCTGGCAATAAATATTGAAAAAATTGAGGGAATTCCAAATTCAGTTACCGCCTTAAAATCAACCATTCTCTTTGAATAAGCCCTTAGCCCACCCACTAAACTTGTAAAACCTACAATAAATAAAGAACTGGTAGTAGCCAGTAAAGGGTTTATTCCCATTAAATATACCAATACCGGCACCGTAAGTATTGAACCCCCGCTACCTACCATGCCTAATGAAATGCCTATAAAAATTGATGCTATGTAGCCAATAATTTCCATGTATTTAATTTCTGCAATAATAATTATATAGGTGCTACGGGTATGTGACGTATATCACTTCAGCTTTATAAAAGCTCAATCATATTTCTATACAGCTTTACCAGGTTTCGCTGCTCCATTTTTTTTAATAGCCTAGAAATTACTTCACGAGAACTATTTAAGTCATCTGCAATTTGCTGGTGCGAAAGTTCAATATTTTTCTTGCCACTTACATCGGAATGGCGTTTCAGGTAAAACTCCAGCCGCTCATCCATATTTTTAAAAGCAATATTGTCAATAGTAGAAAGTAATTCATCAAAACGGCTGCGGTAGGTTTGAATTACAAATTGATACCAGCTTTTGTATTTGTTCATCAGTTCCTCCATCAATTGAATTGGTATCATCAGCACTTCGGTTGTTTCTTCAGCCTGAGCCATTATTTCACTGGTTTGAGATTGAAGGGCACAAATCATTGAAACAGCGCACGCCTGTCCTGGGTGTAGGTAGTACATCAAAAATTCGCCACCATCAGTATTCTCCCGGTAAATTTTTATACGGCCTTCTAATACAAGTGCTGTAGATTTAATGTATTGACCGGTACGCATTATCACATCACCGGCATAAAAGGTTCGTTGTACGGCTTCTTTCTCAATCAATTCAATTAAGGCTGGTTCAAAATGTGGGAATAATTGCTTCCATTTCATAGTACAAAGTTAGCTTTCCAAAACGGTTTCCATTTTCATACTGCGACTGCCTTTAATAAGCAGGTGTGTATTGTTCAATTCTTGTTGCTGCAACCAGGGTTTGGCTTCAGCAGCAGTGCTAAAAGAAATAAAAGGATGTTTTATTTTAAGAAAATCGCCACCTACTAGTACTACATTATTCCATTTATGTTGTTGCAGTAAGGAAACGATGGCTTCATGCTCAGTTATGCTTTCATCGCCCAATTCTGCCATTGCACCCAATAGCAATACTTTTTTGCTCGCATTAATTTTCGCAAAATTTTCTATTGCTAGTTTCATACTGCTGGGGTTCGCATTGTAGGCGTCCAGTATAATTCTGTTGGTTCCTTTTTCAAGCATTTGCGAACGACTGTTGGAAGGGGAGTAGGCTTCAATCGCTTCTTTTATTTTGCTATCTTGTATACCATAGTGTTTTCCTACCACTACTGCTGCCAATACGTTCGGCAGATTATAGTCGCCTACCAGTTGTGTTTTAATTATATCAATACTTGCTCCTTTGTTCATCTTTACTTGTAAGAATGGTTCGCTTTTTATAGCTACACCTTCAACATCCGCATTGCCAGCGCCATATTTAATAATGGGGGATATGCCTTTACTCATTTCGTGTAGATATTCATAATCCCACATTACAAAAGCTGTTCCGTTGTGGGTTCGTAGGTAATCAAACAGTTCTCCTTTGCCTTTTCTTACACCCTCTACACCGCCAAAGCCCTCTAAATGAGCTTTACCACAATTGGTAATTAACCCATGGGTAGGCAAAGCATATTCGCAGTAGGAGGCTATTTCACGTTGATGATTGGCGCCCATTTCTATTACAGCTATTGCAGCATCTTTCTTTATTTTTAAGATAGTGAGGGGTACGCCAATATGATTATTCAAATTTCCGTCTGTGGTATAGGTTTTAAAAGAGGAAGAAAGTACAGCATGCACCAGCTCCTTGGTGGTTGTTTTACCATTACTGCCGGTAATAGCCAGGAAGGGGATATTGAATTGCTGGCGGTGGTGTTTGGCTAATTGTTGAAGTGCTGTAAGCACATTGGGTACTAAAAAAGTCTTACCGGGTATTTCATAAGCCGCTTCATCAATAACGGCATAGACAGCGCCTGCTTCTATGGCCTTTGCCGCAAAACGGTTGCCATTAAAATTATCTCCTTTTAAGGCAAAGAAAATATCGCCTGCTGTTAGCTTGCGAGTATCTGTTTGCACCGACGGGTATTGTAGATAAATTGCGTATAGTTCTTCTATATTCATAGCACAAAAATATGTTTTCTAATGTGGGCTATCTCTGTAAAAACAAAAACCCTCCAAAAAAAGTAGGAGGGTTTTGTAATATTATAAATAAGGGAGCGCTATTTTTTTTGTCTTCTGGTTTTAAAGTGTTGTCCTACTTTTCTGCCATTACCTTCAGGGCTACCCATTCTATCCATTGCACAGCGGAAACCCAACGTACTCATCGCTTGGTCTTGCTCTAAGAATCTACGTGAGCCTGGTGTTAACCAATAAGCTCTATCGTTCCAGCTACCGCCTTTGTATACTTTTGATTTTTCAGGATGTATCATGGTTGTTTTACCATATCCATAGCTTATGTCGGAAGTGGAATCACCATCTAGGTAATCAATTACATTACCTCTTTGGTAGTTACGGCGATTTTTACTTTCTGCATCTGTTACAAATTCTTTTTTCACCCTTCCCATACTGTCTTTTTCATATCGTTGTGTAGGGTCGATAGTACTTGGATCTACTACTTTAAGTTTTGTATACTTGTTTCCACGCATAGGTGCTGGTTGATCATCAAAGTCTAATGATGACATAGGGCGGTAAGTATCTTCTACCCACTCGCTAACATTACCCGACATATTGTATAGCCCAAAACCGTTAGGGAAAAATGATTTAACTTCTGAAGTGTAGAAAGCTCTATCATTTAATCCACCTGCTACACCGGCATTATCACCGCTACCTCTTTTAAAATTAGCGAGGAACATACCTTGCCAGCTGCCGTGGCGGGTTTCTCTTAATCCACTTACATTTTGTGCCCAAGGATACATTTGTTTATTTGTCGCTAATTCTTCCCCTCTTTTCCCCTCTTTTACAGAAGGTCGTGGGTTTTGATTAATAAGGCCATAAGCAGCATATTCCCATTCCGCTTCAAATGGTAGTCGATAATCTGGTAAAATAACACCAGACTCCATAGTAGCGCCGGTAGGGCGGGGTTGTCCTTTAGGTGTTTTTAATTTTTTGGCATCTACACTTCTTTGTGTAAGGCCTAATAAATAGGATTTAGTAGAAAATGCTTCTTCGCCTTGGTGAGCACCAGGTTTTAAATCGTTTTTGGTAGCAAATCCTTTTTTCTGCAGCATTTTTTCGTTTACTCTATCCGTTCTCCAAAAGCAATAATCTTTAGCTTGCTGCCAAGTAACACCCACTACGGGGTATTCATTAAAGCCTGGGTGGCGAAAATAATATTCCACCATCGGCTCATTATAACTTAATTCACTTCTCCATACAAGTGTATCTGGCAAAGCGCCTTCATGAATTTTGGCATTTTCTGGATCATCAGAAGGGAAAGCTAACTCTAACCAATGTAAGTACTCTCGGTAATGCAGGTTAGAAACTTCTGTACGGTCCATATAAAAGGAGGGTACAGATACACGACGAGGAATATTATTCCAATCGCCCATTACATCTTCTTCCGTTTGTCCCATTGTAAAGGTACCACCTTGTACAAATACTAAGCCTGGGCCAAGCCCTTGCTCCGCGGCCTTGGTTACTTTGAAGCCACCCTCATTTTTGTCATTGTAGTTCCAGCCTGTGGCATCAGAACTGGCAGATTTCTTTTTGAACAGGCCTCCATTTTTACATGATGATAATAAAACCATGCAGGATACCAGGATTGTTAAGTTTCTCATTGTCTTTTGCATAAACCTATGAATTGGAGTATTTTTAACGACAGCGAATGCATTTATATTGCATAAAAGCAAAGAAATACTTGCTGCGGTTGCGAATATATACACTTTAACCTTTTGGCTAATAGGAGATTTACTTTTAAAACTAAAAAAAACAACCCTTTTTTTGAATTCTTATTTCTTTAGTTAAATAACCTCATGCCCACACTTTCCACATTTCAACCACTCTTTTCAAAATATCGAACAGTTGTTTTGGGTTTTATGTATATCCGTCTATATTTGCTTTGAAAACGGATCGTAGATTTTTTTATGTGTTGATATACAATAAAATTTAACATCTTTCGTTTTCACCTTGTAGTTCTAAAATTGCTTTAGAAGAATTACACTAAAAAGGCGGATATTTTATTCAATATTGGAATAAAATTTTATCAAAAAGCCTATTTTAGTATAGTATTTATTCAAAAGCCATATATTTACACCATTATTAAAAACTTTGTAATGAGACCAACTGCTTTAAAACTAACTGCCGGTTTAGTGCTTTTCTGTGGCCTATCTTCTGCAGTAAAAGCCCAAACAGCTGACCCTATTAATGTAGTAACTACAGCTGTACCCTTTCTTCGTATTTCACCAGATGCCCGTTCAGGCGGTATGGGTGAGCTTGGCGTTGCCACATCTGCCGATGCCTATTCTGGGCTTTGGAATGCTGGCAAAGTTGCCTTCAACAAATCAAGAGGTGGCGTAGGTGCTACTTATACTCCTTGGATGAAGAGTATTGTGAACGATGTCTATTTAGCTAATGTAACTGGCTATTTTAAAATAGATGACGAAGGTACCTCTGCTATGCATGGTGGTGTTCGTTATTTTAGCCTTGGCGATATTCAGTTTACTGATGGTAGCGGAGTGATAACGGGCGATTTTCGTCCAAGAGAATTTGGCGTAGATTTAGGTTACTCTCGTAAACTAGGCGAAAAAAATGGCGTTGGTATTACTTTAAAGTATATCAACTCTAACTTAACTGGTGGTGCGGTAACGCCAAGCGGAACTTACAAATCAGGTAGCGCAGTAGCGGCTGATTTAGCTTATTATCATAATGGTGTAGGTGCTAGTGGTACCGGATGGTCTTTCGGCGCTGTTATGTCTAACCTAGGTTCTAAAATTGCATATACAGATAATGCTACAGCAAAAGATTTCATACCTGCAAATCTTGGCTTAGGTGCTAACTATACTAGAAAGTTTAATGCTACCAATAAATTATCACTTGGTTTAGAGGCTAATAAATTATTAGTACCTACACCTCCAGATGTAACTAACACTACTGCTTTAGCAGAATATAGATCTAAAGGTGTAGTAGGAAGCTGGTTTAGCTCATTTGGCGATGCTCCAGGTGGCTTCAATGAAGAATTAAAAGAATTTACATTATCTGCTGGTGCAGAGTACACTTATAACGAGCAGTTTTCACTACGTGCAGGTTATTTTTATGAGAACAAAGCTAAAGGTAACCGTCGCTATGCTACTGCTGGTTTAGGCGTTAACTACAACTTATTCCATTTCAATTTTGCTTATATTGTTCCTACAGGTGCTGGTGTAAGCCAAAATCCTCTTTCTAATACACTTCGTTTCTCTGTTGTTTTCGACTTTGGAAACGGTGGTGAAAAAAAGAAAGCTGATAAATAAGCATTTACTTTAATTATTTTTGAAAACGTTCAGTACCCACTGAACGTTTTCTTTTTATACCTAACCAAATATAATTATGTCTTTTAGAATAGGTTCGGGCATCGACTTTCATAAGCTTGCCCCAGGAAGAGCTTTATGGATTGGCGGAGTAAAAATTGAACACACCAAAGGCGCTGTAGGGCACAGCGATGCAGATGTTTTATTACATGCATTATGCGATGCATTGCTTGGCGCATTGGCCTTAGGAGATATTGGCACTCATTTTCCAGATACGGATGAAGCATATAAGGATATAGACAGTAAAATTCTTTTGCATAAAACGTATCAGCTAATAAAATCTCATGGATATACTATAATTAATGCAGATACTACTTTATGCCTAGAGACTCCAAAAATTAAGCCTTACGTTGCCGATATGCAAGCAGCTATTGCTAGCCTTTTGCAAATATCCACTTCCGCTATCTCTATCAAAGCCACCACTACCGAAAAAATGGGCTTTGCCGGAAGAGAAGAAGGATTGATGGCCTACGCCACAGTGTTATTACAAAAAATATAGTAATAAGGTATTGATAAAGATGAGGTATACAAATGCGTGGTTATCTTTGCGGACATGCAAATAGTGCCGATAAAAATTATCAATCAATCTAGTAATGAGCTGCCTGCTTATGCTACTTCCGGGGCATCTGGCATGGATGTACGAGCACATCTTGGTGCGCCTGTGGCTTTTGAACCCTTACAAAGAGTATGTATACCCACTGGCTTGTTTATAGAATTGCCAATTGGTTTCGAAGCTCAAATAAGGCCAAGAAGCGGCCTTGCCTTACATCAAGGAATTACCTGCTTAAACTCGCCAGGTACTATTGATGCAGATTATAGAGGAGAAATTAAGATTATTTTAATCAACCTTTCGGCTACTATTCAAATCATAAACCCAGGCGATAGAATTGCTCAAATGGTTATACAAACCGTTAATAGAGCAACATTAATAGAAGTACTAGAATTAAACCATACAGCAAGAAACGAAGGTGGCTTTGGGCACACCGGCAAACATTAATTTAGGAAATGAAGCACATCATCTTTATCTCTCTCTTAGCCTCGGCAGCGTTAATAACCGCCTGTCGTACCACTAAAAAAATTCAAACAGCCATTTCAAAAACAGATACAACTGCGGTTCAAATACACCCTGTGGTAATATTGCCAGAAGGAGAGGATACTGCTGCTACTATTACCGAAAATTATGCAATGATAGTGGCAAAAAATTTATACTACACCGCCTTTTCAGCAAAAATTGAAGTGGACTACATAGATGCTGATGGCAAAAAGTATAATGTTAACGCTCATGTGCGTATGCAAAAAGATAGTACTATCTGGATTTCAGTAACCGCTATATTAGGTATTGAAGGCTTGCGAGCACTTATTACAAAAGATTCGATTAAAATACTTGACAAGCAAAATAAAACATATACCGCCAGAAGCATTGATTATTTAGAAGAGCTAACAGCCCTACCCCTTACTTTACAATCCTTGCAAGATCTTTTTATTGGCAATCCTGTATTTTTCAATAAAAATATTATTGGTTACAGTCGATCGCAAGAAAATATTTCCTTTAAAACAACTGGAGAGTTTATAAAAGGGTTGTTTACTTTTAATGATCAATCAAAACAATTGCAAAGTACAAAACTAGATGATGCAAACGAGCGCCAAAACAGAAGTTGTTTAATGACGTATGATAAATATGATAACAAAAAAGGGAAATTATTTGCAGAAAAAAGAGAAATTCGTATCACTGAAAAATCAACCATGACTTTTCGGTTGGATTATAAGCAATATGAATTTAATGAAACGTTAAGTTTCCCTTTTTCTATACCTAAAACTTACAAAGCCATTTAGCTTATAAAATTAAATTGGGTATTCTCCGTTATCAATTATTCGGCAGCCCTTTAATAATACCAAATTAGTCCACATGCAAAAAATTTTTGGATACCTATTAGTGTTTTTCATCCTATTGCCTACTCTACTTACGGCACAAGATCGTACTCAGCTGGAACGGGAAAGAAAACAAATTCAATCTGAACTAAAAGCCATACAAGGTGAGTATGCAGCGGTAAAGGGTAAAACAAAACAATCAATGACGCAGCTCAACCTTATTAATCGAAAGCTGCAAATACAGGAGCAATACTTAAGTAATATAAATAAAGAGCTGAGGTCTATCGACGATGAAATTTATCTAAGCGAGATAGAAATATATAGACTAAATAAACAGTTAGATACACTGAAAACACAGTATGCTAAAACTGTTGTTTATGCTTATAAAAACAGAAGCAATTACGATTATCTCAATTTTATCTTCTCCGCAAATAGTTTTAACGACGCTATAAAAAGAGTATCCTACTTAAAGAGTTATCGATCCTATCGAGAAAAGCAGGTAGATATAATCAAGCAAACCCAGCAACTAATAGCACAGCGAAAAAATCAACAGCTTGGCCGTAAAGAGGAAAAAAACGTAGCCCTTGTAAACCAAACGGAACAAACAAAGGAGTTAGAGGGACAAATGAGTGAGAAGGCGGCTGTAGTAGCAAAATTAAAATCGCAAGAAAATGATTTGGCCAAACAAATGGCCGACAAAAAGAAAAAGGATGCTAAACTAAGAAGCCAAATAATGTCAATAATAGAAAGAGAGAGAGTGGCTGCATTAGAGGCAGAGAAAAAAAGAAGAAAAGCGGAAGATGATGAAAGGAAAAGACTTGAGGCGGAAAAAAGAAAGGCAGATGCCATTGCAAAAGCCAACGCCAAAAATGCTACTACCACAACTACCAAAACGAATACACCAACAGTAGAACCCAAGGTGGTAACACCGCCAGAGAAAAAAGCGCCAGCCGCTAAAACATATGTGCCTTTAAACGCAGCCGAAACAAACCTGGCGGCCAGTTTTGCTGCCAACAGAGGTAAGTTGCCCTGGCCGGTAGATAATGGAGTAGTATGCAGCAACTTTGGTGTAAATGCTATAGAAGGCACAAAACTGACAGAAAAAAATGATGGCATCACCATTTGTTTGCCAAGTGTGGGGGCGCCTGTAAAATCTATTTTTGATGGCGAGGTGCTGAGTGTATTTGATATGGGCGATGGTATGGCCGTTATGATAAAGCATGGTAATTATTATACTGTTTATAGCAACCTTTCTTCGGCAAGTATTGCAAAAGGGGCAAAAGTTGTAAGAGGCCAAGTAATAGGCAGGGCGGGTAGTGATGATGAAGGTGGCGGTTCTATTGACTTAATACTTATGCAAGACAATAAAAATATAAACCCAAGACCTTGGTTGCGATAAATAAATTTTAAAAGCCGCTTCGAATAAAGAAGCGGCTTTTAAATTAAAACGACTTACTTGGATTTTTTACATCATGGTAAAATAAAAACGTCCAATTTTCTTGTTCTCCTTGCTGCCACCATTGCTGGCGTAGCTCCATTGCTTTTTTTCCATCAAAATCATATTTAGCTACAAAGCGGTTTTTCAGTTGGTTCAATTGTGGCGCCTCATCCCCGCCAAAGAAAATGACTTCATTATTTTCTTTTATCCAAAACACCTGATGGAAAGGGGAGTGGCCGCCAGTAATTTTATATTCTATATAGTTATCAATAATGCCATCGCCATGCAATAAATAAACCCTATCATTATTATACAAACATTCTAACTCTTCGGGTAGATAAGAGGGGAAGCCTTTTTCTTTAGCAAAAGCCAATTCTGCTTGCTGTACATAATAAATAGCATTCGGTAAAGATAGGCGGCCACCAAGGCCTTCTCTTTCTACACCTATTCCACCGGCATGGTCTTTATGCAAATGTGTCATTAATACTTTTGTTACCGCCGAGGGTTGAATACCTACTTGTATTAAATTCTGGTGTAATTGAGGAACTCCATTTTTTTCGAAACCCAAACCTGCATCCAACAGCAAAACATCTTTTTCGGTTATCACTACAAAGGGCTGTACTTCTACCATTAAACTGCCTGCAGGCCTATCTTTTATCTGGTCTTTATCTGTATCAAATGCAACAAACCGTTTTGTACCATCAATGGTAAAGGTGCCTTCAGAAAGGGGTATGATTTTCATGTGTAAAACTGCTGATAAAGGATGTCAATAAAAAAAGTTCGTGTACGTAAAGCTACAAAGTTAATATAATGAAAACCCATAGTGTATCAGGGGTAGAATATTACATTAACGCAACACCATCTGCCTGTCTGCATCTAATCTTACTAAAATAAACAACATAGCTGTAAAGGTAAGTAGCGAGGTGCCGCCATAGCTAATAAATGGAAGTGGAATGCCAATTACGGGTGCAAGTCCAATCGTCATTGCTACGTTAATAAAAATATGAAAGAATAGAACAGCCGCAACGCCGTATGCATAACAGCGGCTAAAAGTGCTACGCTGCCTTTCCGCAATAGTAATAATTCTAAATAGTAATAGTAAATACAAACCCAATAAAACAAAACAGCCGATGAAGCCAAAACTCTCTGCCACTGTATCGAAAATAAAATCAGTGCGTTGCTCTGGTACAAAGCCACCTCTTGTTTGCGTAGCACTTAGTAAGCCTTTACCCGTAAGCCTACCGCTGCCGATTGCAATTTTTGATTGTCGTACATTGTATTGACTGCCACTTTCTTTTTTCTTTTTTATTTCTTCTTTTGTGCCTTCCTCTTTTACTTCGGCATAGGGATTGTCCTTTCCAAATAAATCGTATATACGTTCTACTTGGTGCTTTTGCAGCACATTTTTAAATAGGTAGGGTACGGCAAATTTTTGTATGCCTACGGCCAATATCCAGACCCCCAAAACGGTAAACAGCCATCCCCGCTTTCTTTTTAGTTGCCGTCTATTTATATATAGTACGAGTAAAGCAATGCTTGTTAAAATGGCGGCTAAAATGTTAGGTGACACAATAATTACTGCCACCATTAAAATGGCGATAGAAAAACCAATTAATAAAATAACGGAGGGCAGCCCCTCTCTATACATCACTATAAAAAAAGAAAAATATACCAGCGCAAGCCCTGTTTCACTTTGTAAAATACTTATAGCAGCAGGAAAAAGGGCAATACTGGCCGCAATGAATTGGGAACGTGTTTTAGAAAAGTCAGTTTCGGGAAGCGATAAATATTTGGCCAATGCTAGGGCCACAAATATTTTACAAAACTCTGCCGGTTGAAAATTAAAGGCACCTAATTTGATAATGGACTTAGTACCCTTAATGTCGGAGTGAAAAGGGAAAACCAACAGCAAGGTAAATATGCCTATTGCATAACCTAAGTTAGCCGTGGCAGAAAAAAATTTGCTATCTGTTAATACAATAAATAAAGCAATGACCCCGCCTCCAAAGAAAAAATATAATTGTTTACTGTAGTCTGTCTTAAACTTTAAAAAACTATTAAGGATAGGCTCGCCTTCTTTATAAGTAGCAGCAAAGATGGCGATAATGCCAATGGCAACTAGTAAAATATAAATCCATACAATACTCCAATCAATACCTTTTGATATGGTGGGGTGATGCGTCTTCATTAATTAACAAAGTTTCGGCGTGCAGTATCTTTTCTTCTACTTTCGTCGGTTAAGCTATCTATTTTATGAATGGCAGGATTCAAGGGTTTTTTGTTATGGCTATCTTTTGTGGGTTGGGCTGGTTGTTTTGTTTTAGCATCCTTTAATTCAGTATCGGTGGGATTATCTTCCGATTGCAATGTATCTTTTATAGATTTAATATCCACCAAACCTTCTTTGGCTCTTTGTATAGAATCTTTTTCCCTAATTTTTTTCATCATCAAAGGGGGAATTAGATTGGTCTCTTCCATTCTTTTGGCTAATGCGTTTCTTTTACTGCTGATGGTGTCGTTAATATATTTTTCAATCATTAAACTTACAATGGGTGCTGCATAAGTACCCCCATACCGTCCACTATTTTCTACTACACACATAATAGCGATGGAAGGGTTTTCTCTAGGTGCAAACGCAGAAAAAAATGAGTGGTTAGGCTGCTTTACGCCACGATAATAATTTTCTACCGTACCAGTTTTACCACAAATAGTAATGCCCGAAACTTTTGAAGCCCTGGCAGTACCACTTTCCATTACACCTTGCATACCATCATGTACGGCTTCAAAAATACTATCGGCTAATTGAATAGGGGTTATCTTCTCTTTATACTTAGTTAACAATCCAAACTTGTCGCCGCCATCAATAGAGTCTACAATATGTGGTATATAATACCAGCCTTTATTAGCTATATATGCCATTTCATTGGCTACTTGTAACGGGGTAGTAGCTACTTCGCCTTGGCCTATACTTACGGATCGGTAAGTGCAAAAATTCCATTTCCCAGAACCATAAGTTTTATTAAAATAGGCGGGAGTAGGTATGGTGCCTTTTTGCTCGGTAGGAACATCCACTCCTAATTTATGACCTAAGCCAAAGGCGGACATATATCGGTTCCAGTTGGCAAGGCTACTATCCTGCGATGGGTATTTAGGATTGTCAATAACCCGCTGCATTACATTAGCAAAATAAGTATTACAAGAGTGAGTTATACCTGTAGAAAGATGGTAGGTACCGGGATCTAAACAGCCCATTGGCTTACCCATGCCACAACCTAAAAATCTGCCGCCACAACTAAATTGGGTTTTAGTATTGATGACGCCTTCCGCTAATCCTACTAGGGCTTGTAAGGTTTTAAAAGTAGAGCCGGGAGCGTAGCTAGCATTTACGGCTCTATTTAATAATGGCAGTTTTGGGTCTGTATAAAGATCGGAGAAGTGTTTTCGTCTTTCGGTGCCAGTTAATAGCCCTGGATCGTAAGTGGGGCTACTAACCATGGCTATGATACCGCCAGTTTTAGGATTGATAGCCACAATAGAACCTACTTTATTATTCATTAATTTTTCGCCCAATAGTTGCAGCTCTATATCAATACTAGTATGGAGATTGCTACCGGCTACTGCCTGATGATCTAAGGTGCCATTTTGATAGGAGCCTTGAATACGTTGATTTTTATCTTTAATTAAATACTGCACCCCTCTTTCGCCCATCAAGGCTTTTTCGTAGCTGGCTTCAAGCCCCGTCATGCCAGCATAATCGCCACTTATATAGCCATCTTCTATGTGTTTTTTTAGGTAGTTTGTATCTACTTCGCCGAGGTAGCCAAAAATATGCCCACCTGCCGCATATGGGTAGGATCGAATAGGGCGATCTTGTATATAAAACCCATTGAAGCGCCATAAATTTTCTTGCACCCGCGCATATTTTGACGGCGATAAGGATACTTCAAAAGGAGAGGGCTTTAATGATCCATTTTTAATAATGGCTGTAATCACTCTTTTTCTAAACTCTGCAGTATCCATATCCATCAATCGGCAAAAGAAAAATGTATCAATTCCTTTCGCTTCTGCGGGGGTAAACATTAAATCAAAAGCAGTAGTATTATTTACAATGGCCTTTTTATTTCTATCAAATACAATTCCCCTTGGAGGATAAATGGTTCTTTTAAGTACGGCATTGTCTAATGCTTGGCCGCCATACTTACCAGAAAACACTTGAAGGTTTAGTAATTGCCCAATTATAACCAAAAAGGCTAACAGAAAAATGAGGCGTATAACTCGGCTTCTTGATTGATTAAAAACAGACATATAGCGATACGTGTCAGGAAAATAAACAGGCGGGAAAATTATTTACTTATGCAATGTACGATGTGATAATGGCGGTTTCCAAATCTATTTTTAAAAAAAATTTATGATGCGGTATTGGTTCTATACTTTAAGCTGCGAGGAAACAATAATTCGGCAGTAAAAATCAACAGTAAGCTAATAGCGGAAGTGCTAATGATTTTGATCAAGAAATTAAGTAAGCCGCCAATGTTGATGAACTCAAGCAGCAGCATGTAGGTGTTATGAAGTAAGGTAAGTACCACCACATACACAGCGTATGGGGCCCACTGCATAGCTTTTGCAGATGGCTCTCTATAACTTAGCTCCGAACTATCTTTGGGCGTAAGTACAGTTATAAGCAATGGTCGTATAAAAGCTATTAATGTGCTAGCAGCCGCATGTAAGCCAGGGGTGTTGGCAAAATAGTCGAGTGTGAGTCCGGTAAAAAAGCCAATGAATAATAGCCCCATCCTAGAGATCGAAAAGGGCAACCAAATAATGAGTAAAAAATAGATGTAGGGTACTATGTATTGATGTAGTGGGGGTATTTTATTAAGCACATACACCTGTACAAAAATAAACACGATAAATCGTAGTATATTTCTTACTAAATCACTCACTTGTTTGTTGATTTTAATTGATCCATTTTCTTTTGCGTTTCGGTCATTAACCGTATTTGCTCTTCTCTTTCTATGTTTTCTATTACATGCACTTGCTGCAGGTTATAAAAATTGGCGGCTGTTTTTATTTTTAATAGGTACATGCCGGTGGTGTTTTCAAACTTTACATCGGCCACGGTGCCTATCATATACCCAGGAGGAAAGTTGTATGAAACACTGCTGGTTAGTACAGTGTCTCCCTTTTTTACATCGGCGGTTTTGGGTATTTTTTTTAAAGTAATATGGTGGGCATCCTTTCCATCCCATTCGGCGGTACCAAATTCGCCCGATTTTTTTAGAGCAGCGCTTACCGAATTTTGCACATGCAAAAGGCTCATGATTTGGCTAAAATTTTTACTGGTATGTACCACAACTCCTATCACACTGCCATCAGATCCTACTACGGCCATATTATCCTTTATGCCTTGTGCGGCACCTCGGTTTATTTGTATATAATTTTTTTGTGCATTAGTGGTATTGTACACTACGGTAGCCGGGCGAGAAATATAACGGCGATAAAATTTGGCTGTATCATAATTCAACGTATCCATACCTATTTGCAAGGTAGTATCTCGCACACCAAAATTACGAGGCAGAAGGTTTAGCAATGAATCGTTAAGGCGGTGAACCCGCTTATTTTCTTCTTGCAGGCTAAAATAATCTTCTACTTTATTGTATTGAGAGTTGATGCGACCTGTTAATTCGTTGGCTACCCCTAAAAATTTAGTGCGGTGAAAGCGGTTATAGCTAACCAAAAACCACAAGGCTATCACCTGCAAAAAAAGGAAGGTGAAAAAAGTTCTGTAACGACGTATGAATACAAAAATGTTGCGCAAGAAACGAAGTTTTGAAGTCAGAAATCAGAAGCCATACAAAGTATTGCAATCGTAAGCTGGCATCATTTCACCGATTGCTGACTTCAGGCCTCTGGCCCTTATCTCATTACAAATGGATACCTATCATAATTTTTAAGAGCAATACCCGTACCTCTTACTACACTTTTAAGCGGATCTTCTGCCACATGCACGGGCAGTTTTATTTTATTGCTCAAGCGCTTATCGAGCCCCCTTAACAAAGCACCGCCGCCTGTAATATATAGGCCTCTACGATAAATATCTGCCGCTAACTCTGGCGGAGTTTGCTCTAGCGCTTTAAGTATAGCTTCTTCAATTTTAAATACACTTTTATCCAGTGCTTCGGCTATTTCTTGAAAACTAACCATTATTTGCTTGGGTATTCCAGTTACCAAATCACGGCCATTTACCGGAAAATCATCTGGCGGATTGTCTATATCCTTCATCGCAGCGCCAACATTGATCTTTATTTGTTCTGCCGTTCTTTCACCAATTAATAGGCTGTGATAGCGGCGAAGCGCTTCCATAATATCCGCCGTAAACTCATCACCAGCAATGCGGATAGATTGATCGCAAACAATTCCTGCTAAAGCAATTACTGTGATGCCCGTAGTGCCACCGCCAATATCAATAATCATATTGCCCACTGGTTCTTCTACATCTATACCAATACCCAAGGCAGCGGCCATAGGCTCGTGTATTAGGTACACCTCTTTGGCGCCGGCTTGCTCTGCACTATCTCTAACGGCTCTTTTCTCTACCTCTGTTATGGAAGAGGGTATGCAAATCATCATTCTCCAGCTAGGCGGAAATAATGGTTTTTTGGGATACACCAATTTTATCAATTCTCTTATCATTAACTCCGCCGCATTAAAGTCAGCAATTACTCCATCCTTTAATGGACGAACGGTGCGAATACTTTCATGCGTTTTTTCATGCATCATCAAAGCCTTTTTACCCACCGCTAAAACTTCTTTTGGGTTGTTGCGATTTAAGGCTACAATACTCGGTTCATTTACTACTACTTCATCGTTATGTATAATTAGCGTATTGGCCGTTCCTAGGTCAATCGCTATTTCTTGAGTAAACCAGTTAAAAAGTCCCATTATAAGTGTTGGATTTTCTGCTCAACGCTGAGCAGGTTTGAAAGCAAAGGTGGAGGAAATAATTTGAATAATCAAAGGGAAAACGAGGCTGGGCAAAGATTTTTAAGATTTTTTTACAGGCGGTGGTATTACTGTCATCGTTCCAAGCGCTTGCCTACCTTTCTACTTTGTAACACGGATAGCATGGCCAATCCCGTTCTAAGCGGTGGCATTCAGCATGAGGTTTAATTATGATTATTATTGAAGGCCTAGCTACTTTTAATTGTTTATTTTGTTTCGGCTATTTTTTTATTCCGTTGTCTTTTACTGAGTGGGCGATTGGTAATTTTTACCATTGAGATACACAGCGTAAAAGAGAACTACCTATTTTCAATTATCTTCATTGTATGCGCATTATCACTCGTACGGTACTTATTCTTTCACTCGTAAGTATGCTGGCAGATGTGGCCAGCGAAATGCTGTATCCGGTAATTCCAGTGTATTTAAAAGAGATAGGGTTCAGTGTTTTTATTATTGGAGTACTGGAGGGGGTGGTGGGTTTTATGGCAGGTATTAGCAAAGGTTATTTTGGTAAGTGGAGTGATGAGGTGGGGGTTCGGTTACCCTTTATTAAAGCGGGATATTTTTTAGGGGCTATTTCCAAGCCATTAATGGCGGTATTTACTTTTCCTGTTTGGATTTTTTTTATTCGCACTATTGACAGATTAGGGAAAGGCCTGCGCAGTGCGCCAAGAGATGCGCTGCTATCGGCAGAGGCCACCTTAGCTACCAAGGCTAGGGTATTTGGTTTTCATCGGGGTATGGATACATTAGGCGCCGCTATTGGCCCCATCATCGCATTGTTGTTTTTGTTTTTTAATCCCGGAGGTTATACAGCGCTATTTTATTATGCGTTTATACCGGGGTTACTTTCTCTAATGCTAATTTTTTTACTGCGAGAAAAAAGGCAGCCTATTAGCGCATTTAAAAAAGGAAGTATCTTTTCTTTTTTTCAATATTGGAAGATAGCCTCGCCTACTTTTAAAAAAAATGTACCCGCTTTTTTGGTGTTTGCTTTTTTTAATAGTTCGGATATCTTTTTATTATTGTTGACAAAGGAAGTAGCGAGTGGAACCACTGTTTCGTTTTTAGGCATGCAATGGAACAGTGATGCCATTACAATTGCTGCTTATGTTTTATATAATATAGTTTATGCTGCTGCTGCTTATCCGCTGGGTGCAATAGCCGATAAACTGGGGCATAAAGTAACAATTATAGGCGGCTTTGTAATATATGCGTTGGTGTACATTGGTTTTGCATCAATGCCATCTTTACCTATTTTATTTTTTTTATTTATCCTTTATGGTTTGTATGCCGCCGCTACAGAGGGGGTTATTAAAGCTTGGATAACCAATTTAGCACATCAAAATAATACCGCCACTGCGGTTGGTTTTTACACAAGTTGTGAAAGTATTTCTACAATGGCGGCTAGTATTATTGGGGGGGCTTTATGGAGCTATGTTGGGGCTGCTTATACTTTTTTGTTACCGGCTATTGTAGCGGTATTGGTGGCTGCTTATTTAGTGTACTCAGCACCCAATAAAAGTGTGGGGTAAGCTTTTATTTACCACTGCTTTTTAAGCAGCATTTTGCTACGACAAATTTTATTTTTGAAGGGGTAAAATAAAGTTCACGGGGCGGCAGCTAGGCTTTACTTTATTATCATCCTTTATTGGTGATTGTTGATTATTAAGGATTATGGATTATAAAATAACCATTATCTATTATTAAAGTGAATAGGATTGCCTTTTTGTCGGGGCTTGATATGTTTCTTAAAAAATAAGACAAATTAGGGGTATAATTAAAAACTACTAAACCCTAATTGCCTTTCCACCTCAACAGGCAGGGAAGGCAATTTCCTTCTTTCTACCAAAAAGCTATTAAGCTGTGCTATTTCTCTAAATATATAATGCTTATCAGCGGCGGCTTTTAAATAATCTTTACCAGTGCTGCCGCCAGTGCCAATGCGGGTGCCTATCATGCGGTGTACCATATTCATATGGCGGTAGCGCCAACTGCTTAATTGTACATCTATTTCTAATAAAGCATTTAATAATTGAAAAGGTAATTGTAATAGTGGGTAGCCCCTATATAGTTTAATAAACAGAGCGGCTTTGCAGGCTTGTGGAGATAAAGTTCGTCCATCATCGCTTGTATTATTTTCAAATACCTTTTCAAAAGCGGCTAAATTG
>JBDKJF010000022.1:0-32824 GCA_039796695.1 Bacteroidota bacterium
TACATAAAGGGATTGGCTTCCATCTCGTCGGCTAATACTATATCAAAAATATTTATTCGGGATAGTTCGTCTGGGCAGTATCCTATTATCTGTTCTGCTTTAGGGTTTATGGTAATAAAGTAGCCGGCCGTGTTGGTTATAAAAATGCCCTCGTCGGCTTGTTCTACTAGTTGTTTGTATTTCTCTTCGTTTGCCTTTGCGGCGGCGGCGGTTTGTATTTTCTCTGTTACGTCTCTTACGAATAATAATAAGCGGCCATCGTTTAAAGCTTTTCCTTTAATTTCTACGGTTATTAATTCCCCATTTTTTCTTTTTACTGGTCGCACAAAAACGATTGACTTTCCCTCGTAAATAGCCTGTATTTGCAATGGCTTTTTAGCGAGATCTTCTGGTAATAAAAAATCATAAAAGGTTAATTTCTTTAGATCGTCCAGGCTGTAACCACTCATTTGCAGGCCATAATTATTGGCCGTTATAAATGCTCCTTCTTTGCTTGTAATATAAATTCCATCATCTGCTTGTTCTACAACGATTCTATATTCTTCTTCATTTTTATGTAGGGTTTCGGTCGTTAATTTACTTTCTGTAATATCTTGTGCGGTGGTAAAAGTGTTTATTATTTCGCCTTCTTCCTTTTTAGTTAGCACAGTTTTAAACAACACATTTCTGATGCATCCTGTAGGTTGTAAAATTCTAAACTCTACATCCACTTTACCTTCTTTCAGCAGCGTTTGTAAGGCTTTTTCAATTACATCATTATCGCCTGGGTGAATAAATTTTTTTAACCCCTCTATTTTATGTTCAAGATTTTCTGGCTTTACTCCAAGTATGGCATATAACCCTTCCGATAGTTTGATGGCATTTTTTTTAACATCATAAAAACCATATCCAAGGTTGCCCATTTGTTCGGCTCTATTTAAGCGCTCTTCTGATTCTTTTAACTCTTTGGCAGATGCAGTGTACACGATGGCTTTCGAAAATACCAAATAGCACATTATAATGATGAGCAAGAGTGTGTATAGGGTAACTCCAAACGTTTCGTTGTAATAACCAAGTTGTTCACCCTTTTGACGTAGCCAACCTAATAGAATTAATAAAATAATGTATATAGGTATTGTTTGTCTTATGGTTTTTCCAACATGTGTTTCGCTTGCTATCAATTTCATTACACCGGTTTGCGGTTGCGAAAAAAATACCGCTAAGTTTAATAACAAAAATGAAACGGTGGAATGTATGACATGAATGAAGTTTAGTTTTACGCCATTTATTTCGTAGCCACCTAGCACATAGCTCATAATGGCCATTAGTATAATTGTACCGGATGCAATATTTAATACTTGAAAAAAAACGGTTTTGGCTAACTTATCGGTGCCTTGAATATAACATAAACCGAATATAAGAAAGTGTGCAGCGGCAGGGGGAGACTGCCTACCCGGTGGTATATTTTCGAATACTTGGCCATTGTCTTTAAAAAGCAATTCATCGATGCCGAAGTTGATCGAAAAAATATATTGTGCTAGCGTAAGCGCACCATTCGCAAAGATGATGATTGAAAAGGCCGAGGCAATTCGTTTTTTAAAAAGTGATGTTGGTTGGCTACTTACTAATATTAATGTAATACCGCTTAGCAAAAAACAAATTGCAGCATTGGCTTTCATACTTATCCAATGCGGGTATATACTTTTTAAAAATACAATATCACCCATCCAACCTATCAACACCAACAAACCAATTAAGGCCACTATTACGCTTAAAACCAGTGAAACTTTTTTAAGTTTATGATACATGGTCATTAAAAAAACGCTTGATGAAAAAATAGAATCTTTAGATACGTTTTTAAAGAACAGATTAGATAGTTAAAAGATACTTGTTTTTTTTAATTTAAAAAAATACTGTTTAATACCGTTTTTTTTAAAATTTTTTTTACTAATGCATCTACTGCTTTAAATATTGGGTTATTTAACAGCGCTTACTACTTACCCCAATTTTTAACAATAGGATTTTGTAAAAGAATAAGTGTTCGTTTTTTTTGAATCTGCTTTTATTGCCATATTGTTTACATAAGCAATAAATTTGTTACGTTAATTAAAACTCCTTTTTATATGGATCAAACTATTTTAGGTATCGGCACCCGCTTACAACATACGCAACATGGCCCAGGTGTAATAGTGGGCATTAAATATGCTAGTTATCTTATTTCATTCATCAATGTTGGTATTAAAGAAATTGATAAAAACGATGCCTCTTTGGAAGAAATTATCCCCGAAAATGTGTCCATAGAAGTTGAAACGCAAAGCGAAACCGAAAAATCGTTGCTGCGTATTTTAAAACTGTGGGGGGGAATAACGGAAATTGTTCCGTTGGGAGATAAATGGATAAATGGGGTGATGTTACTTCAGCCTTTTGATAAATCGCTAAAGGCTAAAGAAATTCCGATTGATGATTTTTTTCACAAAATTGTTATGTTACGAGATAGGTTGCGTGTATTAGAACAAAATATTAATAGTAGTAAATCTTTACAGGAGGAGGAAAAGGTAAACTTACAACAATACATTACCCGCTGCTACGGTTCTCTTACTACGTTTAATGTACTTTTTAAAAACAAAGAACAGTATTTTGTGGGCGATAAAAGCAATAAAGAGGGATAACCTTTATTTAGTTTAAATACAAGCCAAACTATACTGTTTTTTGTATTGGGTATTTATAAAAAATTAATATTGATTAATTGCGGTACTAGTTTTTTTTGTGAGAAGTATTAACTTTTAAGATCATTTCGTTTAAATGAATGTAGAAAATATGAAATAAATCTTTGAAATTGCACTATGCGTTTTTTAATCCTCTCTTTTTTAATTAGCTGTTCTTCACTTTTCTCGCAGGATAAGTATGATATTATTATTCGTAATGGAAAAGTAATAGATGGTAGTGGTAATAATTGGTATTATAGTGATGTGGCTATTAAAGATGGTAAAATAGCTGCTATTAACAGAAGTATTACCGCATCGGCTAAAAAAATAATATATGCAAATGGTTTAGTGGTGTGTCCCGGGTTTATTGATGTACACACCCATTTGGAGGGGGATGAGGATAAAGATCCCGAAGCAAAAAGTTTTATTTACGACGGGGTTACTACTTGCATAACTGGCAATTGTGGCTCGTCTAATGTGGATGTGGCTAACTATTTACATTGGTTAGATTCTTTAAAACTATCTATTAATGTAGCCACCCTTATTGGCCATAATGATGTACGAAAAACAGTAATGGGCCGTGCTAATAGAGAAGCAACAAATGAAGAATTAAAACAAATGCAATGGCTTACGGATAAAGCCATGAAGGATGGTGCGGTTGGTTTATCAACCGGATTAATTTATATACCCGGCACTTATACCAAAACACCTGAAATTATAACACTGGCAAAAATTGCGGCGGCCTACAAAGGGGTATATGCTACACACATGAGAGATGAAGGAGATAGTGTAACACAGGCTATTGAAGAAGCATTATTAATAGGCAAAGAGGCAAACATACCAGTAGAAATATCGCATTTCAAATTAAGTGGCCAACATAATTGGGGCCGTAGCAAAGAAACATTATCTCTTATCGAAGCTGCTCGTAAGGCTGGCATAGAAGTAACAATTGATCAATATCCTTACACAGCCAGTAGTACCTCTATTAGCACATTATTGCCCGATGAAATTTTGGCCGATGGGCAAGACTCTATAAATGCCAGATTACAACGGCCCGCCATAAGAAAACTAGTAAGCCAACATATTATAGATAGGTTGAAAAAAAGAAAACTAAAACACTTAAGCTATGCGGTGGTGGCCAATTTTGCTCCAGATACTACTTATAATGGCAAAAGTATTGAGCAAATAAATTTATTAAAAGGCCGTAAACATAAAGTAAAGGATGAGGTGCAAACGGTAATAGATATAATGATGGCTGGTGGTGCTAGTGCTGTATTTCATGGTATGAGCGAAGCAGATGTACAACGCATTATGCAATACCCCTTTAATATGTTTGCTAGCGATGCTACCATCCGCATAATGGGTGCTGGCGTGCCACACCCTAGGGGCTATGGTACCAATGCTCGAGTACTGGCTAAATATGTGAGAGAAGAAAATATTATTTCGTTAGAAGAAGCTATACGCCGAATGACATCATTACCGGCACAAAAATTTCAATTGAAAGATAGGGGGTTATTAAAAGAAGGAATGGCCGCCGACCTTGTCATTTTTAATGCAGCAGAAGTAAAAGATGTTTCTACCTTTGAAAAACCCCATGCATACTCCAAAGGTTTTTATTTTGTGATGGTAAACGGTGTATTAACAGTAGATAATAAACAACATACTGGCCAAAGAGCAGGTATTACTTTAAGAAATAACAATAAATAATCTTCTTCGGTTGTTTTTTATATTTTATTATGCCTCTACATTTATCATCCATTCAATACCAAATTTATCTCTAAACATTCCAAAATACGAACCATCTGGATTTAATTGAAGTGGTATCTCTACTTGGCCATCTTTAGATAGGCCATTAAATAAATGATCTGCTTCTTCTTTTGTACTTGCTTTGATAGCTATTTTACTTCTATTTTCTTGCTCATTTACAGTTCCTAATATAGAAGGTACATCATTACCCATTAGCATATTATTACCAATTGGCAAGGCTATATGCATAAGCTTTTCTTCTTCATTTTTAGGTATAGAAAATCCAGGACCCGCCATTTCTTTAAAGCGAATTATTTTTGAAAATGTACCACCAAATACAGATTGATAAAATAAAAAAGCTTCTTCGGCATTACCATTAAAGTTGATATGTGGATTAATTTGTGCCATCTTTTTTTTATTTTATTGTGTATATTATTATGATGAATTGATTGGGCGGCGTATTGATAATTTACTAACTTATAGTTTAGAATAATTATATTTTGTAGTTCATTACAAACCTGCCTTTGCACTTATTTCTAACATTCTATCAATTGGTTTTTTGGCGGCTAGTCGCAACATTTCATCCATGTGTATAGCGGGTGTTTCATACTCCATACATAAGTATAGTTTTTCTAGGCTATTTAGCTTCATGTGTGGACAATCGTTACAGGCACAAGCATTATTGGGCGGGGCGGGTATAAATGTTTTGTGTGGGCTTGCCTTCATCATTTGATGAAGTATACCTGTTTCTGTTGCTACTATATACTCCTGCGCATTGTCTGTTTGGGTATATTTAAGTAATCCGGTGGTACTGCCTATATAATCCGCCATGCGTAGCAGTGGCTCTTCACACTCTGGATGGGCTATTAATTTAGCCTGTGGATGACGTACTTTTAATTTTGTAATTTTTTCTATGCTAAATATTTCATGCACCATACAGGCACCATTCCATAGTACCATATTGCGCCCAGTTACCTTGTTAATGTAAGCACCTAAATTTTTATCGGGGGCAAATATTATTTTTTGCGATGGTGAAAAACTATCCACTATTACTTTTGCGTTGCTACTTGTTACAATTACATCACTCAATGCTTTTATGCCAGCGCTACAATTTATATAGCTTACTACTACATGGTCAGGGTGTTGCTCTTTAAACTTTTTAAACAATGGGGGAGGGCAACTATCGCTAAGCGAACAGCCGGCATTAAAATCTGGTATAACTACTTTTTTACTTGGGTTTAAAATTTTAGCCGTCTCTGCCATAAAATGAACGCCGGCAAAAACAATCATATCTGCACTTGTTTTTTCGGCTTGTTGTGCTAAGCCCAGGCTGTCGCCTATATAATCGGCCACATCCTGTATATCCGGCTCTTGGTAGTAATGCGCCAACACAATGGCATTTTTTTCTTTTTTCAATCGCTCAATGGCCGCAAATAAATCCATCGTGGGATCTAATTCTATGTCCAAAAAACCTTTTTTTCCGACTTGCTGTAATGCTTCTTGTAGCGATTGTGTATGGGCCATTTTTTTCTTTTTTCAAACCTTGATGCGGTATCACTCGGCAATGTTCGCACAGGCTTTGCAAATTTTCAAAACAATTTTTTTTTTCGGTTGCCTAAATACAATAATAGTATTATTATATTTTTATAAAAAAGAGTATATTATTATTACAGCTGTTAATAAGTGGATAACCCCCTTTTCTTTTCTTTCGGTTCTATTGTAATTCACAACCGCTTGTAGGATATTAACATGCCTTGTTACTAGCCAGCCTATGTTTGCCTTAGATATGCACATATTTGTGTATAAGAAAAGTGAATTTTTATTTTTTTAGCCTTCTTTTTTTTAGTGTGTGTAATTGGGGTATGTTTTGGGTATTATGCACCCCCTGTCTGTTTTTATTTATCAATGAATTAGTTAATTCCTATTCTTCCCCGTTTATATCAACGTTTCACACTGGTTTATCCACAGTTTTTTTGTGCTATCAACATTGGTAAGTGGAAAGAATTTCAGTATACCCATTATAATTACACTCTTTTTTAATACTTATTGCTGCTCATTTTTTTCCTGGTGTAGCCTTTGTTTAGGTTTTAAGTACTGTTGTTGTTTAATAATTGAATTTACTGTTCCAACTCTTCTATATATTATAACGTAATTTTCACTTGTTCATTGTTAGTTGCTTTTTTTTACCCCCTTTTCGTATTTATATTAGTAAAAGTTGCGCTTAAATAGTAATTAAAAGAATCTACTATTTTTACCTCACTATTTTCAAACCAATCATTTTTTATGATAAAGAAGTTAACGTATTTAGTATGTGCTTTTATTATTTGTTGTAGTGTAAAGGTGGTGCATGCTGATGAGGGTATGTGGTTGCCCATTTTTTTGCAGCAAATGAATGAAAAGGAAATGAAGGCGCTCGGGTTAAAAATATCCGCCAAGGATATTTATGATATTAATAAAGGAAGCCTTAAAGATGCCATTGTTAGTTTTGGTGGTTTTTGTACGGGCGAAGTTATTTCTAACGAAGGGTTGGTGTTAACTAATCATCATTGTGGTTTTGATGCTATTCAAAATAATTCTACACTGGAGCGTAATTATATAAAAGACGGTTTTTGGGCTATGAACAAAGGGCAGGAAATACCCAACCCAGGCCTTTTTGTAACTTTTATAGTACGTATTGATGATGTTACTAAGCAAGTATTGCAGGGCGTTAAACCTGGCATTACTGAAACACAGCGCCAATTTATTATAAATGAAAATATAGCAATGCTGCGCAAAAACGTACAGCGAGAGGCTTTTCAAGATAGTTATGTAAGGTCTTTTTTTGAAGGTAACCAGTATTTTTTGTTTGTAACAGAAACGTATAACGATGTTAGATTGGTAGGTGCCCCACCCGCTTCTATTGGTAATTTTGGAAAAGATACCGATAATTGGATGTGGCCCCGACATACTGGCGATTTTTCAATGTTTCGTATTTATGCAAATAAGGATAATAAGCCAGCTGCATACTCGGCAGATAATATACCTTATACACCCAAAAAATCCTTAAGTATATCCTTAGATGGTGTGGAAAAAAACGACTTTACGATGGTCTTTGGTTTTCCCGGCCGTACTAATCAGTACTTACATTCGTCTGCCGTAGAGCAAATAATGCGTATTAATGATCCAGTTAAAATAGGCATAAGACAAGCGGCCTTACATATAATAGATAGTTTTATGCGTAAGGATGAGGGTATAAAAATTCAATACGCAGCTAAGTATGCTGGTATTCAAAATAGTTATAAAAAATGGCAGGGTGAGGTGCTTGGGTTAAGCACTACTAATGCGGTAGCTAAAAAGAAAGCCTATGAAAAACTTTTTGATAGCCGATTAAAAAAGATGCCTACTAAATTACCTTTGTATAGTACTATCCTACAAGATTTATCTGCCGCCTATCTCTCTTTAGAAAAATATGGTAAAGCCCGCGATTATTATACAGAAACTATTAGTAAAATTGAAGCTGCTTCTATAACCTCAATTTTACAACAATTACGTACTATCAAAGATGCAAACGGAGAAGCAGCTTTTTTGGCGGCCTTACCTAAAACAATTAGTCGCTTGCAAGAATTTTATGCTGAATATAATCCCTCGTTGGATAAGCAGTTATTTATCGCTCTCCTTAAAAAATTTACACAAGAGCAAGTTGCTGAATTTATTGCTCCTTATCTATTAGCAAAACTTGCTGTTAATAATAACGATGTTGAAACTTTAGCGGACGAGGTATATGATAATATATTACAATTTCAACAAGGCGAAAAATTTATAGACGCCTTACGTAACCACCCTGCCGAGGTACTAGCTGCTACGGATTCAAGCTTGGCCACAGTTTTGTTTAAAGCAATGGCACAGCATTATAGCACCGCGGTTAGTAAAAATTTAGCTGGTTTGCAAGAAAAAATTAATCAGCTTAATCGTACTTATATGCAGGCACAAATGGAGGTTATGCACGACAAAAAATTTTATCCCGATGCCAATAGCACATTACGTGTTACGTACGGTAAGGTAGATGGGTATCAACCCAAGGGAAAAAAAACCTACGATTATTATACCTATATGGATGGATTAATGGAAAAATACAAACCAGGCGATTATGAGTTTGATGTACCTATCAAATTGCAAACCCTATATAGAAACAAAGATTTTGGTCCTTATCAAACTAAAAATGGAAAGATGCCTGTTTGTTTTATTGCCCGTAATCATACAACTGGCGGCAATAGTGGCAGCCCTGCTTTAGATGCCTACGGTAATTTAGTTGGTCTCAATTTTGATAGGGCTTGGGAGGGTACAATGAGTGATATAAATTATGATGCATCCATCTGTCGAAATATAATGGTGGATATTCGATATATTTTATTTGTAGTAGATAAATATGCTGGCGCCGGGCATTTAGTAAAGGAAATGAAGTTAGTACACCCCAAAAGCGCAAAACCGGCAAAATAGTAAGATCAACAGCTTCTTTGGTCCCTAAAAGTTGTTGTGGCCCATTAGCCATAAGCTAATGGGCATTATTTTGCCCAAACTAATTAGCCTACTTACTCACACCATATCCCCAAAACCCCTATTTTTGCCATCCTTTAAAATTAGGTTTACTATGTCTATTATTCAGGATATAAGGGATAAGTATGCAAAAGTTACTGTAGTACTTATTGCCCTTGCGTTGTTAGGTTTTGTATTAACCGATTATTTCCAAAGTCGTGGCCGTTATGGCGGTGGCGGTGGAGCTAGTTCTTTGGGTTCTGTAAATGGTCGCACCATCGATCCGGCCCAGTTAGATGCTAAAGCAAAGCAAGCGCAAGCGCAAATGGAGCAGCAAGGTTACCCTGCTGAAATGGCGGCACAGCAAGCCCGCCAACAAGCATGGGAGCAGCAAATTATGAGTGTACTAGTGGATGAAGAAATTAGCAAACTAGGCATTCAAGTTAACAAGAGAGAAATAGGCGATATGCTGTATGGCGAAAACAGTTATTACAAGCAAGTGCCACAGTTTTTAGATGAAAAAACAGGTGCATTTAGTCCTGCCAAGGCAAAAGAAATGATAGAGCAGACTTTGAAAAAAGGTACGCCCGAACAAAAAGCAGGTATGCGTGCAGATATTGACAATTTTGTACAATATCGCTTACAAGAAAAATATAGATCGCTATTTAATAAAACGGTAAACGTACCTAAGTGGTTTATCGAAAAACAAAATGCCGATAATAGCCTCATGGCTAGGGTTTCTTATGTAAAAGAAACGTATGCTACTATACCTGACAGTACTATTAAAATTGAGGATAAGGAAATAGCGGACTACATTAATAAAAGAAAAGAAGAGTTCAAGCAACAAGAAAGCCGTAGTATCAGCTATGTATCTTTCAGCGCTTCACCGTCTGGAAAAGATAGTGCAACGGCTTATGCAAAATTATTAAATACCAAAGCTGAATTTGATAGTACAAGCCAAACAGAGAGTTTCCTTTTAAAACAAGGAATGAATAATTACTACAATGGTTATATCAGCAGTAAGGAAATAAAAATTCAATCCAAAGATTCCATTTTCCGCACGCCGGTTGGTAGTGTGTATGGGCCTTATCTTGATGGTAATTACTATGCCTTAGCAAAGGTAGAAGGTGTAAGAACTTTTCCAGATACCGTAAAAGTGCGCCATATTTTAGTTAACACACAACAAAGAGATTCTGCAACGGCAAAAAAATTGATTGATAGTATTCAATCGGCCATAGCGGGTGGTGCAAACTTTGATACACTTTGTGTTAAGTTTTCGGACGATACTAAAGAAGACCCACAAACAAAACAATATACTGGTGGTATTTATGATAATGTAACTACGGGTAGAATGGTACCCGAGTTTAACGACTTTATATTTGGCAATGGCGTGGGTACCAAGGGTGTTGTAAAAACACAGTTTGGCTATCATTACATAGAAATTCTTTCTCAGAAAGGAAGCGGACCTGCTTATAAAATTGCTTATTTAACGAAAGAAATTGCAGTAAGCTCAGAAACCTTAAACAACGCTGTAAACGAAGCAAATCGTTTTTTTGGCGATGTAAAAGATCAAAAATCGTTTGACGAGCAGTATGAAAAAACCTTAAAAGCAAAAGGTATTTTAAAGAATATAGCTACTAACATTATTCCATCGTCTGATAATGTAATGGGCATGGGCAATTCTGCAGAGTTTGTGCGCAATGTGTATGCAGCAGATAAGGGCGAAGTTTTAAAACCCGAAAGAGTGGGTGATAATTATGTGGTAGCTGTGGTTTCTGAAGTGTTAGAAGAAGGCACTATGTCTGTAAGCAAAGCCCGCTTGATTGCCGAACCCGCACTGCGCAATAAGAAAAAAGCCGCCATTTTAACTCAAAAAATTGGAAAGGTTAGCACACTTGAAGCAGCTGCTACTGCATTGGGTGGCAAAACAATTGAAGTAGCCGATAGCATACGTTTAGATTTAAGACAACCATCAGCACTGGGCTATGAGCCAAAAGTAATTGGCGCTTCTTTCTATCCTGCCAACAATGGCAAGGCAGTGCCAGAAGTAATTGCCGGACAAAGTGGTGTATTTGTACTTAAAGTAGAAAACGTAACCACTACCCCTGTAGTAGCGGGCGATGTAAACGATCAGCGTAAAATGCTAGCACAACAAAAAATTGGTACCCTTGGCGATCCTACGCCTGGCCTTAGAAAAGGGGCTACTATAAAAGATAATAGAGGAAAATAAGTTCACTTTTTACACAACCAATACTAACTACCATCCCGTCAAGCAATTGACGGGATTTTTTGTTTACGCATCTCGCAAGAAATACGGCTGAAAGATTTTGTAAATTTGTTTTTTTAAAACAAGGCTTATAACTATGAGCGATCTTTTTATCAATAAAGTTGCAGAAAGTGGTTTAGTGTCACTTGATTTAGAAGCGTATTACCCTTGTGAGGAAAAGGCGTTTTTTGATATGAAGGATTATCTTTTTATGGGTATGATTTTAAAAGAAAAAGATTTTAGAGCCGCTTTAAAAAATTTAGATTGGTCAATCTTTAAAAATAAAGCAGTAGCTGTTTATTGCTCCGCCGATGCCATCATTCCTGTTTGGGCATGGATGCTGGTGGCCACACTTTTAGAACCTATTGCCGCTTTTTTTATAATGGGCACGGACAAGGATTTACACAAGGCCCTTTTTTTGAAAAATATTGCTGCTATTGATACCGCTAATTTTATTGACAAAAGAGTGGTAGTTAAAGGCTGTGGCGATGTACCCATTGACGAGTTTGTATATATGGAAATTACTAAACGCCTACGCCCGGTAGTTAAAAGCATTATGTACGGCGAGCCATGTAGTACAGTGCCCGTTTATAAGCAAAAAAGTGAGGCGCAACTGTAGTTTTTTGTAAGGTTAAATTTTTAGTTGATTTAGAATAGTTGATAAACTAACCAACTCATTACATACGCCAAAGCCGTCATATATACTAATTGTATTAATGGCCATTTCCAACTTTTAGTTTCTTTTTTTACAATGGCTAATGTGCTCATACACTGCATTGCAAAAACATAAAAAATCATAAGCGATAAGCCGGCGCCTAATGTAAACACCGGAGCACCATTAGCATGGGTTGCGGCTTTCATTTTTTCTTTTAATGCTTTTCCTTCGTCATCATCTTCTCCTACACTGTAAAGCGTGGCCATTGTACCTACAAATACTTCTCGTGCGGCAAATGAGGTAATAAGCGCTATGCCTATTTTCCAATCAAAGCCCAATGGTTTTATGATGGGTTCTATACTTTTACCCATTATACCGGCATAGGAGTTTTCTAGCTTTTCTGTATTATAGTTTTTTTCTAGTTGCGTTATATCGGCATTAGCATTTTGCTTTAATGTTTCATATTTTGCCGCTATATTTTTCATTTTATTTGTCGGACCAAAGGAAGATAAAGCCCATAGTAATAAACTTATAATCATTATTACTTTACCAGCATCAAATACAAAAATTTTTGCTTTGTTTAGCATGGTGCTTACTACGTTGCCCCACCTGGGAGAGCGGTAGGTGGGCAACTCTAGTATAAAAAAGCTTTTCTCTTGTATTTTTATAAACCATTTAGCTACGTACGATACTAGTAAGGCCATTACTAGGCCCAATAAATAAAGCCCCATCATTACCAATCCTTGTACCCCTAAAAATCCAAATAGATATGTTTTTGGAATTACTAAGCCTATTAATATAAAATATACTGGCAATCTAGCCGAACAGCTCATGAGCGGAGTTATTAAAATAGTTAACAGTCGCTCTTTTCTATTTTCAATATTGCGGGCACTCATAATGGCGGGTACTGCACAAGCGAAGCCGCTTATCATGGGCATTACGCTTTTTCCATTTAAGCCCACACTCCTCATTAGCTTATCACTTAAAAAACTTATGCGGGCCATATAGCCAGAATCTTCTAATAAAGTTATAAGCCCAAACAATATCATTATTTGTGGTACAAATACAAGAATACCGCCTATGCCAGCTATTAAGCCATTTATTAATAGGTCCGTCCATCTGTTGTTGGGTAAGGTAGTGCTAAGCCAACCGCTTATTTTAGCAAAGGCAAGTTCCATCCAATCCATAGGATATTGTGCCAGCCAAAATACGCTTTGAAACAATAAAAATAGTACGGCTAATAGTATTGCGTAGCCCCATACACGGTGTAAGAGTAGGTTGTCTAGCTTTTCTGTAAATAATGATTTCTGCAAAGGGTCGGGCTCGCTTACCGCTTGCTGCATTACTTGTCTTATATGGGTGTAGCGTTCAAGTATTTCTGCTGCTTGAGTCTTGGTGGTATTAAAATGTGTATGCGTTTTAATTTTTTCTAAGCGCTCGTGGGTACTCTCGTTTAATTCAAACGCCTCATGATTTATTAAATAATGAATACAGCGATAATCGCTAAACCTTGGGTTTGTTTTTTTTACTTCGTCAATACTAGTTGCAGCCAGTTGTTTGTTATCTATAAAATCTCGCACGGGAATCTTATAAGCCTGTTGCGCAGTTAGCGTGATGGCTTTTTTTAATTCAGTAATACCTTTTTCTTTGCGTGGGTTTACCGCTACTATGGGCACTCCCAGTTCTCTTTCTAAGGTGGGTAGATCTATATTTATGCCTTTACGTTTGGCAAGATCCATCATTGTTAGCGCTACTACTACCGGTATCTTTAAATCTATTAACTGCGAACAGTACAGAAGGTTTCTTTTCAAGTTACTAGCATCTGCCACAGCTACAATTACATTTGCCTTTACTTCATCATCTTGATCAAGCAATACCTTGTAACTAACCCATTCGTCTAATCGTTTGGGATAAAGGCTGTAGCTACCTGGTAGGTCTATTACGGCAGCTTGTTGGTTTCCTAGTTTGCAGGTGCCCGTTTTTTTGTCAACGGTAACGCCAGGAAAATTTCCTACTTGTTGATTTAATCCTGTAAGACAATTAAATAAGGAACTTTTTCCGCTATTGGGGTTGCCTACCAGTGCAATATGTAAGGTTTCTGTTGCCAATGGAATGCAAATGTAATTGGGTAAAAGGAAAGCCGCTTACGATATTTGATCTTTTACTTTGGCAAAAGGGAATTTATTTTTTCAACATTAGCTTTTTAGTTTTAATACAGCTGCATTGGGTGCATACCTTTGCCATACAAATTAATTTGCTATGCGTTTTTGTTTTTGGCACTTAAGCTGTTTTGCGTTTTTAATATTAGGTTGCGGTAATGTAAAAAAGTTAGCTGTATCTACCCCTCCCGATAATCGCCTTGCCGATAGTCTTCTGGTACATATTGGTTTTTTGGCTGATGATAAATTAGAAGGTCGTAGAACAGGCACCGCAGGGGAGGCTAAAGCTGCGGCGTATATACAAGAGCAATTTCTTCGTATTGGTCTTTTGCCAAAGGGCACCGCTGGGTATTTACAACCTTTTGAAGTAAATGATGGATTAGTGATGGCTCCCGGTACTCGTTTTAGTATAAATGCGGATAGCCTAACGGTTGGAAAAGATTTTTTTCCCCTTGCTTTTAGTGCCAATGGCAAAATTGGGGCTGTTTCTTCTTTGGCTTTATTAGAATTGGGTATGCCTTGGATTTTTGATTTGGCAGAAACCTTGGAAGACGCCAAAACAAACCCTCATTTTGATTTGGTTGATAATATAAAAAAGAATGTAAATAAATCTGCACAAAGAGGTGCTACAGCTATTGTTTTGTTTAACTCTTCTACTATTGATGATAAGTTGAAATTTGATAGTAAGGATAGATCTGAGAAGTTAAATATTCCCGTTGTTTATATTACGAAAGAGGTAGCCACTAAATATTTTACTGACCCTTCTGCACCGCTTCAATTAGCTTTTACTGTAGACGTGCAAGAGAAAAAGCGAAAAGGTACTAATGTAGTAGGACATATAGATAATGGCGCAGTAAATACGGTTATTTTGGGCGCTCATTTCGATCATTTGGGCTATGGTGAAGATGGAAATAGCCGCCATACCGCACACGAAGCAGCTATTCATAATGGTGCAGATGATAACGCTAGCGGTACTGCAGCTTTAATTGAATTGGCCCGAAAATTAAAGGCATCGGAAGCAAAGGCAAATAACTATTTGTTCATCGCTTTCTCCGGGGAAGAATTAGGCTTGTATGGTAGTAAATATTTTACTGAGCACCCCACGGTTGATTTAAAAACCGCCAACTATATGATTAATATGGATATGGTTGGCAGGTTGAATGATACGACAAAGGTTGTAACAATAGGTGGTTATGGTACATCTCCAATCTGGAGCAATGTTCTTGCCGCTACCAATTTTTCACTTCCCTATCCCGGCGTAGACATGGCACCTAGTTCGTTGACCATTAAAATAGATAGTAGTGGCACCGGCCCAAGCGATCATACTTCTTTTTATAGAAAAGATATACCTGTATTGTTTTATTTTACCGGTTTACATACAGATTATCATAAGCCGACGGATGATGCGGATAAGATTAATTACCAAGGCATACAAACTATTGTAAAGCATATTTACAGCGTTATTCAATCTTTAGATAAGCAACCAAAGCTTAGCTTTTTAAAAACAAGAGAAGCGCAAACTACTACCTCGGCTAGGTTTAGTGTTAGCCTCGGCATTATGCCCGATTATACCTACACTGGAGCAGGCGTAAAGGCGGATGGAGTGAGCGAAGGCAGGGCTGCTCAAAAGGCAGGATTAAAGGCGGGCGATATTGTATTACAAATTGGCGACTACACTATTTCCTCTATGGAAAGCTATATGCAAACGTTGGGCAAGTTTAAAAAGGGAGATACTACTACGGTAAAGTATAAGCGAGGAAACGAGGTGGGTAATGTTACTGTTACTTTTTAATTTTTTCTTTTTAATGGCAGAGCGAAATAGTAATAAATTGATATTAGATACAAAGGAGCTAACCGCTGCTTTCTTTGAGGATACGCATTTATTGGGTATCATGTCAGCTATCAAGGACTATCGGTTTTGCTGGCACCTTAATAATGAGATAGGTTTAAACTTTCGACTAAACCCAGATTTAGAAATGAAACTCATTAAAAAGCAAAGAACTTATTTTTTTGAGGTTTATGAATACAATGAGCCCACTGTTTTTCTTTCTCATTATTTATACAACAATCAATTTGATGGGGAATATTTATTGCCCGAATTAAAACATTTTGATTTTTTGTGGTTAATGAAAGGCGATGAAGTATCTGATAGTACGCTACAACAAACTGTACAAATTATTAGAAGCATAACCAATGTACAATTAGTAACAGTATTATCCGATGCTATGATTAAGAATAAGGAAAATTTGGTTTTTTAAAGTATAGAATTTTATTTCTTTAATCGTTGCTTATTTTGGCACCCGGTAATCTGCCTTTTAGCCAGGTAATTTGCCCACGATGGTTTGCTTCGTGTTCACATACATGAAACCATTTCCAATAAGTATTAAGCGGCTTTTTTTTGCTCCACTCAGGATCTATCGCTAATAGCCAATCATCGTCTTTCTTTTTAAATTCCGATAATGTTTTTTCTCTTACCTCTCCTATTAAATCCAGGTAATATTTTATGTCGTTTCCCTTTATTTTTTTGCGGCCATCATCGCCCAATAGCATTGCGGCCTCCCATATTTTTTTTTCTTCATTATTAAATTCTTGCCGCCCTTCAAATGTATTTATTTGATAAAATTTATCTATTGCTCCCAGGTGCATAATTAAAGCGCCAATTGAGTTTGATTTTGAATCATGTAAATGATCTAGCTCTGCTATCGTTAAATTTTTTACGGCATTCAATACTGTATATCTATTATAGTTAAGCATGGTAACTAGTGCGCCAATATGTGGGGAATAGCCATCAATAGGGCCAATGACAAATAAACCATCTTCAGTTGATAGTGTTTTTTCTTTGGCTAATAGCGGCATTATACCAATACCCGTTAAGCCAGCTGCTAGGGCAGTAGTTTTTTGTAAAAAAGATTTTCTGGATTGTAGGTTACCCATACTATATATTTTCTTAAAGATAAAATATATAGTTTACTAATACTAATGCTTTTATTATCGCCCCATGTATACCATTAGTATCTGCACATCGCTTGGGTTAATGCCAGATATACGGCTTGCTTGTCCAAGGGTACGAGGTTTAATGCGGCTTAATTTTTCGCGGGCTTCATTACCGAGCGAAACAATTTTTTTATAATCAAAGCTGTCTGGTATTTCTAAGTTTTCTAGTTGACTCATTCTTACCACTAATTCTTTTTCCTTCTCTATATAGGTGTGGTATTTTATTTGAATGGCCGCTTGTTCTATTGTTTCTTTTGTAAATGAAGTAAGTGCAATTTTTAGTTTTGGCAATGCTTCTGCGAGTGCCTCTATTTCAACCATTGGACGTAATAAAATTTTTTCTGCTCTTTGTTTTTCAGTTATAGGTGATGATTGTATTTGTTCAAACCAATTATTAATTTCTCCCGGTTCAACAGTCATTTCTTTTAATAATTGTTTTATTTGCTCTACTCCCTCCTTTTTCGTTTTTATTAAGTCCATTCTTTCTTGTGAGGCTAACCCAAGTTGGTAGCTTAATTCTGTTAGGCGAAGGTCGGCATTGTCTTGTCTTAGTAAGGTTCTAAACTCTGCTCTGCTCGTAAACATGCGGTAGGGTTCCTGCGTTCCTTTACTGATAAGGTCATCTATTAACACGCCAATATAGGCGTCGCTTCTTTTTAAGATTACGGGGCTTAATGCTTTGGCTTTTTGATGTGCGTTTATGCCCGCCATTAAGCCTTGACAGGCGGCTTCTTCATAACCCGTTGTTCCATTTATTTGTCCTGCAAAAAATAGGTTTTGTATCAACTTCGTTTCTAAGGTGTAGGTTAGTTGCGTGGGCGGAAAAAAGTCATACTCGATTGCATAGCCTGGCCTAAACATGCGAACATTTTCAAAACCATTTATCTTACGAAGGGCTTCGTATTGAACATCTTCTGGTAAGGAGGTTGAAAATCCGTTTAAATATATTTCTACTGTATTCCAACCTTCGGGTTCTACAAATAGTTGATGCCTTTCTCTTTCAGCAAAGCGATTTATTTTATCTTCTATGCTTGGGCAATATCTTGGGCCCACACCGTCTATACGACCGGCAAACATTGGGCTACGATCAAAGCCGGTTTTTAATACATCGTGTACTTGTGCGCTTGTGTAAGCAATCCAGCAGCTGCGTTGTTTTTTGGGTCGCTCTATGTTTAAATATGAAAAGCCTATTACTTCCTCATCGCCTGGCTGCTCCTCCATTTTGGAGTAGTCTAAGCTGCGACCATCAATGCGAGGCGGTGTACCGGTTTTTAAACGATCGCTTTCAAAACCTAGGCTAACCAGTTGTTCGGTAATGCCGGTTGCAGCGGTTTCGGCCATACGGCCACCACCAAAGTTTTTTTCGCCAATATGTACAATGCCGTTTAAAAATGTACCATTTGTAAGCACCACAGACTTTGCCTTTATTTCGTGGCCTAACCCTGTAACTACACCATTGCAACGACCATCTTTTATAAGCAACCCTTTTACCATGTCTTGGTAAAAGTCTAGGTTGGGTGTGTTTTCTAAGCGTTCTCTCCATTTTAAGTGAAAGAGCATTCGGTCGTTTTGTGCTCTTGGGCTCCACATGGCTGGCCCTTTGCTACGGTTAAGCATACGGAATTGTATGGTGCTTAAGTCTGTAACTATACCCGAATAGCCCCCCATAGCATCTATTTCTCGCACTATTTGCCCCTTTGCTATGCCACCCATTGCTGGGTTACAGCTCATTTGGGCAATGGTTTGCATATTCATTGTTACCAATAAGGTTTTTGATCCCATATTGGCGGCAGCGGCTGCGGCTTCGCATCCGGCATGACCGGCGCCTACTACTATTACATCGTATTCTGGAAACATGTTGGCAAAGATAGATTAAGTGTATAAGAGGCTAAGCGAAAGTGTGTGCTTTATATGTTAGTGGGATTGTTTTTTTCTATAAAAGCAAGTTCTTTATCTATTTCCTCCATTGTTTTACCCGAGTTTAATAAACTAAAGGCATAAGAGGTGTAGTTTTCTATTTTATCCAGAAAGCTTTTGTGTTTATTTAAAAAAATCGTTTGTTCTTTTGTTCTAATCCGTTCAGAAAGCTCTATTTGATCTATTTTGTTTAGCAACTGTTGGCATTTATTGTAGTTTGTTTGGTTATACAGCTCTTTAAAATAATTTTTTGCCGCTAAAACATCCAGTCTATATCCACCTTCTTTTTTTGTTTGAAAATGATCAACCCTAATATTTGTAAAGTTCCAGCAAAGCTTAAGCTCATCATCCACCGAAAAGTCAAAGTAAGCAACGGGAATAATGTGGTCGAACTGCCAAAGTTCTCCAAAGTTTTCCCAAGAGGCTCCATCCTTGAACTGGGATTCAAACCACCGACGAAGGTTTTTTATATCTAAACCAAAATACGGGGCATAGGCCACACAAAGTGCTTCCTCAAGCACATATCGCCTTAGAGCAATTTGCCATTTTCTTTTTTCTCTAAACTTTAGTAGGTTTTCTGAAGGGTTTTCTTCAACCGGACGCTTTCTTTTGGACATAGAACCTTGTTTCCACAAAGGTAATAGTTTCACGTAACACCGTTTCAGACTGAAACGGTGTTACGTGAAACTTCGATTGTATAAGTATATTGGTTAAACGGGTGTGGAGTTGTCGTTGCGGCCTTTGGAAAGGCTTATTTAAAGTATTTGCTTAGATAATGGTCTTCTTTTTTACGCATGGTCTCTTCTTCATTAGCGGTTTTATCACCGTATCCGCAAAGGTGTAGGGCGCCGTGAAAAATAACCCGGTGTAGTTCCGCTTTAAAAGTGGTACCCAGTTGCTGGGCATTATCTCTTACACGATCAATGCTGATATAGATTTCGCCTTCGGTGGCTGGGCCTTCGCCCATTTCAAAAGTTATAATGTCGGTGTAATAATCGTGTAGTAAAAATTGCTGATTAATTTCTAATAGCTTTTTATCCGACACAAAAATGTAGTTAAGCGAGTGCAGCTTCTTTTTCTCTTTTTTAAAAATAGAAGAGATAAATATTTTTAAAAGCGTTCTATTAGTTAACGAAAAGCCTTGTGTTTCAAAAAAAAACGAAACGGTAGATGTGGTTGTCATTTTTCAAAATTCGTAACAAAATAACAATCAACAAGGGTAGATTTGTATAATAATTAATCTGCGATATGATTGCCAGGCTATGCGATTTAAAACCGGGACAAGAAGGAGTAATAAAAGAGTTTATAAACAATGATATTTTTTTAAAGCTAATGGAAATGGGCTGTGTGCCAGGAGAAAGAATTTTACTGGAACAAGTGGCGCCGCTAGGCGATCCCATATCTGTAAATGTGGCGGGCTACCATTTAAGTTTGCGGCTAAATGAAGCAGAACATATTTTGGTAGAATTAAATAATTGATAATCAGATTGTTATGAAAATTGGATTATATTTCGGCTCTTTTAATCCTGTACATATTGCTCATTTAGTTATTGCCAACCAAATTTTAAATGATACGGATATTGAAAAAATATGGTTTGTTGTTTCGCCCCACAATCCATTAAAAGAAGCAAAAACGCTGCTCAACGAATACCACCGTCTACATTTGGTGCAAACGGCCATACAAGAAGATAGCCGAATGAAAGCTTCTGATATTGAATTTGCATTACCCAAACCATCCTACACTACATTTACCCTTGCTTATTTAAAAGAAAAACATCCCGAGCATCAATTTTGCCTTATCATGGGCGGTGATAGCTTTCAAAACATACACAAGTGGAAAAACTATGAAGTAATAGTAAGCGAATATGATGTGTATGTTTATAACAGACCAGGCTTCGAAATCAATAATAGCATCAATGCCCGCTTACATATTGTAAATGCACCACTGCTTCAATTATCGGCCACGCAGATTAGGCAATACATTAAAGATGGAAAGTCCATTCGTTATTTAGTACCCGAGAATGTAAGAGAGGAGATAGAAAAGGGAGGGTATTATAAAAGATAATTTTATAAAAAATAACCTAAAAGCAAACAACCCATAACAATAAGTGGTGGCGGTAGTTTAGTAAAGGCCAACAATAAAAATGTGTTGAACATAATGCCAATACTTATAAAACTTTTTACATCCCAATCTACAACAGCGATATCCCGCATAATGTAAAATGTAGAAGCAATCATAATGCCTACCACTACCGCATTAATACCTTCAATAGAACGATAAACCACGGCATATTTTTTTAAATTATTCCAAATAGGAAAAAAGAATAACACCAACAATGCACTTGGTAAAAAAATGGCTATCATGCCAATCCAACAACCTAATAGTTGCATTCTTTTTCCTTCTTCACGCATAGCCATACCTCCGGTAAAAGCGGCTAAAGAAAATACTGGTCCCGGTACGGCCCTTACAATACCTACACCTGTCAGCATATCATTTTCATCAATCTGTATAGCTTCGGGATTTTTTTTCTTTACCTTTTTTGCTTCGGGTCGTACCGTCCATTGTTCATACATTATAGGTATAAGTACCTGGCCACCACCAAATACTAAACTGCCCATACGGTATGTGTTTTCAAAAAGGTTAATAGGCTTACGATTGGGCCAATTATCGATTCTTGCCTTTTCGCTTAATATGGCGGCGGTAATAAAGATGATACCAAATAACCAAAAATTCCACCAGCGAATTTTTTTGGGCTTTCTTTCGGTTTGAGGAATACGATTCTGGCTAAAATTAGTAACCAAACCTGCCACACCAATTAATATAGGAATGATAGCAGGGTTTCCAAAAAATAAGTAAGTTATTACCACCCCCACCCCCATAATAATCCAGGTAATGGTGTTTTTAATGGCTACAGGAAAAGCCATGTAAGCAGCATAAGCCAAAAACCCAATAGCCATGGAGGGAATAAATTTAAAAATATCAGTTCCCATTTCTCGCTTATCGAAATACTGTAATAAAAAAGAAAGGCCACCCATTAATATACAGGCGGGTAAGATCCAGATTAGTAATGTAATTATTGCCAATGGCACCCCCCCCCTTTTATAACCGATAAGGGTAAGGGTTTGTGTAGATGATGCGCCGGGAAGTAATTGACAAAAAGCATTGTATTCCATTAACTCCTCTTTTGTCACATAAGGCTTTTCCTCTACAAAATTTTTCATCATCATGCCTAAATGCGCTTGCGGCCCTCCAAAAGCGGTAACGCTATGTAACAACACCGTTTTTAAAAAAGGAATATGACGAAGCAATTGCATTGGGTTAAATATAAATAAAATAGAGAAACTTTATTAAGGTAGCCAACTTATCTAATTGTACTATATTCATAAAAAATTTTTTATGCGACTTTTATCGTTGTGCTTTCTATTGATAACGGCTACTACCATAAGTGCACAGATAGATGTGCAAAAGCTAAAGCAAAAGGGCTATACCGCTGCAGATAAAATAGAAAATAAGTGTATAGCCTGGCGGCACGATTTGCACCAAAACCCAGAACTAGGCAATAGGGAGTTTAGAACCAGTAAAATAATTGCGGCCCATTTAAAAAGCTTAGGCTTAGAAGTAAAAGAAGGCGTGGCCAAAACGGGGGTGGTAGCTATTTTAAAAGGAGCAAAGCCAGGGCCCTGCATAGCCCTAAGGGCAGATATTGATGCGCTACCAGTAACAGAAAGAGTAAGCATACCCTTTGCCTCTAAACAAAAAACCACCTACGAGGGAAGAGAAGTGGGGGTAATGCATGCCTGCGGGCATGATACGCATACGGCCATATTAATGAGCGTAGCCGAAATACTTACAGCTATGAAAAATGAACTAAAGGGCACTGTAAAATTTATTTTTCAACCCGCTGAAGAAGGCGCACCCGAGGGCGAAGAGGGAGGAGCTGCTTTAATGGTAAAAGAAGGAGTAATGGAAAACCCCAAAGTAGACGCCATTTTTGGTCTGCACATTGGTTCAGATATTCCCGTAGGTACTATTGAATATAAAACGGGTGCCTTTATGGCTTCGGCAGATTGGTTTAGCATAAAAGTAAAAGGCAAAGGAAGCCATGGATCTCAACCGTGGAAAGGAGTAGACCCTATACAAGTATCAGCACAAATAATAGAAGGATTACAAAATATAGTAAGCCGCCAAATGGAACTTACCAAAGCACCAGTAGTTATTACTGTGGGTAAAATAAATGGAGGTGTGCGTCAAAACATAATACCAGAAGTATGTGTAATGGATGGCACTATTAGAACGCTTGATAGTAAAATGCAAATAGAAGTACAGCAACGTATAAAGTGGACAGCAGAAAAAATAGCCGAAGCAAATGGAGCCATCGCCACTGTAAGCTTTGATACTAAAACACTAGTAACCTATAACACCCCAGCGTTGGTAAACAAAACGATTCCATCGTTAGCAACGGCAGCCGGTGTAGAAAATGTAAAAGAAAGAGAGTGGGTAACCGGTTCCGAAGATTTTTCATACTATGGCACCAAAGCTCCGGCATTCTTTTTTTATTTAGGGGGCATGCCTACAACAACCACAAAAGAAAATGCACCACCACACCACACCGCAGATTTTTATGTGGATGATAGCGGAATGAAAACCGGCATCCGTGTTTTTTGTGATGTAGTAATAGATTTTATGTACCGGTGATATTTTTTTTCTGAACGAATAGCTTAACGAAATGAAAAGAATCGTTTTTTTAATAGTATTATTTTTTTCTGTCAAGCTAACGGCACAAAAAACGGATAAAAAACTTGCAGCAAAAATTAATAATGTTATTACTGGCTTTCAAGGTAATGTTGGGGTTTATGTAAAAAATTTGCGAACTGGGGCAGTCGTAAGTATTCATGCAGATACTATTTTCCCAACCGCAAGTATTGTAAAAGTGCCCATACTGCTAGGTATAATTGATAAAATAGAAAAGAAAGAATTAAGCTACGATAGTGCTTTGGTATATAAAGATTCGCTGCTGTACGACGGAGAGGATATTTTAGGATCGTTTAAAGACGGCGAAAAAATTGCGCTGAAAAAAGTATTGATGCTTATGCTTACCACCAGCGATAATACAGCCAGCCTTTGGTTACAAAAAATGGCAGGTACTGGCACCCGCATCAATGAAATACTAAACAACCTAGGATTAAAACATACAAGGGTAAACTCTAGAACTCCCGGAAGAGAAGCCAACCGTACGCAATATGGCTGGGGCCAAACAACCCCAGCGGAAATGGGTATGCTGTTTGAAAAAATATATCGCAGCGAAATTTTTTCTACTAGTGCCTGCGAAAGAATGATGCGCTGCCTAGGCCGTAATTTTTGGGACGAGGACGAAGGCATTTCTCAAATACCACCCACAATAGAAGTATTTAGTAAAAACGGTTGTGTAAATGCTAGCCGTAGCGAAGCCATGATAGTGAATGCCCCAAAGAACCCCTATGTATTTTGCATTTTTACCAAAAACAATAAAGATAGTAGCTGGACGCATGAGAACGAGGCTTGGGCAATGGCTAGAAAACTATCGAAGCTATTGTGGGAGTATTTCCGATAAAATCGTTGCTGAATTATTAGTAACAATCAAAACCAACCCCTTTTCCTAAAAATCCAAAGCATAACAACTGGTATTAGTAGCATAGCCCCCACAGCGGTATAAAATCCCCACTGCTGGTGAAAGAAGTTAACATTCGTATCAAAATTCATCCCGAATACGCCACCAATAACTGTAGCCGGTGCTAATAAACAAGTAACTATTGCCATTACCTTCATTACCTCGTTCATCTTTAGGTTTACGTTGTTAATGTGTAAGTCTTGTAAACTCACAGTAACGTCTCGGTAGTTTTCAATTAAATCTATTGATTGTACAATGTGGTCGTACACATCTTTATAATATTTAGTATGCCGGTCTTCCAACAAATCGCTATCGCTACGTAAAAAACCATTAATCAATTCTCGTACTGGTGCAAAGTTTCTTTTTAAAACAATTATTTCTTTACGCAATTGTGTTATATGAGCCAGGGCTCTTGGGTTGTTGCCACGGGTTATTTCTTCCTCTACTATTTCAATTCTATCGCCCAGTTTTTCCATTACCAAAAAATAATGGTCCACAATTAAATCCAGTAATGAATAACAAAGAAAATCGGCGGTGCGCTGCCTTATTTTACTATTAGTCATTTTTAACTTTTCTCGCAGCGAGTCAAATACATCACGGCTGGCATCTTCTTGAAAACTAATTACTACATCTTTAGAAAGAATGATGCTGATTTGCTCTTGTTCCACCGCATTATTTTTTTCATTGTAGTAGAGCATATTTAGCAAGCAGAAAATATAATTATCCGCCTCGTCCATTTTTGGCCGCTGGTTAATACTAAGAATATCCTCAATAACTAATGGATGAATATCATAGTAACTACAAACGGCTTCCACATCTGCCTTGCGTAGTCCATCTACATTTATCCAGGTGGTGCGCCCGCTTGTTTTGTAATGTTGGCTATCGCTAACGGCTTGTAACTTTTTTATTTCTAAATTTTCGGCATTAAAATCAAATACCGACACTTCCACATGGGTAGCCTCTTCCCGATGGGGCTCCACCGTGGGGTTAGCGTTTAAAATTTCCTTGGTTCGCTTTACTGCAAAAAGGTTTTGCGGGTTTAGGTATTTCAAATATTTATCTGGCCGCAGGTTTTCCAAATTCATGATGGAAAGTTAGCAAAAAGGGATTGTAATGGCCGTAACGGAAAATAGTTTATTATCAAAGGCGATGGAATAGTGTTGCGAAATCGGAAGTTTCGCAAGGCAGACTTGAGGCAAAGAGCTGAAAAAATAGTTATTGAAATTATTCTTTTATGTGTTTTGGCACATCCATTCTTTCGTGTAGCACCCTCACAATTTCTATAGTAGTATCTGCTAAGTCGTTTTCAGCCAGCTTAGTAATGGAGTAATTGGGTTTACTCATATATATTTTTGGTTCATTTTTTTCAGAAAATCTTTTCTGTTAAAACCAATGGCTTTGCCACTTTTTTCACCGGCTATTAATGCTTTTTGAAGTTGTTCTGTCTTCTTCTCTTCTTCCTGCATGTAGCGCAGGGCAGTACGTATTACCTCGCTTGCAGAGCTATATAAACCGCTGGAAATTTTTTTATTGATATATGCTTCAAAACTATCTCCTAATAAAACGGAAGTATTTTTAGCCATGTAATTTATTTGTATACTAGTACCAAATCTTGGTATTAGTTCAATGTTTTTTTACCAAAAATTCGATTAGCAATTATCGCCAAAAACGATGGAATAGTGTTGCGAAATCGGAAGTTTCGCAAAGCTGAAAAAATAGTTATTGAAATTATTCTTTTATGTGTTTTGGCACAGCCATTCTTTCGTATAGCACCCTTACAATTTCTATAGTAGTATCTGCTAATTGTCGATAGAATAATAAGTGCGATTTAATCTTGGAAACCCTATATCCTTTTCTGATACGATCTATTGCTCATCATAAAAAAGCTATGACTCCTGAAGTGTCAATTTGTGCATATGATTTACCAGAAAGAATATAAAAAGCAACAAGAAAATAACTATGCTTTAAGTATTTAATCATAACAAACATTAATTTTTTCATTTCACCCAAACCCCCTTCTCCCCCTTCGCCATCATCTTTCCAATCTGTTCTAAATCACCAATAATTTTTTTCACCTCATCCACAGCATCTTCTTTTACACTAATTAATAAACCCCCATTCGTTTGTGGGTCGGGTAATAAAGTAAATGCTTCCATTACGTTTACCCCTTTTTCAAATTTTACTTGTTGGCTATAGGCATTCCAGTTTCTAGTAGTAGCATCTGGAAAAATGCGCTGGCCAATGTATTCTTTTACTCCTGGGGCAATGGGCAGTTTATCGTAATAAATTTCAGCACTCAGGCCGCTGCCTTCCGTCATTTCTACTAAGTGTCCAAGCAGGCCAAAGCCTGTTACATCCGTCATGGCGGTTACTCCCGGTATTTTTCCAAGCGCCTCTCCCATTTTATTTAATGTAGCCATTTGCTCAATCATGATGGGTAAATGTTCGCCTTTTAACAATCCTCTTTTTTGTGCGGTAGATAATACACCAACACCTAACGGTTTTGTTAAAAACAATACATCACCCTCTTGTGCGGTATTATTTTTCTTTATGTTTTCAACAGGTACTATACCCGTAACTGCCAGGCCAAATAGCGGCTCTTGTGTATCTACACTATGGCCACCGGCTAAGGGAATGCCCGCTTGGGCACAAATAGCTCTTCCGCCTTCAATTACTTTTTGTGCCAGCTCCACTGGCAACTTTTCTACCGGCCATCCTAAAATAGCAATAGCCATAAGTGGTGTACCGCCCATGGCATACACATCACTAATGGCATTAGCGGCGGCTATGCGACCAAAGTCGAACGCATCATCCACAATCGGCATAAAAAAATCGGTAGTGGATATTAAAGCGGTGCCATTTCCCAAATCATACACTGCTGCATCATCTTTACTACTATTGCCCACTAATAATTTTTTATTATCTGGTATAGCAATACTACTTTTTAAAATTTCATCTAAAACCTTGGGGGCTATTTTGCAGCCGCAACCAGCACCGTGAGAGAACTGGGTAAGGCCAGCCCCACCACCCCCCGAAAGGGGGATTTTGGATTCTTTTATCATTTAGTTTCTAATATTTAGGTAAAGCTAAAGCGATAGAACAAACAATAAAAAGTATTTCTTGTAAAGATTATATGTGAGTAATGTTTCTTCTGTTCTTACCACCTTACCGGCAAAAAATTATTCCTTCAACTGCGCAAAAATTCTATCCACACCTTGTTTTATAATGTTGGTATGATTGGCATTGCAAGATTTATCTTTCCTATTTGTAGTGTAGCGAATTTTCTTTTGATAAAAAACGCTTCTTCTATTTTTTATAATTCATAATAATTGTTCCAGCAAGAGGGGTTGAAGCCGCAAGGCCGATAGCGATATTAATAAATTGTTGGAACTGGTGATGATGGATTTAACTTTAATGCTACTACCATAAGCAGCATCTACACAAGTTTTTTGTGTAAAGGCCTGCAATGGACAAGTGCAAAAAGCATTTTACATTATGTAACCAACCATAGGTTAAGTTATCGCTTTCGCTTAAATACTATACCAGCATTTTTTTGAAAGTCGGAGCTAAAGCGAAGGTTATAGGTATCTTCTCCATCATACACAACCAACATACCGGTATTGGGTGGATATTTACCTAAGTTATCTGCAAATAAAACCAACGAAAAATCTTCGTTACCGGGTGTTATGTTTATTGTTTTTTTAATGGCGGTTGATTTTAATCCTTGCTTTGCCATAATTAATTGACCATTGAGGTATATACTTACGGTATCGCCATCTATTTCTCCATTATCGTATAAGGCAATGATTAAACTATCTGAAGCAAAATTTACCTCTTGCGTAAAAACCGACCTTCTGCCACTTATTAATTCGGCACTGGCTGTTATTTCTCCGTTTGTTTTTTTAACTGGTACTGTTTGTTTGGCCGTAGGTAAGGGTGTGGCGGGTTTTGTATTGCTGCCCGTTGTGTTGGCATTAGCCGTAGGTATGGTTGTGGCGGGTTTAGTTTTTACAACAGTAGTTGGTATATCTTCTGGATAGGTGTACTCTTCTTCGGTTTTATGGATGGTATTATTATTAGTGGCGGTTGTAGGCGTTTGTTGTGGATTTGTTTTTGGGTTCGGTAAAGTGCTGGTTGTTTTGGCACTTTCGCTTTTATTGTTTTTAACTCTTGCAACAGAAGTGTTATTATAATTTTCTGCTTGTTGTAGAGCCGGATCTGCTATTACGGGTTTTCCGCTTGCAGCATTAACCGAATTAGTAGTTGTTTTTTTATTGTTAGCATCGGTTGCTTTTACGTTAGTTGTAATATAGCTTTCTGCTTGTTGTAGATTAGGGTTTGTAGGTACGGTAGTTTTTGGCGGGTTATCAATAAGGGTTGAAGTTGATTTTTTATAATCAGCATCGGTTGTTTTTACGGTAGTTGTAAGATAGCTTTCTGCTTGTTGTAGATTAGGGTTTGTAGGTACGGTAGTTTTTGGTGGGTTATCAATAAGGGTTGAAGTTGATTTTTTATAATCAGCATCGGTTGTTTTTACGGTAGTTGTAAGATAGCTTTCTGCCACTTGTAAATCTGGCTTTGCAATATTTATGTTATTGGCAGAGGGCTGAATGGATGGACTGGTAGTTAAGCTAGCCGCGGGGGTGGTTTGCTTTACCGACTCGCTATAGAAAGAAACGGCTTGTTGTACATCTGGTTTGGCCGGGTTTAGCTGGGTGTTGCTAGTTAATGCTTTGGCTGTGGTAAGCGGTTTGGCTCCTTCTGGCCTTGCTATTTTTACAACGATAGGTTGTTCTACTCTTTCTTTATAAAAGGCCACATCGTTGGCAAGGTTTAGCTCTTCTAAATGCGGAAATATTTTCGATGCCGATAAATCTTTTTCTTCGGCTACGCTTACACGCCCCGAAACGGCATAATAGTTTTTCGTTTTGTTGGTTTTCCATTTCCCATCAAGTCGCCAGGTACTATCGGTACTGTTTCTTACAAAAGTGCTGGTAACTTTTACACCCTTATCTGGCTTGCGATTAAAGTTGTGAGATATAATATCGTCATCCGTTACGCTACAAGTATCGCCTACAATTTCTCCTTTTACTCTTTTAACTATATAATATAACGTGTCGTTTACAATAAACTCGCTGCGGCTATAGCCAAACACTTTTCCTTTGTATTCGGTAAGGGCAAGTTCAAACAACTGGTCCTTTCGAACGCTGCTACTATCGTTTTTCGTACTGCCTACCCACAACCCATTTAGTGTTGTTTGCGCAAAAAATAACAATGGAGAAAGTAAAAAGAAAAAAAATAAACTAAACTGTTTTTTGTTTATCGGAGTAAACATTAAGGAGAATATTGGCATTTTCAACGGTTGTGGTTTTACATACTACGGATTGTAATAACGAATTTAAGGCCTCTCGATTGTGTAAACCTTTTAAATAAAACTTATCGTAATATTTCAATAGTATTCGGAAACTTTCTACGGTGTTTCCCGATGCTAAATAGTCATAAGCCTGTTTAGCGGCCAGGCCACCTAGTTTTTGTTTAATTCTATCAATTGCATTTAGCATACAGGCAGTGTCTAACCGTCCGTATTCCGCTGTTAAGTGTATTAAACGCTCCTCAAAGGGAATGTCCAAAAAATAAATGGGCGATTGACGCATGTTTTTCCATAAAACACTAGGAATGTTTATGTGGCCTATGCGCTGGCTTTCATCTTCAATCCATATTGGTGTGTGGGGTTGTTGATGCTCCATGCCCCAAGCGATTAATTCGCCACTTAAAATATTTTCAAACATTTCTTGCGAAGGCTGTACGGGCATTCCAATACTACCAAAGGCAGAACCTTTGTGGCAAGCTATACCTTCTAGATCAATTATTTTTTCGCCCCTTATTTGTAAGGCTTTTAATAATTCTGTTTTGCCAGATCCGGTATATCCGCCCACAACATTAAAACGGAATGGTTGGTTAAACGTTTGAAGCACCCGGTTTCTAAAACTTTTATAACCGCCTATAAGGGTGTAAACTTTAAATCCATATAAATCCAATAACCATGAAATAGCGCCACTACGCATGCCGCCTCGCCAACAATAAACTAATATGCAATTGGCAATAGGCTTTAGCGTCTCCGCATCTCCGTTTTTTTTATTGCTTAATAGTAGCTCCACACGCTTAACTATTTCACTCATTTTAGGACCAAAAAAATCTAGGCCTAATTTTATGGCCGCTTGCCGGCTTTGTTGTTTGTAGGCGGTTCCTACTACCTTTCTTTCCTCATCAGTAAAAAGGGGTATGCTTTTAGCGCCGGGTATATGTGCATGGTTGTACTCGCCGGGGCTGCGTACATCTATGGTGGGGTGTTGCTGCGCCAGCAGCAAAAACTCGTCAATATGTATACGTTGTGCAGCCATTTTTTGCTATCGCTTGCCCCGCCTTCAAGCGGGGAGAGCACACGAAATTACACGAAAAGTGTTTGCCTCTAATTTTACAAATGCCACAACTGAAATTAAATACGAATTTTTTCTACTAAAGCGAAATGGATAATAGCCACTGATTACACAGCTTTATACGTAAGGGTTGCTATTTGCAAATGCTGAATAGCAAACACCAATATAGAACGACGAAGGGAGTGACCCCGTATACGGCCGGGGTGCGGCAATACAGGCGTTGGCAGAAATATGCAGACAGTCGCTTTCTTTCCCTCCCGAGTATCCACAATTTACAACTTCCTAGCCGATGTCTCATACCGGCCTTGTGTGTTGGCCGTGGACTCGGCGTTATGCGCTAACAGCACCGTCAAATTTACATTTCCTAGTGCAAAGTAATAAACACTTCATACACACCTTGCTCACCTGTTATATATTGTTTTGCACGCTATGGGCTTAATCCACCGGAGCAGCAGTTACGTTCCATTTATCTTTACAAAAATTGTAATGCATCTAATTTAGCTTTTGCTGCATATACTCATTGGTCCAGCATTCTTTCCAGTTAAAACAGACTTCCTACAATTCGTATTTTGCATTTCGTGCTTTATCTTCTGCATCTACTTATCGTTGTAGCCGATGACGCAACTATTCATTATTTTGTTATTGAAATCGCTTGCTCCGTAGCTGAACATAACAACGGCGAGTCCGGCAGCTAACTCACAAATAGCTATACGCCGAGACATCGCCTATAAAACTTATGGAACACTCGGCAGGGAAGAAGGATTTACTGACTATTTCATACTTTATTCAAGAATAATTAATGTATGCAATGAACTCAACTTACTTCGCTCATTTGGTAGAGGAAGTGCTGCAAATTCAATTGTCAATTATTGTTTGGACATTACCAAAATAGATTCTATTGTTGAAAATCTGATATTTGAAAGATTTATTTCCCCACAACAAAAACAGTTACCTTGTGCACACGAATAAGGGAATTTCATGGAGTGGTTTATATGAAACACAAGCATGGAAAGACTTGGGAGATGACACATTGCAATTAAACCGACTACGAACAGCTGCGAGAAGCGGTACGCTGGCCGAAATGACGGTTTTAAAACTTAAAAAATGTAATTAGTATGAAAAAAACATTTTTTTTAATACTATTGTTTATTGCAAAATCTTCCGCTGCACAGCCGAAAGAAGGTTTTCCATATCTTGGGGGGCTAAGCAGCTTGGAAAAGGATATAAACAAAGTCTTCGTTGAAGCAAACGATTCAGGAAGAATTTTTTTTGTAGAAATCTCTTACTCAAGAATAGATAAAAAAATTATCTCACTAGTTCATGGTGCTGCTGAAAATAATCCAACGAAAGTTTTATTAAAAAGTTTTTTCCAACAAAGTATTTTCAAATGGAAAAAAAAGTACTTGAAGAAAACAAGTGTGGTGATACCATTATTTATAGAAGGAATTGACCCTTTAAAACTATCAGTTTTGAATACGATAAATCTATCCTTGCAGACTAGTAAAATTTCAGAGTCATTTGACTATAAAAAATGTGTGCTTACAAAACCTTTATTAATTAAAAAATCTGAATTTAGCTTTGATTTAGAACAGTAAGATTGAATAACTTCTGCCAACAAATGTATTTATGCAATATGGGCTGACGAATAAAATCTCAGCCCATATTAAAAAAAACACTTCTGTCTCGTCCTGAAATAGGTTGACTAAAAAACAACCATTTTATGGACTTAAAAGAGCAGATTATTAAAGAGTACCTGGAGCAAGGCTGCGGGTACCGCAAGTTGCAAGCTAAGTATGGCATTAGTCG
>JBDKJF010000023.1:0-32704 GCA_039796695.1 Bacteroidota bacterium
CGACTAATGCCATACTTAGCTTGCAACTTGCGGTACCCGCAGCCTTGCTCCAGGTACTCTTTAATAATCTGCTCTTTTAAGTCCATAAAATGGTTGTTTTTTAGTCAACCTATTTCAGGACGAGACAAACAAATGTTGAGATTTATTCCGTCTGCCCAACTTGCACAAAACCCAATGTTGGTGGCTGGCTTGTCTTGTCGCACCAAGGCAAGACTAAAAAACTAAATTACTTTTCTTCCATTCTCCTTTGTCGCCATTTTCAAAAATTGCAGCGTCTAAAAGGCAAGGAATTACTTTTGATTGTTCACACAAATTTTGGATTGCATCAGAAACAAAGTCATAATAGTTTTTGTCTTGCAAACCAACTGATGAAATTTTAAAAGGAAAACCAAAGTTTGTCAGCCACTTTATTACTCTGCTATCAATTGGTAATTCATACATTGTCAAACCCAAAATTTGTAGCAAATTTCTTGATTGTTTTGGTCCAAATCCTTTTAGTCCTTCAACTATCATTTCAGCGTTCATTCTTTCGTTCTCAATTTGCGATTTACTTTCTGTTGCTGGTCTGTTTAAGTTATAAATTACTGCGTCAAAGAGTTGCCAATTTGATTTTTCAAGCCTTTTAAAGTTTGTATCTAACTCGTCAGCAATTGTCAAGTTTCTGCGAATTCCACCAAAGTTTGAAATTGTCTCTGCTACATAAGTTTTAAGGTCATTCTTGGTCTTACAAATATTTAATTCTAAAGGAAAAGGTGTTTGTCTAATGAAGTTTGAAATAGGGCTGTTGGAACTTGAATTTTGTTGAGTTGTCAGCAAACAAGTTACCATTGCTTTCCAAATAAATTCTCTACTCAAGTCTAAATTTTCCTTGCTAATATTCCTTTCTCTCCTGCGAATAAAAAAGTCAGTTTGATTATAAATATTGCAAAAGTCATTTAAGTTTTTGATGTCGTTAGTGTCTATGTCCCAAATAATTTTCATAGTAGTTTAGAGTGTCGTTTTAAGCTTGCCACCAACGACTTGGGTGTTTGCGAAGTGGCAAGGGGAAATGTATTAGGTGCAACCTTTCCCCTTTGACACGGGAGCAATCAGCCTCTTTGAAGTGCCATTGCGTAAACACCATGTAAGCCGATGTTTGCCATGCAGAAACGGCCTATGGTGATTACACTCCCTGGCAGGAAACGACGAGTCCCTCTTCAAAGATTTTTACAAAATATATATGCCGCAGGAGGAGACTCGTCTGGGAAAGAAAACGACGAGTCCCTCTTCAAAGATTTTTACAATATATTTATGCTGCAGGAGGAGACTCGTCTGGGAAAGGAAACTCAATGTTAGCTGCAGACAAATTTTAATCTTGTATTTCTGGTTCTAATCCTGAGTCGTTAAAATTGGGGTTAAATATAATTCTTTTAAAATCAGGTCTTTTAATTATTTTCCATAATTCCTCGTATGCTTTTATAGCCTTTTGTCTATTATGAGTACGATTGATAATTATGGCAATGATGTCTGCGATTTGAACTTCGAAATGTTTATGTGATTCTACAAAATTGCACTTGTTTTTAAAAAAGTCATTAAAGTTTAATATTCCGTCTTTTTCATTTTTATGTTTTGTTAAAAAGGGATGCCCTTTTTCCTTCCAAGTATCAAGAGCAGGTAAAGGATTTTGTTTAGTTTTTGTTATAAAATAAGTCCTAAGTAACTCTTTCCAAAAAATGGTAGGGTCATTTCCTCTGATAAAGTCTTGGTCTATTATTATTTCGAGGTTTAATAAATTCTCCGAATTGTTGTCATTTAGTAATTCAAGTAGTATTGATACTCCTATAGCTTTATGAAAAGCTTTAGCTATTATATTTCTCAAAATTACTAGTTTGATAAAATGTGGGTAGTGCATTTTTTTTGCATTTTTATGCCATACAGCCATTTTTTCAAATTGCTTGGATAACTCTACATTCCCTTTTCTTTTGGCAATTTCAGACATTCTATATATTCTCTTAACTTCAATTTCCTTAAATTTTTGTACTAAAGTTTCGGGATTTTCTGAAGGTAAAAAACAAACAACTTCACATCTTAAAACTGGGTCTTGATTATAAACTTTCTGCACAAAATCTAATAATTCGTCGTCTGTTAAATCACTACCTTTAATTTCTCCGTCTTTATTTATTTTTTCTACTGGAATTCCATTGAACCACTCAATGAATTGTTTTTGTTTTATTTTAATCCCATTGTTTTGCTGTTCAAATAAAGCAGCAACAAAAAAACTTGCTTTTTCTGACTCTGGAGAAAAGTCACCTGTTTCATCAATTGCTATGAGCATATCAGTAATTCTTGAAGAGTTTCGGATTGTTTGCAGCTAACGGTTTCGGGCTTGGCGAAGGGGGCGATTTTTACCACAAATGTTGATGCGGAGAACCAAACTTTGATTAACCACAAATGTGTCTGCGGAGTACTGAACCGCCACTTTTGCCAAACCCGTGTTACAAGCTGCCCTTCTGTCTGTCGTGGTTGTTTCGTTCATTGTTTGTCGTGTCGTTGTGCGTTGGCTTGGTAGCTCTTTTGCATTTTTTTGTTTGGCTTTGTGTGTCGGCAAAAAATGCAAATGTGCTACCAAAAGCGTTGGCTATGTGATGGCGTATTCTGTCTTAAATGCGTTAAATAAAGTTTCCATTTCAGTATAATTTGTCTCTGCAGATAATTGTGTAATGTCAAAGGTCAGCAAGTGTTCAATGTCCTTTTGTGATAAGTAATTACCATGAATTAAAATTTCTCTCAATTGGTCGCCGTCGTCAAAATATTCTCTGTTGTCTGGGTCAAAACTGTCCTTGAGAAAAACGATTAAACACTCGTCTATGATTGGTTGCGAATGTGTTTGAATGTCGTCAATGAAGCGTAAAACTTCGTCAACTTTTCTGTCGATAATAGATTGGTCGTTAAAGAAAATTCTGCCATTTGAATGTGCTGCATCATTTCTCGATTTTACGCTTGAAGTATAATTGCCAATTTGAGAATTGTCGCAACCGATAAGTTTTAAGAAACGGATAAAATTACTTTCTCCCAATTCAACAAAAGCAAATGGAGTTGTTGCTGTCATTAGCAGTCTTTCAAAATCTTTGTTGAAGCCTATCATTGCTTTTTCAAAATCTGCCGTTCTGTTTTCTTTGATTTGCCAAACTTCAAAATAAACGAAACTCATGTAAAGCATGTGGAACGCAATAAATGCAAACGGATATTTTCCGTTGTTGTAATTGCTTTCATAACTCTCCCAAAGAAAATTGATGTAATCTTGCTCATCTCTCGTTTTAAATGAGTTAGGCAAATAGGCTAATATTTCAATTGCGTTTGCCATTATTCAGCCCAAAGTTTATTTATTTCGGCTTTTATTTTTTGCTCAAAAACTTGAATTAGTTCCTTGCTTGCATTTACAAGTTGAATTTCATTTTCAATGCTGACAACGATAGCTTCTTGTTCTTCGAGTGAAGGCAATGGAATAGAAATTCTATTTAGGTTTTGTTGATTTAACTTAGGTTGAGCTGCACCTGTTACATATTGACTTATATCAATTGAATTAAGATAAAGTTCAACAAATGTTTGGGTTGATTTATTTTTGAATTTCAAAATATGTGCATGATTATTTACCCAAACTTTTCCACTAATTGGAAATGCAATTGGTGTTACCCTTGCAAGCAAATTTGCACCATCCTCTGAGACCAATAAATAATCATCATCAAAAATGAAATCATCTACATAATCTACAATTCCAGAAGCTCCATAGTATGGGTAAATACCTTCTTTTCTGTCTGATGCCGTAACTGGTTTTCTCTGACTATCGAAATTTTCACAAATGGTTCCTAAATCAAAATTTCCCCATTCAGGATTAATTTCAATTTGAGGCTTATAATGCTCGACAACTAGTTTTGCTCCTGAAATAATTTTTTCATGTTGCTTTATCTTATTGACAATTTCTTCTTGAATTGATACTGGAGGAAGTGGGATTTTGAAAGGCGATAATGAAGCCCTTGTTATTTGGGGTTGTGCAGCACCTGTAATTACTGAACTTAAATCAGTAGACTTTAGAAGGTTATATAAAAACATTTTATTCAACCTTCCATCAATGGGTTTTGCAACCATTGCATTACCTGTTATCCAGGACTTTGCCTCTGAAAGGTTTATAGTACCGCAAGTCGCACCACGACATGTTATTAAGACTTCAGGGTGTTCATGGTTGTACTTATCATAAAAGCCAATAACTCCATTGGCACCAAAAACTTTGAATGCTCCATCTTCTTTGAATTCACTAGCACTAATAGTTTGAGGTTGATATAATTCACACACCTCACTCAATTCAATAAGTTCATATTTTGAAAGTTTATGGTTAGATGTTTGTTTGTATCTATCAGCACTAAGAGAATAATCGCTACTTGCGATTAAGGTTTTTTCAATAGCCAATGAATTTAAGGGAAGATTTGCGAAATCAATATTTGAAAAGTTATCATTTCGTATTGCCGAATTGTATTGAGTAATTAAATTTATTGCATCTGGCAAATCGCTTGATGAAAGCTCTCTTCTTTGAGCTCCTAGCCCAAATCCATCATTTTCGATTTTTACAAAAAGTACATTATTTGTTTTCTTTGCTAGATTTCTATCCAGCAGCAATATTGATGTTTTTACACCGCTATACGGTTGAAAAATGCCCGCAGGCAAACTGACTACACCATATAAAAAGTTTTTTTCTACTAATAATTTACGCAACGCTTTATATGCTGTAGCACTTTGGAAGATAATTCCTTCAGGTACTATAATAGCCGCCCTTCCTGTGGTTGGGTTTATATGCTCCATGATATAATCCACAAAAAGAACTTCACTTCGATTTGCTTGCATCGCAAATTTTTTGTGAGGTCGTATTCCACCTTTCGGTGTCATGAATGGTGGATTGGCAAGAATAATATCAAAGTAATCGCCCCAACGGTCTTCACTGGTTAAAGTATCGTACTCAAATATTTTTGGTGTTGTAAAACCATGCAAATACAAGTTTACCAAACTCAAACGAACCATTTCAGCAGAAATATCATAACCAACAAAATTATTGATTAACTTTTTTCTGTCGTCAGGCGTTAACAAATCGCCTTTGTTCTTTTTGGTATTTTCGTTTAGGATGTGCTTGTAAGATGAAATTAAAAAACCAGCAGTACCACAAGCAGGGTCGCAAATACTTTCTTCTTTTTTTGGTTGCATGATGGCAACCATAAAATCAATAATGTGTCTTGGTGTTCTGAATTGTCCTGCGTCCCCTTGACTTCCTAAAACAGATAAAAGATATTCAAAGGCATCGCCTAATTTTTCGCTATGGTCGTAGTGAAATTCATTGATGATTTTCAGAAACATTTTTAGTGTTTCAGGGTCACGGTATGGGAGAAAAGCATTTTTGAAAATATCACGGAACAGTTGAGGAATGCTTGGGTTTTGATTAAGCTTTACAATGGCCTCTCCATACAAAGCCAACATTTCAAAGCCACCGAGTTTGGGGTCAAATATTTTTGTCCAACTATATTTTTCAAACTCACCTGTAAAAAAGGTGGCTTCGCCACCAAATTCCATTGCTTCTTTGTCCATATCGTCCATGAATTTGTAAATCATGGCAATGGTTATTTGTTCCACTTGTGCTTGTGGGTTTGGTAGCTTGCCTACCAAAATATCTCTGGCTGTATCTATTCTTCTCTTTGTATCTTGGTCTAACATTTTAAGCTACGAATTTGTTAAGTGAAACATTATCTTTTATGTATTCAGGAATTGCAAAACGAAGTTCTGGCGGTAACTTCCTAAATACATCACCGTTTGGATTAGTATTTAATAATGCATACTTTTTATTTTCAATTATATCTCTAAACTCTGTGTCGGTTATGTAGCTTTTGAAATAGTCTTTGGCAAATGAAAAATATTCATCGGCTGGCAAATAACGACTATCAAATTTTTCAAATTCATCTTCTAACAATTCATCTTTGCTTTTGAAGTAAGGAATGAAACCGAATATTTTTTCAATAATTTCTCGAAGTGAAAGTCTTCGGTCAATTTTCATTGCATTGCGTAATTTGTTGATGTTGTAATACTCATTGGGTTTTTCAAAAATGTTGCTCAAAATGTATTGTTCGATAGCATCAAAATCTTTTTGCTGTAACATTTCCTGAATGTGAACATCGTCTTTTACTTTGTCTTCAAATTTGTCGAAATACATTCGGTCAATTTTCATTCCTTCAACTCCAACATCATTTACAGTCATAGACTTTAATGGGTCGGGATTGGTACTATCGTAATCATCAGGTGTAGTATAACCGCCTCCGCCTGTTCCATCGGTGCTTGACCCTTTTGGCGGTAATTTTATAACTGCATCGTAGTTGAATTTTTCTTCAAAGAATTCACAGTTAGCAAAGAAGTCAAAAAGTTTGAACTTAGATTTTTGCAAAAGGTCAGGTTCAATATTTTCTATCAAGGATTTGTCTTTGAGAACTTCCTTGTTTGCAAAGTTGCATTTTCTTGTTCCTCTCCCTTTAATTTGAATAAAATCAGTCGCTGAAAATATTGGTCGCATCAAACAAACATTCAACAAGTCTGGACAGTCGTAACCTGTAGTCATCATTCCAACCGTTACGCAAACTCTTGTCTTGCTCGTTTGGTACAAGTCAAAGAAATTGCCTTTGCCTCCTAAACGATTGTTTGTGAAATTAATCGTGTGTTGTTGTGCATCAGGTATCCATGAAGTTACCTGCATTGCAAAGTCAGATTGATACTTACCTGGAAATTTGTGGTCGGCAAACTCGTTTAAAATTTGTGTGATTTTGGCTGCATGGTTTTGACTTACACAGAAAACAATAGTTTTACCAATTTCTTTTGAAATTGGGTCAACAAAAGCATTGTCTAAAAAAGTCTTGCAGAAAATGCGGTTTGTGTTTTCTGAAAACAATTTTTTCTCGAAATCTCTTTGTGAAAAAGTTGTAGAAGTTTCTTCTCCATCTTCATCAGTCATTTGAACTGTATAACCTTCATCATTCAACAATTGGGTTGTAATTTCAGTTCTTGCATCAACAACGGAAGGGTTAACTAAAAAACCATCACGAACACCGTGTAAAAGACTGTATTGGTAAGTTGGCTTGCCATCTTCACAACCGAAGGTTGTGTAAGTATCAAGCAACATTCTTCTTTCCAATTCTCTTGGGTCTTTTTCGCTTAATGTGTCTGTGTCTATTTTCTTTAAATAGTCTTTTGGTGTGGCTGTTAAGCCCAATTTGTAGCCAATAAAATATTCAAAAACAGCTCTACTGTTTCCTCCAATACTTCTATGTGCTTCGTCTGAAATTACAAGGTCAAAATCAGTTGGCTGGAAAATACGTTTGTATTTGTTCTTGAATAAAAATGACTGAACTGTTGAAACAACAATTTCTGCTTGTCTCCATTCATCACGGTTCTCTTTGTAAATACTGCACTTGTAATCTGTTTTTAGGTATTCTCTAAATGCTTTGTCGGCTTGGTCTTCCAATTCTAAACGGTCTACTAAGAATAAAACTCGTCTTGCGTTTCCCGTTCTTAAAAACAGTTTGATAACAGCCGCAGAAGTAAGTGTCTTGCCAGTACCTGTTGCCATTTCAAATAAGAAACGGTCTTTGCCCTCCTTTACTTCTTCTTGTATTCTTTCAATTGCTCTAACTTGATACTTTCGTAAAAAACGAAGTTTGTTTTCTTCGATAAATGCTGGTCGTTGAGCTTCGTCAATATATCTTGGGTCTTTCTCGTAATCAGGTTTTTGAGTTTTTACTATGTAATCTTCATTTACAGTCTCATTGATTAGGGTTTCAGCATTTGGCTTAAAGTCCGTGTAACCATTAACTGTTTCAGGTCTTGGAAATTTTGAAATGATATTCGGGTTTCCTCTTTGTAAATCCCAGAAGTAATGTAAGTTTCCGTTTGATAATATGATAAACCTGCAATTTTGAGATTGAGCATATTTTCTAGCTTGTTCTTTTGCAAAGAGTGGATTTATGTCTTCTTTTTTTGCTTCTAATACAATGAAAGGAAAGCCTTTGTTGTCTAACAAAAGATAGTCAATAAAGCCGTTTGAGGTTTTCTCAAAGTCTTCACCAAACTCGTCTAATTCTGTCTGTGTTAGTTTAGCCTTATTCTCTAAAACAATGTTTGCGTTTCCTTCCTCATTGTCAAAGAAACGCCAACCTGCTTCTTCGAGAAGTTTGTTTATCTTAATTCTTGCTTTTGCTTCTTTTGACATTTATAAATTTCTTATTCGTTTTCAGTCCGTAAAGTTAAGTTTTTAAAACCTGTTATTCTTGAAAGTTGCCGTCAAAGTGTCAACCTTCCACTGGTTGGGTGGTGGGTGGGCTTTGGGTGCGGTTGGGTAAAATTAAATGTGGTGCAAAAGCGTTGGCTTTGTGTGTTGGCTTGCACCTCTTTTAATTTTACAAAGCGTTGGCATTTTTGTCCTCGGTTTCTGTCGGTTTATGTCTGCACTTTCAGTCGTCCTACGCTTGCTTTCAACGTTTGGTCGCTTGGCGTTCGTGCGGGATTTCGGAGCACTTCACTATCAACCTACCACTAAAGCCAAATAGGAGCACTGCACTTGAGTTTAAGCACTTCACCCCGCATGACGCCAAACGTGTGTTGGCAGTAGTTATTTCTTTATAATGCATTTAATTCAGCTTCAACAGTTGTCAATATTGGATGTAAAGTGTTTAAATAGTTTGTCATTGTAGAAGGTGCATGAAATGTAGTTGTTACTCCTGCAATAGAAGTATGAGCAACAGGATTTCTTAATGATGCCAAGGAGCCAAGTTGAGAGACTAATATCTGAAAAATACCAAGTGTTGTTAATCTATTTTCAAATCTTTCAACGTTAGTCAGTCCAATAATTTTGATAAGCATAGGTCTGAAATTGCCCTTGTAATCGCAACCATAGCTCTTACCTACAATTTCTTTTTCAAGTAAGTCAATGTTTTTAGAGTCAGTAATTCTAGCTCTCGCATATGTCAAGGTTATGTCGTCAATTACCAACTCTAACCAGCCACAAAGTTCAAGTAATGCCAATTTTGAGTAATAATCTTTATGAACCGGGTCAGCAGGATTGTCATAGAGCTTTTGTAGCTCTTTTAATAAATCTTCGATTGGCTTTTTGGCTTGCATAACTTACTGAGCAAAACAATTTTTAGAAGCTGTTAATCTATCAACCACTTTTTCTCTTGCAGAAAGACCTTCTTTTAAACTCTGAACGCTATATTCAGGAAGCTCTTTAAAATTGTCATAAAGTTGTTTTATTTTATGTGGTGTTTCTTCTTTAAGTTTTTCTAAATTCTGTGACACGCCATATAGCAACCCTTCCAAAAATGTTTTACCAAGAGAAGTTGCCGAAGTTTTGTCAAAAATTACTTCGTAAACAAGATTAGTTGTTTGACTATATAGATCCTTCTTAGAGATTTGAGTTGCTTCATCTATGTTTCGATATTCAAACATATAGTCATTGAGAAACTTTGAAAGCTTGCCATTGTATTCATTTAGTCTTTCGTTGAAAGCAAAGAAACGTAAAATCATTTCTTCATTTGCGAAGCGAGATTTTAGCCCAAACAATTTTTTTGTTTCTGTTGATTTTGCAAGTATCTTTAATAACGAGTTTAAAGTCCCGTTGTAAATGCAGTTGCGAATTTCTTGGTTATTTAATTTTACCCCACCAGAATTTAGTCTATGAAAAATTGTAAATAGATACTCGTTGTGTGTCGGTTTGGAGTAGTCACAACGGATTACAGTAACCGGTATCATAACATTTTGAACTCTGTCAAACAAATCTTTCGATTTAGTTTTAATTGTATGAACAGTCTTGCCAGATAGTTTGTCATCGATGTCAGCAAGTTCAGATAATTTCCATTCGTCATCAGATAGAAAATTAATGATACTATTCATTCTTTGAAGTCCATCGATTACTAGTCGCTTGTCTGTCTTGTAATCAAGACTTATACACATGCTTGGAATAGGAAGTTGTTTTGTTAAACTGTCTATAAACCTTGTCTGGTCAGGTTTTGACCATACAATGTCTCTTTGAAAATCAGGTTGAATTTCAAGTTGTTTAGTTTGATACAGTCTTAAAAGGTCAGCACAAGACCTAAGTTCATTGAACGCAACAATATCATTTGGTGGCAATTCATTTGAACTGTCTTCATACTGTTGAATTTCTTCGAGTTCTATTAAATTTTTATCTGTCATGTTTATTTGTTGTTGTCGTTTTTATAATTACTGCCAACACAAAAATATACCAACCTTGTCATTTATTTTAAAAAATTAAACTGTTGACTTTCAACATTTTCTTTGTCGCCTTTTTGTATTTATTAATTTACTAAAACAACAGTTGAAATCGGCACAATGCTGATTAATGTTATGCCCCTAAATGGCTGCCCCGCTTAGCCGTAAATCCTGCGCCAAGCAGCCAAGCTTGCGTGCAGCGGCGCAGATTGCAGGCGGGCGGGGAACTGCTGCTGACTAGTGTTACTACAGATGAGAGCCCCTTTTATTACTATGCTTTGTTACACCTTTATAATAAAGGATGTATAGGGGGCTTTGCTAATAAAAAAACATCCGTTAGTGTATAAGACGGAGATGCAAAAAAATATTTGCGGTTCTTTTATTTGCTTTTATATTTGCGCTGTAATGAAAAAGTATAACAATACATGGTGGTGGCATACAACTCTTATGGGGCTGTAATGTCATAACTGTATTTGTACAATTATATTCAGGCCCCGACAATGTTCGGGGCTTTTAATTACCCCAATCCCCTAAAGGGGCTTTGGTGAACTTAATGCTGCATTGTTTTACTAAAACAGGAATTAAAAGCGTTTTAAAAGATTTTTTTAATTCTAAATTCTCCGCCAGTTGGCGGAACAGGGGCTTATGAAGAAAATTGAACTACAAACATCTTGCAAAAAAATGCTGGCAGACCTATTTACACCCGTTAGCATTTACTTGCGCTTACGAGATAGATTTAGAGATACAATACTATTAGAAAGTACCGATAATCATTCGGTAGAAAATAGTTATTCTTTTATCTGTATTAATGCTATTGCAGGTATTGAAATTACTTCTAAAGAAAGTATTGAGTTTAAACTGCCGGCACAAAGACCTGAAAAAATAGCTATTAAAAATGTAAACGAAGTGCCACAACTACTGTGGGATTTTATGAACAAATTTGATAGTAAAACGGGTGAAACAAAGGAAGCGAAATTTGCTCAAGGATTATTTGGTTACACCACGTATGATGCCGTACAATTTTTTGATACAGTAAAGCTGTCAACAGTAAACGCACAGCAGACAACGGATATACCGCTTATGCGTTACCGACTTTATCAATACGTTATTGCAATTAATCATTTTAAAGATGAATTGTTTATTTGCGAAAATAAAATCAAGGGCATAGAAAGCGATGTAGCGGTGGTGGAATCATTGATAAGAAGTAAGGATGTTCCAGTATATCCTTTCTGCCTGAAAGGCGAAGAAAACTCAAACATGACGAATGAAGCGTATAAAGAAATGGTGCAAAAAGGTATAGCCAGTTGTCATAGAGGCGATGTGTTTCAGATTGTATTGAGCAGGCGGTTTCAGCAACAATTTATGGGGGATGAGTTTAATGTGTACAGGGCATTGCGCAGCGTAAACCCATCACCTTATTTATTTTTCTTTGATTATGGCGATTATAAACTGATGGGCTCTTCGCCCGAAGCACAATTAGTAATTACTAATGGTAAAGCGGTGGTACATCCCATTGCTGGTACTTTTAAAAGAACGGGTGATGATGAGGCCGATAGATTGGCTACTGAAGCTTTGTTGAAAGATGCTAAAGAAAATGCCGAGCATGTAATGTTGGTTGATTTAGCCCGCAATGATTTAAGCCGTTTGTGCGATGAAGTGCAAGTGGCGCACTACCGACAGGTGCAATATTTTTCGCATGTCATCCATTTGGTAAGCGAGGTTACGGGTAAGGTAAGAGAAGGTAGCAATCCGTTTGAACTAGTAGCCAAAACATTTCCGGCGGGCACACTTAGCGGCGCACCAAAATTTAAGGCAATTGGTTTAATTGATGGGTATGAACCCACTGCAAGAAGTTATTATGGTGGGGCCATTGGCTTTATGGGTTTTGATGGAAGTTGTAATCATGCCATTATGATAAGAACTTTTTTAAGCAAAAATAATACACTCACTTACCAGGCAGGTGCAGGAGTGGTAGCAGCCAGTAATCCGGAAAGTGAATTACAAGAAGTGAATAATAAATTGGGTGCATTAAAAAAGGCGCTTGAATTAGCGGCCTCCCTAAATCCCTCCGAAGGAGGACTTTAAAACCCTAAAGAAATAGTTTCATCATTAATAATAGTTCTATAAATGTTGAGTAGTAATAAAGAATCTGGTAATAAAAACGACCCAAAGCCTTCCCACCGGGACTCCCAAGTGAAACGAAGGGAAGGAACGGAGTTCATGGATGGGCCTCGTATACTTGTTTTTGATAATTACGATTCGTTTACGTACAACCTTGTTCATTTGGTGGAGAAGATTACGCATTCCAAAGTAGATGTGTTTCGTAACGACCAGATAGCTTTAGAGAAAGTAAACGATTACGATAAAATTATTTTATCGCCAGGCCCGGGTATTCCGGAAGAAGCAGGATTATTGTTGCCGCTAATTAAAGAATATGCGGCTACCAAATCCATCCTCGGTGTTTGTCTGGGTCACCAGGCCATTGGGCAAGCATTTGGTGGCAAGCTCACTAATTTATCAACCGTTTATCATGGAGTAGCAACAGCAATTGAAGTAGAAAGTAACAAGAATCAAGTAAGCAGTAATTTGTTTAAAGGGTTACCTGCCAGCATAGAGGTGGGTCGTTATCATTCATGGATTGTGAGTGAGGATGGTTTTCCAGAAGCGTTGGCAATAACGGCAAGAGATGCGAACGGATATATCATGGCATTGCAGCATAAAACATTTGATGTGCAAGGGGTGCAGTTTCATCCGGAGAGTGTGCTGACACCCGATGGAGAAAAAATTTTAAGAAACTGGTTAGGCATCCCCAACCCCTCCTGAGGAGGAGCTTTGGAGTACTATAGGAAAAATATTTAAAAAAGAAACTGTTCCTCCCCAGTGGGGAGGCTAGGAGGGGCGTTATGAAAAAGATTTTACAATATTTATTCGAACACAAAACCTTGTCAAGAGAACAAGCAAAGGAAGTGCTGGTAAACATTGGCAAGGGAAATTATAACGAGCATGAAGTAACCGCCTTTATGACGGTGTACCTTATGCGAAGCATTACCATTGAAGAACTGCAAGGCTTTAGAGAGGCCCTGCTGGAACTTTGTGTTAAAGCAAATTTGAATGAATATGAAACAATAGATATTGTGGGTACCGGTGGCGATGGTAAGAATACATTTAATATTTCAACGCTCAGTTGTTTTATAGTAGCCGGTGCCGGACAAAAAGTAGCCAAGCATGGTAACTACGGCGCTTCTTCTATCAGCGGTGCCAGTAATGTAATGGAACAACTGGGATATAAATTCAGTAACGAAAATTCAAAACTGAAAAAGGAACTTGATGAAGCAGGTATTTGCTTTTTACATGCACCATTATTCCATCCTGCATTAAAAACAGTAGGCCCAATAAGAAAGAACCTGGCCATGCGCACCTTCTTTAATATGCTTGGCCCGATGGCAAACCCTTGTAATCCTACTTATCAGTTAGTGGGGGTGTATAATTTGGAGATGGCAAGAATTTATAATTACTTATTACAACAAACTGGTAAAGCATTTACCATCATTCATAGTTTAGATGGATACGATGAAATAGCATTGACGAATGATACCAAAGTAATAACCAATGCGGGGGAGAAAATAATGACACCCGAGCAATTGGGAAAAAGAATGGTAGCTGCTGATGATATAAGTGGTGGCAACACAGTAGAAGAGGCCGCAAAAATATTTACGACTATCCTACAAGCAGAAGGTACCTGGGCACAGCATGCTGTAGTACTGGCCAATGCTGCAATGGCTTTGCATTGTACAGGAAAATACAAAAGTTATGATGAAGCTTATCATGCAGCAGTAGAAAGTTTGGAAAGTGGCAAAGCAAATGAATGTATGAAAAAGCTTGTATCACTACAATAGTAATTTTGAATTTTTAATTGATTTATTTAAAATGGATATTTTAGAAAAAATAGTAGCCGCGAAGAAAAAGGAAATAGAACCATTTAAAGCCAAAAGCCCAATCGAACGATTTGAAAGGGATGGATTTTTCTGGAAAGTAAGTAACCGTTCGCTGGTAGAAAATTTATTATTTCCCGGCAGCAACGGCATCATTGCAGAGTTTAAAAGAAAAAGCCCTAGCAAAGGTTGGTTTAAAACCAAAGAGCTAGAAGTGGAGCCGGTGGTAACGGCCTACAACAAAGGGGCGGCCGGCATTTCTGTTTTAACAGATGGAGAATTTTTCGGGGGAGATTTGGATGATTTAATACAAACAAAAGTAGTAACAGACATACCTGTACTGCGCAAAGATTTTATTATAGACAAATGGCAGATTGCAGAAGCTAAGGCTTTTGGGGCAGATGTAATTTTACTCATTGCAGCCTGCCTTACTAAAGCAGAAGTAAAGGAGTTTGCTGCCTATGCAAACAGTATCGGGTTAGAATCCATTCTGGAAGTACACAATGAAGAAGAGCTCGGTCATTTTTGCGATGAAGTAAGTATGGTTGGAGTTAATAACCGAAATTTAAAAACATTTGAAGTGGATATTAATACCTCGTTGCAACTGATTAATAAAATTCCTGCCGGCAAACCTGCTATTGCAGAAAGTGGCATCAGTAGCGTAGACGCTATCGTAACTTTGCGGCAGGCAGGGTTTAAGGGGTTTTTAATTGGCGAGCAGTTTATGAAAGAAGCAAACCCAGCTACTGCCTTTCATACATTTGTAACAGCGGTAAAAAACAATCCCGAATAAAAAATAAAAAACTTTAATTCATTACAAACACACCAATAAAATTTATCACCATCCAAAACCAAGTCCATAACGAAACATATTTGAAGGTTATAAATGTTTGCTATGGCAAAAAAATATGAATATAAAAATATGCGGTATCACCGACTTAAAGCAATTGCAACAACTCGACGGATTAGATATTGATTTTGCAGGATTAATTTTTTATCCAGCATCACCTCGTTATGTAGGCGACAAACTTTCTAAAAGTGATGTAAAAAAAGCGGATTTTGATTTAAAGAAAGTAGGCGTTTTTGTAAACCCAACAATGATTGATGTGTTGGATGCCATTGACGATTATGGATTAGAGGTAGTGCAATTACATGGAGATGAAAGTGCACAAATGTGTGAGGATTTAAGTACCGAAGTAGAAGTAATCAAAGCTTTTCGTATTACGGGTGATGAAAATATTGATGAGTTGGTAGCACCTTATGATGCCGTATGCGATTACTATTTGTTTGATACCGGTGGGGCCTCCTCCAGTTTAGGAGGCAGCGCATCCCCTTCTTTTGGTGGTACGGGCAAACAGTTTGATTGGAGTAAGTTGAACAAAGCAAAAATTGAAAAGCCATTTTTTTTAAGTGGCGGTATTGGCGTAGAAGATATTGCCAGAATAAAAGCATTTAAGCATCTTGATTTATTTGGCATAGATGTTAATAGCAAATTTGAAACGGCACCAGGGGTAAAAGATATGAGTAAAGTTTTGCAATTAAAAATGGGTATGAAATAAGCAGGCCCATGTTAAAATGATTTGTATAAAAGGCACTTTACATAGCAACCGTCTGCAGTAATTGTGCGTAGGAAATTTAATACGAACGCAATAGTTATTTGCATTTTTTTTTAATGGAATAAAGCGAAAAGCTGAAGGCAAAATAAGTGCGCATCAAAAAGGTAAATTAACATATATATTGAAATGACCACTTCACAAACATACACGGCGCCTAATCAACAGGGGTATTATGGGTCTTTCGGCGGGGCTTACATTCCAGAAATGCTGTACCGAAATGTGGAAGAGCTACGCACAAGCTATTTGAAATTCATGAATGAAAAAGAATTTCAAAACGAGTTTCAGCAACTGTTGAGCGATTATGTAGGCAGGCCCACTCCCTTATTTTTTGCTGCGAGATTGAGTGCTAAATTTGATACAAACATCTATCTAAAGCGAGAAGATCTTTGCCATACCGGAGCACACAAAATTAATAATACCATTGGGCAAATATTATTAGCGCAGCGATTGGGCAAAAAACGAATCATTGCAGAAACAGGCGCTGGCCAGCATGGGGTGGCTACTGCTACCGTATGCGCTTTAAAAGGAATGGAGTGTATTGTGTACATGGGTGAAAAAGATATTGAACGACAGGCGCCCAATGTTGCTAGAATGAAAATGCTGGGCGCAACAGTGGTACCAGCTACTAGCGGTAGCAAAACGTTGAAAGATGCAACAAACGAAGCCATCAGGGATTGGATCAATCATCCTAACGATACCCATTACATCATTGGCAGTGTGGTGGGCCCACATCCTTATCCAGATATGGTAGCCCGCTTTCAAAGTGTAATTAGCCACGAAATGCGGATGCAATTAGTAGAGAAAACGGGCACCGCATTGCCTTCTCATGTAATAGCTTGTGTGGGCGGTGGAAGTAATGCCGCCGGCGCATTCTATCATTTTTTAGAGGAGGCAGCAGTACAATTAATAGCCGTAGAAGCAGCAGGCCATGGAGTACATACACCCTTTAGTGCCGCTACTACAGCACTTGGTACACCAGGAATATTGCATGGTAGTAAAAGTTTATTAATGCAAACAGATGATGGACAAGTAATAGAGCCACACAGTATTTCTGCCGGCTTAGATTATCCCGGTATTGGCCCTCTGCATGCACATCTGTTTAAAAGTGGCCGAGCCAAGTTTGTAAGTGCTACTGATGATGAAGCGTTGCAAGCAGCTTTTGCATTGGCAAAGCTTGAAGGCATTATTCCGGCATTAGAAACGGCCCACGCACTGTCTGCACTAAGCCAACTTTCGTTTACTAAAAAAGATGTAGTGGTCATTTGTTTAAGCGGAAGAGGCGATAAGGATTTAAGCACCTACATGAAGCATTTATAACTTATAAAAATAGTTTGGCCTAACTGCTTTTATACTTTAGCGCACAACTTTTCAAATGAAATAGTGATTGAAGTGCCCAAAACATAGCAAACAAGCCAAAAGAAATGTTGGAAAATTAATATGAGTAGATTAAAAAAAACATTTGAAGCAAGGAGTAAAAATATACTCAATGTGTATTGTACTGCAGGCTACCCCACACTGGATAGCACAGTAGAAATAATGAAAGCTTTACAGCATAATGGGGCCAATATTATTGAACTAGGTATGCCCTTTAGCGATCCATTGGCCGATGGGCCGGTGATACAGCAAAGTAGTGCAATTGCCTTGGCAAATGGCATGACAATAAAATTGCTATTTGAACAGCTTAATGATTTTCGACAACACATTTCTATACCGGTAGTATTGATGGGTTATATGAATTCTGTACTACAATTTGGCTTTGAAAAATTTTGTGCGGCCGCTGCCGCCGTCGGTATTGATGGATTGATAATACCTGATTTACCCGAGTACGAATTTGAAAAGGTATATAGCGAGGTGATAAAAAAATACAACCTTGATTTTATTTTTCTGGTAACTCCCGAAACCGCCGATGATCGTATAAAAAAGTTAGATCGGTTGAGTAGTGGTTTTTTATATGCCGTATCATCTTCCTCCACCACCGGCGGGGAAAATAGTAATACAGTTTCAACTCAATATCTACAAAAGCTTAACAGCTTAGGACTCCACAATCCGGTTTTAGTAGGTTTTGGTATTAAAGACAAAGCCTCCTTTAATGCAGTATGTCAACTGGCAAGCGGGGGTATTATTGGTAGTGCCTATATCAAAGCGTTGGAAAATAGCGTGGATGTACAGGCCACTACACAAACCTTTTTAACCTCCATCATTGCTAACCGATGAAGGAAGAAAGGTTAAAAAATGGCTAAACATTATATTCATACAGGTGTATAGGTATGCTTCAATTTACAATTATTACCTTTGTCATCGGTTCAAAAAAATATATGCAATATGAAAAAATACCTGCTTGTTTTAATCCTTTTTCCTTCTTTGTTAATCGCACAAAAAAAAGGATTTATCATTGATGGCAAGTTGGATGGCTATGCTGATAATACGGAAGTAAAACTTTTTGAAAATGGGGCAAAAACGCCACTGGCCACCGCTAAAATTATTAAATCAAAATTTTTATTGAAAGGGTTAGTGGCCGAGCCTGTGTTTTGTATGTTGGTGGTGGGTAGCGAGGGCACTCCAAACGCCGCTCGTCCCATTGAATTATTTGTTGAAAATAAACCTATCTCAGTTAAGGGTAGCCAATCGGCTCCAGCAGATGTAAAAATTGAAGGCTCTCCCTCGCATAAAGATTTTACCAACTTTGTAAAAGAATTTATGCTGGTAGCGCAACCACTTAATGGTATTGCGGCTAACATCAATAGCTCCATGCCAGGTACGGAAAGGGATAGTATGATGGGCGTATACAATAGTTTGCAAAAGCAAATGCAAAATGTAATCGATAAGCAGGTAACTGGTAAACCAACCTCCTACGTTACACCATTTGTATTAACAGCCACTTATTCTTTTCAAGAAGATATTTTAAAATTAGAAGAGCGATATAATAAACTAGCACCAATTATTAAAAAATCTAAAGCCGGCAAAAACCTAAGCCTTTTTATTGCAGAAAAAAAAGTAGGTTCGGTAGGCACCATGGCAATGGATTTTATACAGCCTGATACAACAGGAAAGCCTATAGCTCTTTCTTCATTTAAAGGAAAGTATGTATTGCTTGATTTTTGGGCAAGCTGGTGTGGCCCATGCCGCGATGAAAATCCAACGGTAGTTGAAAACTATCATCAATTTAAAGGAAAAAACTTTACTGTATTGGGCGTTTCGCTGGATAGACCCGGACAAAAAGAAAGATGGTTAAATGCAATTAAAGAAGATAAACTAGCGTGGACACAAGTAAGCGATCTGCAATTTTGGAGTAATGCCGCCGCTCAATTGTACAAAGTACAAGGTATACCTCAAAACTTTTTAATAGATCCCTCAGGAAAAATTGTTGCTAAAAATTTACGAGGGCCTGCCCTTCGGGATAAGTTATGTGAAGTATTGGGATGTAATTAACGCTCAACACAAATAAATTTTAAAATAGCCTTGCCTTTTTTTGGCAAGGCTATTTTATGTAGTAGTGAATATTAATTGCTGCTTAAAATGATGGTTATGGCCTTCTTTTTTTTTAAACTTCTTCAATTTTTCGAGTACTTATAATATACTCTAATTGGCCATTTTGGAAGCTTTATTTTAAAAGGTTTGATTGTTGCTTTCTACACCAAGTAATACAAACATTTTCTTTATGCAAAAGCCAAAAGTTATCTTCTTATCATAAAACCCTCTCACACATATTCATAGTCGACAAATAAAAGATTATATCCTTTGATGTGGGGCAAGGTCTTACTCATAATTATTTTTAACAAATGTTGCAAAAAAACTGTTTAAAATAAGGGGCATTTATTTGACAGAGTTAAAATTGATACTAAATACATCTTTAAAATAATGAGTGTAAACCTCAACACGACTTTCTGAATAAGAATACAAATTGTCACTTATTTTTTTCGGAGTTAGATTTAATTGCGAATTAGAAAATAATCCAATGCCTAACTTTTCATCAAATTTATTTTTAATAAAAGCGGGATCAATAATCGTAATCTTTATTTTAGGATTATGAATTAAAGCGGTTTTAATACTTTCATTAATATGTTCGTCCCCAAATCCATAACCTGCAATAAATAATCTATCTGCGAAAACGCAATCTCTGTCAAACGCTGATAACATTTGCTTGAATGGTGTAACCGCAGTTTTTGATGTTTTTTGGTAACCTGTAATTATATTATTTAGCATAGTGGTTTTCCCTTTATCCATTTGCCTTGTCGGCTGTTCCCAGAGGTTAGATGAAAAATTTGGAACTCCACTTAAATAAAATTCAGAAGCAGGTAGTTGATAATTATTTCTTGCATTAACATCCCAATAAGCAGAACCGTGTAAATTGTAGTAAACTGTTGAATCAAAATCTGAAAGAATTCTTTTAACATTAGGTGGAATTACATCTCCAGGGTTTGATGATGCTCCACATTCAAATCCTTCAAACACTTCTAATCCCCTGTTTTCTAATATAACCTTGAAGAGGCGGTCATAATTTAATGTGTACATTCTAATAATTCCATCTTCTCCTGAAATGGATTTTATCCAATTATAAAAACCATCATTAAGTGATTTATTTATTTCATTCTCTACAACGGTGGGATTTCCATTTGTGTAATATGAATATTTAGAAATATGTCCAATAATTTCATCCAATAAATCAGCTATCAGTAATTGTAAAAAAAATTGCTCGGGAGTTTCGTTTTTAAATGAGTGTTTGTCAATGTTTGGATTATTAGGAATTATTAATTTGTATCCGTGTTTCGCTATACCTCCTTCTATTTCAAAATTAAAAATATCATTCATAACCTCTGAAGGTTTTATAAAAGAAGCTATTAATGAAGATTTTGTTTCTTCATTAAAATTTGAATAGTAAGCAATTAATTCTTCGATTACATTAATTATCGTTTCAAAATTTATTTCTTTTTCACTGACACCATTGTTATTTAGTATTTCAAATATTTTATTGCTAATCCGTTCTCCACTTTTACATTGAAAACCAGTTTCTCTTATAAAATGTGATAAGCAACAAATACGATTACCGATTTGTTCGGAATTTCTCTCTAGTAAACGAGTCAATTTATTTCCTTCGCATATTGTTTTGGGTGCGCCCCAGTCAATAACTGCACCTGCACCGAATAGAAATATATTTCTTTCTTTAGTCATTTTTTATTTCTTTTTTTCCTTCTTCACTTTCTCTTTTGTAAATAGGTCTGCCGTATATTTTTCGTAAAGCTCAAATAGAAAAACCATTCTATTGGCTTCACTTGTAAATGCTTGCGGTCTGTAAGCCAAGTCCACTGCTTTGTCTAACTCGTTGTGGGCTTTTACCAATGTAGGTGGCATTGTCAAAGGGTCGTACAAGTCGGCAAGTGAACTGTTTGGAAATTCTGCTCTTGCATCTAATACTTTTTGTGCTGCTGCTTCTATTATCTGGATTTGCTTATATATAGTATTTTGCGGATATGGATAATTATTGTAAACCGCAGGTGAATAACTAATTCTGCTTTCTAGTCTACCTGAAACATATCTTGTCCAAGTGTTGTGCATTTCACTCATTAAAATGCCAAACAAATAGATTGTTGCATTTGGAATAATAATTAGTTTTTCGTGAGCAATAATGTTTGGCTCTAAAAATGAAATTGGAATATATTTTCTGTTTTCAGATGATACCCTTGGCATCGCCAAGTAATTAGTTGAAGGTTGTCTATCTTGTGTGAAGAGCGTTGGAAATTTTGCAAAATCTCTAACACTTGGAGTTGAACTTTTTAATCTTGCTACTTTGACTTCTTCCAATCTTTTCAAAACCAAAGGCATTTTTTTAAGTTCTTCTGGCGGACAATTTTTAAGCCACAAAACATAACGAATTGAATTGTTCAACAACTCTTCGCCCCCAATAAAAGGTAAAATCCACTTTTGTGAAGAAGGTTCGTTTTTTTCAAAATAATCTTTTTCGTCAGGCGTTAAAATCAATTTTGTTCCGTCTGTTGGCTGACTTCCCTTTGTCATTTCAGGGAAAGTATGTATTGCTTTTGACCTTGATTCAATAAAAATTTCTTTTCCATCAATCAAATATGCGTTGATGTTCTTCGCTTTAATTTCGTGAGCTTCTCCTCTTATATTTTCATAGTCAAAAATGCGTTTTTCAGTCGTGTCAAAATTAGCAAAGCCAACTATTACAACGTGAACGCCTGCATTTCCTTTTGCTTCATTGTTCCATTTGAAAGTGCGATGAGCAAAATGAATTTTAATATTGTATTGTTTAAATAATTGTTCCCACAGAATACTAGTCTGTTCGCCTTGAACAATGGAATTCGTAGATACAAAAGCGACTTTAATTTTAGTTCCCTGAATAAATTGTGACGCTTTCAAATACCAAGCTGCAACGTAATCCAATCGACCTGCTCGTTTTGCATCACCAAAAACCTTTTCCATTCCTTTTTTTTGTGCTTCATTTCTCCATTGATGTCCAATGAAGGGCGGGTTGCCAATAATAAAAGAGAGGTCAATTTTTGAAACGATACTTTCCCAGTCAGTTTCTAATGCATCACCGTAAACAATTTTAGCTGCTTTTTTCAGAGGCAAACGAACAAAGTATTGTCCAAACTCATTACTTATTTGCATATTCATTTGGTGATCAATAAGCCACATTGCAACTTCGGCAATCCTTGCAGGAAATTCTTCATATTCAATACCGCACATCATATCCACGTCAAGCGAAATAATTTCTCGAACGTCAAATACTCTTTGTCCTGTTTTGTTTGATGCTCTTAAAATTTCTAATTCCAACAAACGCAATTCACGGTATGTAATAACCAAGAAGTTTCCGCAACCACAAGCAGGATCAAGAAATTTGAGAGTGCTTAGTTTTTTATGAAATTCGGGAAGTTTGTTTTTATTGTCTTTGATACTTTCAAATTCTTTCCAAAGGTCGTCTAAGAAAAGTGGTTTAATAAGTTTTAAAATATTGGTTTCGCTTGTGTAATGTGCTCCCAAGTTTCTGCGTTCTTTCGGGTTCATTACGCTTTGAAACATGGAACCAAATATCGCTGGCGATATTTTACTCCAATCAATATAACAGCAGTCAAGCAATGCTTGACGCATTTTTGTATCGAAACTTGCTGTAGGCAAGTTTTCTTCAAAAAGTTTCCCGTTTACATAAGGAAAGTCGGCAAGTTGCTCGTCAAGATTTTTAAAACGATTTTCTTTCGGTGTATTTAATACTTGAAATAATTCTTGCAGTTTGGATGCAAGGTCGCTTCCATCTTCGGCTGTGCGCTGTTCTAAGTAATCTTGAAATTGTTGTTTGTTGAAAATTGTTGTGTCTTCGGCAAACAATAAAAATAAAATACGAACCAAGTAAACTTCTAATGGATGTCCAGTGTAGCCTATTTCTTCAAGCCTATCATGCAATTTACCCATTAACTCTGCTGCTTTAATGTTTGCAGGGTCTTGTTCTTTGTAAACCTTTTTTTGATATCCTAAAATGTATCCGAAATGTTGAACATTATTTACAAGGTCGTTGAGTTTAAAATTTACGGTCTTATCTTCTTCAAGGTCGTAAAGCCTAAAGTTTTCAAAGTCAGAAATGAGAATGTATTTAGGTAATTCGTGTTGTTTTAATCCGTGTGTATAGTCTTTGGCTTGTTGGTAGGCTTTGTCAAGGTTTTTGCCTTTACTTTTCATTTCAATTAAAATAGTTCCCTTCCAAAGCAAGTCAATATAACCGTCTTTGTCATCCAGTTTTTTTACTCTATGTTCAAAAGTAGATACTCGTTTACTACTAATGCCAAACACGTTAAAAAGCTCAACTAAAAATGGTTTTGCGTCTGCTTCTTCGTTTGTAGTGTCGGCCCATTCCTTTGAGAAATTTAATGCTCTATCTTTTATTTCATTCCAGCTTAATGCCATACTTAAAATCTAAGGCTGCTAAGATAATTATTTAAAGCCCTAATGTCATTCTGTGCGGGGGTAAAATAGTCTTTTTTGGTTTCTCCAAGCGTCAGTTTGTGTGTAGGGCAATACGAAAGGAGCCATTGCTGCGGCTCGTAAAGTAGTTTAAAGTAAACCACAGCCTATCTTACATACGCCAGAAAAATTTAGCCATTGAGTGGCAGTTTTAGTTGTTTTGTAAACAAACTATTTCGGCACTATACACATAGTTACGGTTACGTTGCTGTGATGCATTTCTTTTTATTTTCTAAATGCCCATTTAAGCAGCTCCTTCCAACTTGGTTTTTTACCATACATTAATATTCCCGTTCTATAAATGCGTGCGGCAAACCAAGTAGTAAAGAAAAAACCACCTACCAAGCTAAGCATGGATAAACCAATTTGCCACCAAGGCACTGTACTAGGTATACCAAAGGGTATGCGCACCATCATAATAATAGGCGATGTAAAGGGTATTATACTGCCCCATACCGCAATAGGCCCAGCGGGATCTTTTAATACAGCACCCATCATTATCATTGAAAAAATAATGGGCATCATTAAGGGAAAGCTGAGTGATTGGGCCTCCCGCATATCTTCGTTTACCGCACTACCGGCTGCTGCAAATAAGGAAGCATAAAAAAAGAAACCAGCCATTAAATAAAACACTAAAAAGAATAATACTTGTGGCACATTAACGGTGTTAAATATTTGCTGCACTTGTGCAATGGCTCCATCTACCGCATTCGTTTTCTGCCCACCGGTAATACTATAAGCTATTAATATTACACTTACCCATATAATGATTTGCGTAAAAGCTACCAGACCTATGCCAATAATTTTACCCAACATTAATTGAAAAGGCTTTACAGAAGAAATAACTACTTCAGCTATCCTACTGGTTTTTTCTTCGGTAACCCCCATCATTACTTGCGAGCCGTACAGCATTAGCATAATGTAAATAAGCATAGCCGCTATTATACCAATAAGTGTAGAATGTCCAGCATTCGATTTTTTATCCTTTACGTTAATGGGTATTATGTCTACATTACTTTTTTTAATAATCGATAGCATAGCTGTATCAATACCTAGCCTTTCATTTTTAATTTGATCCCAAGCCCTATTTAATTTACTTTGTATAGCTATGCTAGCCTCTACCGACAAGGTGCGGTTTGTATATAATGGTAAGTTGCTAAATCCTGTTTGCCATTTTGCGTTTGCCGGTACTATCATGTATCCATCATAAGGGGTGGCGGCTAAGTTTGTTTTTAAAGTCGCCAGGTGGGTAGCACTTAACGTTAAAAGGTGGTTACTATCTATGCGATTAACAGCGTCAATTTTTTCTTTAGTAAATAACCCCGATGAGTCTACCACTGCTATGTTAACCACTTTCTTTGTTTTATCAGATAAATAACCGGCTCCAAAAATGAGGGCAAAGTATAATACCGGAAAAAGAAGCGTACTAATTATAAATGTTCTTTTTCTAACCTTGGCCAGGTATTCTCTTTTTATAATAAGCCAAATCTTATTCATAATCTGTTGGTTTGTGGGTTAAATGTTTTCAAACTGGCGGGTGGTAGGTGTACCTTCTACCAGCCGTATAAATATTTCATTAAGAGAGGGCAGTATTTCATTAAAAGCATAAATGGTACATCCGTTTTGAAGTAAGTAATGAAGTACATCGTTACTGTTTTTTTCTTCTTTAATTTTAATGATATAAGCTTCCTTGTCTTTTTTTTGTAGGCTAAAGGGGGCGGTAGTTAAATCGGCGGGTAGATGGTCTGCTGCCACCCGAAATAGGTGCTCTTTAAAATTTTGACGTATGTCTGCAACAGTGTTGTCTAATATTTTTTTTCCTTTATTCACAAGCGCCACTTGATCGCATATTTCTTCCACTTGTTCCATACGGTGGGTACTAAAAATAATGGTGGCGCCATTTTTTGCTAGGTTAAATATTTCGTCTTTAATCAAATTACTATTTACCGGATCAAGGCCGCTAAAGGGTTCGTCTAAAATGATAAGTCTTGGGTGGTGTAGTACGGTAGTTACAAATTGCAGTTTCTGTTGCATTCCTTTCGAAAGATCTTCCACTTTTTTATTCCACCAGCTTTCCATTTCTAGCTTTACAAACCATTGTTTAATTCTTTGCGTAGCGTCTGTTTTGCTTAAGCCTTTTAATTGGGCAAGGTACAACGCCTGTTCTCCAATTTTCATTTTTTTATAAAGACCTCTCTCTTCGGGCATATAGCCAATACTACCAATATCGTTTATGGGGTCAAATTTTTTTCCATTGAAAGTTATGGTTCCTTCATCCGGATAAAAAATTCCGGTAATCATTCTTATAAGCGTTGTTTTGCCGGCACCATTTGGCCCTAGCAAACCAAAAATTTGCCCTTCCTGTAAGGAAAGGCTAATGTCATCCACCGCCCGTTGATTAGCGAAATATTTTTTAAGATTATTTACTGCTAAAATAGTGCCCATAGTAAAAGTTTGTAATGTAAAAATACAATTCAAAATTAGATAGCATATAATAAGGGGCAAACTGCTTGCAACTTGGGGCAAACTGCATTTACCTATGTATTACAATATAGTATTGGCAATTTGTTGTGCTACTCTTTCGCCATCCATAGCGGCACTTACAATACCACCAGCATAGCCTGCACCCTCACCGCAGGGGTACAAATTTTTTAATTGTGGGTGTTGTAATGTCATCGCATCCCTTGGTATTCTTACGGGCGATGAAGTGCGTGACTCCGTAGCCACCACTACTGCATCATTGGTGTAATATCCTTTCATTTTTTTTCCAAATGCTTTGAAAGCCTGCTGCAAGCTTTTGTATACAAATGCTGGCAGTACCTCTTGAAGCGGTGCAGCATTTAATCCAGGTAAGTAGGAGTGGGGTGGTAGGTTTTTAGTGTTTTTGCCTTCAGCAAAATCGACTAATCGCTGCGCGGGTGCTACAAAATTTCCACCACCCGCCACAAAGGCTTTTTGTTCTACTGATTGTTGAAATACCATAGCTGCTAGCGCACCTTGTTTATGATGTGTTTGCCAATCTTTTTCCTCCACAGCTACTACAATACCGCTATTAGCATAGGGGTTGTTTCTTTTAGAGGGGCTCCATCCGTTTACAACTAACTCACCGGGGGCAGTAGCGGCTGGTGCTATAATGCCACCCGGGCACATGCAAAATGAAAACACGCCAACATCATTTACCTGTTGCACTAAACTGTAGGAGGCGGGAGGTAAAAAATCGCCTCTTGTGTCGCAGTGGTATTGGGAACGATCTATTAAATTTTGTGGGTGCTCCACCCTTACGCCTAAGGCAAAGGGTTTGGCAGTAATCAATATTTTTTTAGTATGCAGAAGTGTAAATATATCTCTGGCAGAGTGCCCTGTAGCCAAAATAAAATGGCCAGCCTCCCAATAGTTTCCATCGCTTGTTTTTACACCTTTAATAATAGCCTCGTCTATAATAAAATCTACTACTTTTTTTTCAAACAAAAATTCTCCGCCACAGGCTATTATTTTTTCCCGCATGGCGGTAATAATATGCGGTAGTTTATTAGTACCTATATGTGGGTGTGTATCGTACAAAATTTTTTCATCGGCACCAAAGTGTACAAAGAGGTTAAGTATACGCTGCACATTGCCCCGCTTGCTACTCCGGGTGTATAGTTTTCCATCGCTATAGGTACCGGCCCCTCCTTCGCCAAAACAATAATTACTCTCTGCATTTACTTCGCCTTCTTTATTTAGTATGGCTAAATCTCGGCGCCTGGCTCTTACATCCTTCCCTCTTTCTAAAATGATAGGTTTTATACCAGCCTCTATTAATTGTAAAGCGGCAAATAATCCAGCGGGCCCTGCGCCAATAATAACAACCTTTTGTTCGGCATAGCTTACATCTTTAAAATTAAAAACTGCTTTTTCTCTTTCCAGCGCTGGCTCATTTATATAAGCATGTAGTGTAAGTTGTACCAGAGGGATGCGGCTACGGGCATCAATGGAGTGCTTAAGTATAGTGTAGCCCGTAATATCAACGGGCTTTACCGCTGCAGCCTGCGCTACATAATCTACTATTATACTATGGCTTGCCGCTTCGGAGGGTAGCAGGCGGATGGTTATTTTTTTTTGCATCGGTCAGGTGTTTATCCTGAAACAGGAAAAGCAAAGATGGATTATTTCTTTTATTTAATTAAATAGTTGTTGTGATTGTAAAATATCAATAACTTCAACATTCACTGAGTCGTTTCTTTTATTAACTATTGAGCAAACAGCAAAGCAATGAAAATAAAGCCAAATGTATACTTCTCTTGCTTTATTGGCCTTCTCTTAATTTTTTCTTGCCGTACGGTTTACGTACCACAATCGCTACAGTTTAATGGCTATCGTATTAATCAAAATAATCAAAAAGATGCCGCCACCTTACAATTGCTAAAACCATATAGTGATAGTATAAATGCTACCATGAATACTATTATAGGTACCGCTGCCTTTACGCTAGAAAAACAACAGCCAGAAGGCACCTTAGGTAATTTTATGGTAGATGCTTTTTTGGCAATGGCGAAAGAAAAATATAATACCCAGGTAGATGTGGCTTTTGTAAATGCGGGGGGTATTCGCCTTACACAATTAGCGGCAGGGCCTATAACCACAGGAAAAATATTTGAATTAATGCCATTCGACAATGTATTGCTTTTGCAAAAAGTAAAAGGCAGTGTTTTACAACAGGTATGTGATTTAATGGCGGCAAAAGGTGGCTGGCCGGTAGCGGGCCTCACTATGCAACTAAAGGCCGGTAAAGCTATAAATATAAAAGTGGGCGATAAACCACTTGATAGAGATAAAGAATATGTAATAGCTAATTCTGATTTTATTGCAAATGGAGGAGATAATGCAGATATGCTAAGACCAATACCACAAATTAATGCAGGTTATTTAATGCGTGATGCACTGCTTGATTATATTCGTCTTAAAACTTATCAAAGCAAGCCACTAACGGCCTCTATCGAAAATCGTGTAACTAATGCTGAGTAGAAAAAAATTTATTCAACAAACTGCTTTTTCAGCAGGTTCCTTGCTTACTAGTGCAGCCTTACTAGAAGCAACCGAATATTTTAGCCCCATTAGGCTTACCATACTGCATACAAATGATACCCATAGCAGGCTTGAGCCTTTTCCAATGGATGGAGGCCGAAACCAGGGCTTGGGGGGAATAGCCGGAAGAACTAGCTTAATACAAAAAATTAGACATGAAGAAAAAAATGTGCTGTTATTGGATGCAGGAGATATTTTTCAAGGCACACCCTACTTTAATATATATAAAGGAGAACCCGAAATAAAAGCAATGACCGCTATGGGCTATGATGCTTGCACCATCGGCAATCATGATTTTGATGCAGGTATGGAAAACTTAGCAACCCAGCTTAGCCGCCATGCCAAGTTTCCGATGTTAATAGCCAATTATGATTTTTCGGGCACACCTATGGAGCATAAAACTATACCCTATAAAATTTTTAAAAAAGAAAAATTAAAAATTGGTGTATTTGGTATAAGTATTGAAGGTAAAGGTTTAATACCCGATGCTTTGTTTGGTGCTACACAATACCTAGACCCCATTAGCAAAGCAAATGAAACCGCCACTATATTAAAAAAAGATAAAGGATGTGATATTGTCGTTTGTTTGTCGCATTTAGGATTTAAGTATAGCGATAATAAGGTAAGTGATGAAGTATTGGCCAAAGAAACAGCGCATATAGATTTAATAATAGGTGGGCACACGCATACATTTTTAAATGAACCTGTGAAGCTGAAAAATAAAAATGGAGAAGATGTAGTGATAAACCAGGTTGGTTTTGCTGGTATTATTTTAGGAAGACTAGATTTTGAATTTTCCAAATTTTCGGGCAAGAAATTGGTACAAAATCACAATATTGCTGTTTCACAAAAATCGGAGGGATAAAAATTTTTTTTTATAAATTAAATGTAGATATTCGCTCTCCGTCCAAATTTTTTTATTGACACTGTGGATAGTTTTTTTTTGGACAATTGAGGAAGAACAACTATAGATAACCCGACATAAATCGCACACCGCACTGATGGAGAAGAATGCTGAAAAAATCTGGACTAACTGCTTAAAAATTATTAAGGACATTGTTGAATGGCAACACTACAAAACTTGGTTTGAACCTATTAAACCAGTATCCATCAAAAATAATGTGTTGGTGATACAGGTGCCCAGCCAATTCTTTTTTGAATACTTAGAAGAACATTACGTAAATTTATTAGCAAAGACCCTAAAAAGGGAATTAGGTAAGGAGGCTCGTTTAGAATACCGGATAATGGTAGATAGCGGTAACAGTAAAAACAAACCAGTAACCATGGATGTAAGCGGGCAAGGGTTTAAAACCTTTTCAAACAACGAGATGGATTTTCCATTAGTAATAAATAATCCGGTGAAGAACCCATTTGTAATACCGGGATTGAAGAAGATGCAGATTGATCCTCAACTAAACCACATTTATACTTTCGAAGCATTTATTGAGGGCGATTGTAATAGAGTGGCCCGCCGCGCCGGTAAAACAGTAGCCGAAAAGCCAGGTGCCAACTCATTTAACCCCTTAGTTATATATGGTGGGGTAGGTTTAGGAAAAACGCACCTTGCACAAGCTATCGGCAACGAAGTAAAAAGATTACATCCTAACAAAGTTGTACTATACGTAAGCTCCGAAAAGTTCATCAATCAGTTTATGGACCATAGCCGGAACAATGCGATCAACGACTTTATCCATTTTTATCAACTAATTGATGTATTAATACTTGACGATGTACAATTTTTTGCGAAAGCAGAAAAATCGCAGGATGCCTTCTTTGCTATTTTTAATCATTTACACCAAAGTCATAAGCAACTAATTCTTACTTCTGATAAATCGCCTAAAGATTTAGAAGGCGTACAAGAAAGATTATTGAGCCGTTTCCGCTGGGGATTAAGCGCCGATCTACAAGTGCCAGAATACGAAACCCGTATTGAAATTTTGGAAAAAAAGATGAAGAATGATGGTTTAGAAATGCCCAAAGAAGTGGTTAAATACATTGCCTATAATATTAGTAACAACGTACGAGAGTTAGAAGGCGCCTTAATATCACTTTTAGCACAGTCTTCATTAAATAGAAGAGAAATCGATTTAGACCTAGCAAAGAAAGTGTTGCGGAATTTTGTAAAATCAAGCAGCAAAGAAATTACAATCGATACTATTCAAAAAATGGTATGCGACTACTTTGCAGTACCTTACGATAAGTTGCTACAAAAAACCCGCAAGCGAGAAATTGTACAGGCCAGGCAAATTACCATGTTTTTGGCCAAGGCATTTACTAAAAATTCATTAAAAACCATCGGAGAGCACTTTGGGGGCCGAGATCATACCACCGTTATACATTCCTGTCAAACGGTGAAAGATTTAATGGATACAGACGGCGTTTTTAGAGAAAATGTATTAGAGCTACAGCAAAAAGTGCAACTGGCTGCTATGTAATGCCCGCACATTAAAATAAATCGAAATTCCAAACACTATTGCGCTATTTATAGCAGTGTTTGGAATTTTTTTTTACCATTCTTGGAATTTATGTTTTGTGTTTTGGGTTTTCTTGTTACTTATCTTTATTTTTGCCTCCCCTTAGCCGTTAAGGCATTAGCCAAGGTGGTATTATAAGGGTTGCCTACAACATTTACTGTAAGGTAAATGAAGTGGCCGGGGAGAGATGCCTGAGTGGCCGAAAGGAACGGTTTGCTAAATCGTCGTACGGGTCACACTGTACCGTGGGTTCGAATCCCACTCTCTCCGCAAAAACAATAAAATGCTCCGTATTACGGGGCATTTATTGTTTAAGGAATAGCCAACTTACAAAACCGATGTTATGCGCAATGCCTATGGGCAATTATGTAGCACTAGTGTTTAATTTTTTAGTAATGGCACTCAAGTAAAAAATCTTATATCAGATTTACGGCTTTAAGCCATAGTATTTACCCATCCGTTAATAAAGAATTCAGTACCTAATCATTTATATAAAACAAAAATGATCACCATCAAATAAACCTTTGTCGCTAAGTTTTAGATGAGGTATTACTAATAAAGCCATAAAGGAGAGTGTCATAAATGGGGAGGTAAGGGTAGCGCTTAATTCTTCTTTGGCCATTTTATCAAGGGCGGTGTATGCAGCCGCAAGTTGATAGCCATCTGCATTACTCATTAATCCTGCAATGGGTAAAGGTAGCGTAGCCTCTTTTTTGTTGAAGATAGAAATAGCAATGCCGCCATTACTGGCAATTACATTATTAATTGCCTTGCACATACTTTCATCATCCACCCCCACGGCCACTATATTGTGGCTATCATGCGCTACCGAGGAGGCTAATGCCCCATGCTTTAATCCAACGTTTTTTATAAATCCTTTGGCTATGGGGGCATGTCCATACCTATTCACCACTACAATTTTTAAAATATCGTTTTCAATATCCGCTACAATTTTATCATCCACTACTTTCGGTGTACATAAAAGTTTATGGGTAATTAATTGCCCGTCCAATGCTCCTATTACCCGTATTGTAGTTTCGCCGTTCCACTCTATGGTCAAATCAGTAACATGCTTTTGGCTACAGTTAAAATGATTAATGATATCCGATAGTTGCGTTTTGATGAGCGATGTACCGTTATCGGCAACCAAAGCGCCATTTATATAGGTTTGGGATACTTCAAACTTTTTTAAATCCTTCACTACAATAATGTCGGCTGGGTCGCCCACTTTTAATAAACCAATATCTAATTTGTAATGATTTACAGGATTAATACAGGCCGCTTTAATTATCTTAAAAATGTCAATTCCTTTTTCCACGGCTCTAGCACAAAGTTGGTTTATATGGCCTTCTACCAAACTATC
>JBDKJF010000024.1:0-32557 GCA_039796695.1 Bacteroidota bacterium
AGTGGCAAGGGGAAATGTATTAGGTGCAACCTTTCCCCTTTGACACGGGAGCAATCAGCCTCTTTGAAGTGCCATTGCGTAAACACCATGTAAGCCGATGTTTGCCATGCAGAAACGGCCTATGGTGGTTACACTCCCTACGGCAGGAAAAAGAGGATGAAATCCCAAGTCGTAAGCCAAAATTTAGGAATGGGAGCTTTTGCAAAAAGCGAAATTCCGTGCAGCACAGCTCGCAGGCATGGCAAATTTTGGCTTACACATAAATATACGAACCTTTTCAATTATTTAAAAAATTAAACTGTTGACTTCCAACATTTTCTTTGTCGCCTTTTTGTATTGTTGTGTCGCCTTTTTGTATTGTTTTTTATTTTTTCTTCCCTGCCGAGTGTTCCATCAGCTTTATAGGCGTAGTCTCGGCGTATAGCTATTTGTGAGTTAGCTGCCGGACTCGCCGTTGTTAAGTTCAGCTACGGAGCAAGCGATTTCAATAACAAAATAATGAAAAGTTGCGTCATCGGCTACAACGATAAGTAGATGCAGAAGATAAAGCACGAAATGCAAAATACGAATTGTAGGAAGTCTGTTTTAACTGGAAAGAATGCTGGACCAATGAGTATATGCAGCAAAGGCTAAATTAGATGCATTACAATTTTTGTAAAGATAAATGGAACGTAACAGCTACTCCGGTGGATTAAGCCCATAGCGTGCAAAATAATATATAACAGGTGAGCAAGGTGTGTATGAAGTGTTTATTACTTTGCACTAGTAAATGTAAATTTGACGGTGCTGTTAGCGAATAACGCCGAGTCCACGGCAAGCACACAAGGCCGGTGTGAGACATCGGCTAGGAAGTTGTAAATTGTGGATACTCGGGAGGGAAAGAAAACGCCCTACTCCGCAACACCCCGCTACCGCAGCGGGGTTTTGTTTGGGGGTAAAAAAGACAGGTGAAGGATGACATAAAAAAAACTAACTTACCCCCCTATTAATTCCACTGCTTATGATGAAGATATTAGAACTAAAAGTACTAAAAGGCCCCAACTACTGGAGTGTGCGCCGCACCCAACTAATACAAATGAAGTTGGACTTACAAGAAGTAGAGCAACAGCCCACGCATACCATACCGGGCTTTGGCGATCGGTTGCAACAGTTATTTCCGAGCATGTACAGCCACCGGTGCAGCATAGGCCAGCCGGGTGGTTTTTTTCAGCGGGTAGCCGAAGGCACTTGGATGGGGCATGTAATAGAACATATAGCCTTAGAGTTACAAACCCTAGCGGGTATGGATACCGGCTTTGGGCGCACCCGTACGCCCGATGGCGAAAAAGAAGGCGTGTACTATGTAGTATTTAGCTATATGGAAGCCGAAGCGGGCCTGTATGCCGCCAAAGCTGCCGTACAAATAGCAGCAGCCCTAATAGCCGGCACCCCTTACGACCTGGCCAGCGATATACAAGCCCTACGAGAAATAAGAGAAGATACCCGCCTGGGGCCTTCCACCGGCTGCATAGTAGAGGAGGCCGCCAAAAGAGGCATTCCTTACATACGCCTTAACAAGCAAAGCCTGGTACAGCTAGGCTATGGCGTACATCAAAAAAGAATAAGAGCCACTATAGCCTCCACCACCTCCAACATAGCGGTGGATATAGCCTGCAATAAAGAAGAAACCAAAATGCTGCTAGAGGCGGCAGAAATACCCGTACCCCGGGGCACCATAGTACGCAGCATAGAAGGCCTGCAAGAAGCCATCGCCAAATTTGGATATCCCTTGGTAATAAAACCCATAGATGGCAACCATGGAAAAGGTAATACCACCAACATTATAAATGAAGAGCAGGCGCTTAAAGCCTTTGAAGCCGCCAAGGCCTATAGCCGCAGCGTAATTGTAGAGCGGTATATTACCGGTTTTGATTTTCGCTGCCTGGTTATCAATAATAAATTTATATGCGCCGCCTTGCGTACGCCTGCCTCGGTGGTGGGCGATGGGGTGCATGATGTGCAGTGGCTGATAGATGAAACCAATAAAGACCCCCGCCGTGGTTTTGGGCATGAAAAAGTGCTTACGCAAATCACCATCGATCAGTTTACCCAAAAAATGCTGGACGATGCGGGCATTACGCTGGCTTATATTCCCGCCAAAGGCGAAAGGGTATTATTAAAACCTACGGCCAACCTTTCCACCGGCGGCACCTCCACCGATGTTACGGACGAGGTGCACCCGGCCAACCTGTTTATGTTTGAGCGTATAGCCAAAATAATTGGGTTAGATATATGTGGCATAGATGTAATGGCCACCGATTTAAAAACACCTGTGGCCGAAAATGGGGGCGCCATACTAGAAGTAAATGCAGCACCCGGCTTTCGTATGCACATAGACCCCTCCGAAGGACTACCCCGCAATGTGGCCGAGCCGGTAGTGGATATGCTATTTCCCAAAGGTAGTGCTGGGCGCATACCCATTATAGCCGTTACCGGCACCAATGGAAAAACCACCACCACCCGCTTAATAGCGCATATAGCCAAAAGCGCCGGTAAAAAAGTAGGCTATACCACCAGCGACGGGGTGTATATTCAAAACCAATTAATGATGAAGGGCGATTGTACCGGCCCCATCTCCTCCACCTTTGTATTAAAAGACCCAACGGTGGATTTTGCCGTATTAGAATGTGCCCGTGGCGGCATATTAAAAGCCGGGCTGGCCTTTCAAAACTGCGAAGTAGCCGTGGTAACCAATGTAGCCGCCGACCATATAGGCCTAGGGGGTATAAACAGTGTAGCCGCCATGGCCAAGGTAAAGCAAGTGGTGCCCGAAACAGTGTTTCCCCATGGCTATGCCGTGCTAAATGCCGATGATGATTTAGTGTATAAAATGAAAGACGATTTGCGATGCAATATTGCCCTGTTTAGTATGCAGGAAGATAATCCCCGCATTAAAGCACATTGCCAAGCCAACGGCCTAGCAGGCGTGTATGAGAATGGGTATGTAACCATTATGAAGGGCAATTGGAAAATACGGGTACTCCCGGCCCGAGATATTCCGCTAACCTATGGGGGCAAGGCGGTACACAATATAAATAATTGCTTGCCCGCTGTATTAGCAGCCTATTTATATAGAGATATAACCATTGATGATATACGAAATGGCTTGCAAACATTTATACCCAGTGAGAGCTTAACACCGGGTAGGTTAAACTTTTTTCATTTCAAGCGCTTTACTATGCTGGCCGATTTTGCGCACAATCCGCATGGCTTGCAGTTGCTCTGCGATTTTGTGAGCAAGTTAGATTACCCTACTAAGATTGGCGTAATATCTGGTACCGGCGATAGGCGAGATGAGGACATACGAGCATTGGGAAAAATATCGGCTCGTTTTTTTGATGCCATTATCATTCGGTGCGATAAAAATTTACGAGGGCGAACGGCCGAAGCAATAATACAATTATTGCAAGCGGGTGTACAAGAAGTAAATCCGCAGTTGCCCACTACCATTATTGCCAATGAAAACGAAGCGTTGGAACATATTTATGCCCAGCCGGTAGCCGGTGCATTGTACACCATAATGTGCGATGTGGTGGCGGGTGCGCTAGATAAAATAAAAGAATTAAAAGAGCGAGAAGAAAAAGAGTAAGGTTTGGTTTGATTTTTATGTAAAAACCTTTGGCAAAAAACTTCATTCGCCTTATTTTTGCACTCCCAATAAAAAAGGGAATCGGATTGACCCATGGTGTAATGGTAACACTACTGATTTTGGTTCAGTCATTTATGGTTCGAATCCATATGGGTCAACAAAAAAGGACAAATCGCTACGGCTGATTTGTCCTTTTTTTTTGCTTTTTTTCCGAGCGCTTGCAGGGTTGAGGAGCTTGTAAAAACCTTCATAAAAACAAAGTAAACGTCGAAGAGAGTTCTCCAATTCCCCCCTCAGGGGGGTTAGGGGGGCTTCTCATTAAAGCCTTTCTCCACCCCTATTTTCCAAACGCAAATAGATAAAAAAAAATCCCGCCTGTGTAGGCGGGATGTATGTTAATAGATGATTACTATTATTCAGCTTTTGGCTCTTCTGCAGCGTCGCCACCGTCAAGCTTCTTTTTCAAGTCGGCCAATACGCCCAAGTCTCCCAGGGTAGCTTTCTCTACTTTAGCTTGTACATTTTTTACGGCTTTGCGAGTGTTTTCAGCTTCTACTTTTGCTTCCTTTTTCGCTGTTTCTGCTACTTCAATTTGTCCTTGCTCCCATATACGAGTATGAGAAACTACAATGCGTTTTTCATTGCGGTCAAATTCAATTACAACAAACTGAGCGGCTTCGTCGGCGCCAATGCTTTTGCCATCTTCTTTTGCCAAATGGCGGTTAGGAGCAAAGCCCTCTAAGCCATAAGGTAATTGAATAGTGGCTCCTTTATCATCTCTACGGGTTACAGTACCATCATGTAGGCTACCGATAGCAAAGGTTTCTGCTAAAGAATTCCAAGGATCTTCTTCCAATTGTTTGTGTCCTAATTGTAGCTTACGGTTTTCTTTATCAATACCAAGGATGATAACATCGATAGTAGCGGCCACTTTAGTGTATTCACTTGGGTGGTTAAAGCGCTTTAACCAGCTTAGGTCGCTAATGTGAATCATACCACCAATACCAGGGGCTAATTCTACAAATACGCCGTAGTTAGTAATGTTTTTTACCAAGCCGGCATGTTTGCTACCTTCAGAGAATTTAGCTTCGATATCATTCCAAGGGTCGGCAGAAAGTTGCTTAATAGAAAGGCTCATTTTGCGGCTTTCTTTATCCAGTGTTACCACTTTTGCTTCATGCTCATCGCCCATTTTAAAGAACTCTTTCGCATTGATAGGCGTATTAGCCCATGTAATTTCGCTTACATGCACTAACCCTTCTACACCAGGCTGTATTTCAAGAAACGCTCCGTAATCTTCAATATTTACTACTTTACCCTTTACTACATTGCCTTCTACAATATTTTCCGCCAATACATCCCATGGATGTGGGGTTAATTGTTTTAAGCCAAGGCTGATACGTTTTTTCTCATCATCGAAATCAAGCACCACCACGTTGATTTTTTGATCCAACTTAAGCACTTCTGTAGGATGAGAAATACGGCCCCAAGAAATATCGGTAATGTATAACAAACCGTCTAAGCCACCCAAGTCCATAAAGGCACCAAAGTCTGTAATGTTCTTCACGGTACCTTCTAATACTTGTCCTTTTTCTAGTTTGCTCATTATTTCGGCACGCTGTGCTTCTATATCACTTTCGATAAGGGCTTTGTGTGATACAACGGCGTTCTTAATGGTTTCATTAATTTTCACCACTTTAAACTCCATTGTTTTACCTACAAACTGATCGTAATCAGTTACTGGCTTCACATCAATTTGAGAACCTGGTAAGAATGTTTCCATTCCAAACACATCCACAATTAAGCCACCTTTCGTTTTAGAAGTAACAGTACCGGTAATTACTTCGCCGGTTTTATTTACTTCTACAATTCTTTCCCAAGCACGGGTAATGCGGGCTTGACGACGGCTAAGGTTCAAATGACCATCTCTGTCTTCTTTTTCAACCACCATTACTTCCACTTCATCGCCTACGGCAAGGCCTTGTAGGTCGCGGAATTCATTTAAAGAAATTAAACCATCGCTTTTAAAACCGATGTTTAAAACCACGTCTGTTTTAGTTAAGCCTACTACTAAGCCTTTAATCAACTCGCCATCGTTTAACTGTACAAAGGTGTTGTCGTACACGCTGTGGTACTTTTCTCTTTCTTCGGCTGTGTAAGCAATTACATTACGCTTATCTACGCTCCAGTCAAAATCATCGTGCGCAGTAGCTACTACTGGCGCTACAGGTGCAGTTGTTGTCGCTGTAGTTTCTCCTGCAGGGGCAGAAGCAGACTCCTGTGCATCAGCGTCTAATTGTTTTGAAATAAAGTTTAAAAACATGAAAATTTGTCCCGAAGGGGTTTAATATTTCGGGGGTGCAAAGATAGGCTTTCTACAAGGGGAAAACGACTTTTTAAGCCAGTATTTTTTTACGCTACTACCCGTTGATAATGCTTGGGGTAGGCAAAGGTTGTTGTATAAGCTTTTAGTTTACTTCCACCCATAGATTTATACGGTGGTATAGGCTACTGGCATAGGTACAATGGACATCAGATACGGAGCAGAAATAGGAAGCGGGTTGAGGCGGTATTAGCCCCTGTCGGTATGTGGCTTTACCTTTACTACGCACCAGGCCAAAAATGGAAGTACGAGTAGGCTTGCCCAAGCGTAGCCACTACCAGTAACGGCATAGGCTGCTAGCGCCATTACTAACAAATAGCAGGGATAGGTTAGCAGTAAATAAGCCAGCATTAGCGAATCGTAATGTGCCGGTTCTTTTACTTTTTTCCTGCTTACTACTTGTATGCACCAGTACAAAGGGGCATGCAATACATACCCCAGTAGGGCGGGTAGCAGCAGTACTATTTTTACCCACAAAGGGGTGGGCACGGATAGCATTTTTTGTTGCAAAGTAGTATCGGTGGTGGGTATTTCCATTACCAATGGTGCCAGGGCCTGTTTTAAGGTAGTGGTAAAAGCCAGGTTTAACTGTCCATCGGTACTGGTTAAGTCAAAACCATTGGCGGAAATAGGCGGTGCTAGGTTTATAAAAACGTTTTTCCCCCATTTTTTAAAGGAGCTATAATTGAGGCCTACGGGCAATACTTTAAGTGGGATACCTTCTTTCCAACAGCTAATAGCCAGGCGGGCTGTGCCTTTTTTTAAGGGGCGCAAGTGCCATTCGTTTACACAAAGGCCTTCGCTAAAAATAAGAACAATGCCATTGTTTTTAAAAATTTGCTTGCAGGCATCAAAGGTTTGGTAATTGATACCCAAATTTTCAACGCCTTCTCTTTCGCGGTACACTGGCAGTAATTTTAAGTGGGTAAGTAGATAGCGATGCCATTTTTTTTTAAATGCATCGCCCCGTGCCAGCGACCATATAGGCCGTTTAAAAAGCATAGCAAGCACTACCGCATCTAAAAAAGAATTGGGGTGATTAGCAGCAATGAGGAGGGGCCCTTCTTGGTTCAAAAACTTTCGCTGTTGCACGATCCGCTTATTAAAAAAGAGAATGCCTGCGACACGTATGGCTATTTTGACTAGGGAGTATAGCAAGTTATTTTTTTATGAATATAAGGAAAGAAATGGTGGATGAAGCCTGTTGTGATGGGCTAAGCGATCAGGGGGCATGCTGGCAGGGGCGTACAAAAAAACCGTCTCGAGGTTTTCGAGACGGTCTATTGTACAATAATGAATTGCTAATTATTCGGCAGTAGCGGCGCTATCATTAGTAGCAGCGGCCTCATCGGTACCGGTTGCTTTCTTTTTAGCTCCAGCACTTCTACGGGTTTTCTTAGCGGCTGTTTTAGCTTCGCCAGTACCTTTTCCATAGATGTCGTTAAAGTCAACAAGCTCTATCATGGCTCTTTCTGCATTATCACCAGGGCGGGCGCCTAATTTGATAATACGAGTGTAACCACCCGGGCGACCAGCTACTTTTTCAGCTACAGTGCTAAAAAGTTCGGTAATAATTTCTTTGTCTTGTAAATAGCTAAATACAATTCTACGTTGGTGCGTAGTATTTTCTTTTGCTTTTGTAATGAGGGGTTCGGCATACACTCTTAAAGCTTTTGCTTTAGCCAATGTGGTAACAATACGCTTGTATTGAATTAACTGGCAAGTAAGGTTGCTTAATAACGCATCTCTGTGTGCTTTTTTTCTACCTAGATTGTTTACTTTGTCTCCGTGACGCATGACGTTTGTAGTTTGAGGTTTGACATGTTTTTTTTGAGGAAACTATTTCAAACCGGTTAAAAATTCGGTTGCACCGTGTCAGGAATTACAACCTACTTACTAAAAAAAGGCTGCACGCATAATTGAGGCGTGCAGCCGTTGTATTAAAATTCGCTTAAGTCGATACCTAATTTAGGTAGATCCATACCAAAGCTTAAACCTCTTTCAGTTAAAACCTGCTCAATTTCAGACAATGATTTTTGTCCGAAGTTGCGGAATTTCATCAGGTCTTCTTGCTCATACTGAACCAACTCGCTTAAGGAGTTAATTTTAGCTGCTTTTAAGCAATTGAAGGCTCTTACAGAAAGGTCTAAATCTTCTAATGGAGTTTTCAATACCTTACGTAATTGTAAAGTTTGCTCATCTACTAGGTCTTCTTTCTTTTCTTCTTTATTATCGAAAGTGATGTTTTCATCGGTGATGATCATCAAGTGTTGAATCAAAATGCGAGAAGCTTGCTTTACGGCTTCCTCTGGATGGATGGTACCATCTGTAGCAACTTCCATGATCAGCTTTTCGAAATCGGTTCTTTGTTCTACCCTGGTATTTTCGATGGTGTACTTAACGTTTTTAATAGGCGTAAAAATGGCATCGATTGGAATGTATCCCATCGGTGCATCTTTTGGCTTATTATCTTCTGCTGGTACATATCCACGGCCTTTGCCGATGGTTAATTCGATATCCATTTTTGCCGAAGCATCAAGGGTGCAGATTAACAAGTCTGGGTTCATTACTTGAAAGGTATGTGTACCTTCCGCAATCATACCCGCTGTAAATTCTGTTTTATTTCTTACGGATAATAAAATTCTTTCGTTTGCCACTTCGTGGTCGGCTGTTTTCTTAAAACGTACTTGCTTTAAATTCAAGAAAATTTCAACCACATCTTCACTAACTCCTTTCATCGTTGCAAATTCATGGTCTACACCATCAATTTTAACGCCTATGATCGCATATCCTTCCAGTGAGTTAAGTAAAACACGGCGTAATGCATTACCGATGGTAACACCATATCCGGGTTCCAATGGACGAAACTCGAACTGTGCTTCAAAATCGGTTGCTTTTTGCAGTATGATTTTATCTGGTTTCTGGAAATTTAAAATAGCCATATTACGATTTGTTTTTTGGATGAGTTAAATACTAAACAGTGGCTACAGCGTAAGGATTAGCGGTATTAAGTTTCCGTGTTACCCTATTGCTGTGTCAAGGTTTATTTAGAATACAATTCCACTATCAGTTGTTCCTTAATATTTTCAGGAACGCTTTCTCTTTCAGGGTAAGTGATGAACGTACCTTTCATTTCGGTTTCGTTCCAATCAATCCAACTGAATTTAGGATTTTTTCCACGAATCATACTGGTAATAGAAGTGTTGTTGCGGCTACCTTCTTTAATTGTGATGATATCACCGGCCTTTAATTGGCAAGAAGGAACGTTTACCACTACCCCATTTACTTCAATATGCTTGTGGCTTACCAACTGACGAGCAGCTGGGCGGCTTGGCGCTATACCCATACGGAAAACAGTGTTATCCAAACGGGCTTCGCAAAGTTTAATTAGGTTTTCACCTGTTACACCTCTGCGGCGGGCTGCTTCTTCAAATGTTTTGCGGAATTGCTTCTCCAAAATACCGTACGTGTATTTGGCTTTTTGTTTTTCACGAAGCTGTAAGGCGTATTCACCTAGGGTTTTACGCTTACGCTTTTCACCATGCTGACCGGGAGGGTTACTATTTTTAGTTAACCACTTGCCATTACCTAAAATGGGCTCACCGAAAATGCGGGAAATCTTGGTCTTAGGACCGTTGTACCTTGCCATAGTTTTTATTCATTTACGCTTTTTTGGAACGGTGCGATGATCAGTAAAAGCGTTAAAAAATCAATCAGGCACCCTTTGTTAAAATGAAGAATCTTGGCGATTCGTATATGTGTTTAAATCTGGTAGTAAGAAAGTAAAAAGCCAGGAATTAATTGTAATTGAAACAACCGAGTTGCTGGCTTCCGGACTATCTACAACCGGACTTTGAAATTAAACTCTTCTCTTTTTAGGAGGACGACAGCCATTGTGTGGCATAGGGGTAACGTCTTTGATCATTACCACTTCAATACCAGACTGAGAAAGTGAGCGGATGGCACTTTCGCGGCCTGAACCGGGTCCTTTTACGTAAACATCTACTCTTTTTAAACCGGCTTCGAAAGCGGTTTTAGCGGCATCAGCAGCGGCCATTTGTGCTGCATAAGGGGTGTTCTTTTTAGAACCTTTAAAACCCATTTTACCCGCACTGCTCCAACTAACTACTTGTCCAGTTTTGTTAGTTAAGCTGATAATAATGTTGTTGAAAGTAGCAGAAATATGAGCATCGCCATAGGCGTCTACTTTTACTACTCTTTTTTTAGCTGCGGCTTTTGCGCTTAGCTGTTGTTGTGCTTTTGCCATAATTTTTTGATCAGAGGTACACTAAATATGTTTAAAAAAATTTCGGTGTTGGCCGAAACCTGAATCAATCCTACTGCTGACTTACGAAGCGATCCGGCATTGATTCAAAAAAGGTAAGTCTTTATATAAAGAAAGCCGGAAAACTGCAAGCAGCCTTCCGACCTCAATATTACTTCTTAGGTGCCTTCTTTTTACCGGCAACGGTTTTACGTTTTCCTTTACGGGTACGGCTATTGGTTTTGGTACGCTGACCACGAAGGGGCAATCCTTTACGATGGCGTAAGCCGCGGTAGCAAGCGATATCCAGCAAGCGCTTAATGCTCATTTGCACTTCGGAACGTAACTGGCCTTCCACTTTAAACTCTTCCGTAATGGTAGTACGGATAGCGTTAAGATCGTCATCATTCCACTCATTTACTTTTTTGCTTCGATCAATGCTATGCTTGTCTAAAATGTACTTAGCAGTAGAAGGACCAATACCATAGATATAGGTAAGTCCTATTTCGCCTCTTTTATTTTTTGGTAAATCTACACCGGCAATACGAGCCATAATTCTTATTTTTTTTTAATTTCTTACACGTTTAAACGAACTGTTACCATCTACCATTTACCCTGCGCAAATGGATACATTGCGAAAGGCGGATGGATTATCCCTGGCGCTGCTTAAAGCGAGGATTTTTTTTGTTGATGATGTACAGTTTTCCCTTACGACGTACGATTTTACAATCTGCACTTCTTTTTTTGATGGATGCTCTTACTTTCATATTCTTAAGCTTTGAACGAGGTGGGCCAGCGTTAACTGAATAGGCGCAGGCGTTTTACTCTCGCTATTTATTTATACCTAAAATTTATTCTTCCCCTTGTTAAATCGTATGGAGATAACTCCACCCCTACTTTGTCGCCCGGTAAAATACGGATGTAGTGCATCCTCATTTTACCAGATATAGTGGCTAAAATTTCATGGCCATTTTCCAGTTTTACCCGGAACATAGCATTAGATAATGCCTCTAAAATGGTTCCATCTTGCTTGATGAGTGGTTGTTTCGACATAATTTTTTGGGAACGCAAAGGTAAGAGTATCCGTTATAAAAACGAAAAAACCCTGCTTATTTTTACAGGGTTTATGCACATTGGTTAATTGGCTTAATTTAATATTGATAATCAAATAGTTACGGTTTGTCTAAATGAACTTTTGTCATATCGAGAAATAAGTTTTGCAGCTCATGCACGCCTAAAGGGAATTTAAATTGTCGTCTATCCTCCCTCCACCACATCTCTACATGGCTAAAATCGCCTTTGGTGGGAGTTACTAATCGAAAGGAATCTCGTTTGTATTTCATACCGCCTGCTTGGGCTTCGCCGGTAAAGCCTAAACGCAGTAATTGTGCCTCATCCAACGGAATAGCCGAAAGGTCGGCAAGGCCGTACCAGAAGTCTTGAATACCATTGTTGATTAACGCTTGATTTTCTTGATGGCTTACATTGACAACCGTTCCTTCGCGGGTGATGCCTTCGTCATTAATCATAACCATAGCGCCCGCTTTTAGTTGATTTAATTTTAGCATAGCAAATCGTTTTAGTATTCCGAATATAACTTAATTGCTAGACATTTTGCCTATTTAATCAAAAAAACCTTGCTAGGGCCTTCTGATTATCTGTAACTTTCGTATTCACCAACAACTTTACCTATGCAAAGAAATGCCCTTATTTACCTGCTAGCCCTTACCACCCTTACTGCCAGCTCCTGCGGCGGTAGTAAACCATCGGCGGCTTCCATTGCCCAGCAATGGTGCGATTTAAATGGCAAGGCTTACAAAGCCGAGGGGCCGGCCAAAGAAGCGGCATTAGCCGCCAAGGCTACATTTGAAAAGGAAATGGAGGCAAAGTATAAAAGCGATAACGCTTTTATGGCGCAAATTGAAAAGGAAGTAGAAAAATGTGAAGATGCTTCTGAAGGGCGCTAATACCCGAGATGCAGGTAAGCAGTGAACGGTGCCAAGCTTTGCGAGTCATCTTTTTTGCTTACCTGTTTTTTTGGGCTGCCCCAACGCTTCATCCACCTACCATAGCCTGGGCGAACGACTGCCTGAGGCACTGGAAAAAAGGTAGGCGGCAGGCCACAACAATAAAGTTTTAGCTATACATTTGAAAGGTTTGCACTGAGCAACAGTGGTGGGTGAGCCATAGTGGGTTCAATAGCTGTGGCCATAAGCGCTGGACGCCTCACCCCCCCTTTCAAAATGATTGTACTAGATGAAAATTTATTTACTTAAAACCCCTGAGTTTTCGGCAGCGGAATTACAGCCTGTCATTGACTTATTAGATACGTTTGAAGGTCCTTTAGTATTTCAAAAAATTGATTATGCTTTTGATTTAGCACAGTTTCCTTTTCTTCAAAAATATTATCCTGATTTTACCTTCAAGTACCCCACAAAAAACACAAAAATTCACTATCATCATGAAAGGGGTTTGCCATTAAGTTGGCGAGAGCTTTTTTCGCTGTGTAGTTTTTATAGAGAAACGTTTGAAATTGATAGCAACGATTTTATTGTATTATTAACGAATAGAAGAAATGCGCTGAATTGGTTTAGCGCTTTTGATGCGCACCGTCATATATTCGTGCATGGCAATGAATGGGATTCCTATACCAATGCCAATCCTAAATACCCCATTGCTTATCAAATTGTAGAAAACATACTGCAATTTTTGATGAAGCTGGATATAAACGACCCTACCACTCCTTATTTTCATAGAACACCAAAGGGTTGTATGAACGATTTTTGTAACAACAAAGAAGAAATAATTCTTAAGCTTCAAACGGCTAATATTTGCGACCACTGTATGGAGGCTATACACAATGCCCAGGTGGATGCAACGATTGTAGAGCAAGCATTTCAAATATTTGAAGGCGTTAGAAATGAATTGATATTTAAAAAAAGAGTGGTATCAAAAAAAGAAACTTCTCCTTACCCGTTGACGATAACTGCCAACCATAAAATAATTATAGAGAAATTAAATGTTGAAATAAGGCTTACCCCATTGCACAAAACTTTATTTCTATTTTTTTTGCAGCAGCAAGAGGGCATATTGTTAAAAGAATTAGTGGATCATAAACCTGTGCTATTAAAATTGTATACTCAATTTTCTGTATCAGACAATGCCAAAGAAAATGAACTGAGGATTAATACTTTGGTTAACCCCAGTGAAAATTCCTTTACCATGATCAAAACAAAGATCAACAAAACGATAACCGATTTACTTGGAAAGGAGTTGGCCAAGTATTATAAAATTGAAGGAAAACGGGCACAGCCTTTTCATATTCAGCTTTCAAAAAGTTTAATACAATATCAGCATTAACCTTAGCAACCTTGCAAAAAGGATTGCAAGGTTGCTAAAATTTGTTGTGCAAAGATTAATGGCACAATTTTGTTCCATCATTTTGAAAGGGGTTAAGCATAAAAAACCTTCCCCAATTATTCTTTTATGTAGTGAAGATAAAATTTCCCTCCTCACCAACCATTACACCTATTACAATACGCTAGTATTACCTCAAAAGCACAAAAAAAAAGCAGGGCTTACTACCCTGCTTTTCTCTGTTAATTTGGTGATTACTTTTCTACTTTCGTAATTTTTATTACGTTGGTAGGTAAATGTAAATGAATGGGGGTACTACCAGTGCTTACTATTACATCGCCTGGTTTTACAAAATCTCTTTCTCTTAATATTTCTATTTGATCTGAAAAAATATCATCTAAGCTTTCCTCTTCATCATAGAAAAAAGCCCTTACACCCCAGCTAAGGCTTAATTGATTTACCAAGGTTTTTTCTTTGGTAAATACATATAGTAACGACTTAGGCCTATAACTACTTAGCATAAAAGCGGTGTAGCCACTTTGCGTCATCCCAATAATTGCATCTGCTGCTACATCTTCGGCTAGTTTGCAGCTGTTGTAACAAAGTGCATCGCTTAAAAAAGAAGGCGATTTTGCCTGGGGCTTCAACATCTCGTCTCTATTAAAGTCGTAAGCCTTTTTTTCTACCTCTACTATAATTTTCGTCATGGTTTCTACCACTAAACGAGGATATTTGCCGGTGGCTGTTTCTCCGCTTAACATTACCGCATCTGCCCCTTCAAGCACCGCATTGGCCACATCGGTAATTTCGCTACGGTTGGGCTTAGTACGATCAATCATACTCTCCATCATTTGCGTGGCTACAATAACCGGCTTGGCACGATGCAAACATTTCTTAATAATATCTTTTTGTATTAAGGGTACTTCTTCTATCGGTAACTCCACCCCTAAATCGCCACGGGCTACCATTACCCCATCGCTTTCTACAATAATATCTCGTAGATTTTTTAGGGCTTCTGGCATTTCTATTTTGGCAATTACTTTGGCTTTGCTGTTACCTTCTTTAATACGGCGTTTAAGATCGGTAATGTCTTCTTTTCTTCTTACAAATGATAAGGCTATCCAGTCGATACGTTGCGTTAATAGATAATCTAAATCGGCTAAATCTTTTTCGGTTAAGGAAGGTAATGAAATAGTAGTATCGGGTAGGTTCACTCCTTTTTTAGGCAGTAATACCCCTCCTAGCGTTACTTCTACTTTTACTTCTTTTTGTGGCGTAATTTCTTTTACTACTACTTCTAATTTGCCATCATCTATTAATATTTTTTCGCCCACTCTTACATCGGCATGTAAATCGGGATATGAAACAAATATTTTTTCCATGGTACCTATTACCCTTTCATTGGTAAAGGTGAGTATATCTCCTTCATTAATGGGAAGGGAACCGCCTTCTAAATCGCCCACTCTTAACTTTGGCCCTTGCAAATCGGCTAGTATGGCTATATTGTAAGGTTCTGTTTTATTTATTTGGTGTATGAAGTCGATAATTTTTTGTTTGTCTTCATGATTGCCATGCGAGAAATTAAGGCGAAAAACATTCACGCCGGCTCGTACCAATTCAAGCAGTTGCTCATAACTATCGCAGGCAGGGCCCACGGTGGCTACTATTTTAGTGCGCTTATAGGCATGGGCCTTACCGGCTTCTTTATCAAAATCTTTGTGTAGATATTTATCTAAATTTTTACTCATGTTATTGTGGGGTTATTTAACTGGCTAATATTTTTACTATCGTCATCCACTCGTCGCTTACTTTACCTTTATTTTTTACAGCCGACTCCAATGGCGTATAGTTCATTTTATTGTTAAGAATACCCACAAATACATTGTGTCTTCCTTCTAATAAACTTTCCACTGCATGGTAACCCATCCGGCTGGCAATTACTCTATCAATACAGCTAGGTGATCCACCCCGCTGTATATGCCCCAAAATGCAAACCCTAATTTCTGCATTGGGAAGTTTTTCTTTTAATACTGATTCTACCTTCATACCGCCTCCAAAGTCATCGCCCTCGGCAACTACGATAAGGTTTACCAGTTTTTTTCTACGCTCTTTTTCTAACAGTGATTCTACAATACTGTCTATGTTTGTCTTTTTTTCGGGAATTAAAATGTTTTCGGCACCGGTGGCTATACCACTATGCAAGGCAATATAACCGGCATCTCTACCCATTACTTCAATTACAAAAATACGATCATGCGCATCCATCGTATCTCTTATTTTATCGATAGCATCCACGGCCGTATTTACAGCGGTATCAAATCCGATCGTGAAATCGGTACCGGTAATGTCTTTATCGATGGTGCCAGCTAAACCTACACAGGGTATATCAAACTCCTGACTAAATTTTACAGCGCCTCTAAATGAGCCATCACCTCCAATAATCACCAACCCGTCAATGGCTCTTTTTTTAAGGTTATCATAGGCTTTCTTTCTTCCTGCTGGTTCAAAAAATTCTTTACACCTTGCTGTTTTTAAAATGGTTCCACCCCGTTGTATAATATTAGCAACGGATTGTGTTGTCATTTGAAAAATATCGTCATCTATCATTCCTTGATAGCCTCTACGTATTCCAAATACTTCTAATCCATGATAAATACCTGTTCTTACTACAGCTCTTATAGCCGCATTCATTCCCGGCGAATCGCCGCCTGAGGTTAATACTCCAATTCTGGTAACTTTCTTTTCCATTTTTTTTAACTTATTCTCCCTCAAAAATAAGGCATTAGCCGCAATGTGTATAATGTAGATGCCTAACAACCGTATGTGAATGGCAACATTTTTATGATTCCTCCTTCTCAAAAAATACCCTTTAGTACGGATACAACAATTCAATCGTTTGCAGTATGTTGCTAATAAAAAAAATGATGCGCTACTTTTTAATAACTATGCTTTGTATAATAAGTAATACCTACCTACTAACACAACCATTGGAAAAAGAACAATGGCTCCGTTCCTTTCCTATAACAGATTATATGATGGATATAAATGATAGTGTAAAACTGGTGCAAATACAATTACCCGATGGTATAGCAATGAAAGAAAAAACAGTGGGTATACTATATGGGGTGTATCAACAAGCAAAAACAGAGGTAGAAGAAAAGGGCGTAGGCCGCTGCCATTTAATAAAAGGTGATTATTATTATTTTGCCATAACCTTAAAAAAAAATACAGCCCCACCCGCATCAGGCGATTTACTGTATGTACGCTTACCAAGTACGCAAGTATATAATGGCTTTTTTACAAAAATGGCAGGCCATTTTATTGAACTAACCAATGTAAATGATAGCGCTTTTTTTAACCGCTATAAAATTTTTAGCCAGTGGACACAAGCAGCAGAAAACGATGCCATACAAGCTATGGTAAAGGATATAAAATGGACAGGTGATTATTTTAACACGCACAATCCCGATGCCGATCAACTGGTTAAATCCGGTGTAGATAAAGGAAAATCTATTCTTGCTTTAATGATGAACTGTACCTCAACGCAGCTCCTCCATTTTTTTGAATACATACTTGCTAGGCCAAGAATTTATGCTGGAAAAAATTGGAAAGTATCGGAAATTTTTGCCACCTGGCTAGAAGCGGGTGCCCCCACCGTAATAAAATAGAAAAGTAGTTTCTTTGTGTATGATGAATAAACAGCGAATATTAATTACAGGTGCCAACGGCTTTTTAGGAAATTATTTGTGTAAACAACTTTTATTACACCCCGTTACTATTATAGCAACGGGTAAGGGGGCTTGCCGCTTACCTTACGAAGGGCATACCAATTTTACGTATACCTCGCTAGATTTTACGGATAAAGATGCGGTAACCGCTATAATTGAAAAGATACAACCCACCACTATTATACATGCGGGCGCTATGTGCAAACCTGATGAATGTGAAGCAATGAAAGATACCGCCTTCACCATAAATGTAGAGGGAACCCGTAATTTATTAGTTGCTGCTACTGATAAAAACATCCATTTCGTTTTTATATCTACCGATTTTATTTTTGACGGCCATGCTGGCTGGTATACAGAAGCAGATAAGGGTAGGCCCATTAATTATTACGGGCATACTAAACTGGCGGCGGAACAACTGCTGCACACCTACAAAGGACCTAGTGCAATAGTAAGAACAGTATTGGTGTATGGAAAACCTTTTTCGGGAAGAGGTAATATATTAACCGTAGTGAAAGATAAACTAGAAAAAAACGAGCCTTATTTTATTGCCAACGACCAGCAGCGCACACCTACTTATGTTGATGATTTAGCATGGGCCATTGCCCAAATTGTGCTGCTTCAAAAAATAGGCATTTGGCATATTGCCGGCACAGATAGTTTAACCCCTTTTCAGATGGCTTGTAAAGCAAGCGAATTCTTGAAACTAGATATTTCTTTATTAAAAAGTGTAAGCTCGGCCGAGCTAAAGCAAGCAGCTATGCGCCCACCCAAAACAGGTTTTGATATCACAAAAGCACAGCGGGAATTAAATTATAGCCCACACTCCTTTGCCGATGGATTAAGGCTAACATTTGGCACCCCCTAAAAAAAATATACTGGCATAAAAGGGCATTACCACTTAGCTCATGATTAGCACATTTACACTACGCTGTAAAATGTTGAAAGCAATTTCTGCCATTAAATTTTCTTTGTCCAGAGTGGGATTAACTTCAGCAATTTCAAAACAACAAATTTTTCGCATTTGCATAAATTTACTGATAAGGTCTTCTGCTTCTCTTTCTTTTAATCCATTACCCACCGGTGTGCCCGTACCTTTAGAAATTGTAGAATCTAAACTGTCTACATCAAATGATACATAAATATCTGTACAATCGGCTAGGTACCGCTGTATAGCCCTTACAATGTTTTCTGTGCCCTTATTACGCACTTCCTTGGTGGTAAATACTTTCATCCCATATTTTTCAATGAGGTGCTTTTCTTCTTTTTCAAAATCTCGTAAGGAAATGAATACGATATCCTCGGGCAATACTTTGGGCGCTATTTTTCCAATATTTTTTAAATAGTTCCAATGCGCATTGGTTTCCTCATCTAACTCATGTACGGCACATTCTTTATTATCCTCATTAATAGTAGCGGCTAATGGCATACCGTGTACATTGCCACTGGGGGTGGTATAGGGGGTATGCATATCGGCATGGGCATCTATCCAAATTACGCCCAACTTACTTTTGGGCTTTGCCATTTTAATACCGGCAATAGTAGCGCCAGCCGTACTATGATCGCCACTTAGTATGACGGGGAAAAAATTATTTTTAATGCTATCGCAAACCGATTTGCTTACCCTATCGTAGGTAGCTACAATTCCTTTTACTCTTTTTGCATACGGAGATTCGATGGGCTCGTATAACAATTTATTTTCCGTAGGAATTTTTTCGGATGGAAAATGAATAAAAAAATTACTCATAAAATCCAATGCGGCTATTTTGATTGCCTCAATACCCAAACTAGCACCACGGGTACCCGCCCCAATTTCTGATGGCACTTCTATTAATTTAATATTCTTCATACTTGCTAAAGTTAAACTACCCCCCCGTTTGTACTAAAATTTATAACAAAAAAACAAACCTACCTATTATGAGTGGATGGATGGGCATACTGAATGATACAACAAATATAAACAATCGTTAGTGCAAAGGCAAGCCGTAGATGGCTATTTAATAAAGCGATTATTGCTACCCACAATGAAAAAGGCAATTACTTATGTCGCTACCATCCATACACTAATGATGAAATGAACATTGTTAAAAGCCTACCAAACCAATTACAGGCAGTGGCATGCAGCCTTACTCATGTGCTGCTAAAATAGGTATATGGCTATGATAGGCTAGGCGCTTAGTGTGGGTAGTTTTAAAAATAGACGTGGCATTACTTTGATGTTTAGGCACTGTAATTAACACATCAATATTATAGTCTGCTACAAAACGATCAATGGCATCAAAAAAATCGGTCAAGGTTAAAAAATAAAACTCCGTATTAAATTGTTTGAACATGTTTTTAAATACTTTTTTTCCATCTTCTAAATATTCGGGTAAGGATACATACACATCTTTATTAACATGTACAATGTGCAACTTTGGATTAAAAATTTCCAATACCGCCGTAATTAACGCTGCAGGCGTAGTTTGCTCAATGTTTTTAAAATCGGAGGCAAAAGCGGCATTCGCCATTGCTTTGTATTTGGCATCGGGTGGAATGATCATTACCGGATACAAATTTTTATCAATTAACTTCAACACATTGCTGCCAAACATAGCTTGGCGTATGGACGATTTACCGGTAATGCCCATCAGTATTAAGGTAGCTCGGGTAGTGTGTGCCATTCTAGAAATGTTATCAATTAAATCGCCCCCTTGTTCCATTTCATAGGATATATGCAGCACACCCGTTTTTAAAAATTCTTTACGTAAACTTTCTAAATAATTATGGCATACATCAAAATCATCTTCTTGGTGATAGTTATTGTAAAGTATGATCGCCGTATCTGCTTTTCCGGCAAACATTTTAGCGGCGTATCTACAAGCATTCAAAGAGGTTTCTGAAAAATCTACCGGAATAATAACCCTATGCATGATAATTAAAATTATTGTTGCGTAAAATTAGCGCAATTACCCTGAAACAAAAGAAGCAACTACATTGCCCTGTTATTAACCTCAATCTCTTTATTTTTTTTTAAGTAAACCTAAAATTTAACTATGTTACCTTTTTTGTAAATACTGCTGGCTACCAACGTTGCTTAACAAAAAAAAAACGGTTTTATACATTGACTAACTATTCATTTAACGTTTCTAAATCCATTCCATTCGTCTCATTTACTTTATGGGTGTAGTAGAGTGAACCATCTTCTATAAAAAAAGGGTGTATCTAATTAAAAGTACACTATTAAAGAAATATCAATATGAATACTAAAAGCAAAGCCGCTTTGCATTGTTACAAAGCGGCTTCATAAAAAAGTGAACGAAAGCGTGTGCAAAGTATTAACTAAACAACCCACCCTTTTTAAGGCTTCTTATTCCCTGGCCAATTTTAAAGCCATTATGATAAATTTCCACTTTATAATCGCCGGTTAAAAAGTTTTTTTGATCTATTGGGAATTGTACATTTTTACGAGTACCTTGTTCATACTCTATAGGCACTCTTACGGTAAAGTTTTTTTCGCCGTCTGTACGAGTACTTAATACATTGCCCTCTTGGGTAATGGCTTTACCATCTGGAGCGGTTACAATAATGTACATATCAGCAGGGCCCGATTTTGTAATTCTATTTTCCACATCAAAAGAGATGACTAATTTATCTACTCGTTTTGCTTTATCGGTTTGTTTTTCTTTACCCCCTTTACGGCTGTCTACAGGTGTAAGTTGAATATTAAAAGCGGAAAAAGTAGAGGCCACATCTACTGTTTTTTCCAATGCTTCTTTTTCATTGGTGCGGGTAGTAAGGTTGGTTTCCAAATTGCTTTTTTCTTGCTGCAAAGTATTGTTGGCAGCAGTTAATTCTTTGTTTTCGCCAGATAGTCTTACTACTTCGGCCTCAAGGCCCGTAATTTTTTCGTTAAGTTCTGCTATCATTGTTTTGGCTTTGGCCAATTGCGAAGCCGATGCATTTTTATCATTTAGAATTCGTCTAATCTCTGCCTTTTTGGCTTCGATTTCTTTATTGGATTGGCTTAGTTTAGCTTGTAACTCGGCATTATCGCCGTCTAAATTATTATTAGCGCCCGTTACTGAATCTAAGCGAGCAAGGGCATTGTCAAAATCCTGCTGCAAGGCTGATTTGCCAGCCGTAATTTCTGTAATTTGATTGGCTTGCGTTTCAATCTTATCGTCGGTATTATTTTTATTGTATAAAAAATAGCCCCAAGTACCTAATAAACCAGCGGCTAATAAACCAATAACAATGTTTTTACTATTATTTTTTTTGGTAGGAAAATGGTTCGGCGTGTTAGTTGGTGTGGCCGAAGGGTAATTAGTTTCTGTCATAATATTCATTCCGTTTTTAAAAGTGTGTATTTCAACAAGATGTATTTGCAAAGCAATGCTTGCTGCATCCGTAAACAAATCTTATTAAAATATCTGTACCGTACAACTTTTTTTTGTAAAACAAACCTTAATGTTTTTCTAATCCCCTGTTTATTTAAGGGCTTATCCAAAAACAGAAACAATAAAGCCTGTATCTTAGCGGTTTATGAGTGTAGAGAAGATCATAGCCGAATGGAAGAAAAAAAGCTTTAAGCCGTTATATTGGTTAGAAGGCGAAGAGGAATATTACATTGATAAACTAACGCATTATGCAGAGCACCACATTTTAAGCGAAAGTGAAGCTTCATTTAATCTTTCTATTTTTTATGGTAAAGACGCTAACTGGGCAGAGGTAGTAAATGCCTGCCGTCGCTATCCTATGTTTGCAGAAAGGCAAGTAGTTATTTTAAAAGAGGCGCAACAAATGAAGGATGTATCCAAGCTAGAAGGTTATATTGATAATCCATTAAGCACTACCCTCTTCATCGTTTGTTATAAAGAAAAAAAAATAGATGCCCGAACTAAATTTGCTAAAACCGTAAAAGAGAAAGGGGTATTATTTTCTACCAAAAAAATGTACGACCGAGAGCTGCCGGCTTGGACCCAGGAAATGATAAAGGAGAGAGGCCTTACCATTACTCCAAAAGGCTTGGCATTATTGGTAGAGCATATTGGCAACGACTTAAGCCGCATCGAAAATGAAATAGAAAAGCTATCCATCAACCTTGGAAAACGCACCAATATTACCGAGGATGATATTGAAAATTATATTGGTGTTAGCAAGGAATACAACATATTTGAGTTGCAAGCAGCCGTAGCTGCCAAAGATTTATCAAGAGCAATAAAGATTATTCAATATTTTGATAGCAACCCTAAAGCCGCACCACTGCAATTAGTATTACCCTCACTTTACGGATTTTTTAGTAAAGTTTTTATGGTATTTGGTGCCAATAGTAATGATGAAAAAACGGTAGCCAGCGTTATTGGAGTAAACCCTTTTTTTGTAAAAGATTATTTGCAAGCTGCTCGTAAATATGGTTATGCAGGAATTGAGAAAGGATTATTATTATTACATCAATACAATTTAAAAAGCATTGGTATTGGCAGCATTCATACCGATGGCGGGGCCCTGTTAAAAGAAATGACCGTAAAAATGATGAGCTAAGTAAAAATGTCGAAAGCAATGCCTTTCTTTGCAACGGCGCTTTGGGTGTGCAACCATTTCTGCCATAATAACCTCTGAAGTACACATTTTTTAAACCTATACTTAAAACAATATGAAACGATTCCTTCTAGCCTCTATTACCGCTTTTACCTTTTTTTTAACGGGCTGCCTCGAAAACACTCAAGAAGTTACCATTGAAGCCGATGGTAGCGGTTCTCTAAAAACAACTTCTGATATGAGTGGGTTAATCAGTATTGCAAAACAATTTGCGGGCGATAAAATGGATGAAATACCTCAAGATAAAATAGACACCATTATTTCATTGGCATTAGGGGCCGATAGTATTGAAGGGTTATCAGATGCCGAAAAAGAAATTATTAAAACAGGTACCCTTCGAATGAATATGGATATGGGTAGCGATAAAATGGTTTTTGGTCTTGATTTTCCTTTTAGTTCCGTAGCACAAATAAATGATATTAATGCCGTATCGGGGAAGGCAATTACGGAAATAGCAGCCAATAAAATAGGCGGTGGCGCTGGCGGCGATGATGGTATGCCGAAAGGATTTACCATGGATGATTATTATACGATTAATTACACCCAAGGTGCCATCGAAAAAAAGTTAAACAAGGAGAAATATGCCGAGGTTGACAAAGATGAATTTTTAAGCAGCATGAAACAATTAACTGCCATGGGACTTACCATGAAAAATACTCTTGTTATTAACTTACCCAGACCTGCCACTAAAGCAGAAGGCAAAGGATTAACCTTATCTGAGGATAAAAAGAAAATTACGGTAGAAGCTAGCATAGACGATTTTTTTGACGAACCTTCTAAACTAGAATTTATAGTAGAGTACTAGTTTACCAATGTTTTTATAAAAAAAAGGGTGTAGCTATACACCCTTTTTTTATGCGCATTTTTTTAAATTAATCCTTTTAATTTTTCAATCACGGTATCTATCTCGGCAGTTGTATTATGTTTTGAAAAAGAAAATCGAACCGCCACTCTATTAGGATCATTATTAATAGCCTGTATTACATGGCTACCTACATCGGCGCCGCTACTGCAGGCGCTACCGCCCGATACACAGATACCCTGTAGGTCGAGATTAAACAATATCATTTCCGATTTTTCTGTTTTTTTGAATGAGGCATTTAAAACGGTATATAAAGATTGATCCGCATAGTCGCCATTAAATTTTACATCGCCAATTACTTCTTTAAGCTGTGCTATCATGTATGTTTTTAGCGATTGTATGTACTGGGTATCCTTTGCTACATTTTCCATGGCTATTTCTAAAGCTTTGGCAAAGCCTACAATACCATACAGGTTTTCGGTACCGGCCCGCATATTACGTTCTTGTCCCCCGCCAAATAAAAATGGCTTAGTTTTTACATTATCGTTAATATAAATAATACCCACCCCTTTAGGCCCATGAAACTTATGCCCTGCAGCCGATATAAAGTGAACGGGCGTATCTCTTAAGTTGATGGGATAGTGCCCTACCGTTTGCACACAGTCGGAATGAAAAATGGCATCGTATTTTTTACAAAGGGCTCCCACCGCTTGCAACGGCAATATATTACCAACTTCATTATTAGCATGCATGAGGGAAACGAGGCATCTTTTTGTTTGCTTTGCTAGTTGATTTTCTAAATCAATTAAATCTATATGCCCATCGGGCAATAGCTGTACAAAGCTAGCGGTAACAGCATCTGTAGTATCGTAATGTGCTACGGTGTGTAATACGGCGTGGTGCTCTATTGGCGATGTAATGATGTGGCTGCAACCCAAATCTCTAATTGCGGAAAGTATAGCCGTATTATTACTTTCTGTGCCGCCACTTGTAAAAAATATTTCTCCTGGATGTGCTTGTAATAAGCGAGCTACCGTTTTGCGGGCTGCTTCAATAGCCATCCTACTTTCTCTACCATAAGAATAAATGGAAGACGGATTTCCAAAATGCGCTGTCATATAGGGCAACATAGCTTGCAATACCTCTTTGTCGAGCGGGGTGGTAGCGGCATTGTCAAAATAAATGCGGGTCATGCAATTAGCTTTTTAAAATGCAAAGATAAGCCCAATGCCACCTTTAAATTATAACGCAGCTGCGCTAGCTATACTATCTTTGTTATGAATTAATACAAAACAATGGAAGCAAAAAAATCGATAGAGAGCCTTACCATCATGACCGAACTGGTATTACCCAACGATACCAATGTATTTGGCAACCTAATGGGTGGCAGACTTATGTACTGGATGGATATTGCGGCTGCATTAGCGGCGCAAAAGCATTGCAACGCACCCGTAGTAACAGCCTCAGTGGATAATATTTCGTTTGAAAATCCAATTAAACTTGGCAATGTAGTGCATATAGAAGCCAAAGTAACCCGTTCCTTTACTTCGTCTATGGAAGTACATATGAAAGTATGGGGCGAGGACTTAACGCAACAATACAAATATAAAAGCAATGAAGCCTATTATACATTTGTAGCCTTGGACCCCAATCGTAAACCCCGCCCTGTACCCACCACAGTTGCAGAAACGGAGGAAGAACAAAAGTTATTTGAAGGAGCTTTAAGGCGAAGACAGCTTCGCTTAATTTTAGGCGGCAAAATGAAGCCCGATGATGCAGCCGAATTAAAAGCTTTGTTTACTAAATAAAAAAAATCTCCCGTTAAAAAGCGGGAGATTTTTTTTATTAGTTATTCGTTTGCTTTGCGCTTATTGTACTTCTTTGCTATAGTAGCTCAACTTCAATTCCACACGGCGATTTTGTTGACGGCCTTTTGCGGTTTTGTTATCAGCTATTGGCATGGTTTCGCCATGGCCTTGTGCAGTAATACGGCTAGCATCAATACCCTTGCTAACAATATAATTTTTAACAGTGTTAGAGCGGCTATCGCTAAGCTTTTGGTTTAGCGCATCACTACCCACATCATCTGTATGTCCATCAACGGAGATCGTCATATCAGGATTTTCAGCTAATATTTTAGCAACATCGCTTAACCCTTTGAAAGAAGAAGCTTGAAGCTTTGAACTACCAGTAACAAATAAAATGTTTTTGGCAGCAAACTCTACTCTTTTCTTTATTTCTTCCGAAATGATTGGGCAACCTTGATTTTCAGGTACCCCTTTCAAATTAGGACATTTATCTTCTTCGTCATTGATTCCATCCCCATCAGAATCGGGTATAGGACAACCTTGGTAACGAGCTACACCAGGTACAGTAGGGCATTTATCATCTTCATCATTAATACCATCTTTATCTGTATCGGGTATTGGGCAACCTTGGTAACGAGCTACACCAGGTACAGTGGGGCATTTATCATCTTCATCATTAATGCCATCTTTATCCGTATCGGGAATAGGGCAACCTTGGTATTTTGCAAAACCCTTTACATCTGGGCATTTGTCCAACTCGTCGATAATGCCATCTCCATCTCTATCGCTTGGCGGTGGTGGTGGTGGCGGCGGTGGCGCTGGGGCAGCAACTACTTTTTTCTTACCTAAGCGGCCAGCTACACCAATGCTATGTTGAAAATGATAATTAGCTGTTTCGGTGGTAAGGGGTACTCTGTAATTAGAGTTGATGAACAAATGTGCTTCATCAAACACATTTACTTTTAAGCCAAGCCCTAATGGCATAAATGCGCCATAATAAGCTTTGTACTTATGTGCACCCACACCTAATGAAATATAGGGCTGCACCCAATACTTTTCTGTAACCATTTTCAGGTTTAAAGAGCCAGTGGCTTCTAATAAAAAGTTATTATTAGTAAACGTTTTGTTAGGCATAGGATAGTTCAAAAATGAACCACCTAATGAAGCGGCTACATCCACATGCTTACCAATGCCTTTAAAATAGGTAACTGCCATACCTGGAATCATTTCCCGAAGGCGACCCCATTGGCGATTAGCTAAAACATTGCTCATGGAAGTAGTGCGAATTCTATTCGCCGTTACAAAATCATTCAAAAAGAAACTGACACCCAAAGCTTTCGGTCTTATTTCATCCGTTTGAGCTTGTGCACCAGCTATCGTAAGGTACAGTGCAAAAAATGCAAGAAGTATCTTCTTCATAAAGAGATAGTTTGGTTTTATATACCCGACAAAAATAACGGGTATGATCTATATCGGAAAATAAATTATTGACCTAATTTTCACGCCTTTAAGAAAGGAGTAGGTGAATGTAATCTGCCTGAGGGGTTATGAATGCTTGAAATACATTTCTCTTATCCATTTATCTTCCTCATATACGTCCTCATAAAATATAACTTTCCCATTTTTACCCTCGGCGGTGATGTAGCGAATAAAAACGGTTAAGGGCGTTTTAACGGGGATAGATTTTTTCTTTTTTATTGCTAACCAATTAGTTAATGAATCTGTAGGCGTATATTTACTTCCCCTGGTGGCTATACTATCAATGCTTACTATATAGCGAGCTAGCCTATCCCACTCCTGTACCCGCACACAACCATGGCTAAGCGACCGATTATTACTGGTAAAAAGGTAGCGCTGATTTGTATCATGTAAGTAAACGGAATATTTATTGTCAAATACAAACTTCATCACTCCTAAAGCATTACCATCGCTACTACCCTGTACTATTTTATAGGGTACCGATTTGGAAAATTTAGCCCAATTTACACTGTAGGGATCCATTTTTTTCCCTCCCCAAGTTTCTAGCGAAAAGCCTTTTTTAGCCAAATAACCAGGGTTGCGCTTTAAGGCTGGTAAAATTTCTTTAAGTACAATACTGGGGGGCGGCACCCACTGCGGATAGGTTATTAATTCTTTAATATTACTGGTAAGTACTGGCGTTCTAGTTTTGGGCTTACCACAAATTACTTTAGAGGTGAGCACTGTTGCAGCACCATCCTGTACATACATCCAATTAGAAGCAGCATTTACCCAAATATATTTAACGGGCATGGTATCGGGTAAAGACTTGTATCTATCTAAACTAATGGCGATACGATAAAATTTTTCTTTATCGCTGCTGTTTAAGGCTCTTACGGTACTTTCTCCCGCACGACCATCAACCCCAATGCCCATTTGCTTTTGAAATTTTGCAATACTAGCGGCCAAGGTTATTGAATCGGGTAGGTTATTGGTGTAAGCTATGTAGCCCCCTTCGTATAAACGGCGTTGTAATGCTTTTACAAACTTTAGAGAATCTGTTTTGGTAGGTACGAAGGTGTACTCTTTTGCATCGTACCCGGCAAGAAAAGAAGGAATAGCAGCTTTCAATGCTTTATAGCCTGGGTGAGTGGGCTCTAAGTTTTCAAAGGCTGCTTTAATGTTGGCATTTTTTTTCACCAAAGCATATAAATCTTTATAAAAAGTAGCTGGCAAAATTGAATCTTTTTTTAAGGAGATACTATCGATTGGTAAACGGCCCAGTTTTAAGTGATGGCTTATAGTAATAAATGCGTCTGTTAAATAAATATCGGCTTTTGCCCAAAGCCTTACTTCTTTTTTAAAGCTAGTGGCTAACGTATCTTTTGCAAATTGTTGGCGTACGGTATCGATAAAAGCTTGATGATATTCGGTAGGAAATAATCCATAATTTTTTGCAGTATTGATAAATGCTATTAAGGAATCTCCAATGGGTAGCCATGCTTGCTTTTTACACCAAAGGGGCTCGTATGCATTATCAATATACAGTTCGTTGATGAGGTGGGGCTGATGCAGCGGTAAAATGGAATCCAACTCCTTTTGATGGGGTGAAAGGAGTTGCTGTAAATAATTTTCTATTAGCCGGGTAGATTTTATTTGCATTTCACCAGGGCTGTCGGCAATAGTGGCGGCTGCATTCTCTTTATGCCTACAGGCAAAAAGAACGAGCATACTAAAAAAACTGACTGTGAAAACAGAAAGGCGATAAGGGTTCATAATGGTGTGGTAGCGGTGGTTGTAAGGTAGTTTTATACTAATTTACACAACCTAAGCTGTTAGTTATGTATTACAAAGTAACACATCGTTTTCATTTTTCCCTACTTACGCTGCTTCTTTTTTTATTGGCGCCTTCATTTACACTAGTAACGCTCGGTCAAACAGTACGGCCGCCGGTTACCAGCAAGTTTGATGAATATAAAAAACAAGTTAAAAGCGATGCTAGTAAAAAAATGGTGGAGTTAAAAACAATCATTCCTTCGCTGGTTTACGATTTAAGATATGCAACCACTAATAATTTTATGCGGCGCCTGATGTACCCCGCCGGTACAAACCAGACCTATTTACGAAAACCCGCTGCCTTAGCTTTGCTAAATGTACAAACCGCCTTATCATCAAAAGGAGTAGGATTAAAGGTGTATGATGCGTACCGCCCTTACGCCGTAACGGTAAAGTTTTGGGAGCTGGTGCATGATGAACGATTTGTAGCTAATCCTAAAAATGGCAGCGGCCATAATAGAGGTGTTGCTATTGACCTGACAATCATCGATAGTAAAACAAAAGCAGAGGTGAATATGGGAACCGGCTTTGACAATTTTTCAGACACTGCACACCAGGGCTTTATAAAACTACCGCAGGATGTGCTGGAAAATAGAAAGTTATTAAAAACAACTATGGAGAAATATGGTTTTAAGCCGTATGCAGATGAGTGGTGGCATTACAGTTGGCCAGAGGCAGCGAAGTTTGAAATATTGGATATTGATTTTAAGAAGTTGAAGAAAGCATTATAAAATCACCACCTCCACTACCGCATCAAGATTTATAGTTCCATATACATGCGGAAAGGTATCAGCCGTGGATGGCGACCAATCGAACACAAATTTGCTGGTAAGTTTATCGGTATCAATCACCAGTTTTAGTAATTCAGTTTGTCCGGCAAAATACCTTTCTAACACACCAGCCACCTGCTGCAGTTGCGAGCAATGGATAAAACCTTCGGCTGATAAGGAAGGGTGTTCGTAGAAGCCTTTTATTATTGCCTCGTTCCAATCTTTCGCTTTTGTTACATGATAGATGATTGGCATTAGAATGTTCTTTTTATTTTTTGTTCCAACAACATAAAGTCTGCTAATACAATTGCCGTTACTGCTTCTACAATTACCGGTGCTCTCAGGGCCACGCATAAATCATGACGGCCTTTGATGGAGAAATCTTCTGTTTTTCCTGTATCCCAGTTTAAACTATTTTGTTCTTTTGGTGTGGATGATGTTGGTTTTACGGCTAACCGAAATACTAATTCGTTTCCATTGCTGATACCCCCCACCACACCACCTGCATGGTTGGTTCTTGTTTTACCTTCGGGGTTTTCAATGGCATCATTATGTTCTATGCCAAACATGCTGGCAGCTGCAAAGCCGGTTCCAAACTCCACTCCTCTTACCGCAGGTATGGCAAATAGTATATGAGATAATACAGATTCTATTGAATCGAAATAAGGTTCGCCCAATCCTACTGGCAATCCATTTACTTTACATTCTATAATTCCGCCAACAGAATCTTTTGCATCAATTGCTTTTTGTAATCCTTTCTCTACATCTTTTTCGCCACCAACTTCTGTTACGACGGCATGAATGCTTACTTCTTTCATCAGCATTTTAGCGATAGCTCCTGCCGCCACCAACCCGGTTGTCAATCTCGCACTGAAGTGACCACCACCTCTGTAATCTTCATTACCGTCAAATTTTTGATGGGCCGTCCAATCGGCATGTCCAGGTCTTGGTATGCTTCTTTGTTTGTTATAATCTTCGCTGCGGGTATTATTGTTTTCAAATAAAATGGTAATGGGAAAACCGGTTGTTTTTCCATTGAACACACCACTTTTAAAAATTGGATAATCGTCTTCCTTTCTTGGAGTAGTTCCTTTGCCTTGCCCACCTTTTCTTCTTTCTAAATCGGGCAATAAATCTTCGGGGGTTAATGATAAACCAGCCGGGCAACCATCAATAGTAATGCCTACACACTCACCATGTGATTCTCCAAAAATGGAAATGCGGAAAAGGCGGCCGAATAAATTCATATATTATAATCCTCCTGAAATAATTGAAAGTTCTTTTGTATTAACCACATTCATGAAACCCTTGCGTCTTAAACCATTTAACAGTTTTCTGTCGCCAGTCCATAATAAGCCATTAAGAAATAAAGTTAGCGCTACAAATTTAAAATCTTTGAAATCAATATCCTTCGTTAAGGCAACAGCTTTCCTCATATACTCTTCAGGTATAAGTTCAGTATCTACAAAATTCAGCAGAGAGAAAACACTTGTCTTTGAAATTTCATAATTTATTTTAGTGAGACCTGAAAGTTTCAATATTTTGCTAGAATGAAGTTGAAGCTCTGTAACTAAAAAGTCAGGAGCATAATAGTTGAATTGAGAGGGGGATTGAAAATACTGCTTAGATAAATTGCCGTTTGAATTAGCAAGGATGCTAAAAACAATATTAGTATCGACAATTACTTTCATAAATATTGTTGTGCCTGCTTTTTCTCATTTCTGCTTTTTTGAACTGATTCAACTAGTAAATCAATGGATTTTTGAGACGGTTTTGAGTTGGCTGTTGCCTTTTTAAAACGCAGAAAATCAAACATTCGCTGCAAATCTTTAGTGTATAGCTTTCTCGGTATCCTAAGTATAAAATCAGTATTTTTTTTCATAGTACTCCTTTTCTCAAATTTACAAAACAAATCCCGGAACGGATACTGCTGCGCCCAGCTTTTTCAAATCTTCCCAAAAATCGGGATATGATTTTTTTATAGCTTGCGCTTCTTCAATTACCATTTCACTATCGGCTTTTAATGCGGCTACGGCGCAGGCCATAGCAATGCGATGGTCATGATGCGAATGTACATCGGCACCTCTTACCTTACCTGTGCCATGTACCACCATCAGGTCATCCTCCAAATCGATGGTTACTCCCATTTTATCAAACTCGTCTTGCAAGGTTAATCCACGGTTGCTTTCTTTATGCGTTAATCTTGATACGCCTTTTATTGTTGTTTTACCCTTGCAATAGGCAGCCAATGCTACCAACGGTGGAAATAAATCCGGACAATCGGTTGCATTAAAATAAAAGCCATTCATTTCTGTGGGATGTAGCTGAATACCTTTTGCATCCATGGCAATGCCCGCATTGGCTGCCATTAAAGCATCTATGATGGCTTTATCAGCTTGTGTAGATGATAAGTCCAACCCTCGTACATGAATAGGACCAGCTATGGCACCAGCTACAAGGAGGAATGCACCGCCACTCCAGTCGCCTTCTACGGTGTAATGGTGAGTGGTAAGTGGTGAGTGGTGAGTGGGTTCGCTATGGAAAATAAACTCCTCATAATTTTTATTCTCCGGCACATTCATTCCAAACTGTTTCATTACATCAAGAGTAAGGTCTATGTAAGGTTTGCTTTTGAGATTATTGACTTTAATAGTAACAGTTGAACTTTCGGAGTCTGAAGCCCCTCCTGTGGAGGGGTTTGGGGAGGCACCATAAGCCATTAACAAACCTGTTAAAAACTGTGAGCTCAGCGAACCATCTACTTCAATATTTTTTGGTTGCAAAGGGCCCTGTATCGTCATTGGCAATTTGCCTTCGTTGCTTTTTATTTTTACACCCAACTGCGGAAGTATTTCATCAAAAAAGTCCATTGGCCTTGTTACCAAACTGCCGGTGCCATTGATGGTAATTTCTTTATCGCTTAGCGCTAGCAATGGCGTAAACATT
>JBDKJF010000025.1:0-30945 GCA_039796695.1 Bacteroidota bacterium
CCAAAAGTTACTCATCTACAAAATGAATTTTCGGGAGGTAGTTCATCCCGGTAGAATATCCCGCTTTAAGGCGGGAGGGTCGCCAAAAGTTACTCATCTACAAAATGAATTTTCGGGAGGTAGTTCAGCCCGGTAGAATACCTGGTTTGGGACCAGGGGGTCGCAGGTTCGAATCCTGTCCTCCCGACAAAAAATTTGTTCCGCACATGCGGAACTTTTTTTATGTACTACGTTTACATTTTATATAGCGAAAGTATTAAGGAATATTACTGCGGTCAAACCAATGACCTTTTCAATCGCTTTGCCAGACATAATAAAGGCGAAACACAAAGCATCAAACATGGCATTCCTTGGAAACTAGAAGGGTATATTGAATTAGTCACCCGTAGTGAATCGATGCGAATTGAAAAGCAAATTAAAAAGCGGGGAATTAAAAGATGGTTAGCTGCTAATGGAGCAATATTGCAAAAAGAAAATTTCGGGAGATAGTACAGCTCAGTAAAGCTTCTATTTTATTTATAATCTTCCCTTACCGGATTAAATACATCTATAACCTTACAGTCAGTTAGAGCCATGGCACCATGCCATACATTGGATGGTATTACATAAAACATACCGGCTGTTAACGAACATAATTTACCGCCTATTGTCATATCCAATTTACCTTCTAAAATGTAAGTAATTTGCTCATGCGGATGTTGATGCTGTGGTAAATTGCTACCTGCTTTTATTTCTACTAAACCCAATGTCATATTTTCCCCATGGGCATAATATCCAGTTAGGCCTGGTGCCAATTGTTTAGCCGCTGTTTTATTTAGCTCTTGCATTTAATGCTGATTTTTATTTTTCAAAATAACAAAAACTTCCACCTACCCATTCTTTATCCTTGTTATATCTTACGCCAATCATTTTGCCTTTACTTAATCTGCCCAAATTATTGGCAGCCACTGGTCTTGCTTCTCCTCTTTTCCAAAAATAAAACAATCGTATCTCTGCTTTAGCCGCAATATCTGGGGTAGCAATTACATCTGCATATTGTACTTTTTTTTGTAGTATCCAGTTTTCTGGATCTTTTACAGCGTCAATATCTTGCTGTGTTACATCAATTACTACTCCTTGTCCTGCAAACGAGAATAAAGGCTTTAGCACATAGTTTTCTAAATCTGTCGGTATTTGTTTTATTTCATTTAGGAAGAAAGTAGGTGGCACATACGGATGTTTTATAAATGGAATGGTAAACTTGCTAATGCGGTAAAACCAATGGGGGTGTGGACACCATTCTACGTTTAATGCTTCAAATAATATTTTACCTTTTTCCTGTACTTCGGCACTTTGTTGTTGCAGCTCATCAAAAATAATGCGGTTGTAAATACGCTTAATGGGTTTTTTATTTCCGTCTTTTAAGTAGAATAAATCCTTGCCCTCTTTTATTAATTCCGTAAGGCAAACAGCTTCTATGCCCAGGTAATCTTTGGTGCAATAAAAATCAATTTTTGTTTTTTGTTGATGTGGAAATATTTCTAACAGAATTACATTTTCTGGCGCATGGTTGCCGAGAATGATATTTTTTAATAATTGCAAGTAACTCTCTCTAGAATAGCCATTCAAATAACAATCAAAGTTGGCAGGAACAGTAAAATGGTTTCTAAACACATCATCCAACAATACCTCGTAGGCAAACAGGGTGGGGAAGCCCTGCATTTCTATCAATTGCGGTTCGTATTCGCCGGCTTCGTTTACGCATATACCAAAATCAAACGCAATGCAATCGGTATGGTCATCTTCTCCGGGTACTTGTAACTGTGGCGGTATGGCTCTTTCGGTTATTTTTTTAAAACCGGGGTCTGTAATTAAATCTACAATGCTTTCGCAGGCTTGCAGCATTTTGTTGGTAAAATCAGCCGGTATAAAGATGGGTGTTTCTGCTACTCTAAACTCAATCGCCCCGGGATGTACATCGTGTAGTTCTTTTAAAAAAGCTTCGTATTTTTCAGTTGTAAAGTTTACGTTGTAATCTTTTCGTATTTCCGGTACCATAACCTTGGTTTGGGAATGAAGTTAGTAAAAGTGGTTTGGCTGGCAAAGAAGCCACTATGGCAAGCATTGATTTTTTTTTACGGCTGAGTCCTCACCATCGCAACTTTATAAGCGATGTGTGTAGGGGCTGTGGCACTCGACGTTGGTATATAGCGAAATTATTCCCCTCCATCGTCTCCCCACCTTATAACGTTTTTGCCCAAGTCTGCCGTGTGCTGGTGTTGTGAGTGTGCTGGCGACATTGGGCATCTAACTAAACCCGCCACAACACAATAAAGCCCACAACAACGAAAACCTTGCAAACAATTTTACTTTTATTTTGTATTTATAATCATGAAAGTCCTCAACCAAATAGCCGAATACCTTTTCTTGAAAAAGAAAGACCCCAACCGCCCCAAAGAAAAATGGATTGGGTATATGCACAATATTAACCGCATTAGCTTGCTGGTGTTTTTGCTGTGCCTAATTATTTTGGCTATTAAATTATTACGCTGATAAAAACTGTACAATGCTGCTGGCTGCCTTTGTAGAAGCGTCTCCTTCTTGACTTAGCAATTTTTTTAAAGCAGTATAGTCATTTCTTAATTGAGTTTTTCTTTCTTCATTGTTCAACAGTAAATTCAACTCAGCGGTTAAGTTCGCCGTGGTAAGTTCATTCTGTATTAACTCCTTTACTACCAGCTTATCCATAATTAAATTTACAAGGCTTATATATTTTACTTTAATTACCCGCTTGGCTATTTGGTAAGATATGGCGGAGCCTTTGTAGCATACTACTTCGGGTACGGCAAACAAGGCTGTTTCTAAAGTGGCTGTACCAGAGGTAACCAATGCAGCTTTGGCTTGGTTTAATAAATCGTAGGTTTTGTTAGCCACATAGCTTACATTTTTGTACGGTTGCAGTAATGTATCATAAAAACTTTCTTCTACACCCGGTGCCTTGGCTACTATAAATTGATAGTTGGGAAATTGATTACTTACCGAAAGCATGATGGGTAGCTTTTTTAAAATTTCCTGCTTTCTACTGCCGGGAAGTAAGGCAATTATTTCTTTTTCAGCAATCCTTTGCCCAATGCCCTTCGCCTTATGCCTTTCTATCTCTTCTACTAACGGATGGCCTACATATTCTACCGGCCAATTCCATTTCTCTTCAAAATACTTTTTTTCAAAAGGTAGAATCACCAGCATTTTATCAATACATTTTTTCATGCTGTGTACCCTGTTTTCTTTCCAAGCCCATACTTGTGGTGCTATGTAGTACACCACTTTTATACCTTGGGCCTTTGCCCATTTGGCTATGCGTAAATTAAAACCAGGGTAATCAATCAGGATGAGTACATCTGGCCTGTTGGCTAATATATCTTGCTTACAAAAGCGGATATTACGGAGGATGGTTTTTAAATTCATCAACACTTCTACAAAGCCCATAAAGGCTAAGTCTCGATAGTGCTTAACGATGTGGCCACCGGCGGCCTGCATTTTATCGCCACCCCAGCAGCGAAAATGGGCCGTGGGTTTTTGCTGTTTTAAAGTGGCAATAAGGTTACTGCCGTGTAAATCTCCACTGGCTTCGCCTGCTATGATGTAGAATTTCAGGCTCATGGTGAAATTAGATTACCAATAATACTTGCTGCAATATGCCGAATAGAATTACCGAACGATGAAGTGAGTGACACAACAGGCGATGCTAGTAGTACTGCAGCTGGCTTCATTATTTAAAAATTAAAAAGCTTAAGCAATAGTATGGCTATGCCATAAAACATAGATAGTATAAAAATGCCTTTGGCGGTTTCATCTCTATTGGTGTTTACGTACAAAGTAAACAGTACTACATTGGCCAGTAAGCTCATAGAACCGATGGAAGTTATAAGTCGGTTGTTATTCATAAACTCCTCTAAAAACTCAGCAAAAGTAAATGAGTTGAATTTGATGAAGTAAATTACAACAAGCCCAAGCAAGGGGCCAACAAGCCCTAGTAACAAGCCAAGGCGTAGATTATCTTTTTTTAAAAACATGTGGTGGGTTTGGTTGGGTTATTTCCAGGATTTCTCCAGTTTGGTTTTTAAAACGTAATTAGTTAAATCAAATTGTACTGGCACCACACTTACATAATTATTAGCCAGTGCCCATACGTCGGTATCTTTTCCTTTATCAAAGTTTACAAACTCGCCGGTAAGCCAATAGTAGTGGCGGCCATGGGGGTCGTTTCTTTCTATAAAATCTTCTTCGTATTTAGCATAGGCCTGTCGGCAAATTTTATAGCCTTTTATTAACTCCTCACTTACGGCAGGTATGTTTACATTTAGTACCGTATGCTTTTCCAATTTAGTGCTAAGCATTTTTTCAGTAATAATGCGCACATATTTTTTTGCTGCCGTAAAGTCGGCATCCAATCTAAGGTCTAGCAGAGAAAAACCAACAGAGGGTATGCTTTCAATACCAGCCTCCATAGCGGCCGACATGGTGCCGGAATAAATTACATTAATACTATGATTGGCACCGTGGTTAATACCGCTAAGGCAAATATCGGGCTTGCGGTGCAGCACTTTATCAACCGCCAGTTTTACACAATCAACGGGGGTGCCGGTGCAGCTCCAGGTTTCTACATTGCCTTCTGTTTTTATTTTATGTAAGCGAAGTGGTTGGCCTATGGTAATGGCATGGCCCATGCCTGATTGTGGTTTATCTGGTGCTACCACCACTATCTTTCCCATATCTTTTACCGCCTCTACCAATGCTTGTATGCCAGGGGCGGTTACCCCATCATCATTTACAATAAGTATAACGGGCTTGTCTTTTGCAACGGTTAATTTTTTCTTAGTAGCCATACTAAACAAAATTGCTTTTTTTTAATGGCATTGCCAAAAGGGAATAACTATTGTGCCAGCTGCATTGCTACTATTGGGCTGATGTTGCGACGCTTTGAAAATCCCGTCCCCAGCGGGACAGTTTATCGTTCTGTAATTCTAGTCAACAATACTTCGGCGCCTCTAAGTTTTACACTTCTTTTATAAAATGTGTACAATTTTTTTGAAAATCTAAAATAATTAGTATTTTGCAGCTAAATAAATTAGGCATTATGGCAATAGCTAATCAAAATTTAAAGTATTTACGTAAGCTGCGTAATCTTACACAAGAAGAATTTGCCAATAAATTAGGCATCAAACGTTCGCTACTGGGAGCGTATGAAGAAGAAAGGGCAGAGCCCAGAATAGATGTGTTGGAAATTGTTTGCGATATGTTTAAGCTTACGCTGGATGAAATTTTGAGAAAAGATTTAAGTGAGACAAAATCCAATTATATGGCTCGCCGCCGAGCCATGAAGTTAGCCGCGGGCCGTGCCGAAATTCCATTTGTGCCAGTAAAAGCAGCGGCGGGCTACTTAGCAGGCTATGCCGATCCCGAATTTATTGATGAGCTAAATACATTTACCCTACCCATGCTTGCCGGTGGTAATTATAGAGCATTTGAAATTGTGGGAGATTCCATGCTTCCTACACCCAGCGGTTCAGTAATAGTAGGCGAAAAGGTAGACGATTTAGAAAGCGTAAAAAATAATACCGCCTGTATTGTAGTATCAAGAAATGAGGGAGTAGTATATAAGCGTATTCAAAAAAATACAAAGCAAAAAAATAAGCTTACATTGGTAAGCGACAACCCAGTTTATCATCCATATAATGTAAATGCAGACGAAGTATTGGAAATGTGGCAAGCACAAATGGTTATTGCTAAAGTAAGTACACAGCAACGATGGGATGTAAATCAATTATCAAGTTTGGTAAATAATTTGCAACAACAAGTAACTACATTAAAGAAAAGGATGAATTAATTGGAATTTACCATTTTAATTTATATTTTTTGCTCGTGATATTTAAAGTACACAAGCCTAAGTTATATTTGCCACACCAAACTTTTGGATGACATATAGATTGATAAATGCAATATTGCTGTTTTTGATTTCCGGTGCCCTATTCTCTCAGGAAAAATCAATACAAGCCTTAAAGATTACACAAGTGCCTAAAATAGACGGCAGCTTAGATGAGTCTTTATGGGCTAACGCACCCCAAGCTACGCAATTTACACAAACCTACCCGGATGCGGGTAAACCCGCTTCTCAACATACATCTGTAAAAATTGTATACGATAATACCGCCATTTATATTGGCGCATACCTTTTTGACTCAGCGGGTTTAATACGCAAGCAAATAACCGCCCGAGATGAAGAGCAACAAAAAGACGTTGATTTTTTTGCCGTGTATTTTGATACCTATAATGATAAGCAAAATGGATTTCAATTTGTAGTTACCTCGGCTAACGTACAATCCGATGCTAGGTTGGGGCCTAATTTAGGTAACACAAGCGGTTTTGGTGGGTTTGGAGATTATACCTGGGATGCCGTTTGGGAAAGCAAAGTAAAAATGCAGGCTGACGGGTGGACAGTGGAAATGCGCATACCCTACATTTCCTTGCGCTTTGGAAAAATGGATATACAAGATTGGGGCATCCAATTTCAGCGTCTTATTAGAAGAACAAATGAAAGTTGTTTCTGGAGTCAATTTCAACCCGATGTAAATGGATTTGTAAACCAATTTGGCATTTACCAAGGTTTAAAAGATTTACAACCGCCCCTTCGATTAAGTTTTGCTCCGTATATTTCAACAGGATATAGAAGTACACCCAATTTGTCTAATGGGTTTAATAGTACATGGTTGAGAAGCGGTGGTATGGACGTAAAATATGGCCTTAACGAAAGTTTTACATTGGATGCTACACTCATCCCCGATTTTGGGCAAGTAGTATCAGACAATGTGATAAATAACCTTTCGCCATTCGAAGTGCGCTTTCAAGAAAATCGACAATTTTTTACAGAGGGTACAGAAATTTTTAATAAGGCTGGATTGTTTTATTCAAGAAGGGTAGGGGCTACTCCCACACTCTATAACCGAGTAAATAATTTTGTGGCCGCTAACAGCGATTGGGAAATAATAAAAAATCCATCCGTAACACAATTATATAATGCTTCAAAATTTTCTGGAAGAACGGAGGGAAAATTAGGCATAGGTTTTTTTAATGCCGTTACTGCCGCCATGCAGGCACACTTGCGCAATACTACTTCAGGTAAAGATTCAATAATACAAACAGAGCCTTTAGCTAATTACAATATTATCGTTTTAGACCAAGCCTTAAAAGGTAGATCCTCCATCACATTTACCAATACGAATGTACTTAGAAATGGTAATGCTACAGATGCAAATGTTACAGCCATCGATTTTAGCTTATTTAATAAAAAAAATAAATTCAATGTAAAGGGCACTGCTAGATATAGTAAACGTTTTTTAACAACCCCGGTTGATGGATATAATGCTAGTTTACGGTTAGGCAAGGTAAGTGGGGCATGGCAGTATCATCTGCAAGGAGTAATAAAATCGGCTTATTATAATCCAAGAGATTTAGGTTTTTTAGCTTCCGCAAACGGGGTTAGCCTCGACAATGCTATTTCATACAATAGTTTTAAACCTACTAAACACACCTTACGATATACGTACAAACTATCTACTAGGTATAATAGGTTATACAATCCAGGAAAGTTTACAGATTTGTTTGCTGAGGCTTCGGGTTTTTGGATTTTTAAAAACTTTTGGGATCTCAGCCTTACTGTAGGGTACACGCCCCATCAACATGATTATTTTGTACTGGGCGACCCAGCTACTTATAAGCGTTTTGTAAAAAGGCCATCGTATGGTTTTAGCAGCCTTAGTGGAAGTACAGATAGCCGAAAAAAGTTTTATGTTTTTTATGATTTTTTAGTAGCGAATTTTTTTAATTCGGCCCCCAATAAAAATTATCATTTGGCAGAGTTCGGTTTTAGATACCGGTTTAGTAATAAACTATCTGCAGAGTTATCCTACAGGCACGAAGGAGAAACGGATTATATAATAAGTGCAGGAAGAGAAATGAATGGCGAGCCTAGGGTGGCCTTCGTAGATTTTAGAGATATTACTTCTGTTTTTTCGGCTATTTATAATTTTACACCGCGTATCAATTTGACATTACGTACAAGGCATTATTTAAGTCGTGTTGATTTTAATCGCTTTGCAAATCTTGATGCAAATGGAGAACCTATACCCAACAATGGTATTACACAGTATGATAACGTAAATGTGTATAATACAGATGCATTTCTTACGTGGGATTTTAGATTAGGAAGCCGATTAGTGTTGGGGTATAAAAATTGGTTAGGCGAAAACGAATTAATAAGTCCTATTTCTAAAAACACTTATTTTCAAAATTTTAAAGGGGTTTTTAAAGCAAGGCACGGAAATGAATTTACAGTGCGATTTATTTATTTTTTAGACTACAACCAACTCAAGAAAAAGGGTTAATCAACTTTTATTAATTCAGTACCTGTAAGCACATATACTGTTTCATTTTTTTGAGGCTTTACTAGGTAAGTGCCGGTAAACTTACTAAAAGCAGGTAGTACACAATGCGCAGCAGTAAAGTAAAAACAAGGAAGGGTAATGGATTGTTTTGCTTGTCCTTTTAGCTGTATACCAGGGTGCAAATGGCCTGAAAATAGGTAGTGGTAATGCCCCAAATGGTCTGTTGCATTTTCTGTAGTTTTTTCATGTACGAATAGAAATTTATTAACTAGAAGTTCTTTTTCATGCAACGTAATGTTGGCTTCACTATACCAAGGAGCGGCTAATATATCATGATTACCTTTTACTAGATCTATATGCAATGCGGAAAAATCTTTTCGCCATTTTAAAAACAAATCCATGTCCTTGTTTCCTTTACTATGGCTAAAGTCGCCGACAATTATTAAACGCTCAGCTTTAAAAAAATAAATTTGTGCCATTAATCGCTGTAAATCGGCTTTGTATACCGATGTTGGTACAGGTATTCCCTCTTTTCTAAAATGGCCCGTTTTTCCTAGGTGTAAGTCGGCAATAATTAAGGTGTTTTGTTCTTCCCAAAAAACACATCTTTCAGGCGATACCCAAAAGATATTGTTATGAATAATGTGTGGTAATGGATTTTGCATATGGGGTTGCAAATGTAGTAGAATTATTAAGACAATAATTGTTGCTGCATTTTTCTTACTCTGTCTTCTAACTTTTCTGAAGATAAATCTTCTCGCATGCTATCTACTTTAATTGGAAAGCAGAACGGAGTTAATCTTTCTGGATAGGTAATGATAATTTTGGATTGTTGTATTCTCTCCAGCATATCTCTAAGCCTTGCTTCCTCCATTTGCGTTTCCATTACTTCTGCATAAGCTTGTCGAAGTAACAAATTTGTATGATCGTACTCACTAAATACTTTAAATAATAAACTAGCGGATGATTGTAGATGCCTAGCTTTTTTCTTTTCGCCGGGCATGCCTTGAAAAATTAAACCCCCAATAACTGCAATGTCTCTAAACTTTCGCTTAGCCATTTCCGTACTATTTACGCTTTTTTGAATAGCACTAAACAAATCTACAGGTGAAAATAGTTCATAAACATTGGTATCATCTATAGCAATAGGTTGGTCGCTTAATAGTTCAAACCCATAATCGTTCATAGCAAATGAAAAGCTAATGGATTGCTGCTGGCTTATTCGCCATGCTAATATGGCTGCCATAGCTTCATGTACAAGCCTGCCCTCGAACGGATATACAAAAAGATGAAATCCATCTTTTGTTTCTATATGTTCGATTAATAATTCATTTTCTACAGGAACATGAGAAATTTCTTGCTGTAATAAAAAAAGTGGTTTAAGTTTTTTTAATTCAATACAGTTATTGGGTTGTAGCGCAGTGTTTAATGTTTGTCTTAATTTTTTTCCAAGGTTGGCTGTTAATGGCATGCGGCCACCGTTCCAACTGGGTACAATGGATTTTTTTTTATCAGATTTTTTAGCAATTACAGTCATGTCTTTTATCATCACAAATTCTAAATTTCTACCCGCTAAAGTAAATACATCGCCGGTTGTTAATTTAGAAATAAAGTACTCCTCTATTACGCCGATATAACCACCCGATAAGAATTTTACTTTAAGCATTGCATCACTTACTATGGTTCCTATATGCATGCGATGCCGCATAGCTACTTTGCGACTTTTTATTTTATAAATACCATTTTCAATTTCTACTTTTTTAAAATCATCATATTGTTGCATCGCATTTCCACCCTGTGTAATAAAATATAAAACTTCCTGCCATTCATCAGTTGTCATTTCTTTAAAGCAGAATGTAGATTTTATTTCGTTGTAAAATTCATCGGCTATAAACCCATCTGAAATAGCAATCGTATTTAAATATTGTATCAGCACATCAAAACAAAGTAATCGAGGAGGCCTACTTTCTACTTTCATTTCAATAATGGCAGATTTTAATGCTGCGGCTTCGATAAGCTCAAGCGAATGGGTGGGGAGAAAATAGATTTTGCTTACCGCATCTGGTTGGTGGCCACTACGCCCCGCTCTTTGTAAAAATCTAGCTACACCTTTTGGAGAGCCTACTTGTATTACTGTTTCTACCGGCCTAAAGTCTACACCCAAATCTAAACTAGCGGTACATACTACCGCTTTTAAGCTGCCTGTGTGTAAGTTATCTTCTATCCAATCTCTTAATTCTCTATCTATTGAACTGTGGTGTAAAGCCAATGCGCCGGCCAGTGATGGGCATAAACTTAACAAAGTTTGATACCATACCTCACTCATGCCTCTGGTATTAATAAAAATAAGTGTAGTGCGGCTTTGTTCAATAATGGGAATAAGTTTATGAGCTAATTTGATACCCAAATGTCCTGCCCAAGGGTATTTTTCAATTTCATCAGGAAAGATGGATTCTATTTCAATTTTTTTGGAAAGATGTGCTTTTATGATGGTTCCCTTTTCTTGTACAGGAGATAATAATACGGCGGCGGCTTCATCTAAATTACCAATGGTGGCAGATATACCCCAAATACTACACTTTTGTTCTGCTTGCTTGCATATGTTTACAATTCTTGCAATGGCAAGTTCTACTTGCACACCCCTTTTACTTCCTAATAATTCATGCCATTCATCTACTGCAATTAATTGCAAGGTTTGGAAAAAATTAGGATAACCTTTTTGCGCTAGCAGCAGGTGCAGGCTTTCGGGTGTAATGATTAAAATTTCGGGTATTGTTTTTATTTGCTTCGCCCTTTCTGCTGTGCTGGTATCTCCATTACGAATAGCTACCTTCCAGGGTATATTTAAGGCGTTTACTACCTCTTCCATGGCGCGGCCAATATCTTTTGCCAAAGCTCTTAATGGAGTAATCCACAACAGTTGTAAACCATTACCAGATTGTGTAGTATAGCTTTGAGGATGCTGATTGATGAATTGTATAATAGCACCTAAAAAAACAGAGAAAGTTTTACCACAGCCAGTTGGGGCATTTACTAAACCAGATGTACCGTTAACAATGGCACTCCATGCTTCTTGTTGAAAAGAAAAAGGCTTATAACCTTTTTGCGATAACCATTCGGTAACAACCGTATACCCTTTTGATGTTTCTACTTCCATATTAACAGAAGTGAAAGTTATTACAATCTATGTATTAAAAAATGGTTTTCATAACGCCATCTTGCCATTTTAAAAAGGAAAGGTTTTTATTTTCAAAATAGTCCAAATCCAGCGACTGTCTGTTTAGAACTGGTTGTATATCAAAGTCGGTAAAAATTTTTAATGATTTGTTTGATATGTTCGAGGCAAAATCTTCTTTGAAATGAAGTAAAAGTTTTGCAAACCGTAGTGTCGTTTCATACCCACGAAATACCATGTCTGATGGTCTAGCCTTTAATGTTTTGCCAAAAGTGGCAGTAAGGTCTTTACTTAATTTATCGTTTTTGGTATTGTAAAAGGGATTGCTATAGATGACTTCGGGCCCTTTAAAATCGGGTTTATGAAGTTGTAATGCATCCCAAGTTGGCATTCCTATTATTGTGCTTTTATAGCCTTGATTGTATAGAGATACTAATTGGGTTAATATTTTTTTTCCAAACCCTTCATCTAAACTTCCTACAATGCAGGTGGTATTAATATTGGTGTCTAGATATTTCTTTACATCCTCCATTGCAATACTGTCTGTAAAATCAACATAGGTTAAATTTAATTTTACCGAGGATGTATTTTTTCCAAAGTCGTCGATGTAGGTTTTTATCCTATCCTCAAGCGTTCCTTTTTTTCTGAAAACGATGATGGGATCTAATGAAAAATGTTTTTGCACTAATTTATAAATGCCTTCGCATTGTGTACGTAGTGTAGGGTTAAGTACAATCCAAAAGGGGTTTGAAATAGCTCCTGCATCGCTAGGCAAATTGGCATTGATAACGGGAGTATTTTTATTAAATCCTACTTCGGCAAATAGTTTTGCTTCGGCGCTATTACAATGAGTAATAATTAAGTCTATACTATCGAATAACGGACTGGACAAAAGGGAGGGAATTGATTTCTTTTTTGATTTTGTATCAAATACATAAAACTCAAGCATGGCCTCTTCTTTTTGTAGTGAATCGATAGCCAATTTTACACCCTCATAAAATTCAATGCCTGGGTTTAAAAATTTTGGAAATGTGTTAGTAGCAAATTTGTATTTGCCTTCGTTGTTAAAGGCAGAGTCAAGAAATAAAGGAGTAAATATGGCTACTTTTTTTCTTAGGTTTTTTACTTGTGCAAATGTGTTTTTATTACAAGTTAGCAAGAAAATGAAGAGTGATAGATTCAAAAACCTACATCTAATAATGCTCATTTTAGTTCGTTTAATTTTTTTTTATTCCCATTCAATTGTGGCGGGTGGTTTACTACTAATATCATAAACTACTCTATTAATACCACGCACATTATTAATAATTTCATTTGATACGTCGGCTAAAAATTCGTAAGGTAAATGGGCCCAATCAGCTGTCATCCCATCTACGCTTGTAACCGCTCTAAGGGCTAAAGTATATTCGTAAGTTCGTTCATCGCCCATTACACCTACGCTTTTTACGGGTAACAAGATAGCGCCAGCCTGCCATACGGTTGCATATAAATTGTTATCTTTTAAAGCTTTTATAAAAATGTAATCTGCCGCTTGTAATAATTGTACTTTTTCGGCAGTTATTTCTCCTAAAATTCGTATAGCTAAGCCGGGTCCAGGAAAGGGGTGCCTATCAATCATTTCGGCTGGTATGCCCAGCTCTCGGCCTACTTTTCTAACCTCATCTTTAAAAAGATTACGCAGCGGTTCTACCAGCTCAAGTTTTAAATAGTCGGGTAAGCCACCCACATTATGATGCGATTTGATAGTAACCGATGGACCATGTACAGATACACTTTCAATTACGTCTGGATAGATTGTGCCTTGTCCAAGCAATTCAACGCCGTTAATTTTTTTTGCCTCTTCTTGAAATACATCTATAAAAAGCCCGCCAATAACTTTTCTCTTTTCTTCGGGATCTGTTTTGCCAGCTAGTTTTGAATAAAAATGTTCGCGGGCATCAATGCCTTTTACATTTAATCCAATTTTATTGTACGTTTCAATCACCCCCTCAAATTCATTTTTGCGAAGCACGCCATTGTCTACAAATATTCCGAATAAGTTACTTCCTATTGCTTTATGAATTAGTGTAGCAGCTACCGTAGAGTCTACGCCACCGCTTAATGCCATTATAACTTTTCGATTGCCAATTTGCTTTTTTAATGCGGCTACAATATCTGTAATAAAATGGGCGGGTGTCCAATCTTGTGTGCAGCCGCAAATATTTACTAAAAAATTATTGATAATTGTTTTGCCTTCTTTTGAATGATACACTTCTGGATGAAACTGTACACCGTATAAGGGTTTACCAACGGTACTTGCTCTCTTAAATGCTGCTACTGGAATGCTTTCTGTATTGGCCAGTAATGCAAAATCAGTCGGTAATTCTTTTATTGTATCGCTATGGCTCATCCATACATGGCTATGTGTACTAACTCCTTTCAGCAATACGTCGTTATTAACTGTTTGCAAAATGGCTCGTCCGTACTCTCTTTTATTGCTTTTGGCCACTACTCCACCAAAGCGTTTGGCTGTAAGCTGTGCCCCGTAGCATATGCCTAAAACAGGAACTTGAGAGGCTAGCTGTGCCACATCTACATCCGGCGCATTTTCTTCATTAACCGAGCAAGGTGAGCCAGATAGTATAATACCTTTTAAGTCAGATTCAATTTCAAATGATTTATGAAAGGGTATTATCTCACAGTACACATTTGCTTCTCTAACTGCACGGGCTATTAATTGCGTGTATTGTGATCCAAAGTCTAAAATGAGAATTTTTTCTGCCATAGGATGCGAAGGTAAGAAACACAAACAGCGTTTCTAAATGAGCGAATAACTTGTTTGAAAAATAAAATAAAAAAAAGCCCGATTCGTAAGAACCAGGCTTTAAAGCGATGTTTATTAATGTTATTAATAATCGTTGTTGAAACCGCCACGGTCACGGTTAAAGCCGCCTTTTTTAAAGCCGCCACCGCCGCCGCTACCGCCTTTGTAACCGCCGCCACCGCCGCCGTTACCAAAGCTGCGCTTCTTAAAACCGCCGCCACCACTTCTTTCACCTTCTGGCTTAGGACGGCTTTCGTTAACTACGATGTTACGGCCATCTACTTCTGTACCATTTAAGGCAGTAATAGCAGCATTAGCTTCATCATCATTAGCCATTTCTACAAATCCAAAACCTTTAGAACGGTTAGTAAATTTGTCGTTAACGATTTTTGCTGAAGTTACTTCGCCATGAGAAGCGAATAAATTCTGTAAGTCCTGATCTTTCAGGTTCCAACTTAAGTTTCCTACGTAAATGTTCATTTTGTGAGGTTTGATAAAAATAAAAGTGTCAACAGTAAACAGCACCCATGAAACATCTGCGTAAGTCGAAACGTTCTGGACTTGTGAAACTGAAAGAGCACCAAATACATAATAAAAGTAAACTTTTTTTAAGATATCTGCCTATAAATATAAAAAACTATTCAAAAAAAATGTAAATAATTAAAAGTCAATTATTTGCGACTGTAGTTGGGAGCCTCTTTTGTAATCTCAATATCGTGTGCATGGCTTTCTCTCATACCTGCATTGGTAATTTTTACGAAAGTAGCTTTTTGCAAGTCCTTAATGGTTGAAGCTCCGCAATAGCCCATTCCAGCTCTTAAACCTCCCACATATTGATACACTATCTCTTTTAAAGTACCTTTATATGCTACCCTACCTTCTATACCTTCGGGTACAAACTTTTTTACATCATCCTCTACATCTTGAAAATATCTATCGCTGCTACCTGTAGCCATAGCGCCTAATGAGCCCATACCACGGTATTGCTTAAATTTACGACCCTCATATATTATCGTTTCGCCTGGGCTTTCTTCGGTACCGGCAAATACACTGCCCATCATTACACAAGAGGCGCCTGCTGCCAATGCCTTCACCATATCGCCTGTATATCGAATACCACCATCCGCAATTACCGGAATATTCTTTTGCTTTAAAGCAGCAGCAGCTTCCATTATGGCAGTAAGTTGTGGTACACCAGCACCTGCTACAATTCGAGTAGTGCAAATAGAACCAGGCCCAATACCTACTTTTACTGCATCTGCCCCTGCATCTGCCAGTGCCTTTGCACCCGCAGCAGTACCTACATTACCTGCTATAACCTGTAGATTTTTAAAATTTTTCTTTACTTCTTTTAATGCATTAATTACTCCTTTGCTATGCCCATGTGCGCTATCAAGTGCTATAATATCCGCACCCACTGTTTGTAATGCGGCAACTCTATCCAGCAAATCATTAGTTATACCAACCCCTGCACCTACTACTAACCTTCCCATACTGTCCTTTACGGCATTAGGTTGGCTTTTTACTTTTAAAATATCGCTGTAAGTAAAGAGTCCTTTTAATCTGCCTTGTTTATCAATAATGGGCAATTTTTCTACCTTGGTTTTTTTAAAAAGCTCTTCTGCTTTTTTTAGATTGGTACCTTCGGGTGCTGTATATAGATTTTCTTTGGTCATTACCTCACTTACCTTACGCTTTATATTGTCTTCGAAGCGAAGGTCACGGTTAGTTAATATACCAACCAGTTTTTGATTCATATCTACAATAGGTATACCGCCTATTTTATTTTCCCGCATGATGCGTAATGCATCCCCAATGGTGGCATCGGCAGTAAGTGTTACCGGATCCACTATTAATCCACTCTCACTTCTTTTTACTTTGCGTACCTGCTCCGCTTGCTTTTCTATACTCATATTTTTATGCAGTAGGCCCAAGCCCCCTTCTCGAGCCAGGGCTATGGCCAGCGCCGCTTCTGTTACGGTGTCCATAGCAGCAGAAAGCAGAGGTACATTAAGCGATAGATTTTTAGTAAGCTGTGTTTGTATACTTACATCTCTTGGTAATACCTGACTATAACCAGGCATTAATAATACATCATCGAAGGTGAGGCCTTCGCCAAAAAAATTAATCGAATACTTGTTAGTGGGGGATTTTCTTGTTGCCATGTGCAAAGATAGGGAAATGGCGGAAAATGGCTAATTGACTACGAAAAGTGAGCAGTCTGATTCGTTACTTGTATTGATTTTTCTTTGCTTAGTGATGTTATTGTTTGTTGCGGTTGGTTTGGTGTTTTGCTTGGGCGGTAGCTGATGTGCAAACACCAACGGCACAACGGTGGAGATTCTCTAAATTCGTTTGTTGGTGTTTTGGCTAAGCAATTTGGCCTTCACGCAACACTCAAAAAAGGCCGTTTAATCAGTTTGGAACGCCAACGGGGCAAAAGCATAATAGGCCTTGGAATAATTGTAATGGATGTACATGGCACAAAAGCTCGGAAATCGGAACGTTACCTGTAATAGCAAATAATAACGCTAATCTATCTGGCTTAAAGGTGTTTAATTCTCCAAAACAAACTATTACTATTTGTGTATTAACTCCATCATTTTTACAAGATGAAAAAGATCATTTTATTTCAATTACCTAATCAACGTTACCGTTCCCTTTTTAAACACAGGTATTTTAGTATCTCGATGGGTGTAGCTAAGCATCCATACATACACACCAGTAGGCTGCAGAATACCGTTAATGGTGCCATCCCATTTTTCCTGCCAGTTTTTTGATTGAAATACTAATTGCCCAAAGCGATTGTATACTTTAAATTGATAGCCATCTGCCTTAAGGGCATTATGTGGGCGAAATAAATCGTTCTTCCCATCATTATTGGGAGTAAAGGCGGTAGGCACTTCTATTAAACAAAAGTCCAGAACGGTTAATGTTTGCCGGGTACTGTCTTTGCAATTCAACTCACTATTTTCTGCTACCAGTTTCACCGTATAATAAGCTTCTCTGTTAATGGTAGGAAATAAGAAAGGTGGAGGGTCTTTTAAATTGCTACTGCCAACCACATCGTACTGCCATAGATATTTGTCAATTGTGCCAGTACTATTATTAACTACCACTAAGCCATCTTCGGGACAAATTATCTTATCCATAGAAAAGGCTGCTTTTACTTCATTATTGTAAACGATAGTGTTTGTAGTGGTGTCTGTACATACGCCATTGCTTACCCATAGACTAGCAGTATTGGTACTAGTGGCAGGAAAATTTATAGTGTGCGTTTGGGTAGTTATAATAGCGCCACCATTAAAAGTCCAATTCCATTGGTTTACGCTATTGCCCCCGTTATGAAAAAAAGTAACGGTGTTTTGTTGACAACCTAAAACGCTATTATAGGTAAAGTCTGCATTTACCGTATCTGCAGTAGTAAAGGATAAAGTTTGTGGTAATATGGGTTGCCCACATAAATCAAATATGGGGCTACCATCTATACCAGGCTGAATAAGTACCTGGTAATTGCCGGCTGTTTTGATTGGACTAGCAAATTTCACTACTACATAGTCTGTCAAATCATTAACACAATTGCCACCTGCACTTGTTACATTAACTGCAGTAGGGCCTGAAATGACAAAATCGGCTCCAGATGCGGAGATGGTAGAACATTTAATTTTTTTTGGATAGTAAATATTTATGAAGTCTGCGGCACAAGTAGGTTTGGCTACACTATAGGCCCGTATAGGGGCTGGTGCTGCATATACAAAAGGTATACTTTCTCCGGTTGGTATTCGCCTATCACAGAAGTCAACTAAGGTGTTGCCATCTGTACCTAATGCGGCTACTAACTGATAGTTGCCGTTGGGTAATGGAGCCGAAAGAGTAAGTGTTATTTCGTCGAAATCAAAACCAAATGCACAGGAATCGGTAGTGGCGGAAACCACCGATACCACCGCTGGCGAAATAGAGAAATCACTACCGGTAGGAGTAATGCTATTACATTTTACTTTTTTATTTAGCTTGATGGTAATAGTGCGACCATCACAACCGGCATCGGCCTTTTGTAAATGAGGTTCGGTAGGATCTGTTATTACAGCGGTACCGCCTCCAAAGGAAAGGTTGTAACCGGCTTGTGAATCGGAAAAGTGGCTCACCATTAATAAATATTCGTGGCCTTGAATAAGATTAGGCATACGATGAAAAGTGGGTCGACCAGCAGAAGGGGAAGACCCACATTCGATATTATTAACACCAGCGGAAGAGGCCCCTGTTTGCCCATAGGTGCCTGCCCAATTAGCCGCAACTATTAAACTCGTATTGGAAAAAACATCATTCGGGTTTCGGCCGGTAATATCGTAAAGTTGCCAATCATAATCTTCATTGGCACTTAAAGGAGCAATGGTAAAGCCTAATGTACCGCTAACAAAGCAAGTGAATTTGTAATAGTAAGGGTTTTTGTCGCCATAGTCGTTGCCGGCTGAACATCCTGGCACTGCCACATTTGAGTTACGACAAATAGGTACCGAGGTTTGCCTAAAAGTGGTGGTGCCACATACTGGAAATGCTGTAGAAGGGGTTTGGCCTAATTCTGTACAGGTGCTTTGTGCAGCCATTGGTACCCGCATACACCAAAGAAGGAGTAGGAGTAAAGTTGATTTTAGTAACAATTTTTTTTTCATTTTTCGAAACAACATACAAAGGTTCAACTGTATGTGGATGGATAAGATTATTCTATTTTATATAATTTTCCAGGTAAAGATACAATCACATTTTGTAACTCTAAGTTAAGGATAGCGGCGGCAACAGCACTACTACTTAAACCACTTTTATAATTAATTTCATCAATGTGTAATGCTTCATTTTCGCTTAAGATGGCGGTAATAATTTTTTCATCTGCCGATAATTCTATAAAGAGTTCTTTTTGTTTTTTTACCTTTTCTTTTTTGCTCGTTTTCCAACCTAAAGCAGCCAAAATATCATCTGCATTGGTAAATAATGAAGCTTTATTATTTTTTATCAAAAAATGGCATCCTTCGCTTTTACTATCACCTACTCGACCGGGTAAGGCAAATACATCTTTGTTATAACCATTAGCCAATTCGGCGGTAATCATACTCCCCCCCTTGATACTTGTTTCTATAACGATAGTGGCATCGCTCATACCCGCTACTATTCTATTACGAGAGGGGAAATTATGCTTATCGGGTTTTGTTTTATTTCGAAATTCTGTTAATAATCCTCCCCCATATTTTACCATATCTTTTGCCAAGCTATGATGCTCTGCTGGATAAATTTGATCCAGGCCATGGGCAAGACAGCCTACAGTAGGTAGGCTATTTTTTAGGGCTGCTTTATGGGCAATTGCATCTACACCATAAGCAAGGCCGCTTACAACGGTAATGTTTTGCGCAGCAAAATCTTTAATTAACTTTTCGGTTATTGACTTTGCATAATCCGTACAGCTTCTGGTGCCAATAACGGCAACGGATTTACTTACGTTTAAATCTGCACTGCCTTTATAGTAAAGTAGGGTGGGTGAGTCGTAACAATTGAGTAATTTTTTGGGATAGTTGGCATCAGAAAGAAACAACGGAGTTATTTTATATTTTTCAATAAAAGCTATTTCTTCATCGGCTTTTGAAAAATTTTTAAATTGAGAAATGGCTTCTGCTCTTACGGGGCCTATGCCCTCAATTTTTTCTAAAAAATGTTTTTTTGCATGAAATATTTCTTCTGCTTCGCAGTGCTGCAATAAAATCTTAGCTTGTACAGGGCCAATATTTGGCACCATTGTTAATGCAATTTGATAAAGCAGTTCTTGTGTCATAAAACAACTAAAAGTGCAAAATAATATAAACTAATAGCAAGGAAAATATTAATTGGCTATAATCTTAATTTCTGTACGACGATTTTGCGCCCTGCCGCTATCTGTTTTGTTATCGGTAATTGGCTTGCTGGCACCATACCCTTTTGCGGATAATCGTTTTGAATCAATTTTTTTATTTATTAAATAACTAACTACTGCTTTTGCTCGGTTATTACTTAATATTAGATTATCGGCGGGTTTACCCACATTATCGGTATGCCCACCTACCTCTATTTTAAGGGTAGGATTTTCGGTTAATAATAAAACTAATTTATCAAGTTCAATTTGCGAAGATGCCTTTAGCTCAAATTTATTAACTTCAAAAAAAATATTTTTTAGTACTAATGTGGCATTTACACTTAGCGGTATCAGTGCCAAATTTTTTTCGTACACCGAATCGATATTCTTAGTTGCCATTAAAAATTGGTCAGAGAAAAAAAGGTAGCCTTTTTTGTTTACGTTAAATACATAATCTTGCCCAAGTGGCAGCGTCATAAAATAATAACCCGCTGTGTCCGTTTGTACGGCTGTAATGGTGTTTTTAGTGTTAATATCAATTAATTCCAAAGTAGCTATCAACCCTTTTTTAGTTTTACTATCTATAATTTTTCCTTTTACCCATTGTGTTTTATGCGGTCTAGAATTTTCTGGAAGTTCAAATTGGTATATGTCTAATCCGCCTTTTGTATCTATTCTATCGCTTGCATAATAGGCCGTTTTTCCATCTGCGGCCACAAATAATGTACCCTCCTTATCTATCGTATTAATAGGGTAGCCAAGGTTGGTGGGCTTACTCCATGTGCCGTTAGGTTGTTTTGTAACATAAAACAAATCATCGTCTCCATACCCCGGCCAGTAATTAGAAGTAAAGTACAAGGTTTGATTATCTACATGTATAAAGGGGCACTGATCGTCTCCAGGCGTGTTAATATGTGGCCCTAAATTTTCAGGCATGCCATAATATCCATTGGGTTGTATTCTACTTACATAAATATCGATACCCCCATAACCGCCGGGCCTCCTACTCGCAAAATATAATTCTCTATTATCTGGCGAAAGAGATGGCTGCGACTCCCATTGATCAGTATTGATCCCATAACCAAAGTGATAAATATCTTCCCAGCCATCGCTTGTAGGCTGCGCCATATAAAGGTCATAATTTCCATAGCTATCCTTTCTTCCATTGGCAGAGTATATCATTCGTTTTCCATCGGCAGAAAGGGTTTGTGCGGCTTCGCTTTGAGGGGTGTTAATATTACCCTGCGCCGCCATTGCTAAGGTCCATTTATCTTGTTCTTTTTTACTGTAAAAAAAATCTTCGTTATCGCCTTTCATTCTCCTTGTATATACTAATTGCTTTGCATCTATAGAAAGAAAAGGCCAATACTCAAGGTAAGGGGAGTTTACTTGTTCGCCCAAATTGATAGGGGCAAAAACATATTTTTTGTCGGCATGCGCTAGTGCATATTGTGTGCCGAATTCGTAATTCTTTTTTAATTTGTTAAGCTTTTCTAAGGCAGCAGCATTTTTTGGTGCTTTTTTTTGTAGTTGTTCATCAATAGCTGCCAAAGCTTTTTCAAATGCTCCAATACCAGCCAATTTTGCGGCATATAAATACCGATAATCTAAAGTGTATATACTATCAAGTGCGAATGCCTTTTCATATTGTTTAATGCTATTCTGATAATTTTTAAGTTTTCCGTAAAGCCCGGCTAAGGATAGGTAAGCATCCACATAATTATTATCTGCTTCAATGGCTTGTTGTAGTAAGCCAGCTGCTAAGGTTAAGTTTCCCTCTTCGGCTCGCTGCATGGCCATACCATAATAGCCTATAGCTTTTTTATTAATTTTTGAAGCATCGTATTGGCCAAATAGTGGATTGTAGAGAAGTAAATAAATTATACCGACGAAAATTTTTTTCATGCAAATGGCATTAGATTACTATAACGAATCTAGTTTAAATTTATTCCATAGGAGTGAGGAAAATGGAAATACTAGGGCACATTTATGTACTTATGTATCTGCAAACTAAGTTGCCATTTTGGATTATGCTTAATATACTCAACTATAAGTGGAGTTACTGTAGCTGCTTTATCCCACTCAGGTTGTAGGTATAATTTACAATTAGAAGAAACAAGGCTTGCATGCTCCTCCGCCCACTCGAAATCAGATTTATTAAAAACCACCATTTTAAGTTCGTTTGCTAATGGTAAAATGGCAGGTAACGGGGCTTTAAATTTTTTTGGAGAAAGGCATATCCAATCCCAATGGCCACTTAAGGGATGGGCTCCTGATGTTTCAATATGTACTTTTAAGCCAGCATTATGCAGGGCTTCTGTTAGCTTATTTAATGGATGCATGAGTGGTTCTCCGCCAGTAATAACCACTATTTCTGCTTTCGTGTTTTTGACAAACAAAACAATCGTTTCAATTGATTGTTGTGGGTGCTTAGAGGCATCCCAACTATCTTTTACATCGCACCAAACACATCCTACATCGCAGCCCCCTAATCGTACAAAATAGGCTGCCCTGCCTTGATGAAAGCCTTCACCTTGTAGTGTATAAAAATGCTCCATTACGGGTAGCGTATGTGTAATTGCAACAGACATGGAGGTTAATCGTTTTTAGAAAGGCAAGAGTGATAAGTATTATTCATTAATGCGGCAATGGTCATAGGGCCCACTCCACCTGGTACTGGAGTTATCCAAGCACATTTAGGAGCTACCTCGTCATAGGCCACATCCCCCTTCAATTTAAATCCAGTTTTTTTACTTTCGTCTTCAATACGTGTTATGCCTACGTCAATTACCACTGCGCCATCCTTTACCATATCGGCCGTAATAAAGTAGGGTTTGCCAAGCGCTGCTATAAGAATATCTGCTTGTAAACAAAAATCTTTAATATTTTCTGTGTGCGAATGGCAAATGGTAACCGTGCAGTTTCCTGGATTATTATTACTACTCAATAATACACTCATAGGGCGGCCTACAATGTTACTGCGTCCTACTACTACGGCATGTTTGCCTTTTGTATTAATCTTATAATGTTGTAACAATAGCATTATTCCATGTGGGGTAGCAGGTACAAAGGTGGGCAGGCCTTGCAAAAGTTTACCTACATTGATAGGATGAAACCCATCCACATCTTTATCTGGATCAATAGCATTTATTACATTTTCATCAGAAATGTGTTTGGGTAAAGGAAGTTGTACCAATATGCCATCCACATCCATATCAGCATTTAATGTGGCAATTTTTTCCAATAATTTTCTTTCGCTTATTTCCTGTTCAAAACGAACAAGGGTTGATTTAAAACCCACTTCTTCGCAGGCTTTTACTTTGGCAGCAATATAGGTTTCGCTAGCACCATTATTACCTACCAAAATGGCAGCCAAATGGGGTATTTTTTTGCCCTCGGCTGCTAACTGTGCCACATCAATTTTTAATTTATTTTTTAAAGACTGGGCTGCAGCCTTGCCATCTAATATTTGCATGGCGCAAATGTAATACTTCGCCTACAGCCTTTTAGGTATGCTGCAAAATTATTTTTGTATGCCCATGGCTAACTTGTATCTTACCAACCCTATAGTAATTTTAAAAATAGGGGTTCGCATTCTGAACGTTATAACTATTTTACATGAAGCCTACGTTACTACTTTGCTTATTATTGGCAATCTTGCTTAATGGTTTTGCGCAGGTATTACGCCGGCCTTCAATTGCTGGTTATAGTAGTTTTGGAGCTTATAGTATGCAACATACCGATGCTTTTTCGTTTACCAATAATCAAGCAGCTTTAGCCCAAACCAAATCATTAGCCGTTGGCGTCTATGGCGAAAGGAGATTTTTGTTAAACGAATTGAATAATTACACCGCTATAGTTGCTATGCCAACCACTTCTGGCAATATGGGTATTAAAGTAAATTATGCAGGGTTTACCGATTATAATGATACACAATTAGGATTGGCTTATGGACGAAAGTTGGGCCACAAGGTTGATATTGGAGCGCAATTTAATTACAATGCTGTTCGAATAACAAATTATGGGCAAGCAAGCGCTATCAGTTTTGATATTGGTACTATTTTCCATATTTCTGATAAAATACACACCGGCATACATGCCAGTAATCCCGTCGGCGGTAAATATGGAAAAACAAATCAAGAAAAACTACCCGCTATTTACTCCATAGGTATAGGTTACGATGCCTCTGATAAATTTTTAGTTAGCGCAGAAATTCAAAAAGAAGAGGATCAACCCATCAATGTAAATGCAGGCTTTCATTATAAAATAGTCAACGAAATATTTGTTAGAGCCGGCATTTCCACCACTACATCTACCATGTGGGTTGGCGCTGGCATGTCGCTAAAAACATTGAGGGTAGATGTAGTAGCCGCTTATCACCCACAACTAGGTATTACCCCAGGTGTATTGTTGTTGTTTAAAGGAAAATCAAAAAATAAAACGAACTAAAGATTGTTGTTTGCTACAAAATAAATTTATAACATGTAGTGCCCTTGCACTTCTATTAATCTTTCAAGCGCCAGCTAGGGCGCAAGAAGCGCCTATCGTACCCGAGCAACAATTAGAGAATTTAACCGATGTTATTCAAGCAGAAACCGAGGATGATCACTTTGTACAAGAACTAGAGATATATAAAAAAAATCCGATCAATATAAATACGGCAGAGCAGGAGGAGTTAAAATTACTGCGCCTGTTATCAGATTTACAAATTGCTAATCTTATTTCGTATCGTCGTTTGCTTGGTCCATTTATAAGTATCTATGAGTTGCAAGCTATACCTACGTGGGATGTAATAGTACTTCGAAGAATAAAACCCTATATTACTATCGCCTCTACAGGGGATATAAAGCAAGATTTTCAAAAGCGTTTTTCAAAGGGGCAACATTATTTATTAGGTAGAATAAGTCAGGTGTTGGAAAAATCCAGCGCATATAACTCTAGCACTACGGGCACACAATATTTAGGTTCTCCACAGCGATTGTTTTTTCGATATAAATACATATTCAAAAATCTTTTACAGTATGGATTATTGGGCGATAAAGATGCTGGCGAACAATTTTTGAAAGGGGCACAACGCTATGGATTTGATTTTTACTCTTTCCATTTATTTGCCAGAAAAATAGGGGCTGTACAAGCCCTAGCCATTGGCGACTTTACCGTTAACTTGGGTCAGGGGCTTATACATTGGCAAAGTTTAGCATTTAAGAAAAGTGTAGAGGTAACGGGTATAAAAAGACAGTCTACTGTTTTGCGCCCCTACAACGCTGCGGGAGAATTCAATTTTCATCGAGGGGTAGGTGTTACGTTGAGCAAAAAAAACTGGCAGTTTACCATTTTTGGGTCCTTGCGAAAGTTAAATGCCAATGTAATTATAGATAGCACGCATCAATCCGAGACTGTTTCCTCTTTTCTTTCATCTGGATATAACCGTACCCTTAGCGAAGTGGCCGATAAAAATAAAGTAGCACAAGTTGCATATGGTGGAAACCTATCTTACAATAAAAACAATTGGCATGTTGGGTTAAATGTAATCGCACATCAATTTTCCGAGCCATTGCAAAAAAAACAGGAGCCCTATAATTTATATGCCATTACTGGAAATAATTGGATAAATGCCAGTATAGACTACAATTACACGTACAAAAACTTTCATTTTTTTGGCGAAGCGGCGATTGATAAAAACAAGGATAAAGCTACTGTAAATGGTTTGCTAGTAAGCGTAGATCCAAGGGTGGATGTAACATTGCTTTATCGAAATATTTCACCAGGTTATCAAGCCATTAATGGAAATGCCTTTACCGAGAACGTAACACCCACCAATGAAAAGGGGTTATTTTCAGGGTTAGCAATAAGGCCATTTAATGGATGGCGATTGGACGTTTATGGGGATGTATTTCAACATCCCTGGTTAAAGTTTCAAGCCGATGCTCCCAGCCGGGGTATGGATTATTTAGCGCAAATAACCTATACGCCCAATAAAGAAGTGGAAATCTATACCCGATTTAGATCAGAATCCAAGCAAGTCAACCTATCTACCAATACCATGGTGACTAATGGATTATTCTTTCTAACCCGAAAAAATTGGAGAAGTCAACTTAGCTATAAAATTACCCCTACCATAAGCATACGAAATAGAGGCGAAATTGTATGGTACGATACAAAGGGATCAGAAGAACAAGGATTTTTACTCTTTACCGATTTTATTTACAAACCATTACTACGTAGATACGCTGGTATAATTAGGCTACAATATTTCGAAACAACAGGTTATAATTCCAGAATATACGCCTACGAAAATGATGTGCTTTATGGTTTTGCTATTCCATCTTTTGCTGGAAAAGGGTTTCGATATTACCTAACCGCCCAGCTAGAAATGAACGCCAAACTTTCCCTTTGGGTACGATTAGCACAAACATCCTATTTACAAAAAAATGGGGTGGGGGCAGGCCCAGATGACACCTCCAAACCACGCCAAACAGAGGCTAAATTGCAGTTTAAGTGGAGTTTATAATTTTTTTTATCTTTTTTTAACATCCGAACAAGTATTTGTTAAAAAAAAATTACCTTGCGGCAGCGTATCTGGAGGCAGGCTTGTCTCTAGGTCGTAGTTTTTCTGTAAAATCATACGATTAAATACGGAAAGATCAAGCAAATTTTATTTCTTAAAAATTAACGTCAACATGAGAAAATTCGCTACACTGCTTACGATGCTTATGCTTTTCACCGCATTGGCATTTGGTCAGGATCGGGTTATCACCGGTACTGTAATCGACGAAGCTGGTTCACCCGTACCCAAAGCTTCTATCAGAATTAAAGGTTCAAACACAGGTACTGCGGCAGATGACAATGGAAATTTCAGACTAAACACCAAAACAGGCTCTGTTTTAATTATTTCTGGTGTTGGTTTCGAAACTACAGAAGTAACTGTAGGTACAGGTAATACGGTGGCTGTTTCCATAAAGAAAGCCCAAATTACTACCGACGCCGAAGTAATTGTAACTGCACAAGGTATTCGTAAAAAGCCCCGTGAGTTGGGTACAGCAGTAACCGTTTTAAAAAATGAAATTATTACCAATGGTAAGTCTGGCCAGCTCGGGCCCTCACTATCAGGTAAAGTTTCTGGTTTAACAGTTCAAAACCTTAATAACGGTGTAAACAATGACGTTAGAATAACTTTAAGAGGTAATCGTTCTATTACTGGACAAAACACGGCATTAATAGTTCTTGATGGTGTACCCGTTCCAGCTAATACTCTAAATTATGTAAACCCTAATGATATAGAAACTACAACTATATTAAAGGGCGGCCAAGCAGCAACGCTTTACGGAAGTGATGGTGTAAACGGTGCTATACTAATTACCACTAAGAAAGGTGCTAAAGGTAGAATGGCCGTTACATCTAGTACTACCATTAGCCGTGATGAAATCAGTTATTTACCAGAATTTCAAAGCGAATTTGGTAGCGGCTCAGGTTACGGATTAACCGCACAAGAGAACTATAGAACCTACGAGAACCAACAATTTGGTGATCGTTTTGACGGTTCTATAAGACCATTAGGAAGAATTGCTTCTGACGGGTCAATATTTTACGCTCAATATTCTGCTATTCCTAAAATCAGGAACAAAGTATTTGACAAAGCAACTAACACTACACAAGATGTAGCAATTAGTGGTGGCGATGCCAATAGCCAATATTATGCTTCTTTTCAGCATTTCGTTAATAAAGGTATAGTACCTAAAGATAGATTAGCTCGTACAAGCGGTACAGTTAATGCTTCAAGAGACTTTGGTAAATTCAAAGTTTCATCTCGTATCACTTATGCTCAAGACAAGTCCAACACTACATTTTCTAATTTTTATGACAATGTACTTAACGTTGCCCCGCACATTCCATTACATGAGTTAAGAAATTGGAAAACGGATGTTTTTGCTACTCCGGATAATTTTTATAATGACTATTCTGCCAATCCATGGTGGGAGTTGGATGCAATGCGTTCAGATGCAAATAATAACTATTTTAATGGCAACTTGGAATTAAACTATGAGCCAAAAAAGTGGATCAACTTTACCTACAGAATAGGTATTGCTAATACAAATTCTTTCTCTAAGCGTTATCAGGATGTATTTACCTATAGTAACTACGCCAAAACCGTAGCGCTAGTGCCAGCAGGATGGCCTGCAGGTGGTGCAGGAAAAGCAGAGGCTAGATCTGGCGATTCTCCTGGTTTCGTAAGAGATAATCAGAGTTATGGCAATAGAATTAACTCAGACTTTGTAATTGCACTTACTAAAAATTTCGACAATTTTTCTACGAAATTGATTCTTGGAAATAACCTACAAGTAAGAAAATCTAAGACAACGCAATTAGAAGCTAACGCTCTAGCATTGCCTGGTATTTTTAACGTAGGTAATAGAAAAGGAGAATTAACTTCAAACAGTTTTGAATCAAATTCCCGTCAAGCTAAGTATGGTAACTATGCAGACCTTACTCTAGGTTATAACAACTACTTATTTTTACATGGTACCTATAGAATTGATGCATCTTCTTTATTCTATAGCGATGCTAGAACGCAAAAGCAATACATATATGGATACTATGGTGTGGATGCCTCTGTAGTATTAACAGATGCTTTTGCTTCAATTAAAAGCAAATTCTTAGATTATTTAAAATTAAGAGCAGCATTTAACAGAAATGGTAATGATAATCTAAATCCTTACGATCTATCGCTTACATACGGTGTAGGTACTGGTTTCCCTTATGGTTCTTTAGTGGGTACTACTGTGGGTAACACTTTCCCCGCAAATGATCTTAAGCCAGAGTTTGTAAATAGCTCAGAAATAGGTTTAGAGGCTTCTTTAATTAAAGGAAGAATAAATGTTGAGGCCACCGTTTACAAACAAAAATCAGAAGGACAAATTATTGATATAGCTACAAGTACTGCCACTGGTTTTACCAATGCAAAAATTAACAGTGGTATAACTGAAAATTCTGGTTTTGAAATTGATGTGAGAGCGCAGGTAATTAAAAAATCTAAGTTTAGCTGGGATATCAATGCTAACTACGCATATAACGACAATAAAGTTATCTCAGTGTTCCAAGATTTACCAAGAGTTACGCTAAATTCAACTACTTTCAGCGGTAACACCGTATCAAGTATCGTTGCACAAATTGGTAGCCCATATCCTTTTATGAGAGTTCGTGCTTACGAAAGAGATCCAGCATCTGGAAAAGTTATCGTTGATCCAGTAACGGGTTATCCAAGTGCTTCAACTGATCTTAAAGATATTGGTCGTATACTTCCAAAACATATACTTGGTATTGGAACAAATATTCGTTTCGGTAATTTTAATTTCGCTGCTAACGTTGAGTATAGAGGTGGACATTACACTTACCAGCGTTTAGGAAATGATATGGCCTTTACAGGTACTGCTATAAATACAACTAAATATGGTCGTGAAAAGTTCATTTGGCCAAATTCAGTGTACAACGATGGAACAAAGTATGTAGACAATACTAGTCGTTTTGTTAACGATGGTGCTTACTTAGTATGGGATGATTATTATGCAAAATTTGGTGAGCCATTCGCTGTGAGTGCTGCTTTCTGGAAAGTTAGAGATGCCTCATTATCATGGTCTGCTCCTAAAGGTGTTGTTGGTTTTTTTGGTAATTTCTTTAAAGATGCTCGTGTAACAGTTTTTGGTAGAAATCTTTTAACTCTTTTACCTAAAGAGAATGTTTACGGAGATCCTGAATTTAGTAATACTGCTGGAAATGGTATCGGTATTTCTACAACTGGCCAAACACCTCCAACAAGAAGTTATGGTGCATCATTACAGTTAACCTTTTAATCAGTAACGACATCATCTTTCTTAATAAAGAAAATTATAAATATGAAACAGATTTTTTTAAAAATATCATTTACAATTCTGGCGATATCTTTCTTAGCTACCGGATGTAAAAGAAGTTTTCTAGATGTTAATGAAAACCCTAATACACCTACTATTACAGATACCCGATTTGTGTTCTCTAACGCTTTAGCGTTAACAGCTAGAAATTTAACGTTAACTATCAATGAGCCAACTGCAATGTGGTCTGGAATGTGGGCACAATCCACCGATTTCATTCCTCAAAAAGAGTCCACTTTGTCTATTTCCAATGGCGACTTTAATTTTTGGGATGGATTATATGACAACTTAGCGGATTATTCCTATGTAGTTAATAACGCCGCTAAAGAAAGCAAGTCTTATTTAGTGGGGCCTTCTAAAATAATGATGGCTCATAACTTTCAAATTTTAGTTGATCAATATAATAATATTCCTTTTGAAGATGCCTTAAAAGGTACCGATGTGGTGAACCCTAAATACCAAAAAGGTGTACTAGTTTATGAGGGACTTATTACTATGATCAATGAAGCCATTGTAAGCTTACGTGCAAATGCTTTTCCTGCTAGTGAAGGTGCAGTGGATGTAGTATTTGGTGGTAGCACGGCAAAATGGATTCGTTTTGCAAACTCTCTTAAATTACGCATATTAATGCGTCAGTCTTTAATGTCTGGTAGAGATGCTTACATTCAAACGCAACTAGCAGCTATTAGTGCGGAAGGGTTTTTACAAGCTGATGAAAACGTACAAATAAACCCTGGTTATTTAAAGGCGTTAAATAAAATCAATCC
>JBDKJF010000026.1:0-30080 GCA_039796695.1 Bacteroidota bacterium
CCGTTACAGTGCCGCTACAATTATCGGTAGCTACTACGGCTGCAATATTTACAGCAGGTACCAAAGCAGCACAGCTTACCGTTACTGCCGCTGGGCAAGTAATGGTAGGGGCTTGTGTATCATTTACAGTGATGATTTGTGTACAAGTACTAGCATTGCCCGCTGCATCCGTGGCACGGTAGGTGCGGGTTAGGGTATAACGATTAGCACAAGTTTGATTAGAGATTACATCGCCTACATGAGTTACCGTTACAGTGCCGCTACAATTATCAGTAGCTACTACGGCAGCAGTATTTACAGCAGGTACCAAAGCGGCACAGCTTACTGTTACTGCCGCTGGGCAAGTAATGGTAGGGGCTTGTGTATCATTTACGGTAACTGTAAAGGAGCAAGTAGCAGAACCACAGCTATTAGTAGCCGTTACATTTACGGTAGTTACACCAACATTATATGTGGCGCCGCTACCATTACCACTTCCACTACCTATAGTAGCCCCGCTTAAAGTATAGGTAAATGTAGGTGAGGGAGTACCGCTTGAGGTAACAGCATAATTAACTATTTTATTACAAAAACCGGGATCATTGTTAGTGGTAATATTTGCTGGGCAGGTAATAGTAGGGGCTGTGCATGGTGGAGTAAAAGTTATTAAAACCGGGTCAGCGGCTGGACCTGTAGCAGCACCAATTGGCAATACCTCTGGAGAGAATTTAATAGCAAAATTACCATCTTGCTGTACCCCAAATAATAGACGAATATCAACGGACGATCCATTGGCTAATGGCGAACCCAAGGTAATAACCCCCGCTGACATGGATGAATTATAACCTCCACCATTGGGTTGAGATGGTGGTTGCTCCAACATGGTACCATTTACCGTTACGTTTGATGTTCCGCTGCCACAAGGAGTTCGGTCTACTGTTACCACAATTGCTGTAGAAGTTCTGGGGCGTAAATCTGCAAAACCAGAAGGTGCTGGGAAAGTGCGTAGCGAATCTATTCGGAACCTTAAGCGGGTAATTGAAACGCCGGTATTATTTGTAATCGTATATCGAAATTCCCAAGTACCGAAGGTTGAGTTATTGGGAGGGTCAGAGGTGAAATCTCTAACACGGTTTGGTGGCGAAAATTCACTAACACATGGATCAAGTGGTGTTACAATTAGCCCTGCATTTCTAGCAATGGGGCTACTTGAATTTTGCGGACCAGGGGCCCCTAAGCGTTGGCCTCCGCCTGCTGATGTACCATTTGTGTCATTGAATTCTAAATCTGCTGCATTGTTGTTAGAATCTTGTACGGTACCAGTATATGTACTTCTGCGCCAGCAATAATCAATACTAAAAGCTACTAGCGCAGGATAACCCGCACCCTCTTTATAAAGCGTGTTAGCTTCTGAGGTAGAACCCACAGCATCCATTCTATTGGCCAGCGTAAAATTTCCGGCTACTGAAGTATTAAATAAAGCAATACCTGCATTATCTGTTATGTCGGTTGTATAGGTAGCATCGCCAGTGGCGGTACTACCATTTCCGGCAGGATAACTTGCAAGGTTATACCCCACAGAATTTACACCTAGATAATAGCCCCTGCTAGGTATTATAGTACCATTTGGAATCACAAATCGAGTAACACCATCTGAGGCAGCAATGGCATAACCTGTGCCACCACCGGCTACAACATGGTCTGCACCACTATTATTATAAACCTCTATAAACTCATCGTTTGCGCCATTGGGGCCTCTAAGCCTGAACTCACTAATGATGAGCTGACTATATACAAAACTTGATGTAAGAGTAAAGAATAATAAAAAGAAAAAATACCGCTTCATGAGATTTTTTGTTTAGGTTAAAGTTAGGGGGTGCATGAAATTACGTTTTATTTATTTAAAAATGATACACACTTAATTATTCATGCAGCGAAAATTGTTTCTTACAACAATTGCGGAGAAATACTATTTTAAAAAAAAATGATCGAGCCCACCATTTTTTTTACTAAAAAAATTATAATAACTGTAATTCACTACAAAAAAAGGCTAGTGTTGGATACACTAGCCTAATGGGTGTATTTATTTCAAAGATTATATTACCACATTTACCATTTTGTTTTTTACAAATATGAATTTTTTAGGTTCTTTATCGGCTAGCCATTTTTTTACTATTTCATTTTCTAATACTAATGCTTTTACATCTGCCTCAGTGGCATCTAATGCTATATGCATAGTGGTACGCAGTTTGCCATTAATAGAAATGGGATATTCCTTACTTGTTTCTGTTACATATTTTGCTTCAAAAATGGGGTAAGGGGCATCCAGTATAGAAACTTCTCCACCCTCCGTATGCGAAGTAGGGTGCACTTTGCATAGCTGCGCATACAATTCTTCTGCTATATGGGGGGCATATGGTGCTAGTAAAATTAATAATGGTTCAAGTATCGCTTTTTTATGGCATTTTAAATCGGTTAATTCATTTACCGCTATCATAAAACCACTTACCGCTGTATTAAAACTAAACCTTTCCGTATCGCTTTCAATCTTCTTAATAGTTTGATGAATTACTTTTAATTCGGCCGGTGTGGCTTCTTCGGCTGTTACTATAAAAGCGGCCTCCCCCACCCCCACAGAAGTAGGGGCTTTTATTTCCTTGTAAAATAATCTCCATAGTTTTTTAAGAAAGCGATGTACGCCTTCAATACCTTTTGTATCCCAAGGCTTACTCATTTCTACCGGGCCGAGAAACATTTCGTACATGCGGAAAGTGTCGGCCCCGTATTTGAAGCATAAATCATCGGGATTTACCGTATTGTAATATCGCTTACTCATCTTTTCAACTTCGCTTCCACATATATATTTACCATCTTCTAATATAAAGTCAGCATTTGCATATTCTTCTCTCCAGTTTCTAAATGTTTCAATATTTAAGTCGTAACCATCAACCATGTTTACGTCTACATGTATGGCATCGTGGGCATATTTATTCTTTAATCCAAAGGATACAAATTTGTTTTCACCCTGCACCCTATACACGAACCTACTACTGCCTTGTATCATGCCCTGATTTACTAATCGCTTAAACGGCTCATCAAAACCAATATGGCCTAAATCGTAAAGGGCTTTCGTCCACATACGGCTATATAATAAATGACCAACGGCATGTTCGGTGCCGCCAATGTATAAGTCCACCTGGTTCCAATAATCACTTACTTTTCTATCGCAAAAATTATTTTCATTTTGAGGATCCATATAGCGCAGAAAATACCAGCTGCTGCCAGCATAGCCAGGCATGGTGTTGGTTTCGAGAGTACCAGCCTCTCCTAAATCCTTTCCGGAGGAGAGGACTTTAGCCTCCGATTCTTTAGAGAGCTTCACGGGTTGCTTTACCCAATTTTCAATATTGGCTAATGGACCTTGCCCATCTGGGCCGGGTGTATATTTCTCTACATCGGGTAAGGTAAGTGGCAGTTCACTTTCATCTATGGGATAAGCTATTCCGTTAATCCATTTTATCGGAAATGGCTCGCCCCAATAGCGCTGGCGGCTAAAGGCAGCATCTCGCATTTTAAAGTTTACTTTTCTTGTGCCTATTCCTTTTTCTTCAATGGCTTTAATGGCCACTTCCATCGCCTCCTTCATTACCAATCCGTTTAAAAAACCACTGTTTTCTAAAGTGGCCTCTTTGGTGGCATTGGCTTCTTGGCCATTAAAATGCGCCCCAATAATATTGGTGATGGGTATTTGAAAGTGTTGTGCAAATTTAAAATCCCGTTCATCGCCGCAAGGCACTGCCATAATAGCGCCAGTACCATAACCAGCTAATACATATTCGCTAATCCAAATAGGAATTTCTCTTCCATCGAATGGATTGATGGCATACGCACCGGTAAATACGCCACTTATTTTTTTCTCGGCCATTCGCTCCCTTTCGCTGCGGCTTTTTACGTAAGCCAGGTATTCATCTACCGCAGCTGTTTGTTCGGCAGATTTTATTTGATGCACTACCTCCAACTCAGGCGCAATAACTATAAAGTCTACTCCAAAAATGGTATCGGGCCGGGTGGTGTAAACGCGGAGTGAGGCCCCCTCCAAACCTCCCTCAAGGGGAGAGTTCTCAGAAGACTTCGATTGGCTGGAATGCTTTTTTATTGCAAAATCAATTTCTGCTCCGCTGCTTTTACCAATCCAGTTGCTTTGCATTTCCTTCATGGCATCGCTAAAGTCAACAGTATCTAACCCTTGCAGCAAACGATCGGCGTATTCCGTAATGCGCAAGTACCATTGGCGTAGTTTCTTTTTTACTACGGGATGGCCGCCTCTTTCGCTTACACCGTTTACTACTTCATCATTTGCTAATACGGTACCCAATGCCTCGCACCAGTTTACTTCGCCATAGCCACAAAAGGCCAGGCGATAATTCATGAGGATGTCTTGCTGCTTTTTTTCATCAAAACTTTTCCATTCGGTGGCGGTAAATGGTGCATGGTTCATTGTTACGGGCAATGATCCAACTGTGTTAAACTGCTGTATCAAGTTACCAATGGGCTTTGCTTTATTCCCTTTTTTATCGAAATAACTATTGAAGAGTTGTAGAAATATCCACTGTGTCCATTTGTAATAGTTAGGGTCGCTGGTTTGTACTTCACGCTCCCAATCGTAGCAAAAGCCAATATTATCAAGCTGCGCTTTAAATGTTTCAATATTTTTTTTGGTAGTAACAGCGGGGTGCTGGCCGGTATCCAATGCATATTGCTCGGCCGGTAAACCAAAACTATCAAAGCCCATTGGGTGCAGTACGTTAAAACCTTTCAGCCTTTTGTAACGGCTGTAAATATCTGATGCAATGTAACCTAACGGATGCCCCACATGCAGCCCCGCCCCGCTGGGGTAGGGAAACATATCTAATACATAACATTTTGGCTTATTAAAATCGTTGGGTGTTTTATAAGCTTTTGTTTGTTTCCAATGCGCTCTCCACTTGGATTCAATATCACTAAAATTGTATTCCATAATATTTTTCTATTCTTTTTTTGTTATCGTTCGGTACCTAGGGCATAGCTGTTGTGGTATTGCAAATGCCGTATTTATCGGAACTTTTGTGCTGTAAAAATTCTAATCATTAATGATGAGTTTGCAATAGGCCCATCTGTGTTACCGGAGGATGAAGTGAGTGACACAACCAAAAAAAATAGTAGCACTGCAGCTGGCCTCCCGAAAACATTTAACAAATTACTGTGCTGAAACTGGCAATATGCGCCAAAACCCACCGTTTATTTGGGCAGCAAAAATACTGATTGTACTGCTTATTCGGTTATTTTTGCCGAGGTACCATTAATTAGAAAAACTGCTACACATGTCGCAAAATGTAAAAGCATCGATTAAGAGAGGAAAGCCTTCGTATTTTATGTCAATACTGGGGGTTACCCTTGTATTATTTGTATTGGGGGTAGTAGGCTGGTTAATTATTAACGCTACTAAACTGGGCGATTATTTTAAAGATAATGTAGAGGTGCGCACTTACCTACTGCCCAACATGAATAAAAGTGACAGCGCTAATTTGCAACAGTTTATTGAAGGTCGCCCGTTTGTAAAAAGTGTGCGCTACGTTTCAAAAGAGCAAGCCAAAAAATTATACTTAGAGGATGGTAACGAAGATTGGGTGGGTGTATTGGATGCCAACCCACTGCCCGATGCCTACTTTTTTACGGTAAAAAAAAGCTATGTAAATAAGGATAGCCTAGAAAGTATAAAAAAACAAATACAGGCACAAACTTATGTAAGCGATGTGCAATACCCCGCAGAGCTGGTGGGTAATATGAACCGTAACTTTAGGGTTATTGGTGGGGCGCTATTGGCATTGGCTATCATTATTTCGTTAGTAGTTATTTTTTTAATAGATAATACTATAAGGCTAGCTATGTTTAGCAATCGGTTTTTGATAAAAACCATGCAAATGGTGGGAGCTACACGCTGGTTTATAGCCAAGCCACTAAATATAAAAGCTATTATTAACGGTGCCATTAGTGGGGTAATAGCCTCGGCACTTTTATATGTCATCATTGTAGTGTTAGAAGGTTCTATTGAGTCTTTAAAAGCAATACATGATACTCAATTGCTGGTTATCTTATTTTTAACATTAATAGTATTGGGTGTATTAATTACCCTTTACAGCACTAATCGTAGTGTACACAAATATTTGAAGATGAAACTGGATGATCTTTATTAAAAAGAAGTAGGGAACTGCATCTATCGAGAGATAGCTAAAAAGGTGGAATGTACTTTCAGTTTTCTCTACTTTACCGACTTGTTGACTTTTATTATATTGCAATCTCAAACGTTTACAAAATGAGCAACGAAAAAAATACATACTCCATTTTTAATAAAGAAAATTATATATGGATGTTAGTAGGGCTGGTGGTAATAGCCATAGGCATGGTATTGATGAGCGGTGGTGCTAGTAATAAAAATCCCGCTGTGTTTGATGAAGGAGCTGTTTATAGCGCAAGACGCATAACCATAGCACCCATACTTATATTAATAGGGCTAGTAATAGAAATATGGGCAATTTTTAAAAAGCCAAAGGGTAATCAAGCATAATTCATCGTACATTAAATAGTAGGGGCTGTTTCAAAAGTGTTGTTAGCCTGAGGGTGTTGAAAGTAGTAATTCTTATTGCTAGTAATCTTAATCTCTCAAAATGACAATCAAAATGACTTTTGAAACAGCCTCTTTTTTGTTATTCTTGCAGCATAAATAAATTGTATGAATGTAATAGAGGCAGTTATAATAGCAATTGTAGAAGGTGTTACAGAGTTTTTGCCTATCTCCTCCACTGGGCATATGATTATTGCAGCAAAGCTATTGGGCGTACCCGATAATGATTTTACCAAACTATTTACAGTAGGTATACAGTTGGGCGCTATAATGGCCGTGGTAGTACTATACTGGCAAAAGTTTGTGGCCCCAATAAAAACGAGCAATTGGAATTTTTATTTAAAATTGATAGTGGCCGTATTACCTGCACTGGCATTGGGTTTTATTTTTTCGGATAAAATAGATGCGTTGATGGAAAGTTCGCTTACTGTGGCGGTAACAATGTTGGTAGGCGGTTTTGTATTATTGTTTATTGATAAACTATTTAAAAACCAGCAAGTAGCAACAGAAGAAAAAATAAGTTTTTCACAAGCATTAATAATAGGCTTATGGCAGTGCGTGGCCATGGTACCCGGTGTAAGCCGTAGTGCCGCCAGCATTATAGGTGGTATGCAGCAAAGGCTAACCCGCAAACTAGCAGCAGAGTTTTCTTTTTTTTTGGCGGTGCCTACTATGGCAGCAGCTACAGGGTATAAGTTATTAAAGGGTTACAAAACCATATCTACAAGCGATATTAAACTCTTTGCGATAGGTAATATAGTTGCATTTGTAGTGGCCCTGCTGGCCATTAAATTTTTTATTGGCTTTTTACAAAAGCACGGTTTTCGTGTTTTTGGTTGGTACCGAATAGTGGTAGGCCTTGCCTTATTAATTTTAATTATGGCTGGTATTATAAAATAAAATATCTCTTAAAGGGTATTACTATTAGCACAAAAAAATGTATCTATGTGCATTCTTTCACCAAACCATAAAACAATGAAACGGTTCTTTTTTTATTTTTTAGCCATCTTAACTTTCGTAAGCTGTACCAATTACGGTAAAAAAGTAAAAGTGGGTAATATTGAAATGTATTACAATGAAGGCGTAACTACAGCTGAAGCCAACAAAGCAGCGTCTGTATTAGACAAAATTGACAAAGCAGAAAATAATAATGTAGATACTAGAAGAAGCTTTCAGTTATTAAGAGAAGGAGATACGGTAACACTACGCATGGTAGTAAATATTGAAAAAGCAAAAGACATGCCCGATGCTAATTTCATAGGCATAGCTACTGTAGTTTCGGATAGCATTTTCGGGGGAAAGCCTGTAAATATGGATCTTACAAACGAAACATTTAAAACTGTACGTCATATTCCCTTTCAAAAGCAAGCCGAAGAAACAAATACGGATGATGTAAATATTGCCGCCTTTGGCCCAAAAGTAACAGTGGATAATGTAGAAGTGTATAGAAAAGGAAGTACTGAAGAGGAAGCAAAAGCCTTGGCCGCTTTTGCCAACAACTATTTTAAACCCACTACTACTTTTAGTTATCAGTTAGAAAAAAATGAAGCGGGTAACTTTACTGTTAAAATGGTGGCTAACCTTTCGGCGGTGGATAAATTTGATCAAACATTTTTTACAACTCTTGGCAAGGGTATTTGCGATGCAATGCAGGTGGCCAGTGTTCGTATAGAAATGACGGATGAAAAATTTACTAACGTAAAAGCATTTAACTACCCGGCCGATCCGGTCCTAAATAAATAAAAATTTTATTAGTATCATTAGCCCGGCTTTGTTCAAGGCCGGGTTTTTTATTTGTCACTTGTTAATACTTATATTTACCAAAAGCATTTATTATGCAAACAGCTTCAAAAAAAGTAGTGAATGGTTGGGCTATGTACGATTGGGCCAATAGTGTTTATAATTTAGTTATTACCTCTACCATTTTTCCAGCTTATTTCGAATCCATAGCAAAGGATAGAGTAGATGAGGGTGGAGCAGTGTATGTAAATTTTCTAGGTAGAGAGTTTGTAAATACTTCTTTATACAATTATGCACTTGCCTTTGCCTTTTTAATTGTGGCGTTACTATCGCCGCTTTTATCGTCTATTGCAGACTATAAAGGGAATAAGAAAAGTTTCATGAATTTTTTTCTAACGATGGGTAGTATCGCCTGCTTGTCACTGTTTTTTTTCACCAAGGAAAATTTGGGCATCGGTATTTTAAGTATGGTAATAGCTTGTATAGGCTATTGGAGCAGCCTCGTATTTTATAATTCTTTTTTACCAGAAATTGCTGCGCCGCAAGATAGAGATAGAGTAAGCGCCAAAGGATTTGCCTATGGTTATATTGGTAGTGTTATATTACAAGTAATTTGTTTTGTTTTGGTTTTTTATCCGGGTATTGTAGGCGGGGCCGAGGGCGAAACCACTATTCAGTTCCGCACGGCTTTTTTATTAGTTGGTATTTGGTGGTGGGGCTTTGGTCAGTTTTCATTAAGAAGATTACCTAAATCGGAGCCGGCGGGCGAACAAAATGAAAAAAACTTTTTAACCAACGGCTATCGAGAGTTAAAGAAAGTATTTACGGAGCTAATGCATATACCTGTATTAAAACGTTTTTTACTGGCTTTCTTCTTTTTTAATATGGGTGTGCAAACAGTAATGTTAAGTGCTACATTGTATGGAAAGGGCGAATTAGCAATACCTACTAGCAACTTAATTATTGCAATACTTATTATTCAGTTAATAGCGGTACCAGGTGCTTTTGCCATTTCAAAATTATCAGCCGTAATAGGTAATATAAAAGCATTAATGTGCTGTGTGGCTTTGTGGGTAGCTATATGTATTGCCGCTTACTTTATACCAAAGGAGGGCATCATGGAATTTTACATATTAGCCGTAGTGGTGGGTTTTGTAATGGGAGGTATACAATCCTTGAGCAGAAGTACGTATGCAAAACTAATGCCCGCAACAAAAGATACGGCCTCCTACTTTAGTTTTTTTGATGTAACGGAAAAGGTGGCCATTGTAATTGGTATGTTTAGTTTTGGTTTTATTACGGAGCTAACAGGATCACAGCGGGCTTCTGTATTGGCATTAATGGTTTTCTTTTTAGTAGGGCTGGTATTTTTAATTTATACATTGGGCGCAGAAAGAAACCCCCGAACTGTTGCCAATAAGATATAAAATAAATACAATGGTAAACTAAGAGCCCTCCCTTAAAGGGCAGAGAGGTTAATATGAAACTTTATTCAATAAACACCGGATATTTTAAGCTAGATGGCGGCGCTATGTTTGGCGTTGTACCCAAATCTATCTGGAACAAATTAAACCCGGCTGATAAAAATAATATGTGCAGTTGGGCTTTAAGAAGCTTATTAATAGAAGATGGCAACAAATTGATATTAGTAGATACGGGTATGGGTGATAAGCAGGATCCAAATTTTTTTGGGCATTATTATTTACATGGAGACGATAGTTTGGATATGTCATTAGCAGCACATGGCTTTACCAAAGAAGACATAACAGATGTATTTCATACGCATCTCCATTTCGATCATTGTGGGGGAACAATAAAAAGAGAGGGCGAAAAATTAGAGCCAGCGTTTCGAAATGCAAATTTTTGGAGCAATAAAGAACATTGGGATTGGGCGGTTCGTCCAAACGATAGAGAGAGAGCTTCTTTCTTAAAAGAAAATATTTTACCGATTGAAGAAAGTGGGCAATTACAATTTGTAGAAGTAAATGGTGGTATAGATAATAAATTAGGTAAAACAAGTTTTGCCAATAACCTTGCTATCCGCTTTGTAAACGGCCATACAAAAAGTATGATGCTGCCGCAAATACAATATAAAAATAGAACGATTGTGTACATGGCCGATTTGCTGCCATCTGCCGCACATATACCGCTGCCCTATGTAATGGGGTATGATATGTTTCCCTATACAACACTTCAAGAAAAGAAAACCTTCCTTCAAGAAGCAGTAGAAGGCGATTACATTTTATTTTTTGAACATGACCCGGTAAATGAATGTTGCACTTTACAACAAACGGAAAAAGGAATAAGGGCGAAGGAGGTTTTTAAATTGAGTGAGATTTGACAGATACAATATGCACTCAATCTCTTATCGATAATTTTTATTTCCAAATAAGTTAGGGCTGCAATTGGTTCTCTTCCTTATTTGGAACAGGTTGGGAGCAGGCCTCCTTCAATGTATTATTCGTTTCACAATTATCTCCATCACAACAGGGGAGTGCATTGGTATTACAAACAGGGCATTGATAATGCCCATGTACATGTACTAATTGTACAAGATGCCCACAAAAATTACAAATTTGCTGTTGCATGATATTCTGCAGTTGAACGGAGTCCTTCGTTGCCTCAGGATAAACTTGCAAGGAACGATCATCCGTGTTAATGTTGCCTGCCTACACAAAGTTTCGACAGGCAAGCTGATTAAAAAAGCTATTTAATTGAATAAAGCATTCTATTCTTTAAACATCTAAAGCCCCTCCACCGGAGGGGTTGGGGAGGCCTTACTCCACCGGTGTATTCAATACTTTCCACAATGCATCTTTCAACTCTAGCAAGCCTTTATTAGTGGCTGATGATATGAATAGATGGGGTACACCTGTTGGCAATTCTTTTTCTATTTCTGTTTTTAGTTCTTCATCTAGCATATCACTTTTGCTAATGGCAATAAGAAATTGCTTATGCAGTAGCTCTGGGTTGTATTGTTCCAGTTCATTTACTAAAATATCAAATTCTTTTTTATGATTATTGCTATCGGCTGGTATTAGAAACAGCAAAATGGAGTTACGTTCTATATGTCGTAAAAAACGATGCCCCAATCCTTTGCCTTCTGCGGCACCTTCTATAATACCCGGCAAATCGGCAATGCAAAAACTTTTACCATCTCTATATTCTACCATACCTAGGTTGGGGGTAATGGTAGTAAATGCGTAGTTGGCTATTTTAGGTTTAGCAGCGGTAATAACAGATAATAGTGTTGATTTACCAGCATTAGGAAAACCAACTAATCCTACGTCGGCCAGCACTTTTAATTCCAATACTTTCCAACCTTCTAAGCCAGGTAGTCCGGGTTGTGCATGTTCGGGCGCTTGATTGGTAGGGGTGGCAAAGTGCGAATTTCCCAAGCCGCCTTTTCCGCCGGGCATCCAAACTACTTCTTGCCCATCTTCTAATATTTCTACTTCTTGTTCGCCTGTTTCTTCATCTTTTGCAATAGTGCCAAGGGGTACTTCTATAATAATATCCTTACCATCTCTACCATGGCAATTGTTTGCTCCTCCTTTTTCGCCGTCCTCGGCCAAAACATTTTTATAATAACGTAAGTGCAATAAGGTCCATAGGTTGCGGTTGCCTTTTAAAATAATATGGGCACCTCGGCCACCATCCCCACCATCTGGGCCACCCATGGCGGTAAATTTATTGCGCATAAAATGTTTATTGCCGGCACCACCATGGCCACTGCGGCAAAAAATGCGTATTTGATCTACAAAGTTACTTTTCTCCAAAATCGTATATTTATCCATTGCAAATATATCTTAACTAACCCACCTAGTATGAAATACATTTTTTTTGTGCTTTTAATGCCTTTTTTAGCCAATACGGATTGTAAAAACAAGCAAAGCCAAAAAGCCGCCACCCATAATAGCGATACTACGGCCCTTTCGGCAGCGCAAGTGCTTACCCAAGGGCTGCCTATGTGCATTGATAGTATTATTAGTAAGGCCGCCAATGAACAACCCCCCATCAAAGCAGAAAAAGTAGAACTGTACGAGTGGCAAGGCAAGCAAGTGTATTTAGTAAGCTGGCAGTGTTGCGATTTTTTTAACGAAGTGTATGATGCAAATTGCAAACGAATTTGTGCACCTACAGGCGGTATTACAGGAAAAGGGGATGGTAACTGTGCCGATTTTTTAAAATCGGCAAAATTGATAAAGCAGCTACTGCCCTCCATGGCTAAGTAGGCGGCTTGCAAATAGCAACGAAGTTTAATTTACTATTGTCAACACGCTAAATAGAGCGCCTTCATAAACTCTATAATAGTACTGGCAAATATTATTGATTGCCCATCGCCCTTTTATTAAAATACAAGCTGCTGATACAGTCATGGTAAGAAATAGCACGGCTTTTTATACAGCTACTGATATGGCTAGCTAATTACCTAACAATTTAAAAATGGTAGCCTAAAGATTAAACCAAATAATTGGCCACTTTGCCGCCGGTGAAGATTGTGTATATACTACACTTGGCCTCGCATATCCACAATTAAAAATAAATACAGCTACCGCTAGGTAATAAAAAAAGCTACCGGTTAAGGTAGCTGTTGAAAAAGTATAAAAACTTATTGTAGTATTTATTGCACCACCAACCTAAATCCGTTACCATGAATGTTTACAATCTCAATAGCCGAATCATCCTTTAGGTATTTACGTAGTTTGGCAATATACACATCCATACTGCGGCCATTAAAATAAGTATCGCTGCCCCATATTTTCTTTAAGGCCTGATCTCTTGGTAACAAATCATTCAAATGCTCGGCCAACATTTTTAGCAGATCATTTTCTTTGGGTGATAATGTTTGTGTAACACCGTTGTGTATTAATTGGCGCAACTTAGGGTTAAAGTGGTAGCTAGCTAAATCAAACTCTTTATTTTCGCTTTCTTTGTTCTGCTCTTCATTGCGCTTTAAGATAGCTTTAATTTTCAGCAGCAACACTTCGCTGTCAAAAGGTTTGGTAATATAATCATCAGCCCCTAATTTATAACCTTGTATCACATCTTCCTTCATCGTTTTTGCACTTAAGAAAAACAGGGGTACATCTGGGTCAATATCTCTTATTTCTTCGGCCAGTGTAAAGCCATCCATATTAGGCATCATTACATCCAGCAGGCAAAGTTCAAATTTTTCTCTTTGAAAAGCAGCCAGCCCTAAACGGCCATCTCTTTCCAGTGTTACATCATAGTCGTTTAGTTCAAGATAATTCTTTAGCACACTTCCAAGGTTAGGATCATCTTCGCACAACAAAATTTTTGGTTTCTTAATATCCATGGTTCGTAATTTTTAATTGAATGCTCCTAGGCTTTTTGGCCAAAGAGGGATTGCTATTCTGACGACAAATAAAGTTAAAGCATTTGGTGGCTTCAAGTATCGGGCTTCAATATTTTGTTAAATATAATTTGTTTACCAGCTGCACCGCCTTGATTGGGCAGAAGTGGCGACGCTCCGTTCAGCAGCATCTCGCTAATCATCATATGCTGCACTCGCTGCCTATTTTTTACATCTACTTTATGCAAGGCTTTCACCACTTCTTTACCTTTGCCATTAGTATAATAAAAAATTGTGCCATGCATTTAACTTCAGACAATAGATTAAAAAAATTAATCGTAATAGGCGATCGTCTTTTAATAAAGCCATCAAAGCCCGACGAAAGAACCGCCAGTGGCCTCTACTTGCCACCGGGTGTGCAAGAAAAAGAAAAAGTGCAGCAAGGCTATGTAATAAAAACAGGCCCTGGCTATGCAATACCCATGCCGGTAGAAGATGAAAGTTGGAAAGGAGAAGAAGAACAAGTTAAGTATGTGCCCTTACAAGCAAAAGAGGGCGACCTAGCTATTTTCTTAGTAAGTGGCGCTACCGAAGTAATCTACGAAAATGAAAAATACTTCATCGTACCGCAGGGCGCAGTGTTGATGTTGGAAAGGGAGGAGGATTTGTAGAATTATAATTTCATTTATCTTTCAAAAAATTTATCAAATGGCAGACACACAACCATTCCTCGATACCATTAAAGCTGGCTATACTTTCAAAGGCGAATCATTTAAACTAGGGGCTGCTATGCTAGATGGCGCTGTGGTACCGGGTGCAGATGTACTCGTTCCTTTTAAAACATTAAACCGCCACGGCTTAATTGCTGGCGCTACGGGTACAGGTAAAACAAAAACCTTGCAAGTATTTGCCGAAGGATTAAGCGATGCAAGCATCCCGGTTTTAATGATGGATATTAAAGGCGACCTGAGCGGTATTGCGGCTGCAGGTACAGTGAATGGAAATATTACCGACCGCTGTGCTAAAATAGGAGTAGAGTTTAAACCTACTGCTTACCCTGTTGAGTTATTAACCCTCAGCAATCAAAAAGGTACAAGACTGCGGGCTACGGTAAGTGAGTTTGGCCCAGTGTTACTTTCAAAAATTTTGGGGCTTAATGATACACAAGGCGGCTTTGTAGCCATGCTATTTAAATATTGCGACGATAACAAAATGCCGTTGCTAGATTTAAAAGACTTTATTAAAGTGCTGCAGTATGTAAGCGACGAAGGCAAAGCGGAGATGGAAAAAACATATGGCAAAATTTCTACCTCTTCTACCGGAACGATATTGAGAAAAGTAATAGAGCTGCAACAGCAGGGCGCCGATGTATTTTTTGGAGAAACCAGTTTTGATGTGGACGATCTGATGCGCATTGGTGATGATGGCCGCGGTATAATTTCCATTGTAAAGGTTACCGATTTGCAAGACAGGCCCAAACTCTTTTCCACCTTTATGTTACAATTATTGGCAGAGCTGTATGCCTCATCACCCGAAGAAGGCGATATGGATAAGCCAAAACTGGTGATGATTATTGATGAAGCACATTTAATATTTCAAGAAGCAAATGAGGCGCTGCTGCAACAAATAGAAACGATTATCAAACTCATTCGCTCCAAAGGCATAGGTATTTATTTCTGCACCCAAAACCCCATGGATGTGCCGGCCTCTGTATTAGCGCAGTTAGGATTAAAAGTGCAACATGCCTTGCGAGCTTTTACGGCGGCCGATAGAAAAGTGATTAAACAAACAGCTGAGAACTATCCCGAAACTACTTATTACCAAACAGAAGATTTAATAACACAGCTAGGAACGGGTGAAGCCTTTGTTACCATACTAAACGAAAAAGGAATACCCACTCCACTAGTACATTGTATGATGCGGCCACCACAAAGCCGCATGGATATTTTAACCGAAGGTGAAATTGATGCAATAGTTACTTCTTCCAAGATTGCCAAAAAGTATAATGCATTAGTAGACAGCGAAAGTGCTTATGAAATATTAACCGAAAAATTAAAAGAAGCCGAAGAAAAATCGGCCGAAGAAGAAAAGCCAGTTAAAAAATCAACTGCCAAAGAAAAAACGGTGCTGGATAATCCGGTGGTAAAAAGCATGGCCCGTACGGCTGGTAATACCATTGTAAGAACACTGTTGGGTGTATTAGGCTTGGGCGGCAGAGGAAGAAAAAAGAGTTTGTTTTAGTAGCTAAAAAATGAGGAAGCCAACATATCGGTAAGGGGGTATGCGCTAATATTTATTGCGAATGTTTTGTATAAATTTTTCGATAACTCTTCTTACTGCTGTAGCCGAAGACTGGTGATTATTAACCAGCGTAGAAAAAATAAGCAACTTGCCTTTCTTAGTATATAAAAAACCGCTGAAAGCCACTACACCAGAGAGGGTGCCGGTTTTAGCGTAGATGTAACCGCTATCGGCTTTGTAATAGCTACTGATAGTGCCTTCGCCACCGGTAGGAAAAATTTCTTTGATACGCTCCATACCAAACTCATTCTTCATTTTATTGAGAATGGAAATAAGGCTTTGCGGGGTAAACAAATTGTACCGGCTAAGCCCGCTGCCATCGGCCCAGCGGGCTTTTTGCGGCAGGTCTTTAAAATCTGTTTTTAATAAGGTGTCAATTATTTTTTCATCGTTCATTACGCCCAGCATTTCATTGCTTACCATTAACAGACTTTGCTCTGCAAAAAAATTATCGCTGCGGTGCATCATGGGTTTCAGGAGAGAGTTAGTGGGTTGGGAGTGGACGACTTTAAAATGCTCTTTATTAATTTGTTCATCTCCTGTAAAATATAAATTTTCCTTTATAACGCTTTTATGAAGTGTATCACTAAGTAATTCGTTGGTTAAATCTCCTGAGGTTACAAAAGGGATTCTCTGAATTTTGGACGGCTCTATGGTAGGTTTTACATAGAACAAATTGAAACCCAAAACTCGACCTGCTTTAAATCCAATGGACTTTCCCATTGTTACTTTCGATTGCATTTCTGCAAGGGTCATATCAGATGATACTTCGCTGAAATTATATTTTGATTTTTCCCAAAATCGTGATGCAGAAAATAATTTTGGGTACGAAATATATTTTGGCCTATCCTGATTGCCCATTGCAGCCATAGCGCTATCATCTACATTTAAAAAATTTACAAGGTTTCCATATAAAGGCATAGCTGATTTTTCAACCATATATGTTTCCTGGTAATCATTCCATGTCCATCCGCTTCCCCATTTAGCATCTTGCCAAGCGCTGAACCGAATTATAATTGAATTACCTTTTTCTTTTAATAAAGACAATAAAGGTTGAAACTTAAATTCTTGATTGATAAAAGTTGGGTCTCCAGCAGGCAGTACAATTAAATCACCTCTCTGTTCTAACACTCTTGCCCCCACCAAACTATCTCCCAAATACTTCATCGCTGCATAGCAGGTGGGTATTTTAACATTGCTGGCGGGTACAAAATATTTATCGCCCTGGTAATTGTACAAGTATTTATTAGCAGCCGGGTCAAAAATGCTGATACCCACATGGGCGGCTTGCAAGGCTTTGTTGTTGATCACCTCTTCGGTGGCGTTGCGGGAGATTTGGTTGCTGATGCTACAGGAGAAAAGGAGAGTAGAGAGTAGGCAATAGAGAATGGGGAGGTGCTTGTATTTTGACATACTTTCACTTTTTAAGTCTTAGTAAATTCTGAAAATCCTCCAACCGTATTATTTTAATAGAAGGGAAACTAATTCTTTTTAAAATATCAAAATGCCTGTCGTTTGTGATAATGAAATCTGCACTCGAGGCAAATGCACAATCCACAAACTTATTATCATCTTCATCCGCAGTAATCAGGCGCAGGTTGAAATAGCTGGAAATCAAGTAAACATTAGAAAGCTCAATTAAAGTGCGGGTTACGGCTTCGGCTGCTTCTGAAGAAAGATGCTGGGCTATCTTTTCCTCGTACTCTTGTAAAATTTGGGTGGTAATATATACCTCAACTTCTTTTTCAATTATTGATTTGTATAACCAGTGCCACTGCGAACGTTGCGAAACGGACACCAATAAAGCGTTAGTATCAATGACCAGTTTTAGTTTATTGGCCATCGTCGTTTAGTATATTATTCATGTCTTCATTAGTGTATCCTTTTTCATCCCAGGCTTTGTCAGCAAATTCTATTGATTTTTGTGCATAGAATTTTGCTAATTGGTCTTTTAACTCTAACATATCTTTTTCAGAAAGATTGGTAGAGTATAGTTTCAGTAACTCTATTTGTACATTCGAAAGTGCTGGGGACATGATTTTACTTTGACTAAAGATAATAAAACTTTAAAAATGCAGTAGTTATTTTAAGTTAAACCTGCTGCCATGAAAACGGGACGTACAAGTGAGTGACACAACAGGCGATGCCATGAAATGCTGAAGCTGGTTAAAAAAAATATCCCGCCTTAATTCTTCAATTATCAATTTAATATTTATTAATTACCCTATCCCCGCTCCTGCGCCCTCAACCATCTTTCCGGTATTTCGTTACTACTGGCGAGTAAATAGTCTTTATAACTACAGGCAATAAATTTTTTATCGGGCAGCTGCATCCACCATCTACCCGTTTTTTTGCTTTGTAGAAATATAGTTTCTACTTCGGCAAAGGCGGTATGGTATTCTGTAAATAATTCTTTTTCGTCTAGTGATGCTTCTCGTGTACTGCGGCTGCGCCCATCTAGCAAATACCAAAGCATTTGGCTTATTTGTTTAGCCGTTAATTCTTCTTTATCCTGCTTGCTATTATAACCGTATATACCAATGGAGGAAATAGAATGACTCATGCCAGCATACCGTAAAAGTACACAGGCCTCTTCGCCATTCAAGCCGTTGGGGCTGGCAGTATTAGCCGGGGCATAGGCATTGGCAATAGCCGAAATATCGAACGACAACATATGACTATTACGGATAACCGGTTCCATCTCTTCAATATTTTCTTTTACACTACCTACCCGATAACAATCAAAGCGTAGCTTATCAATCGTTTCTAACATACGGGGGTGTACGTAGTAGCTTTGAAAAGCAATATGGTTGTAATGGCGTAAATGGTTGGGCTCGCCGGTAAGCATATCTAGTAAAAAATTTTCATGCTGAAATGGCGACTCCATGTTTAAATCTATCATTGCATCTACGCAACTTGCTTCTATTAATTTGTGGCCATTAGCATAGGCTTGGTATTGGGCTAATGTTAAATCATGTGATCCACCGAGAATTATTACCGTTTTACCATCGTTCATTAATTCTTGTACTACTGTTTTTAAAGCGGCATACGAATCTGTATAAACAGACCCCGGTCGTATGTTACCCACATCGGCTATTTTAACATCGGTATGCCAGTAAAACAGGGAATAAAAATGACGACGAATAATATCGGGAGCCTCGCTTTGGCCATGTATAAGCCCGCTGCCCCTTTGTTCGCCACAGCCTACTATTACTAATTGCGCATCGTCTAAATCAGGAAATACATCTTCATACACGGCAACTACTTTGCCCAATTGGCCTTCTTTAAAACCTTCGTCATGGGTAATGGCTGCCATATTAATGGGCGAGAGGAAGTCGGAAATGTTTAGGTGATCCATAACTACAAAGCTAAGCGTTTAAAGGAGGAAAATAAGGTAGGAGATTAAAGGAGAAAAAGAGAGAAGGATGAATGATTTCATTCGGGAATCCCTCTTTTTCTCTTTCTGCTCGTTTAAACTCTTAGCCTATCTTTGCACTCAATTATGGAACAATTACTAAATAAAATAGAGAGCTATAAACAAGACATAATGGCCGCTACCGCCACTGATGTAAAAGCCGTAGAAGAATTTAGAATCAAATGGCTGGGCACCAAAGGCATTGTGAAGGAGATAATGGGCGAAATGAAAAATGTAGCACCAGAAAATAGGAAAGAAGCGGGACAGTTACTGAACGAATTTAAACTTTTTACCGAGGCTAAATACGAGGAGTTTAAAGCATCCATAGCCAGCACCGAACAGCATACTTCAAAAATTGATTTAAGTTTACCTGGCGATGTAATGCCGATTGGCTCAAGACATCCCGTTACGTTAATGCGCAATCGAATAGTTTCTATTTTTCAACGTCTTGGTTTTGCCGTTGCCGAGGGTCCAGAGATAGAAGATGATTGGCATAATTTCGGTGCCTTAAATCTACCCGCTCACCACCCGGCAAGAGATATGCAGGATACGTTTTACGTACAGCAAAATCCTGATTGGGTTTTAAGAACACATACCAGTAGTGTGCAGATAAGAGAAATGGAAAAAGGCAAACTGCCCATTCGTATGCTAATGCCGGGCCGGGTATATAGAAACGAAACCGTGAGTGCCAGAAGCCATTGCTTCTTTCACCAGGTAGAAGGATTATATATTGATGAGGATGTTTCTTTCGCCGATTTAAAGCAAACACTTTACTTTTTTGTAAAAGAAATGTATGGAAAAGATGTAAAAGTTCGCTTTCGTCCCTCTTATTTTCCGTTTACAGAACCCAGTGCAGAAATGGATGTTACCTGTTTTATCTGCGGTGGCGGTGGATGTAATATTTGTAAAAAAACGGGTTGGGTAGAAATTTTAGGTTGTGGTATGGTACACCCCAATGTATTGAGCAACTGCGGTATCGACCCCAATAAATACACTGGCTTTGCCTTTGGTATGGGTATCGAGCGGCCAGCCATGTTGAAATACGGCGTAAAAGATCTTCGCTTGTTTAGTGAAAACGATGTGCGGTTTTTGAAACAGTTTACGAGTGCGATATAAATAATATTTATTCCGGGTTAAGCCCGGATTTTTTTTTGGGTAACCAGCTTCAGTTCTCTAGCGATCGTCCCTTGCGTCGCACACTTGTGCTGCATATCGCTATTCAGCTTTCCTCGCCATCAATGAATACACCATCGGTATTTTTCCTTCCAGTCCTTTAATATGCCACTTACCTTTTTCAACCTCAATTACATTTCTAAAACAAGGATAAGGAGAATACATATGCTCATTAAAAAATTCGAATTGAAGGCCCGCATTAAGTAAAGCATTCAAAACTTCGCTAATGCTGTGGTTCCAGCTGTATTCTTTGCCTTTTATATCCGCATTTCTATCTGTATAGGTTCCCTCATTTTCAGTTATAATCACTTCTTTGTTTTCGTAACTGTATTCAATTTTAGTAAAGTCGTTATCAAACATCCATACTACGGGGTGAAACTCGGCAAGGTAAAATATGCCACCGGGCTTTAGTTTTTCTACAATCATTCTAGCCCATGGTTTTAAATCGGGCAGCCATCCAATAGTACCGTATGAGGTAAATACAATATCAAATTGCCCAGATACATATTGGCTTGTATCCAGCACATTGCAACAAACAAAGTTTGCATCCAAGCCCAGCTCTTTATTCAGTTTTGTTGCTTCATTAATGGCTTCGTCAGAAATATCAACCCCGGTAACTTTTGCACCACGCCTTGCCCAATCCAGGCTGTCCATACCAAAATGGCATTGCAGGTGTAGCATGGTTTTACTGCTCACTTCACCCAGTTCAGCTAGTTCAATGGGAGTAAGTACAGTTTGGCCGGCTTTAAAACCGGCAAGATTATAGAAATCAGAATCCTTATGTACGAGTGTCCGCTGATTCCAGAGTTCTTTGTTGGCTTCAAAGTAATTATCAAACATATCAATTATTAATTTCAATATATGCGCCCATTTCTATTGCTTTCTTTACAGATTGTTCAAATTCTTCCTTGGAAATTCCTGTAAAAATATTCAAAGACCCAGAGTACTTGAATTGAAAGTGTGTGACTTTATGACTCCTTCCAAAAATTACTTTTTTGTAAAAATCTGTCAATGGTTCCAACCCTATGGAATAGCGGAGTGAGTCAATTTTTCTTCCATCCTCTAATGAGGGTTTGTTTATGAAGTAGCCGCTAAGTGTACCATCGCTTTGCTTTAATTGTTCCATCCCAAAGGAATTGAAATCGTTTAATCCCTGCAATGCAAATAAATAACCAGCCGTATGTGGTTGTAATTTCCCTTGCTTTACAGCAATTGTTAAATCATCAAAGAAAGTAATCGCATAAGCTTTTCCAATAGTTAATGCTTGGCTATGATGGTGTAGAATAACGTAGTAAGGTTGTAGGTTTTGAGAAAATGGAAATTTTTCCGGAAGCCCTATCATACTCTCTGATGGGAAACCTTTTTTTGCAATAATCTCCTTTAAGCGAATAACATTTCTGTCGTCTATTTTTTTAATTGTGTCACCATATTTTTGATAAGAACCTTCCATAGCCCTGAATTGCTGATCGCTGTTAAACATATTCTCCAGCTCTTTTCGCAATAGCAAGTCTGCTGTCTTATTATAGAATGCCTGCCCTTTTCTGCGTAGTCTATCAAAAACGGACGGTCCAAGTTTCTTTTTTGTGTTGGAAATGATGGTGTCATCTTGAGCAAAGGAGTTTGTTAATCCCTTTTTAAAGAGATGCAGTAATAAATACGAAACTTGTGCTTTTCGACCTACTGATAATGCACATATAAGAGCATTGTAATAGTCTTTTGCGAAACCAACATTCACCTCATTAAAGGCCGCATTATAGTATTTTAAAGCATCTCGATAATTACCAGTAACAATCGAAAGTTCAGCCTTATTTATTTTTGGATAATAATTATCAATAAAATTATTTTTTTGGGCTCTTCCTAAAATCGAAAAAAATAGAAGGAAATAAAAGATCACTTTCATATAAAAAATTAAAAAAGGGAACGTATAAACGTTCCCTCAATTTATGCAATAATTTATAAGTAATTATCCTAACGCTACTCTTTTAAACTCACTCACCGTAACATCACCACTTTCTTTTAGATAATCAGCAACTGTTTTGCTGCCATCTTTTACAAAAGCCTGTGCGGTTAAAGTTTGTTCTTTAAAGAAAGCGCCCATTTTGCCTTCAGCAATTTTAGCAATCATCTCTTCTGGTTTGCCAGCCATTTTAGGGTCTTCTTTCATTACATCCACAATAATGGCTTTTTCTCTTGCTACTACTTCAGCAGGTACACTGGCAGCATCTACTGCTACAGGGTTTAATGCTGCAATTTGCATCGCTACATCTTTACCTACCTCAGCTGCTTCTTTATTTAAACCTACTAATACACCAATACGGTTGGCACCATGTATGTAAGAAGAAACAAAAGGAGCTTCAACTATTTCAAAGCGGGTGATACCAATTTTTTCGCCGATAGAAGCCAATTTGTCATTAATAAGGTCGGCTACTTTAGCCCCATTTACGGTTTGCTCATTTAACGCTTCTACAGTTTTTACACCAGAAGATATTGCTACATCGGCAATGCTTTGTACCATGCTAATAAAGTCTTCGTTTTTAGATACGAAGTCGGTTTCGCAACTTACACATACTACAATGCCTTTTTTGTTATCGGCAGTAGTTTTAGCAATTACTACACCTTCTTTTGCTTCACGGTCGCTACGTTTAGCGGCCACTTTTTGGCCTTGCTTACGCAACCAGTCAATAGCGGCTTCAAAGTCGCCATTCGTTTCTGTCAATGCTTTGCGACAGTCCATCATACCCGCACCAGTAGCCTGGCGTAGTTTGTTAATGTCTGCAGCTGTTATTGTTGCTGTACTCATGAGTTAATAATATGTTGTCTGAAGTAAGAAGTCACATTATACTTCTTACTTCAGGGTTAAAAATTTATTTCTTCAAATATCAGATTTCATCCATCTGACTGCAAGCCTCAGTTTTACTTTCTTGCACCACCGGGTCCGCGGCTACCTGTTGTGCTACGACGGCGTTGTCCACCACCGGCACCAGCACCACCACGGCCACGACCACCACGGCCACCTTCTGCTTCAGCCTCTGCTTGTAACTTGGCTGCTTTTCTTGCATTTTCATCATCACCTGCTTCATCAATATCCTCATCTTTTGCAGCTTGTCTTTCGGCCAAACCTTCGGCAATAGCAGCAGTGATATAGTTTACTATAATGGCGATTGATTTAGTAGCATCATCGTTACCAGGTACGGCAAAGTCTACTTTATTAGGGTCGCAGTTGGTATCTACTACACCAAAAGTAGAGATGCCAAGGCGCTTTGCTTCTGCTAAGGCAATATGCTCATGCCCAATATCTACTAAGAATAAAGCAGCAGGTACACGGCCCAATTGAGCGATACCACCTAATACTTTTTCCATTTTTTCTTTATCACGGCTAAGTGTCAACCTTTCTTTTTTGGTGATGCTGTCGAAAGAACCATCAGCTAGCATTTTTTCAATGCTCTGCATTTTCTTTACACTTTTACGAACGGTGTTGAAGTTGGTTAACATACCACCTAACCATCTTTCGGTTACGAAAGGCATGTTTACCTTTTTAGCACATTCACTTACGATGTCTTTCGCTTGTTTTTTGGTACCTACAAACAGTATTTTTTTACCACTACGGGCAATTTGCTTTAGAGCGGCTGCTGTTTCTTGCAAGCACTCAACTGTTTTATTAAGGTCGATGATATGAATACCTTTTTTTTCAGCGAAGATGTAAGGTAACATCTTTGGATTCCATTTTTTCTTCAAGTGGCCGAAGTGCACACCTGCTTCCAAAAGTTGCTGTTGTAAGGATGTATTATTTTCCATTTTCTAATGTTATAAAGTCTTTTAAATAGATGTTCATGGTTCATGGTAAATAGTTCATGGATATGTTCCATGAACCATTTGCCATTATCTCTTAGAGAACTGGTAGCTTCTTCTTGCTTTCTTATGACCGAATTTCTTACGTTCAACAGATCTCGGATCTCTTTTTAATAAGCCAGCTGCTTTTAAAGCAGGACGAAACTCAGGATTGATGTCAATTAACACCCTGGAAATACCCAGCATTGCTGCTTCTGCTTGCCCTTTAAGGCCGCCGCCAGCTGCATTTATTTTTACATCAAATTTATTTGCTACGTCAACCGTTTTTAGCGGACGCTCCACCTGATTTTGTAAATAAACCAGCGGAAAATATACTTTATAGTCTTTATCGTTTACTGTAATGTTACCATCTCCTTTAGAAATGAAAACCCTTGTTACAGCTTCTTTACGACGACCAACACCGTTTTTTTGCTTTTCCATTTATTTTATTTTGGAATTAGAAGTTTTGTTTTGGGAATTAGAACTTTAGTTCTTTAGGCTGTTGTGCTGTGTGCGGATGATTAGCACCAACGTACACATACAATTTCTTATACATTTTGCGACCTAAGCGGTTTTTTGGTAACATACCTTTTACAGCTCTTTCAATTACCACTTCTGGGCGGCGATTGATAAGATTGCGTGCCACTTCTTCTTTACGGCCACCAGGATAACCTGTAAAGTGGTCATAAATTTTTTGGTCCATTTTGTTACCCGTTAAAACTACCTTTTCGCAGTTGGTAACAATTACATAATCGCCTGTGTCCACATGTGGAGTGTAAGATGCTTTGTGCTTGCCACGCAATACAGCGGCAATCTTTGCACACATACGACCAACGGTTTGATTAGTACCGTCTACAACATGCCAGTTGCGTATAACGGTAGCCTCGTTCGCATGCTTTGTTGTGAAATGTTGTTTACTCATTTTGTTTTGTTTGATGCCACCGCTATCCCAGTGGCTGTTTTTAAAAATTTGGATGGCAAAGGTAGGGTTGTGTAATTGCTCAGCCTACTATTTAGCACTTTATTTTTACAGGCACCTTTGTAATTAATTGATTTACAATAAAAATTTTGATAAAAAAATATTTTGTTTACAAAAAGTTGGCAATTTGCCAACTTTTTGTAATTTTACCTTAGCTAAATCAAAAAGGCGCATAATGAGCGCCAAAACCAACTGCTATGAGACGCTTATCAAAATGATAAGTAGTTTTTTATTATTTAAATAACTCATTATGCAGTTAATCTATTTAGAAAAATTAAATGCCTTTGCAAAAAACCATGCCAATGCAAGAAAAAGTTTGGCAACATGGAAATCTGTTACTGAAGAAGCAATTTGGGAAAGCAAACAGGATGTATTAAGAGATTTCCCAAAAGCAAAAATGATTGCTAATAATAGGGCAAGATTTGAAATTGTTCATAATACTTACAGGCTAATCGCCCATATTGATTATGAAGATCAGGTTGTGGAAATCCGATTCATAGGTACCCACAATGAATATGACCGGATAAACCCGGCAACGATTTAAAAAATGAATTATGAAACAGTGGTTTATGATTGACACAAAGCAAGACTATGAAAAAGCCACTAACCGCTACGAGGAAGTGAGGGAAGCACCAAAAGGCTCTGAGCAGCATAAAGAAAAAACGCTTCTTGTTTTTCTGATAAGCGAATATGAGAAAAAACAATGGAGTATTCCTGAAGTTGATCCTATCGAAATGATTAAAATTCGTATGGAAGATTTTGGTTATTCTGCTTCAGACTTAGCAAAAGAATATGGTGATAAAGGAACGGTGAGCAAAGTTCTTAACTACAAGCAACCCCTCTCATTAACTATGATTAGAAAATTTAGCAAGCTGCTTAGAATACCAATAGAATCTCTTATTAAAGAGTATAAACTCAACGTATAAATAATAAAAACCCAGCTACTCGGCTGGGTTTTTATTATAAAGTACATTTTCGATTACCAACCCAACACCCATGCAAATATTAATGGTGCTACAATGGTAGCATCGCTTTCCACAATAAATTTAGGCGTTGTAATATCTAATTTACCCCAAGTAATTTTTTCGTTAGGTACGGCGCCGGAGTACGAACCGTAAGAGGTAGTACTATCGCTTATTTGGCAGAAATAACTCCAAAAAGGTACATCATGCCATTCTAAGTCTTGATACATCATGGGTACCACACAAATAGGAAAATCTCCGGCTATACCACCACCAATTTGGAAAAAGCCAACTCCCTTTCCTCCAGAATTTTGGCGATACCAATCGGCCAACCATACCATATACTCAATACCACTTTTAACCGTATCGGCTTTTAATTCGCCTTTGATTACATAACTGGCAAAAATATTTCCGGTGGTGCTATCTTCCCAACCTGGTACTACAATAGGTATGTTTTTTTCTGCGGCAGCTACTATCCAACTGTCTTTAGGGTCTATTTCGTAATACTGTTTTAAATCGCCGCTTAAAACCGTTTTATACAAAAACTCATGTGGAAAAAAACGTTCGCCTTTAGCCTCAGCATCTTTCCATTGCTTTACTAAATGCGATTGCAGGCGGCGGAAAGCCTCCTCTTCTGGTATACAAGTATCGGTAACTCTGTTGTAATGATTTTCTAATAAATCCCATTCTTCTTGTGGCGTAAGATCTCTGTAATTAGGTATGCGCTTATAACTTTTATGCGCTACCAGGTTCATCACATCCTCTTCTAAATTAGCGCCGGTACAACTAATAATATCTACTTTTCCTTGACGTATCATTTCGGCTAGCGATATGCCAAGCTCTCCTGTACTCATGGCACCGGCAAGGGTAATCATCATTTTACCACCTTCTACTAAATGTTGTTCATAGCCTTTTGCCGCATCCATAAGGGCGGCCGCATTAAAATGGCGATAATGATGTTGGATAAATGCAGAAACGGGTCCTTTGTTCATGTTTATAAAATTTTAAAGTGACCGCCTTCAGATTCCGCGGTAGCGGAAGACTTTGCGAAAGAATTGCAAAGCTACAATTTTGTGCATAATAAAACCCCGCCTTCAAAAGAAGAACGGGGCTTATTTTACCACACACCAAAACTATCTTTGTAACTTTTTACTGCTAGTGTAAAAATAAAGCCCCTATCCTTTTATAGAAGCAAATATGTGTTTAATGGGTTTGATTTTATACCAGCGGTAAGGGTGTTAATTTTTTTAACAGTAAAGGCTGCACTATCAACTGTAGTAGTAGGCTTTCAATTAATAAAGCAAAAAAATGCAACGGATGAAATGTAGGTTGCATACAATATTTCATGGTAAAGTGAACATTGCATTTTTTTTAATAATCAGCAGGTATGAATTATTTGGCACATGCCCACTTATCTTTTAAAAAGCCCGCTATATTAACCGGCAATTTAATAAGTGATTTTGTAAAAGGTAGAGAAAGGCTCAACGCATATCCTATATCCATTCAATGCGGCATTATGCTACACCGAGCTATTGATGCATTTACGGATGCGCATGCAGCTACAAAAGCCGCAAAGGAAATATTTCGCCCGGCTTATAGGCTTTATAGCGGCGCCATAGTTGATGTGGTATACGATCACTTTTTAGCTACCGACGAAAATGAATTTCCAAATGATGCATTAAGTGATTTTGCTGCCTATACCTATCAATTATTGGAAGCACATCAAGCCTACTTTCCCCCTACATTTGCGGCCATGTTTCCCTATATGAAACAACAAAATTGGCTATATCATTATAAACAAAATTGGGGTATGGAGAAAAGTATGCAAGGCTTGGTACGAAAATCAAAATATTTAACGGAAAGTAGAACGGCTTTTAACCTATTTGAAAAAAACTATTTTTTACTACAAAAGATTTATCGGCAGTTTTGGCCTGCAGTAAAAGAAATGGCCATTAAAAAACTACATGAACTAGAAAATGGATAACTTTTCGCTTTAAGCAGTAACTTAGTTCATACATTAAACGTTATACAGGTTAATTCTTTTTTTTTATGTACAATTTTTTTTCGTTTGCTCTCGTATCATTTATATTGTTTTCTTGTGGTAATAGAGCGGAGCCAACAACAGCACCCCCCACCATTGCCAATACACAAACGATAACCCCCGCTATTAAGCCTGTAGAAGAAAGAGAGAATCCTTATGTGCCGGTAGATGTATCGCCGATGGACATGAGTTACTTTCCGGCTGATTACCCCAAATTAAAAATGGCTAAAAAAACAACTTCGCCACCACTGGCAAGGGTTGTATATAGCCGACCCCATTTGCAAGGCCGGCATATTTTTCATGAATTATTAAAGTATGGCGAGCCCTGGCGATTGGGAGCAAATGAATGTACAGAAATTGAGTTTTTTAAACCCGCCATAATACAAGGAAAAAAAATTAAAGCTGGACGATATATCATTTATTGTATTCCACAAGAAGATAAATGGACCATCGTGTTAAATAGCAATATAGATTGCTGGTGCTACTTAATTGATCAAACTAAGGATGTGGCCCGTTTTGATGTATCGGTAACTAAAACAAACAATTCTCTAGAGTATTTTACTATGCTTTTTCAAACCATTTCTAAAGGCTGTAGTTTACTTATAGCTTGGGATGATGTAGAAGTGCGCATGCCTATTCAGTTTTAATTACAATTGATGCCGACTTAATGCCTATTTAGTGCCTTTTTAAACATAGCTTTATTGGGATATCTAATTTCTTATATCTACTTTTAATCAATGTGTGGAATAGCAGGAATTATACAAACCAACCCCTCAAACTTTTCGAAACCGCATTTGCAAAAAATGACAGATGCGCTGGCCCATCGGGGGCCAGACGGAGAAGGCTTTTGGCAACACGCAGATAACATAGCTCTATTAGGGCATCGTAGACTTTCTATTCTAGATTTATCAGCAACAGGTGCACAACCCATGCACTACCTAGATAGGTACGTCATAATACACAACGGCGAGATTTATAATTACATCGAATTAAAAGGGGCGTTACAAAAGAAAGGATACAGTTTTAAATCAAATACGGATACTGAAGTAATAGCTGCCGCTTATGATTGTTGGAAGGAAGAGTGTGTGCAACAATTTGACGGCATGTTCGCCTTTGCAATTTGGGATGAAAAAGAAAAAATGTTGTTTGCCGCAAGGGATAGGTTTGGTGAAAAACCGTTTTACTACCATTTTGAACAAGGAAATTTTTTATTTGCTTCTGAAATGAAAGCACTGTGGGCGGCAGGTGTACCCAAAATTGCAAATCAAAAATTATTGTTCAATTTTATTACCATTGGATATACCGATAACCCCGAGCAACCACAAGAAACTTTTTATCAAAACATATATAAATTACCAGCCGCATCGTTTATAAAGTTTTCGTTTATATATTTTACTTTGTCTATTGAAAAATATTGGGAGATTGACCCTGAAGAAGAAAATAGAAAAATAACGGATGCCCAAGCTTTAGAAAAATTTACAGCGCTATTTCATACATCTATCAAACGAAGATTACGCAGCGATGTAGCTGTAGGAACAAGCCTTAGCGGTGGGTTAGATAGCTCCTCCGTTTTGGCTTGGGTAGCTGCACTTACTAATCAACCATCCCCGCTTACATCTTTCACCGCCTCCTTTCCGGGTTTTGAAAAAGACGAAACCTTATTTGCCAAACAAGTGGCCGAGAA
>JBDKJF010000027.1:0-27218 GCA_039796695.1 Bacteroidota bacterium
AAAATGATAGTTTTATAATTGAATTAAGTTGGCAACCTACCTCACTCAGCTTTGCAGAAATACTACATGCTGCTGGCGCCATCCCTTTACCGCCATATATTAAAAGAAAAGCAGAAGAGAGTGACACAGAAAGATATCAAACCGTATACGCCCAACATGATGGTTCTGTAGCCGCACCCACAGCTGGCTTACATTTTACACCAAAAATTTTTAAAGATTTAGATAACAAACATATTGCACGAGAGTTTGTAACGCTGCATGTAGGGGCGGGTACCTTTAAACCTGTAAAGGCAGATAGTATGCAAGCGCATGATATGCATGCGGAATGGATAGATGTATCCAAAACATTAATAGTAACATTGCTGAAAAATGTAAACCAACCCATTATTGCTGTGGGCACTACCTCCCTACGTACATTGGAAAGCTTATATTGGTTAGGGGTAAAGCAATGGACTATTAGCCATGAACAACGAGCAAGCCTGCCGCAAACTGTAGTATCTCTTTCGCAATGGGAGGCATATGCATTAGCAGAGAAAAATGTTTCGGTAGACGAAGCGCTTAATGCCCTCCTTAAATTTATGGAAACAAATAAATTAGAGCGGCTCATTACTAAAACCCAAATACTTATTGCGCCGGGCTATTCCTTCAAAATAATAAGTGGGTTAATTACAAATTTTCATCAGCCGCAATCTACTTTGCTATTATTGGTAGCTGCTCTTATAGGTGAGGATTGGAGAAAAGTGTACCAGTATGCTTTAGAAAACAATTTTCGTTTTTTAAGTTACGGGGATGGGAGTTTATTGTGGAATGTAGTTGATAAAAAGCCTAAACTTTTGGATACACATTAATTCTTTTGTGAGTATTTATTAGCGTTTATCTTTTTTCGTATGACAGCAATAAGTATTTAACAGTTTCATAGATGCGAGCGCTATTTTGCCTATGGCTCCATCTTGTGACCCTCGCCCCCGGCATATTTTTCTTCTTTTACTAATTTATCCACCCAAGCCAGCCATTTGTTCATATTGGTCTGCATTTCCTCTGGCGAACTTTTGGGGCTAATGCCACCATGAAAAATGAGCATAAATTTTTCCATAAATCTTGTTTTTTAGTTTAAAAATAATTGATACTGCAATCAAAACGAATAGGATCTATCATTCCGGACATACTTTAACATGATTAATAACCTGTTTTGAAGAATTATTTGCTTATTTGAGCATTTTAGGTGCCAAAAAGCATTACTACAAATTGGCAAATTACCCCTGCCCCCTTACCTTTGCGGCCTGAAAAACCCCATCCCCTAAAGGGGAGTTTTAGAACCTCAAAATCACTGTTATGCCCAATTAAACTCAGTGTATAATTTGCTGAGTATGGCACAGAAAGTTGAAGATTGCTACCTCGGTATAATGCCGAGGCGCAGCCCAACAGGTGGTGATAGTAGTACTAAAGCTGGTTAAATAAAAAATTTATAACGCACAATATGGCAACAGTAGGTAAAGTAAAACAGGTAATCGGAGCCGTTATCGACGTACAGTTCGATGGCCAACTTCCCGAAATTTATAACGCTTTAGAGCTAACTAAAGAAAATGGTGATAAGCTGGTACTGGAAGTACAGCAGCACTTGGGTGAGGATAGCGTTCGTACCATTGCAATGGACGGTACCGAAGGCATCGTTCGTGGTACTAAAGTAACCGATACAGGAAAAGCGATTGCTATGCCTATTGGCGAGGGTATTAAAGGTCGTTTGTTTAATGTAACCGGCGACCCTATCGATGGTTTACCTGCTGTAAGCAAAGAAGGTGGCCGCCCTATACACAGCCAACCCCCTGCGTTTGAAAACCTAAGTACAGCTTCAGAAGTACTTTTTACTGGTATTAAAGTAATCGACCTAATTGAGCCTTACGCAAAAGGGGGTAAAATTGGTCTATTTGGTGGTGCTGGTGTAGGTAAAACAGTATTAATTCAAGAGTTAATTAATAATATCGCCAAAGCCTATTCTGGTTTATCTGTATTTGCAGGTGTGGGCGAACGTACAAGGGAAGGAAATGACCTGATGAGAGAGATGATTGAAGCCGGCATTATGAAATATGGCGATGCTTTTAAACATAGTATGGAAGAAGGCGGCTGGGATTTAAGCAAAGTAGATATGAAAGAACTAGCTGACTCTAAAGCCACTTTCGTATTTGGACAAATGAACGAACCGCCAGGTGCCCGTGCAAGGGTGGCCCTTTCTGGATTAACCATTGCAGAATACTATCGTGATGGTGATGGACAAGGCAAAGGCCGTGACATCCTTTTCTTCGTAGATAATATCTTCCGTTTCACCCAGGCCGGTTCTGAGGTATCAGCCCTATTAGGTCGTATGCCATCAGCCGTGGGTTACCAACCTACATTGGCTACTGAAATGGGTATCATGCAGGAGCGTATTACTTCTACTAAAAACGGTTCTATTACATCGGTACAGGCAGTTTACGTACCTGCGGATGACTTAACGGACCCAGCGCCAGCTACTACCTTTGCTCACTTAGATGCTACCACCGTATTATCAAGAAAAATTGCCGACTTAGGTATCTACCCTGCGGTGGATCCTTTGGATTCTACTTCAAGAATTCTTACTCCACAAGTAGTAGGCGAAGCACATTACAACTGTGCCAACAGAGTTAAGCTAATGCTACAGCGTTATAAAGAATTACAAGATATCATCGCCATACTTGGTTTAGATGAATTAAGCGATGAAGACAAGTTGGTAGTAAGCCGTGCAAGAAGGGTACAACGTTTTCTTTCTCAACCATTCCATGTGGCCGAAGCCTTTACCGGTTTAAAAGGTGTACTTGTACCAATAGAAGAAACAATTCGAGGCTTTAATATGATTATGGATGGAGAAGTAGATGAATATCCAGAAGCAGCCTTTAACCTAGTGGGTAACATTGATGATGCGATTGAGAAAGGTAAGAAATTGTTAGCGGCGGCGCAGTGATAGACGAGGAAGATTTTAGTATATAGTTTTGAGACTGGTTTTCTATTTTTTTAAATGTTTTTTTTTTCTGTGTCGAAGTACTATATATTATCTGTCTAAATACTAAAAAATAAAAATCTAAATAATTGACACTCGAAATATTAACACCAGAAAAAAAATTGTACAGCGGTGAAGTTTACGGCGTACAAATGCCGGGTATCAGCGGATCATTTGAAGTGCTAGAGAAACACGCCCCACTTGTAAGCGCATTAAAAGCTGGTAAAGTAAAAGTGCTGAAAGATAAACAACAAACTACCAGTTATGAAATACAAGGTGGTTTTGTAGAAGTACTAAATAATAAAGTAACGGTACTGGTAGAAGGTGCAAAAGTGATAGATTAAATCTTTTATCTACATAACCGACGGTACTAAAAGCATTAGGCCCCCTTCAACCGAAGGGGGCTTTTTCATGTAAGAATGAAATAACTTTATAGCACTATATATATTTTATACTACCAATAAATGAAACACAACATACTCGTATCTATAATGCTCTTCGTGTTTGTAAATTCGTATGCGCAACCCAAGGAGCCTACCCAAAAGTGTGCATACAAGGGAGGCATAAAAGCATACTTAAATAAAATTGGATGCGAAAATGATTTTAATTACCTCAAAGGAAAATCATTAACAGAAAAATTTGGACAAGTAGCTTCTTTAAAATTGGTATATGATATTAAAGAAGGCAAACTCTATTTTACCAATTCCTCACGCTATCCTTTTCATTATAATTTTTGCACGCAGGTATTGAATAACACCGACGAACTAAGCCTTTTTAATATTAAAAATTATAGTTCAAACCCATTACGAGAATACATTTTGGCCAATTTAAATTACTATGCCTGGCTGGATGTATATGGACTTGAACTAATGCCAGAGGATGATACAAAGGCCCCAGAACTATATAGGCTGTACAAAAAAGTAGCATCACTCACTTCATTTGCAAATAAGATTAAAGTATTAGCCTTTTCGCCTAGCATGGAAAAAAAACTAGCAACCATTTCATCCATCCCTACTATAACCTCTACTGAAGTTTATAAAGGCCGGCAATTTATAGCACTACAGCAAGGAAAAGCGTATGGATACTTAAGAAAAGTAGACGTTGGCCAAGTAGAAAAAGCGACCTTTACCAATAGAGATATTGTCGTTTTAAATGGATTGCCTAATAATCTGCCTGTGGTAGCCGGTGTTATTACAACCCCCTTTCAAACACCGCTGTGTCATATTAGTTTGCTTTGTCAAAACCGTGGCACTCCCAATGCTACCTACACTAAAGCATGGAACGATACAGTAGTTAACGCATTGCAAAACAAACTGATTTATTACGAGGTAAATGCTGATACTTTTTTTATACGACCCGCAACAGAAACAGATGCCACTACCTTCTGGAATAAAGCTAACAACAGAAAAACAATTCAATTAAAAGTAGATGTAACGCAAAAAGGTTTAGTAGAGTTAGCCAATGCCGGTATCAAAAACGTAAAACAAATTGGAGGCAAGGCCGCCAACTTTGCGGAGCTCATGAAAATACGAGTAGATAAAAAGCCCATTCCCTTACCAGAAGGTGCATTTGCTATTCCTTTTTATTATTATCAGCAGCATATAACAAACAATGGAATTAATAAAATATTGGATGATTTATTAGAAGACCTATCCATTATCACCGATGCTAAGCAATTAAACAAGAAACTAAAACTTATACGGGATACTATCAAAAACGCCCCGCTTAATAAAGAGTTGATAGCATCTGTAACCGCTCGTATGCAGCGTAATGGCAATGAGTTTTCTCATTATCGCTTTAGATCTTCTACAAATGCAGAAGATGTAAAAGGCTTTAACGGCGCCGGATTATACGATTCTAAAACCGGTAGCCTAACCGATACTGCTAAAGCAATAGCCAAAGCTATTAAAGGTGTATGGGCTAGCTTGTGGGCAGATAGAGCTTTTGCAGAAAGGCAATACTTTAAAATAGATCAGCAGTCGGTAGCAATGGGCATTTTAGTGCACCGTGCCTTTGGCGAAGAGATTGCAAACGGTGTGGCTGTTACAAAACATTTATACCGCAAAAAATATCCCGCCTACACTTATAATGCCCAAATAGGAGAAGTAAGTGTAGTAACGCCACCAGATAGTGTAAGCAGCGAGGAAGTAATAATAGGATTGGGCAGGGCCACCGGTAGTAATAAAATAAGTGTAGAATATTTAAGCCGAAGTAATCTTATTAAAGAAAAAACAGTACTCTCGCATTCCCAAATTGAATTATTAACCAATTATTTGACCGCTATTAAAGATCATTTTTTTTATAAACTGGAAAAAGGTATGGCACACGATATGGAACAATATTGGGATTTTGGTATGGATGTGGAGTTTAAAATAGATGCCCATTCAGGGCGCCTATACATAAAACAGGCCCGGCCATTATAAGGCTCGCATTACTTCATAATTTTTTTCTTCAATTCCTTCTCGGCCCAGCCAAACACCTTACGCATCATGTCTGTTTTGCGCAGTTCGTATTTGCTTCTTATTGCTGCTTCTTCATTTGCAACCATTAAAAAAAGAACATCCACTGCTCTAGCCGATATAAAGTCCGTTAGGTTATTTTCTAAAGGCGTTTTAATAAATGGAATGGCATTATATATTTTAGTGATAGCGGCCCACTCTTTATCTGCTGCTTCCATTTTTATACTACTATCCACAATAGGGCGAAAGGCCGTCATTAAACCTGGCTTCATTTCTGCTTTAAAATAATCGGTGGCTGCGTGCCTATTATCGGTTACTAATATTTTAGCTGCGTCTTTTATGCTCATGCTCCTTACGGCTTCAAAAAATAATGGCTTGGCTACATTAACCGACGATGACATGGCCTTCGTAAATTTTCCGGTTACATTATTTACAGCTTTATCAAACCCAAGATCTCGCAACGTTTTTTCAATTTTTTCTGCCTCACCCGGAAAAGCAAAGCGTACTAACGGATTTCCATTAGGATCGGCAAAATTTTCTAACCCTTTAAAAAGTCCTTGGCTTAAAGCATCTTTTAAGCCGGTTACCATTTCCAATTCCGAGGGAATAATACCCATTTTTTTTAAAGTACTACATCCTGATGAAGCGAATACTAAAATTCCGAAGGCAATAATGGAAATAAAACGTTGCATAGTTAATGTTTCAAATTAAATGGAAAAATAAGGCATTAATTGTATTGCGGATCTAAAGGAAAGTTTACCATCAATTTATATGCATCCCCCATATGCAAAATGGCCTCTTTCCAGATGGCGGTGTAATCTGAATGAAAAATTAAATGTTTTTTTGCCATCAATGTTAACCAGGTTTTTTCTTGCATTTCTGTAGCTAGCTGGCCGGCTCCCCATCCAGCATAGCCCAAATAAAATCGCACCTTTTTTTCTTCTATCTTTTTTTCCTTCATTTTATCTACTAGTAAATCAAACTGGCCACCCCAATACACACCCTTTGCCACCTCCTGTCCACCAGGTATTTCTTCGGGGTATTGATGTAAAAAATGGATGGTATCCTGCTGCACAGGCCCACCGTAATACACCGGAAACCGAAACCCTTCTAATTCTGGAATTAATTCATCCAATGTATTTTCGTATTGACGATTAAGTACAAAGCCAAAACTACCTTTTTCATTATGATCGCATAAAAAAATCACTGTTCTTAAAAAATTCGGATCTTTTAAAAAGGGATCGGCTATTAACATGGCGCCGGCAGTTGGTGCTATCATAATCTAATATAAATAAAAAGTTGGGCTTAAAAAAAAGGTAAAAAGCCGTTAAAAAAGTGTCAATGTACTTATACCAATAGGTAAGGCGCTGGCGCTTTGCTATTTTTGCTTTCTGCCACATCTTAAGTATATTGAGCCATTACATTTTTTAAATTAAGTGAAAAAGATATTTACTGTTATAACCGTTCTCATTACCCTATCGCTGATAGGCATTACTGTGTTACAAGTTTCGTGGGTACGTAACATGGTATCGTTACGGAAGGAGCAAATTAAACATTTGGTAGATGAAAGTACGAAAGAAGTAGCACTAGACCTTGCCAAGCACAAAGGGCCCTATGCTTTAGCGCAAGCCAAAAAAGGTTTGTTTGGAGAGGAGATAACCTTAGACCTATTTAGGCCTACAAGCATAGCCCGCAGCATTGCTGGCGATGATATAAAGAAAAAAATTGAAGCTGCCTTTCGAAAAAATAATTTAAAAAATGTGCGGTTTGAGTTTGGCATACAAGCTTTCAATATTGAAGGCGATAATGTTTTCGATAATATCTCTACCGGTTTTTTACAAGAAATAACCGATACCATCAATAATCATTCTTCAAACGTAGGTATTGAAGCACTTACTGGCACCGCAGGAGAAAATTTAAGCATTAACGAATCGCTATTTGTAATAGTACCGGATATAAAAGCCTTAGTATATCGTGACCTACGTTGGCGAATCGCCATCTCGCTTTTATTTACAGCCATTATATTGGCGGCTTTTTACCTTACTGTTCGTACGATGTTAAAGCAAAAGAAATTGAGCGAAATAAAAAATGATTTTATTAATAATATGACGCATGAATTCAAAACACCTATTGCTACCATTTCATTAGCAGTGGATGCCATGCGTAACGAAAAAGTAATTAACAACAAAGAGAAGTTGAGCTATTTCAGTAGCATTATTAAGGAAGAAAACCAGCGAATGAATAAGCAGGTAGAAACCATATTAAAAGCATCTCAGCTAGAAAAGCAGGAAATTGAATTAAACCTTACTCACCTACCTGCTCATGAGGTAATAGGTGCCGTAGTTGAAAATTTTGAACTGCAACTGCAAGACAAAAAAGGTAGCGTAGCGCTACATTTTAATGCGACCAACGATATTATTTATGCAGATGAAGTACACTTTGCAAACCTAATTAACAACTTGGTGGATAATGCTGTGAAATATGCGAACAATCATGTGCCTCCAGCTATAAAAGTAAGTACACTATCCACTCATAAATATTTTACCATACGGGTAGAAGATAACGGAATAGGGATGAATAGGGACACTTTAAAACGCATCTTCGAAAAATTTTATAGAGCACACACAGGCAATGTTCACAATGTAAAAGGCTTTGGTCTTGGCCTTAGTTACGTAAAAGCTATTATGGATGCACATGGCGGTGAAATTAAAGCAGAAAGTACTTTAGGAAAAGGCAGTGTATTTACGCTGGATTTTCCTTTGCCGAAAGCTTAAATATTTTTTTAACCTACCTATCATAAAAAAATGGCTGCACTTAATAAGGCAGCCATTTTAATATAATAGCATTTTTTACGACGGAAACGGGTCAATATTTATAAAGCCAATTTCGCCACATTTTGTAAGGGGAACAAGTACACCTCTTCCAATACAATACCTTCGCTACGCGTGCCTTCTACAGCTATATCCTGCACTTCTATTTTTACTCCAATTACTTTACCTGCTTCATTACGTTTAAAAGTAGCCATGCCTCCATAAGCCACTACTTCAAAAACATCTTTAGTGTCCGTTTTTTTAAACTCTGTATTTCCCATTGCAGACGCAACCATTAAGGTACCGCTTTCTACCGTTACCGTTATTTCTTTTACGGGGCTGTCATCACCAAAGGTATACTTACCCGTGTAAGCGTTTAACGTACTATCGGCCTGTGCATTCGCAAATACACAACCTGCCAACAACAAAAACACAAACAATATTTTTTTCATAATTAATGTATTTAATTCCTTGCAAAGTACTTTAAATTGAGTCAACCCACAAGTACAACCATCATTAATTTAACAAATACACTATTTTATACTGATACAGCTTAAACTTTAGCTAAACAAGAGTGGTTGTATTGCATTCGTAAAAGTTTAAGTGAATGCTCATTGTTATTTTGGTATAGCTACGGCCATATAGTTACAAGTAATAGACGGCATTAGCCCTTTTTATAATTGAAACTTGCTGTAAAGAAACTACGAGTGATAAATTTATTTAATAAGAAATATAGAATATGAAGTGAAATATAGTAATGAAGAAAAACAATGATGGGCCTTTATATACAAAAAAAAAGTTCATTCTAATATTAATTTTTAAATGCGGTTTATATCCTGTGAAGAATTGAATTGTTAAGGTTTTCTTAACTAAAGTATTTTTGCTTCAAATCAAACCATTATGATGAAACAAATGCAAAAACAAGCTTGTGTCTTCCTCGCAAGCCTGATTTTACTTTCCATTAATCTTTCTGCACAGGTTACTACCGCTACTTTAAGCGGCGCAGTTAAGGATGCAAAAGGGAGTGCCTTATCTGTGGCAACCGTTACAGTAGAATTTTTAGATGCGGGCATTAAGCAAGTGTTAATTACAAAAGCTGATGGCCGTTTTACAGTACCTAACCTTAGAGTGGGCGGCCCTTACAAAGTAACCGTTAGCCATGTTAACCATCAGCAGGTAATTTCCGATAACATTTATTTAGAACTTGGCCTTAATAACACTATCGAGTTTACTATGCAGGATGCAAGTACTACCTTATCAAATGTAACGGTATTATCAAGATCAAAAGTATTTGATGATAAACGTACGGGCGCCTCTACCAACATCAGTAATAGGCAACTAAAAACATTGCCCACCATTTCAAGATCGGCCGATGATTTTTTACGACTTTCCCCCTCTGCCTCGGCCACCTACAACGGAATATCTTTTGGTGGTAGAAATGGACAGTATAATAATTTTTCGCTTGATGGTGCCGTGTTTAATAACCCGTTTGGCTTAGATGCACCAACCCCTGGCGGTCAAACAAATGCACAGCCCGTTTCGCTTGATGCTATCGAACAAATACAAGTAAACCTTGCACCCTACGATGTAACACAGGCGGGCTTTACCGGTGCAGGTGTAAATACCGTAACAAAATCGGGTAGCAATAAATTTACCGGTACTACTTATCTTTTTTATCGTAACCAAGCGCTTACGGGTAAAAAGGTAGCAGGTACTAGACTGGTAGTACCCGATTTAAATCAATTGCAAGGTGGTTTTGCATTGGGTGGAGCGCTTAAAAAAGATAAAATATTTTACTTTCTAAGCTTTGAAACAGAACAACGAAATGATGGTGCTACTAGCTATGTAGCGCAAAATGCAGGCAATGTGGGTAAAGCTAACACATCAAGAGTATTAGAAGCAGATCTTATTAGTGTAAGTAATATTTTAAAAAATCGCTTTCAATACGAAACTGGCCCTTACCAAGGTTATACGCATGATCAAACGAATTATAAATGGTTAGCCAAATTAGATTGGAATATCAATCCAATTCATAAGTTATCATTTACCTATAATGGTTTAGATGCAAAAAAAGATAAACCAGCACATCCCAGCGCTATTGGCCGTCGTGGACCAGACTTTACCACATTACAATTTAAAAATGCTGGCTATGAAATGGTGAATAAATTGAACTCCTTTGGCATGGAGCTTAAGTCGAACTTTAAAAACAGCATGGCTAACAAATTAAGGGTAGTGTATACTACTTTCCGTGATAGTCGTAATCCCTTCTCCACCCCTTTTCCAGTGGTTAACATTTCTAAAAATGGGGTGCGTTATATAGTAGCAGGTCATGAGCCGTTTTCAATTAACAACCGCTTAAATCAAGACGCATTCCAAATTACCAATGATTTTAACCTATATAAAAACAAACACAGCTTTACCTTCGGCGCTTCTTTCGAATCTTTCAAATTTGCCAACTCATTTAACCTTACAGGTTATGGACCTACGCTATTTGGAGATATAGACTTGCCGAATTTTATAACCAACGTACCCGTGGGTGGCAATGTAGTGTTTGGCGCCTACCCGCTTGATGTGGATGTAGCCTATGCTAAAAACAGGGCCGTTGCTGATAAATGGACCTGGTATTATTTAACAGTAGGGCAGCTATCGCTTTATGCACAAGATGAAATACAAGCTAGCAAAAACTTTAAGATTACTCTCGGCCTTCGAATGGATAAGCCAATGTATTTTAAAGATAAATTTAAATATGAAAGCCCAAATTTTGATGCCAACGGAAATTATGCAGGCACTACAGACACTTACTCTCCCACCTTTTCTAATAATGACAACCTTACATTGTTTGATGCCGATGGGAAGCCAATTACCAATGGTGCCGGTAAAGGTTTAGATAATACACAACTACCTACAGGTAAGCCTTTACTTTCACCTAGAGTAGGATTTAATTGGGATGTAAACGGTAATAAATCCTTTCAAATAAGAGGTGGTTCAGGTTTATTTACAGGTCGTTTCCCTTTTGTGTGGCTAGGCAATCATATTGGCAACCCCTTCAGCTTCTTTTATAATGTTACAGATAGAAACTTTAAATGGCCACAAGTATGGAGAACTAATATAGGTACCGACTTTAGAGTAAAAACAGGAACTATTTTTACAATAGACCTTGCCTATACAAAAGATGTAAATGCAATGATGGTGAGAAATTATAAATTAGGAACACCATCTGGCATTTTAAATTCAGGCGTGGGTGATAACAGAAGTGTTTATTTGCCGGCAAACCAAGGCTCGGCCAATGCGTATGTATTTACCAATACAAAAGAAGGTTATCAATTTAATTTATCGCTTCAAGCGCAGCATACTTTTAAAAAAGGATTGTACTTAATGGCTGCTTACAATTATGGCGTGGCTAAAGATGCCAGCTCCATTTCTGCAGAAATTTCAAGCGATGCATTTGATAGAAACCCTATTTTGAATAATGCCAATAAAGCAATCAATTCTAATTCGCTTTATGGCAACACACACCGTATCATTTTTTCGGGCGCTAAAAGATTTGATTACGGAAAAGATAAAAAATGGGGCACCACCATTTCCTTCTTTAGCTCATGGACATCGGGCAATCGATTTGCCTATGTTTACGGTGGAGATATCAACAATGATGGAACAGCCTCTAACGACTTACTGTATGTACCTACCGATGCGGAAATAGATGTAATGAACTTTGCCCCGTACGCAGATATTAATGGCAATGTACAAACTGCAGCCGTGCAACGTACAGCGTTGAAATGGTATTTTCAACAAGATAAGTACTTGAACGGTCGCCGTGGCCAGTACACAGAAAAATATGCAGGAGAAAATCCTTGGTTTAGCCAAATGGATATTCGCATCCTACAAGATTTAATTCTTGACAAAAAGACGAAAAGAGGTTTACAATTTAGTATTGATATTGTAAACGTTGGCAATATGTTTAACAGTAATTGGGGAGTGTACAAGTATGCTACTACCTCTGGCTATACACAACCCATATCCGTTTCTTACAACAACAATTCGCCAGTATATCAGTTTGACCCCTCTGCAAGAAGCACTTTTGCTATCAGCCCAGATTTATTAAGCCGTTGGCAATTACAGGTAGGCCTGCGATTTAATTTTTAATTGTAGCTAATTTTTTCAATACAACAAAAACCCGCTTCAAAAAAAAGAAGCGGGTTTTTTGTTGTACTATTTTATAATGAAACCGTTCTACCCTCACCTCCACCTACAAGCCAATTGGCATCTATCACTACTGCATTCCTAACATGTAGCTGGTTATAACTTTCGCCCCCGCTTTAATTTGCACTACATGTTTTCAAAAATAACAGCAGCACCTTGGCCTACCCCCACACACATGGTGGCCAATCCGTATTTTACTCCCTGTCTTTTCATTTCATGTAATAAAGTGGCCGATATTCTAACCCCACTGCATCCTAATGGATGGCCTAGGGCAATAGCTCCGCCATTTACATTTACGATATCCTTATTCAATTCTAATTCTTTTATACAGGCAATACTTTGCGAGGCAAAAGCCTCGTTTAATTCTACCAAGCCAATATCAGATAGTTGTAACCGGGCCCGTTGTAGTGCTTTTTTAGTAGCGGGTACGGGACCTATGCCCATTACTGAAGGGTGTACCCCTGCCACGGCCATTGCTTTTATTTTAGCGAAAGGCGTCAACTCGTATTTTTTTACCGCTTCCTCATTTGCTAATAGCATTGCCGCCGCACCATCATTTATGCCCGATGAGTTACCGGCAGTAACCGTACCCTCTTTTGCAAATGCAGGTTTTAATCCAGCCAGTTTTTCTAATGTTGTTGCTCGTGGGTGCTCATCATTTATCAACCACTGCACCAGCCCTTTAGTTATAAGTTCGTACGGCACTGTTTCATCGGCCCACTTATCTGCCGCCTTAGCCGCAGCATATTTTTGTTGAGAGGAAAATGCAAATAAATCTTGCTCTTCCCGAGTAATGTTCCATTGTTGCGCTACGTTTTCGGCTGTTTCCCCCATTGTAAACGGATGATACATAGCGGCTAATTGTTTATTTACAAATCGCCAGCCCATAGTCGTATCAAATATTTCCGCCTGTCGGCCAAAAGCCTCTGTACTTTTTGCTTGTACAAAAGGAGCCCTCGTCATACTCTCCACTCCACCGGCAATAATCATTTGGGCATCGCCACATTGTATTTGTCTGGCGCCATCCATTATGGCTTGTAAGCCGGAGGCACACAGCCTATTTACCGTATTACCTGCTACCGTTACGGGCAATCCGGCCAGCAGTGCAGCCATTCTTGCCACATTTCTATTATCCTCACCCGCCTGGTTAGCAGCGCCGGCTATTATCTCTTCAATAGCATTTACATCAACGCTTTCGTTACGTTGTAAAATGGCTCTAATTACATAGGCCAGCATATCATCTGGCCTTACGCCGCTAAGCATACCACCATACTTTCCTATTGGTGTGCGAATGGCATCAATTACATACACTTCTTGCATAAAAAATTATTTTATTAGACCAGCTTTATTGCTACTATTAAGCTTTCGTTTCGACCGAAGGTCTGTTAATTGTTTTTCTTCCAGTGGAAGAGAATCAATTAATCTCCGTTCGGGGTTCTGTCCGCTTATCATCATTTGCTACCTTTCCCTATCACATCCATAAACGATCGGTGTGCAAGATAAACGTTTCCTCCATTTGTGTTTCACTATCTTTGCAACCAATGAAAAAGCCCCAAAACATAAGAGACCTCTCGCTTGCCGAAATTGAAACTTATTTTGATGAACTAGGCGAAAAAAAGTTTAGAGCCAAGCAAGTATATGAGTGGTTATGGCTAAAGCATGCCATGAGCTTTGCTGATATGACCAACCTAAGCAAAGACTTACGCCAAAAACTGGGAGAAACATTCACACTACCATCATTAACCACCGATTTAGAACAAGTATCGGAAGATGGCACTATCAAATTTCGTTTTAAAACATTTGATGGGCATTTGGTAGAAGGCGTACTCATCCCCACCACTACCCGCTACACGGCTTGTGTATCCTCACAAATTGGCTGCTCTCTTAGTTGCAAGTTTTGCGCCACCGGCTATATTGAAAGAAAGCGCAACCTTAGCTTTGATGAAATAGTAGACGAAGTAGTATTGATTAATAACCGCTGCGAAAAAGAATACGGCAAAAAAATTAGCAATATCGTTTTTATGGGCATGGGTGAGCCTTTGCTCAACTACAAAAACGTATTAAAATCAATTGAAAAAATTACTTCGCCTGATTGCCTTGGCATGAGCCCCCGCCGCATTACCGTTTCTACTGCTGGTGTAGCCAAGGGCATTCGCCAGTTAGGCGATAATAAAGTAAAATTCAAATTAGCACTCTCCTTACATGCGGCTACGGATGCCAAGCGACATGAGATAATGCCGATTAATGATACCAATAATCTTAAATCGTTGATAGAAGCGTTGAATTATTTCTATAAACAAACGGGTAATGAAATAACGTTTGAATATATCTTATTCAAAAATTTGAATGACACATTAGAAGATGCCGACCATTTAATAAAAATTTACCGGCAGGTAGATGGCGCCGATTTGGTAAATATTATTGAATACAACCCTATCGACTTTGCCAAGTTTGAAAAACCTGTAGAAGAAAAAGTGCAAGCCTTTATGCAATACTTAGAAAAACACCGGGTAAATGTACGCCTGCGCCGCAGCCGTGGTAAAGATATTGATGCCGCTTGCGGGCAGTTGGCGAATAAGGATTAGAAAATTATTCTTCTTCTATTGAAAAAACCCATCCCTTATTTTTTGATTTTTTTGAAAGAATATCTGCTAAAAAATTAGCAACTAAATACGGAGGAATTACAAATAAAGAACCTACTGGTAAAGACAAAAAGATAGTAGCCGATGGTGAATTAATAGTTATTAGTCCGATAATTGTCAATAGCACTAATCCTATTATTAAAAACTTCCAACCCCTTCTACCTTTTACATGTATTTTTTGTAAAGAAGATATATCACTCAATGAAATACCCATAGGTGCAAGGTTTCTTTGAAATGGTTGTATAAATATGCTGTCTTTATTAAGAGCTGAGATTTTACCTTTAGCAATATGCTTCCCATTATGAGCATTAATGTAAACAATTCTTATATAATCCTTAACCTTATATTCCTTAGTATGTGCTCCCTTTTTTGCTTTTAATAAAAATATAGGCGGCTTAGCTGGCTCTATTGCTAATGATTTTATTGGCGCAAGCAAAGAGGCGATATATACGATTAATCCCAAAAAAAAGAGGAAGCTTGGTTTCATGAAAACATTTTTATAATAAAGGGTTGCTATTTCTAGCAACCCTTATAAACTATTCTGATTTAACGAACTCTAAAATCGTAGCTATATTTTTGTAAAACTGGGTTATTAGGATCAACACCTAAGGCATTCTGATGCAAATACAAATGCTTATCTGTGTTTGTTACTGTTATATCAAATACAGCTCCGCTACAATCATTTGTTGTTGAAACACCTTGGCAAAATAAGTCAACAATTCCAAGAGAGTAAATACCCGGCTTCCTACATACTACAGCTCCATAAAATGAGTAGTGATCTGTATTTTCACTATATGCTATATTGATACGATTCCTTTGACTACTAGCAATATTGATATAAGAGCCCTCAACTTCAGCAAGAGTAAAACTATCTATTGATGGTATACTTCTTTGATTTGCTGAGTCCAAATATCCAAATCCAATGCCGCCATCAATTTGTTTAGCATTAGAATAGTTGACAACAATAGATGGATTAATTTGATCTGACAACACTTTAGGAAACCGTGAAATTAGGAAGATAGTATCTCCTACATTATAAGTTTCTTTTTGTGGAGCCCATTCTGCCGTTACCTTAAAAGAATAAACAGGCAGATCATTTTCACATTTGCTTTTCGAACAACCTGTCGACAATAAAACCTGAGTTGTTAAATAAAACAGCAGTGTCTTTACTGTCTTAATAACCATATGAAGCAAATAATGCATTAATCTCATTTTGTTGTGTGCTACCTGCTTGTTGCAATAGCCTTTGTTTGTAAATACCTACACTATACACCCCGCCATCGAATGCATTTAACATTTGAGGCAGGGTAATTCCAGATACATTATCAATTGGCATAGATGGATTCAATAAATGGTTCATCTATTCTTGTTATATATCGATAAACTGATATAATTGTGTCTTCATAAATAGCACCTCCTGCAAGGCTTTCGGCCATGCTCTCAAGCAGTAAATCGTCATTGGCAGGAATGTGTAATTGTTGGATTACTTCATACTGAATTCCAGTTATTGGAGTATAATTTGCAGCTACTGCAGAGTATAGCCATCCAATATCTTCTGTACCTAATGAAGGGTCTTGATAATAGTCCCCATCCTGTAATACCTGATAATCCATTGGATAATCCTGTAGTTCTATGTTTGTTTGTTCAAGCAAGAGAGCCAATTGATCAGTATTAACAGGCTTATATCTTATGTATAAATGTGTAACCGAAATAGGTGCCGTACTGCCGTATAATTGCAAATAGGCTTGCTGCATATTCGATATCGTATAGGGGTTATTTACTTGCGCACCCAATATTATTGGGTCATCACCATTGTCTAAGTCGATAGGTTCGTTGTCTGCAAAACTTGTAGAAGAAATAATGCTTGTGTTTAAAGACACCCCATTGTCAGGTGTTTCGATGTCTTTGAAAAAATTATTTGGGAGGTTATTCCTATCATATTTTCCTATTTTATCAGGTTTTTCATCCTCGATAATTGATTCGTTCTTTTTGCAGCCAATAATTGTTATGATGCAAAAAAACAAAATAGCCTTAATTAAATTCTTCCTCAGATTGGTTTGGTTTAAGATTAATGATGATTGAAGCTAATTAAAAGATTTCACTTTTTAAGCATATATGCCTAAAAAATAAATACTACCACTTCTCACATTGCAGTGTGAATAATCTCAGGGACAAAAAAGTCTTAATAACTTTCGGCGCAAGGGTAAAAATTTTGCGTCAAGAAAGAAATATGACTTTACAATCCTTAGCGTTTGAAGCGGAAATGGAGATTAGTCAAGTACACCGAATTGAAAAAGGGGTTATAAATCCTACCCTCACCACACTTAATGCCCTTGCAAAAGCATTTAATATTACACTCGATGACTTAGTGAAAATATGATAAGTAGAAAAACGTAAAATTGTACACATTCTTTTTTTTCCCTCGTTGGTATTCCAAACTCTTTAAACAGCCTTTGTTGGTGTTGCCTCCAAGCTTTGTGCAAAGCATAAACACCAACAAACGAACTAAGTAAACCTTCACCGCTGTGCTGTGAGTCTCTTACCTGCAATGGCAAAAAGACTATACTACATTTTTTGCGAAACGGAGTTTCGCTATCCATTAATGTTCTACTAGCTTTTCAACAGCTCTGCGAGGCTTCCAGCCTCGCAGTTATATTCTATTGCTTATAGCAATATTACAAACTACCAAACGCAATATCATTTATTGCGAAACGGAGTTTCGCTTTCCGTTATCTATTAATGCTCCACTAACTTTTCATCCATTAAGTATGCCGCCACCCCGCTTACATTATCATTACCCTTTGCATCTACTATAAATACTTTAAAGGAAGTAACGGTTTTAGCAGGGAAAGTAAGTATCCGTTTGCGGCCAATACTGGTACCTACTATCTCTCCCACTTTAGTTTCTCCGTTGTACAACACCACACTAAACTTTCTTACCGTTTGCCCTAAGTGTATAGCTTCTCTTAACACAATACAGTTCATGGCTGTAGGTCGCTGTAACTGCACGGTAAAGTTTTGCAGGTTCATACCATAGTAATTAGCGGTAGTATCAAACCCACGCAGTACTACCGGGCTATTTCTAAAATCCTTCTCACTAAACTGGTAATATGTATCGGCATTTAATAATAAATTCTGTGCAAAATTTTCATCCTTCAATTTTTTAAAACTCACCAGCGCCGCCGAATCATTTTCATGCAGCAGCCCCCTTGTATCTGGCGGCACATTTAATAATAATACCGCCCCTCTACCTACCGATTTTAAATACAAATCAAACAGTTGCTCTGGCTTTTTTACGGCCGCATCTTCTTTTGTATGATAAAACCAGCCCGGCCTTATACTTACATCACACTCGGCCGGTATCCATTGATTGCCGTTATAATTTCCAAACGATAAAGTGTCAGTAGCAGGCGCACCTTCTCCCCTTTTAAATCCAGCAGTATCTAAAAAATTCCAATTAGTAGTACCCGCTATTCCATTTTCATTTCCTACCCATCTTATATCGGGGCCAATATCGCTAAACACCACCGTGCGGGGAGAGTATTGCCGTACTACTGCTTCAAACCGCTTCCAATCATACTGCTGTTTTTTACCATTAGGGCCTTCGCCATTGGCACCATCCCACCATAGTTCCCAAACGGGACCATAGTTGGTAAAAATTTCCTTCAGCATATTAACAAACACCTCATTATATTTTTCTGTTCCATAGTCGGGGTGGTTTCTATCCCAAGGTGATAAATAAACACCAAACTTTAATCCATACTCTTTACAAGCTTTTGATAGCTCTTTTAATACATCTCCTTTTCCATTTCGCCACTTACTTTCTTTTACCGTATGGGTGGAATATTTACTGGGCCATAGGCAAAAGCCATCATGATGCTTAGCGGTAATGATAATGCCTTTGGCGCCTGCCTGTTTGGCTATGCGGCACCACTGTCGACAATCTAAATCAGTAGGATTAAATAAATCTACGGCCTCTGTTCCCTCGCCCCATTCTTTACCAGTAAATGTGTTGGGACCAAAGTGCATAAAGAGATTAAATTCTGTTTCATGCCAGGCTAACTGGTAGCGGGAGGGTAAGGGTTGTGTGTACAAAGAAGAAAGGCTAACAAGTATATAAATAAAAAAGAAAGAAATACGCATAGGGCAAGTAGCAATTAAAAGAGGTGATAAATGAATGGTTAATTATACAATTTAGGGCAATATTCTAAACTGTAAAAATCAAATTAAATATCAGTGTTGAGATTTACCTTTGCGCCACCAAAATATTCTTCTCACATATTAATACAATTCAGCATGGACTATCGTATTGAAAAAGACACAATGGGCGAAGTAAAAGTACCGGTAAACGCTTACTATGGTGCTCAAACACAGCGCAGCATCGACAATTTTAAAATTGCGCAAGACATCAATAAAATGCCCAAAGAAATTATTTCGGCATTTGCTTACTTAAAGCATGCGGCAGCCCTTACTAACTATGAAGCAGGTATACTAACTAAAAAGAAGGCTGATTTGATTGGTAAAGTGTGTAAGGAAATTTTAGAAGGTAAATTGAGCGATTATTTTCCGCTGGTAGTATGGCAAACAGGTAGCGGTACACAGAGTAACATGAACTGTAACGAAGTAATTGCTTACCGCGGACATGTGCTAAACGGTGGCAAACTTTCTGACAAAGAAAAGTACCTGCACCCGAATGATGATGTAAATAAATCTCAATCATCCAACGATACGTTTCCTACGGCAATGCACATTGCAGCCTATAAAATTTTAGTGGAAACAACTATTCCGGGTATAAAAAAATTGAGAGATACGCTTGCTAAAAAGAGTAAGCAGTACATGAAGATGGTGAAGATTGGCCGCACCCATTTTATGGATGCTACGCCGCTTACCGTTGGGCAGGAGTTTAGCGGCTATGTATCACAATTAGATCATGGATTAAAGGCTATCAATAACACATTAGCGCATTTAAGTGAGCTAGCTTTAGGCGGCACTGCTGTGGGTACCGGTATTAATACTCCACCTAATTACGATGTAAAAGTGGCCAAGCATATTGCTAAACTAACTAAGCTGTCATTTAAAACAGCAGAAAATAAATTTGAAGCATTAGCAGCGCATGATGCTATTGTAGAAGCACATGGCGCATTGAAAATGGTGGCCGTAAGTTTAATGAAGATTGCCAATGATATTCGCATGCTTTCATCCGGACCAAGAAGTGGTATTGGTGAACTGTTTATACCCGATAATGAACCGGGCTCATCTATTATGCCCGGCAAAGTAAACCCCACCCAATGTGAGGCGTTAACAATGATTGCCGCACAGGTAATGGGTAATGATGTGGCAATAAGCATTGGTGGTGCCAATGGACATTTTGAACTAAATGTATTTAAGCCAGTAATGATTTATAACTTCTTGCATAGCGCTAGATTAATTGGTGATGGTTGCGTATCCTTTAATGATAAATGTGCAGTGGGCATTGAGCCAATTAAAGCAAATATTAAGAAGCATGTGGACAATTCTTTAATGCTGGTAACCTCTCTTAATACAAAAATTGGTTACTACAAAGCGGCTGAAATAGCGCAAAAGGCACATAAAGAAGGAACGACCTTGAAAGAAATGTCGGTAAAACTTGGCTATGTAACCCCAAAAGAATTTGACGAATGGGTAAAACCAGAAAAAATGGTCGGTAAAATTTAAACTGTGGTTTTATTACCATTTTACCTTGTAAAAGTATTGGCCTTACAGCCATGCCAAATCTCGTAAATTCACTATAGTAAAAAGAGAAGAATAGATAATTCTTCTCTTTTTTATTTGCCTAATGCTTGACAATGCATGTAGTGCTTTTTTATCTTGTGTACCACAATCCGATACCATTAATAAAAACATAAACCCCTTTATGAAAAACACATCAACAGTAAGTGTAGCCGTTGCTACTAGAAATTTAGCAACACATAAAACATCCGCTGCCTCGCCATACCTCAAATCGGTTTTAGCGGGTGGTGTACAATTATTTAAAAAAGAAAAGTGGTTGGATGATAGAGCCGCCGCTTCTCGTTATATTAAAGAAACTCGTTTACAAAAAGGATAAAACATTTTATCATTAACCTTTGAGCCAACTTAAAGTCCCGCCAGTGCGGGACTTTATTTGTTTTAAAAAGCGGTTCAATACTTAGTTGTTTGCTTGCAATGTGTGTACCATTGCTTTCTTTACGTAGTTGATACGATTATTTTGAAAGTGACAAGCCTCATTGCTAAATGTTTTTTTGTGTATATAGAAGTTTTTAATTCACTCCTTTTTCTTTCATTACTTTATTCAGCCATTTTAACAACATAAATAAAAATACTGCCGCTAGGCCTAGTAATATAAAGTTTAACCAAAAGTAATTGGCCTTTTCATCATACTCATCCCACTTGCTGGCTAGTATACCACTTAGCTTATTACCAATAGAAGTTGATAAAAACCATCCCCCCATCATTAAAGCAGTAATACGTGGTGGGCTTAATTTTGAAACCAAAGAAAGTCCCATTGGACTGAGAAATAGTTCCCCAATGGTTATTACCCCATAACTACCTATTAGCCACCATACGCTTACTTTTTCTAAGCCATTGTTTCCTGCTTTTACTGCCGCAATCATCACCAATACCGAAAGCGCCGATATCAATAACCCAAAAGCAATTTTGGTAGGGGTGCTTGGCTCTTTACCTTTTCTTCGTAAGTAAGTAAAAAAAGCAACTATTAAGGGTGTAAGCGCTACCACCCAAAATGGATTTATGGATTGGCTAAGGTTGGGTGCCCATACCTTCAGCGAAGCTCCCTCGGCAGGCAAATCCGCTGCAGCAATATTTTTATAATACTCTTGATAACCTAACTCTTTTACTTCTCTGCTTTCCGTTTTTATTTTTCTAAATAATTGATCCGTTTTTACAACTGAATCCTTTTTATAGGGGATGGTTTTTGTAAGAAAAAAAGTGCTTAGTGCCTTTTCGGAAAATCCGCTAACATGCCGCTCTGTGTATTTGTTTGCCCATGTATTAAGAGCAGAGCCATTTTGCTTAAATATGGCCCAAAATAAAATAACTACTGCAAAGATAGCCAACATGGCCCCCATGGCAGGCCTTTCTTCTTTTTTACTCCTTGCTAATAATAATGTATAAAAAACACAAACTGGAATGCATGCAAAGATGAATGCATCGGTAGAATTAGAATCAAAAACAAAGCCATTACCATTTAGCTTCCAACCGATAATGCCAAAGATGATGGAAGGTAAAATAACCAATGCAAGTATTTTCCAAAGGGGCATATCGCCTTTTTGTAGTGGCTTACGAGTATCATACGCTGCATAGTGTTTGGTACCAGTTATAAAAACCGCCACCCCTATAAACATACCTACACCTGCCAATACAAATGCGCCCACCCAGCCAAATATATTTTGCATAGCTGCACCAAAAAAATTGCATATAAATGCGCCAATATTAATGCCCATGTAAAATATATTATACCCCTCATCTTTTTGATGTTGGTGTGTGGGGGTAGAATATACATTGCCTAAAAGGGTAGAAATATTGGGTTTAAAAAAACCATTGCCAATGATGACCAAAGTCATGGCCACATATAACATGGTAATATTATGTATACCCATTAAACAGTAGCCTACTCCCATAAGCAGGCCGCCAATGATGATTGATTTTCGATAACCTAATATTCTATCTGCCACCAAGCCACCCAAAAACGGTGTAAAGAATACCAGTGCTATAAAAGTACCATATAAACTTGCCGAATCTTTCGTCGACATATTAAACCCTTTTGTAGCATCTTCTAAGTAAAGGGTAAAAATTCCTATCATCAAATAGTAGCCAAATCGTTCCCACATTTCTGAAAAGAATAAATATGGCAATGCTTTAGGATGTTGCTTCCACATAAAAATTTAGTTTATAAAATGAAAAAGGTGATAGTTAAGTCTATCACCTTTTCAATTATCGATATAATATTATCTAACCCCATGCATCATTTTCTTAAGCGTGGGCACTAATAAGATAAGAATAAGTGCTGCAATGCCGCAAAGCACCACAAACACCATAAAAAAGTCGAATAGGCTTTTTATAGTAACCCCGGCAAAGGATGGATAAGGCGTTACCTTTACCAATTGCTTTTCTTGAATAGCGGTATACTCGGCAGCGGTAAATGTAGTGTCCTCGTTTTTGTAGGTGTTTACAAATGTTTTTTGTGCCTTCTCTGCTTTTTCTCTCTCCGTTTTTAATTTAGCTATATTCTCAATTTTTTTTGCCACATCAATGCCTGCTGCCTTAGCCGCTGCTTTATCCTCGTTAGCTAGCTTTAAGCTGGCTAAAACAAAAAGTTCCTGACCCGTTGGTTTGGTAGTACCATCAAGTACATCTTTTAGTTGAATATTGGCCTTTTGAGCAGCTATATATTTATCGCCAGTTGGAGGCAATATACTTCCTAAAGTTCCTGCTAAAGCATAGCCCGCCGCATTTGAAAGAAAGAAAACGCCATATAACAATGAAGTAAACCTTTTAGGCGCCAGCTTACCCACAAGTGATAGGCCAATGGGAGATAGGCACAGCTCCCCAATAGTTTGTATAAAATATAATAACACTAACCATTTAATAGCTAGTAAGCCACTATTGCCTAAATCTTTTACATTATGCGCTATAATAAAATAACTGAGTGCAATTAATGCCAAGCCAATCGCTTGTTTCATTGGAGAAATAGGTTCTTTCCCTTTAGCCCGCAATTTATCCCATAATATACTAAATGGTATGGCCAATAATACCACAAAAAGGCCATTAAAAATTTGCACCATAGAAGCTGGCATATTCCATCCAAAAAAACTCCTGTCTGTTTGGTTATCGGCTATAAAAGTTAGCGATGAGCCCGCTTGCTCAAAAGCGGCCCAAAAGAATATCACAAAAAAAGCTATGATATAGATAACTAATATTCTATCTCTTTCAATTTTTGTAAGGGTTGGATCTGTAATTATTAACCCTGCTAGGGATAATCCACTAGCATATATAATTGAATAAATAATATTTTGTCCAAATACAAAAAATAATAATGCGGCCAACCCTATAAAACCTACTACTGCACCTATTAATGCCTTTTGGGTAAACTTGGTTTCGGCGGTTTCTCCATCTTCGTCCACATCTCCAGCCACCCCTTTTAATGGCACGCCGCCGATGGGCTTACCTTCGGGCGTTACTACGTATTTATTTTTTAAAAAATAAAAGATAACGGTACCTAGTATCATTGCAATACCAGCTAATAAAAAACCCCACTTAAACGCAAATACATCCCTAACACCATCGGCTGATTTTACATCGGCTATTTGAGGAACAAAATATTGACTTAATAAGGCGCCTATATTAATACCCATGTAAAAAATAGTAAAGGCAGTATCAAGTTTATTTTTTTCTGTTTTGGGGTATAAGCTGCTTACCATGCTACTAATATTTGGCTTAAAAAAACCATTGCCAAAAATCAGTAGTACCAAAGCACTCCACAACAGCATATTGGCTACATTCAGATTTGAATCAAATATGCTAGCACTAAAAAACAACAATATTTGGCCAATAGCCATTAACACACCACCCAGCATAATGCTTATTCTATTACCCAAAAATCTATCCGACATAAACCCGCCTAACATGGGTGTAAGGTAACAGAGGCCTAAAAAACCTCCATAAATTAAAGAAGAGTTAGCCTCACTCATGCGCAAAGCATTAACCATAAAAAGGGTGAGGATTGCACGCATACCGTAAAAGTTAAATCGCTCCCACATTTCTGTACCAAATAAAACCCACAAACCTTTCGGATGTCCTTTTTTTGCTGTTGTTTCCACCATAACTTTTTTTTTAATTAGGTTTAATCAGAGTCTACAATCGTTAACACAGCCAAAATAAAGGAAAATTAATTACCCAACCATTTTTTCTATATTTCTTTAACTTATACACCCGATATTCGCAACTCATTCACCCAGCTTACATTACCAATTACTAATTTTTTTTTATGCGCATACTTTTATTGGGCTCCGGCGGTAGAGAAAATGCCCTTGCATGGAAAATGGCTCAAAGCCCCTTATGTGAAAAATTATTTATTGCCCCCGGTAATGCAGGCACTAGCCAATACGGCACCAACTTACCCGCTTCTGTTACCGAATTCGATAAAATAAAACGGTATTGTATTGATGAAGCCATTGATTTGGTAGTAGTAGGCCCCGAAGAACCGCTAGTAAAAGGCATTACCGACTTTTTAATAAATGACCCTCAGCTAAAAAATATAGATGTAATTGGCCCCGATAAAACAGGCGCACAATTAGAAGGTAGTAAGGCTTTTGCTAAAGCATTTATGCAACGGCATAATATACCTACAGCAAAGTATAAAGAGTTCACGCTTGAAAATTATGATGAAGGTGTTGCTTATCTACAACAGCACCCACTGCCTATTGTATTAAAGGCTGATGGCTTGGCCGCCGGTAAAGGCGTAGTTATTTGCAATACTGCTTTTGAAGCAATGGCCGAATTTGACTTAATGATTCAACGAGCCAAGTTTGGCGAAGCCAGTAAAAAAGTAGTGGTTGAAGAATTTTTACAAGGCATAGAAATGAGTGTTTTTGTACTAATGGATGGCAAAAATTATGTTATCCTTCCAGAAGCAAAAGACTATAAAAGAGTAGGCGAAGGAGATGAGGGCCCAAACACCGGCGGAATGGGTGCGGTAAGCCCTGTACCTTTTGCCACAAAACCATTGATGCAAAAAATAGAAGAGCAAGTGGTAAAACCTACGGTGCTTGGTTTAATTCAAGAAGGACTGGATTACAGAGGGTTTATTTTTTTAGGCCTCATGATTGCCAATGAAGAGCCATATATGATTGAATACAATTGCCGCATGGGCGACCCTGAAACAGAGGTAGTAATTCCTCGATTAAAGAATGATTTAGTGGCTTTACTACAGGCTACCGCTAATGCTCAATTACATACCATACAAATAGAAACAGACACCCGCACCACCGCCGCCGTTGTAGCTGTAAGCGGAGGCTATCCCGGAGAATACATGAAAGGATTGCCAGTAACTGGGCTAGATAAAGTAAGCCCAGATGATAGTTTAGTTTTTCATATGGGCACGCAAGAGCAAGAAGGCCACATAGTAACCAATGGCGGTCGAGTATTTTGTATTACTTCGTATGGAAGATCAATTTTTGATGCGGTGGAAATTTCAAAGGAAGAGTTAACAAAAGTTACGTTTGATGGCATGTATTATAGAAACGATATAGGCTATGAATTTGCATAAAAACAAAGCTTCCCTTAATCTTTCTTATTTTGCAGCACCGATTTAAAGCTTGCTGCTATGAACATAGAATACCATCATTATCTGCAATTAGATAAAATACTAAACGCACAGTTTCCTGAAAGCAATAAATTACAGCAACCTGCACATGATGAAATGCTATTTATCATCATTCACCAGGCTTATGAGTTATGGTTTAAACAACTGCATCATGAAGTAGATGCAGTGGCAGCTATTTTGGGCAAACCAGCGCTAAACGATAATTCGCCCGCTCTGCAAACAGTAGTACATCGCCTTAGCCGCTGTGTTACCATCTTAAAAGTGCTAGTACAGCAAATTGACATTATGGAAACCATGACACCCATGGATTTTCTAGACTTTAGAGATATGCTTCGGCCTGCCTCCGGCTTTCAAAGCTGGCAGTTTAAAGAACTGGAAGCTAAACTGGGTTTAAAGTTTGCACAACGGCACGGCAAAGAATATTACACAGCACAACTATGTCCGGCACAGGTTGACATTATAAAAGAAGCGGAGAATAGCCAATCAGTATTACAATTATTAAATACCTGGTTAGAAAGGATGCCCTTTTTACAAGAAGGAGCAGGCATTACTTTTTGGCAAAACTACAAAGCCGTTTATAGCAGCAGCCTTGCAGAAGCTGAAAAAAACAATTTAGCCGCTTTTGAAAAGGTATTTGAAAATAATACAAGCGATGATGGACGAACTTTATCTCCACAAGCCTGCAAAGCCGCTCTGTTTATTAAACTATATAGGGGCTACCCACTATTACAATTA
>JBDKJF010000028.1:0-26158 GCA_039796695.1 Bacteroidota bacterium
GTAGCATTAGGCGCAATAAAATTGTTGTTACCAAACTGGGGGTGTTTATCTTCTACAGGTAAAATAACAGGCATTTGTAATTAAGAATTAAATAATTAAGAAATAATAATAATGTAGCCAGCAACAGTACTACTATCAACTTACGTTGCGACGCTCCTTTCATCGTTCTGTTCGCTACTCAGCTTTTTAATTTCATCTACTAATCTCTGTGTTCCTCTCTATCGCAGCGGCTCTCTGTGTCCTCGCCCTGCAAATTATAAAAATCTTTGCGCCTTTGCGTCTTCTTTACGTCCTTTGCGATAAATAAATAAACTTGAATCAAAGGGAACTTTTTCTACGCCATGTAGGTCAAACCTCAACTGCCCCGCTTGCACTCGAAATAGTAAAAGCAGAGGGAAGTTTGTTGTGGGATGCTGCGGGTAAAGAATATATAGACCTTATAGGCGGCATTAGCGTTGCTAATACCGGCCACCGCCACCCCAAAATAATTGCGGCCATCCAAAAACAATTAGACGCTTACCTGCACATAATGGTGTATGGCGAATTTGTAGAAGCGCCACAAGTACAATATGCCAAATTACTCACCGATAATTTACCCGCTCCACTTAACGCTGTTTATTTTACTAACTCCGGTGCCGAGGCAGTAGAAGGCGCTATGAAATTAGCCAAACGGGTTACCAACCGCACCCAAATAATTGCTTTTAAAAATAGCTATCATGGCAGCACTCAAGGGGCGTTAAGCGTAATGGGAGATGAGTATTGGCGCAATGCCTTTCGCCCCTTATTGCCCGATGTATTGCACTTGGACTACGCCTCTCCCGATGCGTTGGAATTTATTACCACCAACACTGCTTGTGTAATTGCAGAAACGGTACAAGCCGAGGCCGGTATACAACCACCACCTGCAGTATGGTTAAAAGCCCTTCGTAAAAAGTGTGATGAAACATGTACCCTTTTAATATTAGATGAAATACAAGCAGGCTTTGGCCGCACGGGTATGTTATGGGGTTTTGAAAACTTTGATATTATACCCGATGTATTATTGCTAGGCAAAGCCTTAGGCGGTGGTATGCCACTCGGGGCCTTTATTGCCGATAAAAAATTAATGGACACATTAACCAATAACCCGGTGCTGGGTCATATCACCACTTTTGGTGGCCACCCGGTAAGCTGTGCAGCAGGTCTTGCTGCGTTAAAGGTTTTATTAGAAGAAGAATTAGTACAAAGCGTAAAAGAAAAAGAAGCATTGTTTTTACAAGAGCTTAAGCATCCTGCAATAAAAGCAGTTCGTTCCTATGGTTTATGGATGGCAGTAGAGTTTGATAGCTTTGAAACTAACAAACGCATTATTGATGCCTGTATTGAACAAGGGGTACTTACCGATTGGTTTTTGTTTGCGGCCAATTGCTTGCGCATATCACCACCGCTTACTATTTCAATTGCTGAAATTAAAAAAGCCTGCAAAGTTATTTTGCAGAACTGTTAGAGGTTGTAGAAAATTATTTATTTTATGTAAACAGGAATTTTAATACTACTAATTTGGGGTTTTGTATTACCAGTAAATGTGCAAAGTAAACTTTTTGTTTTTCCCTTTTCTGATAAACGGGTGTTCATTATAAATTCTACTTTTCTTTCACTACCAGATGGTATTTCTGTTCCTTTTTTTATATCAGCAGAAGTACATTCGCAACTAAATACAATATCTTTTATAACCAGATTAATGTTTCCAATATTACGAATGGTGTAAAATATTTTCTTGCTTTCTCCAGCTAAAGCTGTATCAGCATTATTATCTGTTTTTTTTAGAAAAATCTCAGTATTCCTATCAGTTTTACAGCCGACTATACTAATTATAATGCATATACTGATTATGAGTTTCATTTAGCTTGATATATTTTTTCTTGAGTTTTTTTTAGGTACATAATTCCGGCTTCAGGATTAAATCCTTCAAAAGTTGATGTGATTTGAAAATTTTTATTTATAATGATTTCAAATGGGTAACCATCAGGTAAATCTTTATTATTGATTTCTTCTTTCCTTTTATACAGATAACTTGCACTCTTAAGCCTATTAGTCGTAACATCTTTTTGAAATTTTGCAAAATCAGTTATTGAGCCATTGCAAACAAAAATAACTTGAAATTTATCGGGCTTGTTTGTCTCAAGTAATTTCGCTATGTAGGGTTTTTTATTTTCACAGGCAACACATCCTACAAAATAATATTCTATTAATGTGGTAGTTGCAGTGACGGTATCCTTAATTGTTATCGGTTTTCCATCTATGGTTAAAAATTTGCCTTCAAGCAGTGTCGGGGAAACAGGTATATTATTATAGTCCCTGTTTACCATGTATCTAATAATAGCAGGAATAAAATAAGTTTGCGATAAAACGGTAAATAGAATAAAGCAAGCGATAAAAACTGTAAAACAGGACTTTTTATACGATATTTTTAAAATACCTCCTAGGAGGCCAAATAGCGGAAATAAAGTAGCGAAAGGGAACCGTAGGGGAATAAGAGACCTGCCCTCGATAAAAGTGGTCAAATCAATAAACAAAACAGGAATGAATAATACCCAAAAGGTAGATTGGGCAGAGTACTTAAATTTTTTAAATACAAACAAAAAATTTAGAAGGCAACCTAATGCTGTAAAAATGTGTGCAAATAACCTGTCATTACGATAAACAAAATTTCGGGTATTAGTATATAAAAAATCATCAAAGTATCTGGCAAAACTTAATAAATTATAAGAAAATGCTATAATGAAAGCAGTTGATATTACAGCGTATGTAACAAACAAAGTATTTCTCCATTTCATAGTTTCAAAAAATAGTATAGTGAGTGTAACGAAACATTTTAAAAAACATTGCTACAACTCACTACAAACTTTGGATAAAAGATTAATCACATAGCCCCGTGCATGCGGAACCACCAAACATACCACAACTATGAATTTCTGTACATTTTGCATCCCCATCACAGTACCCTAATAAGCCACAACTAATATTATATCTGCATGTGCAATTTGTAGTACCGCCACTGGGTAATAAATTGAGGTTATTGAATATAGAAAAATTTTCTGTGTAATAAGGATTTTCTATTAGAATGTATAACTGTGGTTTTGAGAAGTGTTTTTCCCAATTGGTCAAATTATTTGCAAGTAATTCTTCACCAATCTCTGGCCTTTCAAATAGGGTTTTCATTCCATATTTGTTTAAAAAGTCTAATAGTGTAGATACAATTATTCTTTGTTCATTTGTTAGTTGATTAGCATCTTATTTTAATACTGACCCTAATTTGTTTCGCCAGAGTGTTTCTTTTTCAACGTAGGATAATAACCTATAAGCCTGTTTAATTTCTGGAGTTGTTTTTTGTGCTACTACCTCTTTTGTTAGTGGAGTAAGATTATCAAATTCTGTGTTTTGTTTAGTACATCCTAAGAGTAGGGTTGCTAAACATAGGGGAATAGCTATTTTTTTCATAACTGGTTTTTAGTTTACAAAGTAGAGGTCACTATAAAGTAAACTAAGTATTTACAAATGTCCAAAAATAATTTACAAGTCATTGCTTCACCGATGATTAATCAGTAGAATTTTACCATATGCCTTTGCATATAGGAAAAATCATTAAAGAAATTTCAAAATATATGGGAGTTTCTCAAGCCGAATTAGCTAGAAAAATTAATACAACCCGTCAAAACATTCAAAGTATCTATCACCGACAGACTATTGATACACGTATGTTGCAGATTTTATGTGAGGCCTTAGAACATGACTTTTTTCAATATCATCGGTATCATTTAAACATAACTGATAACAAGGCAGATGCAATTACAGATGATATTGATGGTATGATAAAGTTGCTTGAACTTTGTAATGATAGATTTCTTAGAGTAAAAAAACAAATTATAAAACTTAAAAAAATATAGCAAGCGCAAAAGTTTGTTACAATTTCAATTTCTCTTTAAAAAAATCCACCGTACGCTGCCAGGCTAGTTCGGCGGCGGGCTTATCATACCGCGGTGTAGTATCGTTATGAAAGCCGTGATTTACATTATCGTACATATAAGTTTTATATTCTTTGTTATGTTCTTTCAATGCTGCTTCATAAGCAGGCCATCCTTCATTAACCCTTGTATCTAAACCGGCATAGTGTAATTGTAATGGCGCATTTATTTTAGGTACATCTTCTTTAGCAGCTTGTCCACCATAGAAAGGTACGGCAGCAGCAAGTGTGGGTATGTTAACGGCCATCGCATTAGATACCCAACCACCAAAGCAAAACCCTACCACTCCTACTTTACCGTTTACATTGTCATTAGTCAATAAATAATCATAACCTGCAATAAAGTCTTGCAGCATTTCTTCTCGGTTACGTTTGCTTTGCATTTCTCTGCCTGCATCATCTGTACCCGGGTAGCCGCCTAATGGTGTAAGCATATCCGGTGCTATAGCCACAAAGCCTGCAAGGGCAGTGCGCCTACACACATCTTCAATATGTGGATTAAGTCCACGGTTTTCATGCACTACCACTACACCACCTGTTTTTTTTGTAATGCCCTGGGGCATACAAAGCAATGCTTTTATTTTGCCACCGCCCTTGGGCGATTCATAATAAACATATTCTGACACCACTCTTGGGTCATCTGCTTTTATTTGTATACAACCACTATAATCGGGCATTAAAAAATGAAGTAGGGCAGGCACGGTAACACTACCTACCGCATACACCGAAAGCTTTTCTACAAACAATCTTCTGTCAATACGATTGTGTGCATAATCATCGTACAGATTGAATACTTCCTGCGGTAAATCTTGTTTGTTAAGGGATGGCATAGTTTTTATTTTATGGGGTGAACAATTAAAAATACCAATTTCAGATTGGAAATGTTTTTATTTTGTAACTATTAAATATTACTTCGACGAGCTTTCGTTTATTTTTTTTAAAGACATGCCAATCGCCATTGGCAAAATCAAAAAAACTGAAAAATATTAAATGTGATGAATCGGGGATTTACATAAAATCCAAAATAATAATCTTCTGTAAACATTGCTATTAGATAGTACGCCAATACAAGTAATAGGAAAATTGCGATAATGGTAGGTTTTATTAATATAAAGGGTTTTAAAAGGTTGACAAATTTTGGATAAATAATTGAAACGAAAACGGCATTTGCTAGTGAATATATCTGAACAGAGTTGGTGGTGCTTCCTAATAGTAACAATACAAAACTTCCAAAAAGAAATACCCCAACGGTACCTATATATAAAACGAAAAGAAATAGAAGGGGTTTAATACCTTGGCCAAAGTAGATAGAAATCGGTATTATTGCTAAAAAGCCCATTGAAGATAAAAGCCCTTTGTCATTATCTGTAAATTCGTCAAAACGATAGCAGGTATAAGTCCAAACGGCGCTCAACAAAAAGAAAATAAATATTGTTTTTATAAAAGCAGTTGTATTGAAATATAGTTTATCGCTTTTCATTTCTTTTACTTTACTCAAACTCCACATCCACCCTAAGTGCTTTTAAACCAGACACTCCTTGCAGTTCTTCTAATTCCACCTGTTCAATACCTGGTTTTAATAATTTTTTGCTTTGTAAAAATTCAATGTACTCTTTATATTCTTCCGCATCTTTCGACTTTGAATATACAATCGCAATTTTACCGGGCTGCGTTAGCCGCTCTTCGGTATTTTTTATATGGGCTTTGTCTATCCGTTTTTTTACAATTTCATAGCGTACATTGTATGCACCATCTACATCAAACTTTCGTTCATCGGTTCTAAATAAAATGGCTAATGTTTCGGCATGCGATAAAATAAGTTGTGTAGTGCGTAAAGGATGAGCCAACTCGGCCTCTAACTGATGGGTAAGCCTTGCTGCTTTAGCCATCATTGTCAATTGCCACATCCGCATATTGTGCATGTATATTTCATCAAATTTTTTTCGCGGACTGATGGATTGTCCTATGTAAATATTATACTCTAAGCCATCGGTTACATACCGTTCAAAATAATGGGGATACACTTTTTGTGCGGCCACTTGCTCCTTATCTACAAAACGAGAAAGGATATTATTAATTTTTGAAACACTTTGCTCGTATTCCTTGCGGTGGTTATATAGCATGCCCAGTTGCGGATCGATTGAGGAAAAATATTTTTCTGTATCATTTCTTAATCCTGCTTCACTGCTGTGTAAGTGTTTGAAGGCTGCGGCTACAGGCCCTTGCAAAAACTCTCTTATCATCAATTCTTCTTCTGTTTGCAAGGTGCTACCGGCAGATTGAATATGTTTTTCTATCTTAAATTCAATTTCTTGTAGCAGTGGAAAGTTAACTTGTGCTGCCGCTTTTTGTACTACCTGCTGCGCTAAATGTAATTGTTCCAACAAATCGGCTTGTATAGCTTTTGATCGTTCGATACTCGAATTACGAATGTCCATCGCCCCGTATAAAGGGTAAACATTTTCAAAAACTATTCTTTCAATTTTAGTATCTTCTTTTAGTTGATGTTGTACTATATAATGTAATGCGGCTTGTGTAAAGCGCCACTCCACCGCTGGTTGTACGGCGGTAAATTTCTTTTTGATTATGCTATCTACCTGACTGTTTAGCGATTCTAAACCTTTTTCTAAACCCAATGTAAATAAGGGAATAGCATTTTCAATTTTGCCTATATGTACGGGCTGCAATTGCTTCCCTTTGGGCGACATAATTTCCAGCATACCTATAAGTTCATCCTTTAATTTTAAAGGGCAAAGAATAAGGCTGCGGCCGCCCTGCTTGTAATAATATTGTAAGCATTGCACTTCTCCGGTTATTTTTTCATCTATGTCTTCAAATAATAAGGGTTGGTGGTGCCCCCTAAAAAGTAATTTACAGTAGTCTACTATTTCATCATGATCCATTAATGAAGAAATATTTTTAAACAGCAGGCTATTGGTATTATGTAGGTCGGAGTAAACGCTGTGTTCATTAATTTTAAAAAATGGGGTGATGCCTGTTGATAAATCTTTAAGTCCTATTAAGCTCTTTACATAACCCTCCAGTTCGTTATAAACGCTACTGTCGGCACCATCATTTAAATTAAAATCTAATAAACGGTTTTTGATGCGGCTAATTACTTCTTGCTCTGTTACATCATTAATACGTATGATGGAAACTCCTTCAAATAAAAATTTGTTCAATGGTATTTGATGTATCAACTCCGTAGCAGACATAATACTATTTGTTTTTTTATCCACAATACTGCTAGGTAGTACTGGTACTTCATGCGTGGGCGATACATCCACAAAACGGGCATCCACTCTATATTCCATAAATCGAGTAAGACCAGTTTCTGTATCATGATACGGATAAACGGAACGGGTATTTTCAGGTAAGGGCATACCTAAAAATTTTTTTAGTACCAAGTGGCACGCAAAGTTTATCCTATCTTGTTGTAGCGCTTCGTTAGCATTAATATCTGGCAACTGTATGATGCGATTATTTTTGGGTATTAAATTTTTCTCAAATTGTGGAGAGGCATAAATGGCCGTAAACGAAAAAGGTAGTGAAACGCCATACATAAAATTGGCCGTAGTAGGTGGAAATACGGCGGAAAGTAATTCCTCTATCAATTCTTTATGCTTTCTTAAAATAGATAGATCTTCTATACGCCCTAATAAATCTGGGCATTTTTCAAATTGCTCTATAACCTGGCCATATAATTTTTTCATGCCTGCATTTCCCTCTGCAATATTTTTTTTTAATGCAGCCAGCAATGGCATAAAAGATAAATGACTGTTTACGTTAATAAATGTTTCTTTTTCGGCAGTGGCAGACATGTATGTGTAGCGTAATAGGTGGTTAAAAAGGTTGCCCTACAAACTTACAAAATAAGCGTGGGAGTAGCACAGAAGGGTTTATGGTTGTCCATTAAGATTGGCCTTTGCTTTTGGTACAGCTGGTTGCAACCTTATTAGTAACAGCGTTGCGCAAAATTGAACTTTTGCAGTTGGTATCAACCGGTTTTAAAAACTAAATGAAGTTGTACTTCAGTTGAGAATTTACTGTTACATGTTTGGCCACCTGTATAAATAGATTGGCTTTCTTTCATGCCAATAATGCATTTGCTTCGTTTGTTTATTGCTTTTTAAAGTATATGCAAACACTGTTTAATTTACAGGCGTGGCATTGTGGTTGTCTGGCCGTACAGGTGTAGCGTCCGTGTAATATAAGCCAATGATGCGCTTTATGAATGAATGCTTCGGGAAGGTTTTTTATCAATTCTTTTTCCACTGCCAAAGGGGTGTTTGCTGTTTTCGGTACAAGGCCTAAGCGCTTGCTTACTCTATACACATGTGTGTCCACGGCCATATTAGGTTGTTGATCTATTACCGAGGTAATCACATTGGCAGTTTTTCTACCCACGCCGGGTAATTGTATTAATTCCGATACGGTCATCGGTATTTCTCCGTTAAATTCACTTACCACTTTTTGGGCCATCCCAATCAGGTGTTTTGTTTTATTATTGGGGTAAGAAATACTTTTTATGAATGGAAAAAGAGTGTCAAAGTCTGTTTGGCTTAAGGAATATACATCAGGAAATTTTTTAAAAATGGCAGGAGTTGTTAAATTAACTCTTTTATCTGTGCATTGCGCCGATAGTATAACGGCTACTAGTAATTGATACGCATTATCGTAAAGTAATTCTGTTTCAGCATGGGGCAGGTGCTCGTTAAAATAATTGATGAGTTGCTGATAGCGTTCTTTTTTTTTCATGTGTATGATTAAAGAATAGTAGGCGAATAAAGTATTAATAGTTATACCACTTCTATAGTGTACGCATATCCGCCATAGAAGTTGCAAATGTAAATCTGGAAGTGTTGTTTCAGCAGTTTAAAATTAAGAATACAAAAAAGATGGAGCTCTATATCAATTTTTCATGTAGCAAAACAAAGTATGCGACTAATACGAGATGGGTATTAATCCCGAACAGTGAAATATATGCGTGCTGGCAGAAATATCTAACTACACTCGCATTTTAAAAAATTCATTGCATAAAAAAAGGCCGCCTTTTGGCTGCCTTTCACTTTTTTTAGCTTTTAAATTAGTGTACGCTTTCGGTGGCCTGTTCTTGTGCATAATTAAGCACATTTAATACCACTTCTGTACGTGGAACTTCCAATGTTTTATCCAATCGTAGCATGGAAGCTTTTAGCACTAGTAATTTTTCACGAAGTGTCCAATCTGTTTCCAAAGCTGCTTCTATTGCGCGGCTCTGTTCGGCAGAGGTTTCTTTGTACAAATACAATAAAATGTCCTCAGGGGTAAAATTGGTCATTGGCAAACTTTAAAATTTTCCAGAAATTAATTAGTAATTGTCCGTAAGTGTAAAATGTCCGGTATATAAACGGGGTGATGTTTGCCTTATTGTGTTAATAGCACTAATTCTTTGCGCTATCGGGTTTTTCCGATACTATAAAAATCTCTTCGCCGTCTTTTTTCATATAATATTTTTCTCTGGCCGTTTTTTCTAGGCTAGCAGGATTTTTCTCAAGTCCTTCTAACTCTTTGCGTTCTAGCTCTATAAGTTGGTTATAGTGCTCTTTGCTTTGGTTTAATTGCTGCAATTCTTTCTGGCGAGAAAGCTGGGTAAACAAATCATTTCTACCCAAAAAAAGAATAAGAACCATAAAAACGAAAGTTGCCAGTAGGTACTTATTTTTTAGCCAATCGGGAAGATGTGTAAGTAATTTCATATGTCATTGGTTGTTGAATTATAGCCGTTGAAGGGACAAAATCCGATCAACGGCCATTCAACAAATTTCAGAAGTTATTTTCCAAATTTAATTTTTCCTTTTGGATAAACAGCGCTGCTACCTAGCAATTCCTCAATTCTTAACAACTGGTTATACTTGGCCATACGATCTGTTCTAGAGGCAGACCCTGTTTTTATTTGTCCGCAATTAAGCGCTACCGCAAAGTCGGCAATGGTTGTATCTTCTGTTTCACCGCTGCGATGGCTCATAATCGTATTGTAGCCATTGTGCTGCGCCAGTGTTACGGCATTTATAGTTTCTGTAATGGTACCAATTTGGTTTACTTTTACCAGCAAGCCATTGGCAATGCTTTTATCTATACCCTGTTGTAGACGGGTAACGTTTGTAACAAATAAATCATCGCCTACTAACTGGCATTTGCTACCTACAGCTTGTGTTAATGCAGCCCAACCAGCCCAATCGTCTTCGGCCATTCCATCTTCTATTGATACAATGGGATATTGCTTTACCCATTTTTCCCAAAATTTTACTAGTTGGTCGCTACTAAGTTCCTTTCCATCGCTTTTATGAAATACATATTTTTTCTTTTTAGCATTCCACAGCTCACTATTAGCTGCATCCATCGCCACTACAATTTGTGAGCCAGCTTTATAACCAGATGCTTGAATAGCCTCCATTACCGTATCAATAGCTTCTTCATTACTTTGAATGTTGGGGGCAAAACCACCTTCATCTCCTACGTTGGTACTAAATCCTTTTTTCTTTAAAACCGATTTAAGCGTATGAAAAATTTCTACACCCCAGCGCAATCCTTCGCTAAAAGAAGGGGCGCCAATAGGCATAATCATAAATTCTTGAAAATCTATTTTATTATCAGCATGTGCACCACCATTCAAAATATTCATCATCGGTATGGGCAATGTTTTAGCATTGGTTCCACCTATATAGCGAAAGAGAGGCAGGTTTGCTTCTTCAGCCGCTGCTTTGGCTACCGCCATACTTACCGCTAATAATGCATTTGCACCTAGTTTGCCTTTATTCGTTGTGCCATCTAATTGTATCATCATTTCATCTATACCTGTTTGGTCGGCTACATCGTTACCTAACAGGGCAGGGGCTATTAGTTTGTTCACATTGGCCACAGCTTTTAATACTCCTTTTCCAACGTATTTCTTTTTATCGTTATCTCTTAGCTCTACCGCCTCGTGTATGCCGGTACTAGCGCCACTTGGTACAGCAGCCCGACCTAAGGCACCGTTGTCAGTTATTACATCTACCTCTACAGTGGGGTTTCCTCTTGAGTCTAATATTTGACGGGCAAAAACTTCTGAAATGTAACTCATAATTGAAAAGTTGATTTTTTAAAAAAGTTGTTTTAAAGTTTATTTAAAGTTGATATGGCATTTGAATATATAAAATCGCAAATGGATAAAGGAGTAGCGATAACCGCTAGTTTTTTAGTATACCGGCTTACGTGTAATAACCCATTTAAGCATTGATGATGCCGCTGGTGCCGGCCAAAAAATACGATTGATTGCTGTGTTTCAATTTTTTGCATTGTACAGTAATAAGTCACACAAACCTTGTAGGCCGTGTGCAGTAAAGTAGTACAGTTAAAAAATAAATTTTTCATCTATAATGAAATGCAAAAAAAGAAGCTATTTATATAGCAAAGAAACAATCTTTTGCTGAATTGGGCGCACGGAAAATTTGATTTACAATAACACTTGTTCGCTTATTGCTAAACGGTGTATATTAGCTAATAAATTGATAGCTATGCGTAAACTTATTGTATGTGTATTTTCTATGGTTGTGCTACATCTACCTGTATCAGCACAAAACTTACCCAAATTAATAACTACGGTAGAAGGTATTAATGAGTACGAGTTAAGTAATGGCCTTAGAGTTTTACTAATGCCCGACCCATCGCAAACTAATATTGCCGTAAACATAGTGTATAAAGTGGGCAGCCGCCACGAAGGATTAGGCGAAACAGGGATGGCGCATTTATTAGAACATATGTTATTTAAACAATGTAAAAAATTTGTAGATATTAAAAAAGCTATTGCCGATAAAGGCGCTTTTGCCAATGGAACTACTTGGTACGATCGTACAAACTATTATGAAATACTTTCTGCATCCGATGAAAACCTGCGTTGGGCGATAGATATGGAGGCCGACAGAATGGTTAATTCAAAAATACTACCTACTGAGCTAGCAAAAGAGTTTAGTGTAGTACGCAATGAGTTTGAAATAGGTGAAAATAACCAATGGAGTGTGTTAATGCAAAGGGTAATATCATCCATGTACCTATGGCATAATTATGGCAAAAGCACAATAGGTAGTAAAGAAGATGTAGAAAGGGTAAGAGCCGAAAACCTAAAAGTGTTTTATAAAAAGTATTATCAACCCGATAATGCAGTGCTGGTAATAGCTGGAAAGTTTGACGAGAAAAAAGCATTACAATTTGTACAACAATATTTTGGCCCTATACCAAGGCCTACTAGAAAGCTAGTACCTACTTATACCGTAGAGCCCCCTCAGGATGGTGAAAGAAACGTAGTGCTTAGCCGTACCGGCGATATTCAATACATGGCCATGGGTTACCACACACCGCCGGTGGCCGATAAAGATTATGCGGCAAATGATGCATTGCTGGAAGTATTAACCAACAATCCATCTGGATACTTATATAAAAAACTGGTAGATACCAAAATGGCCACATCCGTAGGCGCTTTTGCCTTTACCTTACACGATCCAGGCTTTACCTATATTTTTAGCGAAGTACCGAAAGATAAAAGTATCGATAGTGCTAAACAGGTTTGGATGCAGGCCTCAGCCGAAATTCCCAATCTTGAAATAACCGAAGAGGATTTAACAAGGGCTAAAAACAGTAAACTGAAAGCCATTGAAAATACAATGGCCAAGACAACTGATTTTGCTATAGAATTAACGGAATATATTGGCGCAGGCGATTGGAGACTTTATTTTTTAAACCGTGACCGTACAGAAAAATTAACAGTTGCCGATTTAAAAAATGCAGCACAGAAATACTACAAAACATCAAACCGTACGGCTGGTGTGTTTATCCCGGAAGCCAAGCCAGATCGTACAGTGATAAGTGAAACACCAGATATTGCTAAACTTTTAAATGGCTACAAAGGAAAAGCGGTTACAGAGAAGAAAGAGAATTTTGAAAATAGCATTGCCAATATTCAAAAAAATACGGAGTATGGAAAACTGCCCAACGGCGGCCGATATGCCTTATTACAAAAACCTACCAAAGGAGATAAAATAAATGCAAGTATATCCCTTCGATTTGGTAACGAAACCAGCTTGATGAACAAAGCAAATGCCGCTTCACTTCTAGCTCAAATATTAAAAACAGGAACCACTAATCGTACTAAAAAGCAGATAAGCGATGAGCTGGATAAATTAAAGACATCTATTTCATTCAACGGTTCACCAAACGGATTGGGCATTACCATAAATACGGATAAAGCAAACCTGCCTGCCGCACTGGCGTTATTAGAAGATTTATTAAAAAATCCAAAATTTGATGAAGCGGAATTCGAGAAATTAAAGTTGGAAAACAAAGCAGGCATTGAATCCAATAAAAGCGACCCTCAATACTTAGCTGGAGAAAAGCTTAGTAAGTTAAGCACCAATTATCCCAAAGGTCATCCCTTATATGCTTCAACCGCCGATGAAGATTTGGAAGATTTGAGCAAAGTAACCCTAGATGATTTAAAAAAGTTTTATGCTGATTTTTATGGAGCTAATAATTCTATCGCAGCATTTGTAGGCGAATTAGATAAACCCGTAATAAATTCTTTTTTACAGAAAACGTTTGGAGCATGGAATAGTAAGGCTCCATTTGCACGCATTGCACAGCAACATTTTGATATAAAAGGTAAAACAGTGGCATTTAATACACCGGATAAAACCAATGCCATGCTATTAGGCAATATCAATATTAATATATCGGAAAAAAGCCCCGAGTATCCCGCTGTATTTATGGCCAATGAATTATTAGGTGGAGGTGCGTTTTTAAATTCAAGAATACCACAACGCCTGAGAGAAAATGAAGGAATGAGCTATGGTGCCGGATCTTTTATGGAATCAAATTATAAAGACGATGTAACCAAATGGGGCGTATACGCAATGTTTAATCCGCTTTATAAAGGAAGATTGGATTCTGCCCTTCACCAAGAAGTAGACAAAGCAATACAAGGCGGATTTACAAAAGACGAATTAGAAAAAATGAAAAGCGGTTGGTTAGAAGGTAACCGTACCACCCTTGGTGATAATGCTACCTTAGCAGGCATTATTAGATGGTATATGAGAGATGATAAAGACCTAAGCCAGTTTACCGATATGGAAGCCAAAGTAAAAGCATTAACGGTGGAGCAAGTAAATGCCGCTCTACGTAAATACTTTGATAAATCTAAATTAATAATGATATATGCCGGCGAATTTGAAAAAGGAAAACCAGCCGGTGAGTTAGGAGGAGATAAGAAAGGATTTTAACGTACCACCTGATTTTTTTTATAAAGCACTGCATGCATAATGCGGTGCTTTTTTTTATACACTATACCTGCAATAGCTACTCACATCAATGCAAGCAATAGTACTGTGCAATGAACGATAACATAAAAAGGAAAAGCTGCATACATCTCCTTTGCTTACTAGCGTACTCAATAATTATAGAAAGGTTAAGCCTACATTAATGCGCTATAGAACGTAAGTAACAAAGGGGCATAAATGGGGTGATGCCATTAACATGTTAAAGCTTTGAAGACGGTTTCAAGGCTTTGGCTTTCACTTTGAAGCGATACAATATTCAAATTATTTTCAAAGGCTAATTGTAGCAGTTGTTTTTTTATTGATTCAGCGTCTTTACAAAAAATAGAGAAGGAGGATGAAGCAACCGTATTTATTTCGCTTATGTCTGAGAGTGTTTGAAGTAGTGCTACATCTACTAACTCTTTAAAAGAGATGCTAACGCATTGCTGATCTTTTTGTGACTGTTGCAGGTTACTTAACTTATCATCCGCCACAATATTCCCCTTGTTAATAATGATCACCCGATCGCAAATAGCTTCTACTTCTTGCAAAATATGAGAGGAGAATAAAACCGTTTTATCTTTTCCTTGCTCTTTAATTACATTTCTTATTTCAATAATTTGGTTGGGGTCAAGGCCACTTGTAGGTTCATCTAAGATTAAAACAGCGGGCTGGTGTATTATAGCCGCCGCTAAGCCTACTCGTTGTTTATATCCTTTGGATAGCTGTCCTATTTTTTTACCTGCTTCGCTGCTAAGGCCTACTGTTTTTATTACCTCCTCAACCGCTATTTTTTTATTGCCGATAGCATGTATATCCGCTACAAAACCCAAATATTCTTTTACATACATATCATAGTACAATGCATTTAATTCGGGCAGGTAACCAATTTTCTTTTTAACCGCCAATGGATCCTTTGCTACATTAATACCACATACATAGGCTTCTCCATTTGTGGGGGTAAGATAGCCCGTAATTATTTTCATAGTGGTGGATTTACCAGCGCCATTAGGGCCTAAAAACCCCACAATTTCTCCTTGCTGCACGGTAAAAGATATCTCATTGACGGCTTTTTGTGCGCCATATTCTTTCAATAATTTTTTTATTTCGATTGACATAGTACAAACCTACACAAAACATTAAACAACATTAAATAATTGATTAAAATCACTTTTTCATTGGTTGTATCTAACGTTAAGATAGCAGCATTAAACCGCCAAAAAAACTTCCTCAATAAATTACAACAGCTTGTGAAAAAATCGTCAAATGCCTTACAGGCTTGTGTTTTACGAGTTTCCACAATCCTTATCCACAATTGTGCATATTTCCAATCATCAAGTATTGATACTAAAAAATATTTTCGTTAACGACTATTAACTGATACCTAATAACCTCTTAGAATTCTATACACTTATGGCTAATCAATCCAAAGCTGCTGCCAAAAAAGGACTCCAATTTCCTCGTCGTTTTACCCGCAACGATGTAAACGTTTTCGATATGTTTGAATATGATTACCGCACTTCGGTAATCAAAAACCCAACTGGCGAAACCGTGTTTGAAATGAACAATGTTGAGGTGCCAAAACAATGGAGCCAAATTGCCACCGATATCTTAGCACAAAAATATTTTAGAAAAGCGGGTGTACCACAGCCCGATGGTAGCATGGGTAGAGAAACCTCCTCTAAGCAGGTAGCCCATCGTATGGCTAATTGCTGGCGAGCATGGGGCGAACGCTATGGTTACTTTGCCACCTCTCAAGATGCGCAGGTTTTTTATGAAGAGTTAGTTTATTCTATACTCAATCAGATGTGTGTACCCAACTCACCGCAGTGGTTTAATACCGGACTGCATGAGAGCTATGGTATTACCGGAAAGCCACAAGGGCATTATTATGTAGACCCCATCGATAAGCAATTAAAAAAATCGCAAAACGCATACGAAAGACCACAACCCCATGCCTGTTTTATCTTAAGTGTAGATGACGATTTAGTAAACGAAGGGGGTATAATGGATCTTTGGGTAAGAGAAGCAAGAATTTTTAAATACGGTTCTGGTGTAGGCACTAACTATTCCAACATTCGAGGCGAAGGAGAAAAATTAAGTGGTGGTGGCTCATCATCGGGGTTAATGAGCTTTTTAAAAATTGGCGACCGTGCCGCTGGTGCTATTAAAAGTGGAGGTACCACTCGCCGCGCTGCCAAAATGGTATGCTTGGACTTAGACCATCCAGAAATTGTAGACTTTATTAATTGGAAAGTAGAAGAAGAAAAGAAAGTAGGCGCCTTAATTGCAGCGGGCTATCCTGCCGGTTACGAAGATGAAGCATACAAAACAGTAAGCGGTCAAAATTCAAATAACTCTATACGCATACCCAATGAGTTTTTCAATAAATTGGATAACGATGAAGATTGGGAATTAAAAGCCCGAACCGATGGCAGGGTAATGAAAAAATTACCAGCAAGAGAATTGTGGAATCAAATTGCCTATGCCGCTTGGCGCTGTGCCGATCCTGGTACACAATACAATACCACCATCAATGAGTGGCATACTTGTCCAGAAGGTGGCGAAATCAGAGCGTCTAACCCTTGCTCGGAGTATATGTTTTTAGACAATACAGCTTGTAACTTGGCATCTGCCAATTTGATGAAGTTTTTCGATACCGAAACCAATCAATTTGATGTAGCAGGGTATGAATATAACTGCCGATTATGGACAGTGGTACTTGAAATATCGGTTTTAATGGCGCAGTTTCCATCGCAAGAAGTAGCACAACTAAGCTACGAATACAGAACATTAGGTTTAGGCTATGCTAACCTCGGTACCATGCTTATGGTAAGCGGTATTCCTTATGATAGTGAGGAGGCCAGAGGTATAGCTGCAGCATTAACCGCCATCATGACGGGTATTTCTTATAAAACCTCTGCGGAAATGGCTGAAGTTTTAGGCGCCTTTCCAAGATATGAAGAAAATAAAGCGCATATGATGCGGGTGATGCGCAACCATCGCTTAGCCGCCTATGATGCAGACGAATACGAAGCCTTAAGCTTAAAGCCACAAGGCATACATGCTAAATATTGCCCCGATTATTTATTAAAAGCAGCTTGCAAAGCGTGGGATGATGCAGTGGAAATGGGAGAAAAATTTGGATACAGAAATGCACAAGCCACGGTTATAGCCCCTACTGGTACCATAGGCTTGGTTATGGATTGCGATACAACTGGTGTAGAACCTGATTTTGCCTTAGTGAAATTTAAAAAACTTTCTGGTGGTGGATATTTCAAAATTATCAATCAATCGGTACCTGCTGCATTAAAAAACTTGGGCTATTCCGCAGCCGAGTCAGAAAAAATTATCAAATACGCCACTGGTACCGCTTCGTTTGCCGGCGCCCCTTTCATCAATCATCAAACATTAAGCGAGAAAGGATTTATTGCCGATGAAATTAAGCGTTTAGATGCAGCCACACTTACCGCTTTTGAAATTGGATTTGTTTTTAATAAATATACCTTAGGCGAAGAATGTTTAATACGCCTTGGTTTTAAAGCAGAGCAATACAATAATTTTGAATGGAGTTTACTAGAAGCCTTAGGCTTTACAGATGAGCAGATAGAAGCTGCTAACGATTATGTATGCGGTACTATGATGCTAGAAGGTGCGCCAGGATTAAAAGAAGAGCACTTGCCTGTTTTTGATTGTGCCAACAAATGCGGCCAAAAGGGGCAGCGTTACATACATGCACACGGCCATATACGTATGATGGGCGCTACACAACCATTCATCAGCGGTGCCATTTCTAAAACGATTAATCTACCGCACGAAGCGCAAGTAGAAGAAATAGCAGATGCATATTATTTAAGTTGGAAGCTGGGTTTAAAAGCAAATGCTTTATACCGTGATGGTTCAAAATTAAGCCAGCCCTTAAGCAACAAGAGCGATAAGAAAAAGAAAACCGAAGATGCTACTAACCAGGTTGAAGCCTCAACGCAGGAGGCTGCTATACCCACCGAGTCCAATATCGTAGACTTGGGTAAATTAACCGTAGAGGAATTGCTAGATGAAGTACAAAAGAGAGTACAATCATCTCCAGACACAAAGTTAAAACGCAAACTAGCTAGCATTGTAGAAAGAAGAGCTTTACCTGCTAAGCGCCGAGGCTTTACACAAAAAGCAAAAATTAATGGGCAAACCGTGTTTGTTCGCACCGGCGAATATGGAGATGGAACAGTAGGTGAAATTTTTATTGATATGGCCAAAGAAGGTGCTACCATGCGTAGTATGATGAACTGCTTTGCTATCTCTGTTTCTATCGGTTTACAATACGGTGTGCCATTGGAAGAGTTTGTAGATAAATTTGCATTTACCAAGTTTGAGCCAAGTGGATTTGTGGAGCATCCAAATATTAGAACCACCTCATCCATCGTGGACTTTATCTTCCGTGTGTTAGGTTACGAGTACCTAGGCCGCACAGACCTTGTTCAAATTTTGGACAAGCCAGAGCTGATGAACACCGGAACAGATGATTGGGATGATGCACCTGTAAACCTGGAGTACACCAACGAACAAGAATTGTCAAGCGTACGCATTACCCCTTCTAATGCAGCGGCCATGCAACAGCCAGCTAAAGCAATTAAAGCCACGCAGGCAGTAAAGGCAGAATCAAGCCTTGATGCAATGAACGCTATGAACAAAAAAATGCAAATTGACGCCCCCCCCTGTACCAATTGTGGGCATTTAACAGTGCGCAGCGGTGCATGTTACAAATGCCTTAACTGCGGTACACAAGGCGGTTGTGGTTAAAAAAAGAGAACAAGGACGGTTGATTAAATAAAAAGAAGTACCCAAACATTCATCCCGCCAACCAGCGGGATGTTTTTTTTAGCCACAAGTGTATAGCAAGCTAAAAAGCGTAAGCAAGTTAGCTTAGCAGAAGTAGTAGCTTTATGCGCAATGTATCTTACCCACACACTAGCATCTTTTTTGATAAAGGTTAGTGCAAGTAGCCCGTTGTTCAAGCTGTTACTTTCTAAATGTTAGTTAGGTATTTTTTTGCACACAACGAAGTAGAAAGTAAATTTAACGTAAAATAAAACTATACTATGTATATAGCCGCCGTCGAAAGATATGATGCTATGCAATACAATCGATGTGGAAGAAGTGGGTTGCTATTACCCGCCATCTCACTCGGTATGTGGCATAACTTTGGTTCAGTAGATGATTACGAAACCATGAAAAAAATTGTATTTCATGCATTCGATAAAGGCATCACCCATTTTGATTTAGCCAACAATTATGGCCCGCCAGGTGGTGAGGCAGAACGGAACGTAGGTAAAATTTTAGCCGAGCATTTGCAGCAATATAGAGATGAAATTATAATATCTACCAAAGCAGGTTATCACATGTGGCCTGGGCCCTATGGCGAATGGGGATCTAGAAAATATTTACTGGCCAGTTTAAATCAAAGTTTAAAACGATTAGGACTTGATTATGTAGACATATTCTACTCCCACCGACCCGACCCCAACACCCCCATGGAGGAAACCATGATGGCGCTTGACTATGCTGTAAAAAGTGGTAAAGCCTTGTATGCCGGTATTTCCAGTTATTCGGCCGAGCAAACAAAGCAAGCAGCGGCAATATTAAGCTCCTTAGGTACTCCGTGCATTATTCACCAGCCTAAATACTCAATGTTAGAACGGTGGGTAGAGGATAAAAATAACACCCTGCATAAAAGTCTGTTAGAGGTGGTGGAAGAACAAGGCATCGGCACCATTGCTTTTTCGCCCTTAGCACAAGGAACGCTTACAGATAAATATTTAAATGGTATACCGTCCAACTCAAGGGTAGGGCGTGGCCTTAGTAATGGGGCATTACAACTAACCGATTTAGGAGAAAGTACATTGCAAAAAGTAAAGGCATTAAATGAGATGGCTATTTCTAGAGGGCAATCGCTAGCGCAAATGGCCATAGCCTGGTTATTGAAAGATAAGCGGGTAACTTCCGTATTAGTAGGGGCCAGCTCCACCACTCAATTAAGCAATAGTATAGATGCGTTGAAAAATACTAGATTTAGTGGTGAAGAATTAACCCGTATAGAAACGATACTGGCAGGGTAAAAAACACCCTTTTGGGGTTAGCATATTTCAGAAGTGAAAACCAGTTTTGATTTTCAAACTGGCGTGGTAGATTTATCCTATAACCTACAATATGAAAACAACAAAAACACTTCTCGTAATTTTTTTAGTCCAGTTTATTTTTCAAGCTTGTCACCGCGCCATGACGCCCTACGAGGCAGCTAACCATCCTAAAGGTAAAAAGTGTAGAATGATACGCTAATGTATATGTAAGGTAGATAGAAGCACCGAATAGTTTGTCAACCGTTGCTTGTTTTAAAGCATTAACCATAAACAAAAATTTGGCAGGCCTCATCGTGCCATTACGCCAGGGAATAGGATTTATGCAAAAGGGGTTTAGTTATATTATTTCAATCTTTCTAACACACCTTTTCTTTTTACAATATTTTTATAATCCCATTGTATGGTGATGGATTTTTTTAACCAGCGTTTCAAATCTTTTAAGTTGATTTGTGCGGCTTCTTGATAAAAAAAGGATGCATCTTTAAATTTTCCGGTGCCAGGTTGTAGTAATGCTTCTTCAAAATCGGCCCCGCTCCAAAACATGAGCCGTATGCCTGCTTTTTGTTTACTATAGCCCACTATCGGGTTACCCTCAATAAACCAAACCGGGTGGGCATGCCATATTTTATTTTCGGCTTTGGGTAGGGCCGCATCTATTGCAGCAGCAAGCTGGTTGCAGATTTCTTTCTCTGCTTTTGTTTGGGCGTTGTTGTAAGCTTGGGTGTCTTTGTGCATAGTATATTGAAAAAGACAAGTTTGCTGTTTTAAATACTACTCTCCACCAAACACATTATTCACCGCTCCTTCTAGCATTGGGAATTTTTCTACCACATAACTTTTCATAGTAGCAATTACTTGCTTAGCTTGTTCTTCTGTAAGGCCTGCTTCTGTTTTTAGTTTTTCTATTAGTTGTTGCATATAAGTTGGTTTAAAAAATTACCCCTGCAATAAACAGGGGTACAAATATCATTAAAATCATTTTATTACTAAAAATACGGTTAAGCCACTTTCAACAGACTTAACTTGCTGTTATCAAACTTACTTTGCGCATAAGTTATATCTACTATAAATTGTTTTTCTTTGGATGAGGGCATTTCAAACATAGCATCGGTTAATATGCCTTCGCAAATACTACGCAAGCCTCTAGCGCCTAGTTTATATTCCAACGCTTTTTGCACCATAAAGTCCAATACCTCATCTTCAATTTTTAATTCAATCCCCTCTAACTCAAATAAACGCTGGTATTGTTTTATTAATGCATTCTTAGGTTCGGTAAGGATGGCTCTTAAGGTAACGGCATCTAAAGGATCAAGATGGGTAACTACCGGTAAGCGGCCTAGTAATTCTGGTATTAATCCAAAGGCCTTTAAATCTTGCGGGTTTACATAACGAAGCAGGTTTTTCTTCATGTCCTCCTGCTGTTCTTTATCTACATTAAAGCCTATTGTATTGGTTTGTACTCTACGGGCAATAATTCTGTCTATACCATCAAAAGCACCTCCGCAAATAAAGAGTATGTTTTGGGTGTTAACTTTTACTAGTTTTTGTTCTGGATGTTTACGACCGCCCTGTGGGGGTACTAACACTTCAGAACCTTCTAAAAGTTTCAACATACCCTGCTGCACACCTTCGCCGCTTACATCTCTTGTAATAGAAGGATTATCGCCTTTGCGGGCTATTTTGTCTATTTCATCTATAAAAACAATTCCTCTTTCGGCCGCCGCTACATCATAATTACATACTTGTAATAATCGAGAAAGAATGCTTTCTACATCTTCGCCCACATAGCCACTTTCGGTAAATACAGTGGCATCTACAATGGTAAAGGGTACATTTAGCAAGCGGGCTATACTTTTAGCTAGCAATGTTTTGCCTGTACCAGTTTCGCCTACCATTATGATATTGCTTTTATCAATTTCCACTTCGCTATTTGTAGCTGCTTCTGATGGTTTATATTGTAAGCGTTTATAATGGTTGTACACCGCTACAGCCAATACTTTCTTAGCCTCATCTTGGCCTATGGCATATTCGTCTAAGAAGCGCTTTATTTCAATGGGCTTTTTTACAGTTAGTTTAAAAGAGGCATTGCTTTTCTCGTCTTTGCTTACCAGTTCTTGATCTATAATTTCTTGTGCATGTTCTACACAGTTTTCACAGATATGCCCTTCTTGCCCCGCAATTAAGATTTTAACTTCATCTCTATTACGACCACAAAAGGAACAATGTAAAGGATTTTTTGCCATAAATTTTTATTCAGTAACGAATTACCAACGTACAAGTAACACACAAAATTACACCATGTAATTCTGTGAAGGATTATTTTTTATCAAAATAGCTTTCAATGGCCCACAAATACTAGTAAAATTACCTGTAGGGTTATACTATTTAACGATTATAACTGGCTTACAATTTTATCGGCTATACCATAGGCAATGGATTGTTGGGCATCCATCCAATAATCTCTATCAAAATCTTTCATTATTTGCGCTACTGTTTTGCCACAATTATTGGCCAAAATGGTAGCGCCTATTTCTTTTACCCGCAAGGTTTGTTTGGCCTGTATTTCTAAATCGGTACTTACGCCCTGTATGTATCCGCCTAGGCTTGGCTGGTGTATCATTACTTCGCCATGTGGAAAAATATAGCGCTTGCCCTTTACCCCACCGCTTAGCAAAATAGAACCCATCGATGCCGCCAAACCCATGCAAATAGTACTAACCGGACTTTTTATCATTTGCATAGTATCGTACATTACCATACCGCTGGTAACCACACCACCCGGGCTATTGATGTAAAATTTTATTTCTTCGCCTGGCTTATCGGCATCCAATAATAATAATTTACTTACTACATCTTTTGCACTTTTATCATCCACCACGCCCCATAAGTAAACAGAGCGTTTTTCAAAAAAAAGATTTTCTAATTTTTTATTAAACATGCCCGATTCGCTATCCTGTTTTGGTCGCTCTTCTTTTTCTTCCTCCTCATCATGCATTTTAAAATTGCCGTATAAAAATTGTTTGTGGTTCATAATTTAATTTTTTATTTGGTCATCTGTATTACAACTATCACCGTCAGTTGCGTTTATCCTGCGGCATTGAAGGGTCACGCACTTGATCTTTTCATTCGCTATTTGGCAAAACGGAATTTCGACTAAAAGAATAAACTGTTATTTAATAATAAAAAAAAGTGTTAATCCGTTTAAGCAGTGTTATCCGTGTTCCTATTTCGCTGCCGTTTTCCTCGGGTTTGTTACCAACACCTCATCTACCAATCCATATTCTTTGGCCTCTGTAGCCGTCATCCAATTATCTCTTTCAAAATCTTTTTCTATTTGTTCAATTGATTTGCCGGTGTGGATGTGTACCACTTCGTACAATTCTTTTCGAAGCTTGCGTATTTCGTTTACGGTAATTTGTATATCGCTGGCTTGTCCACCAATAGCGCCGCTGGGCTGATGCATCATTATGCGAGAGTGCTTTAATGCTGCTCTTTTGCCTTTAGTACCAGCACCTAATAATACACAAGCCATCGATGCAGCCACGCCTATACAAATGGTGGCAATATCTGGACTTACATATTGCATAGTATCATACACGCCTAAGCCGCTGTACACACTACCACCGGGGCTGTTAATGTACATATTAATATCTCTGGTACGGTCTGTACTATCTAGAAATAATAACTGTGCGGTTACAATGTTAGCAATCTCATCATTAATGGGATAGCCAAGAAAAATAATGCGGTCCATCATCAAACGGCTGTATACATCCATTACTGCTACGTTTAAAGAACGCTCTTCTATAATGTTCGGTGTCATTGCCGTTACTAAATGCGATGCATAGCCATGCAATTTATTACTGGAAATACCATGGTGCTTTACGGCATATTTTTCAAACTCGGAGTTGAATGTCATGTGTTCAATTTAAATTTTAGGGTTTAAAGAAATAGTTTACACTTTAAACCATCTGTATACTTCAAATATCCGTCCAAAAGGCTAAACTGCAAAATTGCTGACAGTAATGGTTTAGGATTTGACTTAATGGCATAAGTGGAAAAGAAAACCCCGCATTTTGTTTGCGAGGTTTTTTTAAAAAAGCGAACCAATCAATTGGCCTTGTATGCAAGGCTTAGTGATGGTGTTGATGTTGATGTTCTTCCACCATTTTGGTAAAATCTTCGGCACTGATAGCCGTTTCAGTGGGTTTTACTTGAGTGCCCACCCAATCAAATATTTTTTGGGTTTGCAGGCGATTATAGCTTTCTTCTACATATTTTCTATCCTTCATCATTTTTTCTACATAGTCGTTTACCCAAGGTTGATCTTCGCCTAAATTGGCACCGCCCATATAACTAAATAATTGTTGTTTGGCAAAAGCCTTTACCTCGTCTGGGTTTACTTGAATGCCATTGTCCTGTACAATTTTGTCAGAAATGAGGGTCCACTTTAATTGCTTAAGAAAAGTAGGAAATTCATTTTCTACTTCTTCATCAGTCTTAGGTGATTCTGATTGGGTTTTAATCCATTTTTTTAAGAAATCGGTTGGCACATCAATGTTAGTGTTATCTAACAGGGCATGATAGGCTTGGTCTTGAATTTGATTGGTAGCCTGACTGCTCCAATAGGCGCTAATTTCTTCTTTAATTTTTCCTCTAAAATCGGCTTCCGTTACTACAGACTGCCCGGGATATAGTTGATTAAAAAATTCCTCGTTCAGCTCTCTTTTTTCTAACAAACCTACTTTTGTAATAGCGATTTTAAATAATTTCTCGCCTGCTGTAGCATCGTCTTTTAAGCCCAAATCGCTTACTATCCATTCTCTCTCTTTTTCATCAAAAGCGGTAGTAAGAGTGGCAGTTTCGCTATTGCCTACTTTTTTACCTGTCCAGTTTTTGCGAAAGCCTTCGGCAAAGTATTTTACTAAAATAGAATTGTCTTTGCTTACCCCTCCTTCTACTTCAGTGCCATCTGCATTTACTTCAGTAAAATGTAGGTTCAATACGTTCTCCTCATTATCTACAACTTCAACGTCCTTCATATTCCCATGTCTATTTTGTAGGCGGGTTACTTCGTCGTCTATCATTTTATCTGTAACGGTAATTACATAGCGGGTAGTTTTGGCTGTTGCCAAATCTGCTAATTGAAAATCGGGTTTTAAACCAATTTCAAAATCAAATGAATAATCCTGCGGGCTGTTTACATCTAATTGTTTAAAATCAGCATCCATAGGTAGGGGCTGGGCAAATATGTCTACCTTTTCCAATTGCAAATAACCTATTAATTCTTTATCTACAGATTTTAAAACCTCGTCCGTAAAAAGAGAGGCGCCATACATTTTTTTTATTAAGCCTGCAGGCACCATTCCTTTGCGAAAGCCGGGAATGTTAGCCTTTTTGCTATACTCTTTTAATGCCCTTTCGAAAGAAGGAAGATAATCGGCCTTGTTTAGCTTAACGGTAAATTTTTCGTGTAAGTGGCCAATGTTTTCTCTGGTAACTGCTGCCATGATAATTAATTGATTGATAAATATTGAACAAGGAATTAAAAATCATGAAGGAGTGTGCTTCAAAATTCTTAATTCCTTGTTCGTCTGTTTGGTATTCTATTGTCCGGATGGAGGGACTCGAACCCCCACACCTTGCGGCATCAGATCCTAAGTCTGACGTGTCTACCAATTTCACCACATCCGGGTTTT
>JBDKJF010000029.1:0-24500 GCA_039796695.1 Bacteroidota bacterium
TGAACTTAAACGGGTAAAAGAATTAGAAGATGAGAACAGCCGTTTAAAGCGGATGTATGCTAATTTAAGTTTAGTGCATGAAGCCCTAAAAGATGCTATTGCAAAAAAGCTGTAACGCCTGACGAGAAGGGCAGCCTGGTTGAACACTTGATTAAGGAACATGGTGTAAGCCAGCGTCAGGCATGTAAAACAGTAAGTCTGCCACGTAGTACAACACAATATAATCGGAAGCCAAAGGCAGATGAAGCTGTTATAGCGCAGTTGCAACAACTGGTAGAGAAGCATCCTGCCATTGGTTTTTGGCAAAGCTACTTTCGTATTAGGAGAGAAGGTTTAATATGGAATCACAAGAAAGTATACCGGGTTTATACCGATATGAAACTCAATATCCGCAGACGTTTTCGTAAACGATTACCACAAAGAGTAAAACAATCGTTGTATCAACCTGCAGGTGTTAATGAAGTGTGGAGCGTTGATTTTATGAGTGATACACTTTGGGATGGAAGGCGGTTTAGATTACTAAACATCATAGATGATTACAACAGGGAAGTTTTACACATTGAAACTGATTTATCATTGCCAACTTTAAGGCTAATAAGAGTATTGGATTATTTAAAAGAGTTCAGAGGCTTGCCGCAAATAATAAGGATGGATAACGGGCCGGAGTTTATATCGAACCGCTTAGATATATGGAGCAAAGAAAATAACGTAAGCCTGGCTTTTATACAGCCCGGTAAGCCAATGCAGAATGGTTATGTAGAAAGGTGCAATGGAAATATCAGAAAAGAGTTATTAAACGCTTTTGTTTTTAATAACCTCAATGATGTTAGAGAAAAAGCAGAGCAGTGGCGACAGGATTACAACTGTTCAAGACCACATCAGTCGCTGGGCTATGTTCCGCCAGTTGAATATATTTAATCCGTTTCCCATGTTAAACAAAAAAAATTATACTTTTGATTGGAACGAATTTAAGGGGAGCTTACAAGTCTATTTGTTCTTTAAGATTTTCTTCTTTGTTGGCAATTATTAAATCGGGCTGAAGTTGGCGAATAGTATCAATGTGTAGTTGCTTGGTACCGCCCACTTTTGTTTTAGCATTAAACCATTGTGATGGGTGCACACAAAATTTGGTAATGCCCACCACTTCATAAGTAAGGCCCAAAAAAAATAATAATTCCGTTTGGGATGGAACTAATGAAACAATTCTTTTTGGAAGAATGGGGAGGCTGATAGTGCGGCCTATTTGATCAATATAAAAGGGCATAAAAATTCAGCTTTAGAAAGTAAAGCTGCATGCAAAGTACTAAATCAAGGTAAATAGCGAAACAAAGTTTCACCGCGCCTCCTGTTAAACTTGAAGTTTAACAGGAGGGTTCCGGACTTTTTAATTCTTTCATTGGATTTGGACACGGTGACGTTGAAATTGGTTTTTTGTTGGACGTTGGATTTGGATGAATGTCTTTCAACGGAAGTTGGATTTGGATTTTCTTTGGTTTTTAAGGACATTGGTTGAACTTTCAACGGATGTATGATACTATTTTAAAGATCTAAAAAAAGAAGTTGACTGATACTGGATTTTAATTTTCTAAAACGAATTTGGTTTTTTGTAAGGACTAGGATTTTAAATTTACCTAAACAATGATTGTCGTAACAATCAACTTCTGATACAAAAGTAAAAACCACGCTACTGCTGTACAAGAGCAAATTTGCGAAATGTTAAATGTTTTTATCCTATACTTTTTTGGGCATAAGTACTTGTAATGGTTTTCGTAAAAATACGAAAGGCCTATAAAGGCCTTTGTATTTCAAGTATTTGAGCAGGTAGAAAAGTTGTCATTTACTTTCCAAAAGATTGCAGTACGTCGTATTTAGTAACAATATGCAAATTGCCTGCCTCGTCTTTTGCCAAAACAGCACCATTTTCTTTGTCTATTAATGTACTTATTCTTTCCACCGGTGTATCAAAACTAAGTACCGGAAAAGGATTTTCTAAAACCGATTGCACAGTAGCTATTTTTATAGCAGGATTGTCAAATATTTTTTTGAACAATCCATTTTCGCTAATGGAACCTATAATTTCTTGATCTTGTAATACCGGAATTTGTTCAATATCATATTTCTTCATTAGTTCCACTGCTTCGGCCACTGTTTGAGTGGGCGCTACGGTGATTAATTTTTTATTACCTCTTGCACTAACTACATCTTTAAAAGTTTTAACATCCAAAAAACCTCGTTCTATCATCCACTGGTCGTTATAAATTTTTCCTACATAACGGCTTCCATGATCATGAAAAATACATACTACAACATCATCTTTTTTTAATTGATCTTTTAATTGAAACAAGCCTTGAAAACAACTACCTGCACTATACCCACAAAACAATCCTTCTTCTTTTGCCAAACGACGTGCCACTACCGCCCCATCTTTATCCGTTACCTGTTCAAAATGATCAATCACACCCATATCATAATTCTTCGGTACAAAATCTTCTCCAAAACCCTCGCTTATGTATGGGTGTACTTCATTCATATCTATTTCTCCGGTTCTAAAATATTTTGTTAACAACGACCCATACACATCAATAGCCCACACTTTTATATTGGGGTTCTTTTCTTTTAAATATTTGGCTGTGCCTACAATTGTTCCGCCGGTACCCGCAGTACAAACAAGGTGTGAAATTTTTCCATCTGTTTGTTTCCAAATTTCGGGGCCTGTACTTTCATAATGGGCTAATCTATTGGCCAAGTTATCATACTGGTTCATGTGGTAGGAGTTGGGTACCTCCTTAGCCAATCGTGCTGCTACACTGTAATAACTTTTAGGATCTTCAGGCATAACATTAGTAGGACATACAATTACTTCTGCCCCCACCGCTTTTAATATATCTGCCTTTTCTTTAGATTGCTTATCTGTTGTAACAAAAATACATTTATACCCCTTTACCACTGCCGCTAAAGCCAACCCCATACCTGTATTGCCACTGGTACCTTCTATAATAGTGCCCCCAGGTTTTAATTTACCTTCTTGCTCGGCCACTTCTACCATTTTTAACGCCATTCTATCCTTGATAGAGTTACCAGGATTAAAATAATCAACCTTGGCCAATACTGTACAAGGAAACTCTTTTGCTATTTTATTTAAACGTATGAGCGGCGTGTTACCGATGGTTTCGAGTATATTATTTTTTATATCCATTGCTAATATTGAAAGGCAAAGGTAAAGTTTTTAAGGCAGTGCAAACGAAAATAGGGCGGCCATACTTTGCCAATTAGAAAAAGTTTAATGTAATAAAAAAAATAAAATTCTACTCGGGGGTTAAACTTTCTTGCTCCACCTAGTTCAAAAGTTTCGTTAATAATTTTTTAAAAATAAAAAGTATAGCCATGAAAATTACCTCATTCAACCGAATGTTTACTGCCATCATTGCAGCAGCCATTCTTTCCCTTGTATTTGTTGCTTGTCAAAAAGAAACTAGCATTGCCTCCGAAACTATTACCGTAGAAGAAGCCGCTACTTTATCAGACGAGAGTGCACAAGCTGAAGCCAGTTTTGATGATGCAGATGATATTGGAATGACGGCTGCCGAAGAAGAGGGCAATGCAGGTGGATTTGGTTTAGAAGGCCGATCTGCTGCTACTGAACAAGGACGCCAATTTTTACCTCGCTTTCACGAGTTAAGAGAACGCATTGGTGATTGTGCTACTATTACCGTTTCGCCTAACGACAGTACTTATCCTAAAACGGTAACGATTGACTTTACCGATAGCTGTCGTGGCAACGATGGTAAGGTACGCAAAGGAAAAATTGTACTACACTTTACAGCCCCCATCCGTAGACCTGGCGCCGTAGTAACCATGACGTTTGTAAATTACTATGTAAACAGCGCCCATATTACCGGTACAAAGATTTTTAAAAACCTAAGCGAACTACCTATTCACAAATGGAGTATTGAAGTACTTAATGGTGGGGTTAACTTTCCCAACGGAAGAGGTTATCAATACCAAGGCAAAAAAGTGGTAACACAAATTGCGGGCATGAGTACGAATATTGTTAGAGACGATATTTATAAAATTACGGGCCGCTCTACCACGCAATTTAATAATGGAAGAACCGTAACCTTAAACACAGAAACGCCATTGATAAAAAAAGTAGCTTGCCATTGGATCAATGAAGGAGCTGTAAAAATAACTGTGAATAATCGTGAACTTTTACTCGACTTTGGTTTTCCTAACAATGGTGCATGCGATAATAAAGCATTACTTACTTGGAACAATGGAAACCAACAACGCATCATAATATTACCATAAGCCATTAGCTTTATTCCTTGTAACGTAAATGCCCCTTTTTATAAAAAGGGGCATTTATATTTTTAAACATTTACTGCTTAGTAATATACTTTACGAGTTAACTAAATAACCATTTCGCAACTTTAGTATAAAATAAATTACGTATGCAAAAGCAGCAAATAGGTTTGTGGATATAGCAGTGCTGTTGATCTACATTATTCTAAGTGATAGGCAACTAATGTAGAAACGATTTGTTTTTTACTTTCTCTTCCGCCAATGGGTACACGCATTTGAACATATTGTACCACACCAATACCGGGTAAAAACTTTAATTGGTCGCTTCCAAAAAAGTTGGCATTTTTTTCAAACAAAAGATAGTTACTAAAGCTACCGGCTGGCACTTTGATAGCTTCATTTATTTTAACAGAACGACCAACGGCTCTAATGTCATCAAAACTGGTAAGGTATTTAACTGAATCGCCAGCAAACAAGCTGTAGCTTTTAACGGCGTTGGTAGTTTCTGGCGAAAAGCTTAATTGAATAGCGGTAAATATGGCAGAATCGTTTGTATATAAAAGATTGGGCAGGCCAATGTTTTTAGTGCCTTTCCACCATGTAAGCCCATCGGATAAAGAACGATAGGTATTAGCATAGCGTAGAGTGTCAATTTTTACCGATACAAAATTTCCATCATTAAAGAGCGAATCTTGATACACCCAATAATTTTTAGTGCTGAGTGATAAAAACCCACAATGCTTTTCCGTACAATTAAATGCTACTATTGAATCGCTGTGGTAAGAACGTCCAGCGGGATTAACTTTTTGTTCAATACATGGATTTTTTTTAACCGGTACAACAGGGTTAATAAAAACCTCCTTTTGACAGGCAGATAATACAATGACGGCTGTGAATAAACTAAAAACTAATTTTTGCACGGGGGTAGATTTTGACTTTTGTAGTGCCAAAATAATAGCAGAACCCCAAACCGCATAGTTTTACTAAGTATTTTTTCTAGTATTTAATAAGTATTTTATCTAAGTGAATTTTATACCCTGGTATTCAACCAATAACGATTTACTTATTTTACGATTGGTTGCGTATTTAGCACCGCCACTTCAAACACCAATATACTATTTGGTATTATCCTAGTTGATATTGTTCTAATAGAATAGGCCAACCCCGAAGGAATGACTATTTTAACTTTGGACCCTACCTTACAAGCTGGCAACGCTATTTGCCAGCCTTTTATAAGTTGGTTAAGTGGAAAAGTAATGGGGCTTTCCTGTGTTTGATCAAATACAAATCCATCATTAAACAGATAGCCTTTATAATGTACCGTTACGGTGTCCGTAGGTTGTATTTGAGCACCGGTGCCCACTTGCATAACTTCATAAAAAATACCTTGCTTTTGTTGGCTAAGGGATACCTTACCATCAGCTATGGCATTGCTAATAATTTGTAAATCAGTAGTGGCCTGCACTAAACTATCTAAGTGGTTAGATAATTTTAAATTAGGGGAAGGGGTATAAATTTCATCTTGTAGTAAATTTTTCCAGCTTCCGCTGTTGCGTTGTACAAGGGATGCTGTTACCGAAATATTTACATTGCTTTTTTTATGTTTGGTTATATAGGCCGATGGAGCGCTTATTGTATGCCATCTGTCATTATATTGATAGGAGGCAATTAGTTTCCATGTCTTTTCTTTAGGCAAAAAAATGTAACCCGAATAGATAGAAGTATTGGTAACCGAATCGGTAGCTTGTGAAATTAGAAGTTTGTACTTTTCATTGGGGGTTAATGTGTAATTAAAATAAGGATTTACGTATTTTTTATCATGGTACACATTAGCACCTATGGCAATTTGTTTAAATGAGGAATGATAAGATGGACTAAATATTACACTGGATGTGTTTTTATTATGCCGTATGCCAATTGATACAACATTTGTATTAATGCCAGCTTCAAAATATTTGTCATTAAAAGCGTTATTGATAGAGAACTCCGCCATAAACTGCACGGCTTTTACACTATCTGGTAAATGATATTGCAGGGTAGTATCTTTTGCAGTGGCCATCACTAAGCCTGATATAAAAAGGAATAGGGTAGAAGCCGTAATTTTTTTCAAGTAGGTAAATTTTTATAAAACTACAACAACTATTGCTTACAAATTGCTACTACCTTTAATAAAACTAAAATATGAAGAAAATAAGTAGACGCAATTTTGTAGGCAACTCAGCACTTACGGCAATAGGTGGGGCTGCTATGTTTACTGGAAATCATAAAAAAAGAGAAATGAAAAATGTATTTGTTCACCATGTTTTTTTTTGGTTGAAAAATGCGGATAGCAAGGACGATTTAAATAAACTAATAGCAGGCTTAAAAAAACTATCTGCTATAAAAACTATTCAACAGTTTCATATTGGCAAACCAGCCAGTACTAGCCGCTCGGTTATTGATGGGTCTTACCAGGTTTCTTGGTTTACATTATTTGCCAATAAAGCAGATCAAGATAGTTACCAAACCGACCCTGTACATTTACAATTTGTAGAAGCTTGTAATACACTGTGGAATAAAGTGGTGGTGTATGATACGGTGGATATGTAAGGCGATGATTGCACAATTCGTGGCGCCCATGGTCTTTTCCGTTCCCGAGTGTCCACAATTTACAACTTCCCAGCCGATATCTCACACCGGCTTAGTTTTCTAACAGCACCGTCAAATGCACATCTGCTAATGGGCAGTAGCTAAACGCTTTTTGCTGTGCTAACATAACTATGTCGGGTTTGAAAGTTAGATACAAATTAACAATAGCTTTTCTATAAATTTTATTTTGTTTACAGAATTCAAAGAACATACAAAGCATAGTGGGGATGCTCTTTGGCTATGTAGCAGCCTAATGTCGGCTGCCGCACACGGCCAAACTTGGGCAGCAACTTTTACCAATGGGCCGGCGTATGCAATGGGGGAAAAAGCAAAGAAATTTTATGGGGTTTAAATTTTATGCCCTTCGCTTTTAGCAAGCTAATACTTTGTAGGTAATACGCTTTTTGTAAAAGCTAACAATATAATTATCAACGCTACAATTTAACACCATTTGGGAAAATTGTTTCAACAGGATAGGTAAATCAAAACCATTACCTTCGCACCATGACAATAGAAAAATTACAGGATATGCGGTCCCGCATTGCCGGGATAAGGAGGTTTCTTTGACGTTGAGAACCGTATCGCTAAAATTGAAAATGATAAGCAACTTTCGCTAAGTCCCGGTCTCTGGGACGATAACAGCCGGGCCACGGCCATTATGAAGGAAATAAAACTGAACGAGTATTGGGTTAATCTTTTTGATAACACGAATACCGCAGTGGAAGATTTTGCCGTACTTTTTGAGTTTTGGAAAGGTGGCGATGCCTCTGAAGAAGAAACTCAATCGGCCTATGATGCGGCATTGGTGGCACTTGAGGATGCAGAGTTTAAAGCTACCCTTAATGAACCGGAGGATGAGCTGCCCGCAGTATTACAAATTAACAGTGGTGCCGGTGGAACGGAAAGCCAAGACTGGGCTGAAATGCTAGCTCGTATGTACCGAATGTATGGTGAAAGGCAGGGTTGGAAGGTAACAGAAATGGATTGGCAATGGGGAGATGGAGCGGGTATTAAAACAGCTACTTTGCAATTTGAAGGTGCATTTGCTTACGGATTTTTAAAGGCTGAAAGTGGTGTTCACCGACTGGTACGTATATCTCCTTTTGATAGTAATGCCCGCAGGCATACATCCTTTGTAAGTGTATATGTATACCCTATGGTGGATGATACCATTGAGATTGAAATAAAACCAGCGGATGTAAAAATGGAAACCAGCCGAAGTGGTGGTGCCGGTGGACAAAACGTAAATAAGGTAGAAACTAAAGTGCAATTAACACACTTACCCACTGGTATTGTGGTGGTATGCCAACAAGACCGTACACAGCTGGGCAATAGAGAGTTGGCCATGCAAATGCTTCGCAGCCAGCTATACGAATTAGAATTACAAAAGCGTAATGCTATTAAGGATGCAAACAACGCCAAAAAGAAAAAAATAGAGTGGGGGAGCCAAATTCGCAGTTATGTTTTTCATCCGTATAAAATGATAAAAGACCATCGCACCGATTTTGAAGTAGGTAATGTGCAGCCCGTAATGGACGGAGAATTGGATGGCTTTATAAAAGCTTATTTGATGAGTGAAAAAGAAACGGAGGGGTAGTATCAAAATAAAAAAAAGCGGCTAATAAGTTTTCCTAGTAGCCGCTTTTTTTAGTTTAAATTTTATTATTCCCATACTAATGCGCTAGCGCCTAAAATTGCCGCATCGGCTTCTTTTAACTCACTATACATCAACTTTACTTTGTTTTTAAAAACTTGTATCAGGCTTTCTTCCATTGCTTTTTGCGTGGGGTTCATAATTAAATCGCCTGCCTTGGTAAGGCCGCCAAAAAGTATAATGGCCTCCGGCGATGAAAACATTACAAAGTTGGCTAGTGCCTCGCCCAATATTTGCCCGGTTGATTGAAAAATGCTATTGGCAATCTTATCGCCTTTAACTGCGCAATCATATACAGATTGGCTGGTAAGTTCCTCCACACTAAATTGGCGCAGTAAACTTTCTGTTTGCGGATTTTCTCCCAGTAGTTCAATAGCAGTATCTCTTACACCGGTTGCCGATGCATAAGATTCTAAGCTGCCTTTTATTCCAGTGCCTTTGTGTAACCTACCGCCAGGCCTAATAATGGTATGTCCTAATTCGCCAGCAAAGCCATCATGCCCTAAAACAATTTTACCATCTATTACAATACCACTTCCTACACCAGTGCCTAATGTTATTACAATAAAATGCTTCATGCCTTTGGCGCATCCATACATCATTTCGCCTACGGCGGCAGCATTAGCATCGTTGGTTACTTTTACTTTAAGCCCAAACTTTTCGGCCATCATACTGGCCAATGGAATTATTCCTCTCCATTTTAAATTAGCCGCATGTTCAATATTACCTGTATAATAATTTCCATTGGGTGCACCAATGCCCATGCCGGCTATGGCAGTATTTCCCCCCACTTTTTCAATCATAGGGGCAAGCTTTGCATGTAGTTCATTAATTAGCCCCTGTACATTATCATGTTCGTTTGTAGAAGTTCTGTCTTGTTCCAATATGTGGCCTTCTCTATCTACAATACCAAACTTAGTATTGGTACCACCTATGTCTATTCCTATTGCGTATGTACTCATTTTATCTTTTTTTAGTGACCCCCTCCTGTAACTTCGGCATCATAATCTATACCTTGTCTTCTTAAAATACCTTTAACAATAAAAGCAAAAAATGCGAGGTATGCATAGCAAAAAACTGCAACAATATAGGACTCATGTATGCCTATTAAATCGGCTAACTTTCCTTGTATTGGCGGAAGTATACCACCACCTAAAATCATCATAATTAAAAAGGCAGAGCCCTGCGATTGATATTTTCCAAGACCCGCTACTGATAAACTAAATATACATGGCCACATGATGGAACAACATAATCCACCGCTTAAAAAAGCATAAATGGCTATTGTGCCCGTTGTTAGTAATCCTATTACCATGGCTGCTACACCTAATAAACTAAATATTAACAGCGTTTGTACTGGTTTATCCTTACTAAAATAAAACCCAATAATTAATACCAATACACACACTACATAATAAAATAAATCATCCACTTTGTACTTGGATAGAAAAATGATGCCAATTAATAATGCAAAAGCTATGAGCGGAACAATGATTTGCAGCAACACTTTCTTACTTTTTGCAAAGTTAAAAGCACCAATAGCACCGCACCATCTACCTATCATTAAACTGCCCCAATACATCATTATGTAAGGCGTAGATTCTGAAGCAGCCAATGATCCAAATTCTTGTTGTTTTAATAACTCGCCCAGGTTACTACCTACCGTAACTTCTACACCAACATATGTAAAAATACCCAGCATGCCCAATACTAGTTGTGGGTAACGCATAGCTCCCCAACCTTCCGATTGGCGCTTAGCACTAAAATTGGCCAGTAGTAAACCACCTACCACTATTACCAAAGCTCCCATTAACCACCACAGTCTATACGCTTCTAAGGCATGTTTTTCATCGGCGGTAGCATTGGTCATATCTTTTTGGTAACTACTAAATATGGGTACAAAAACTACAACCAATAAACCCGTCATAATAATAAGTGTAGCTAATGCTTTATTTGCTTTTTCCGTTTTTTCAATAATAACACCCGACGGAACTTTTTTGGAAAAGAAAAATAGGGCCGCTGCTGCAATGAACAAAGCACCCACACCTATGTAAAGTAAAATTACTTTTGAGAGACTTAAAGATGCTATTTGCTCATCGGTAATAGCAGCGGTAGTACCAAACAATGCTAAGGCAACCACTAAAGGGCCAATAGAAGTACCGAATGAGTTAACGGCGCCACCTAACGTAACTCTGGCAGTGCCCGTAGCAGGATCGCCTAGCGTGATAGCAAAGGGCTGAGCAGCGGTTTGTTGTAATGAAAAGCCCAAAGCAACAATAAACAATCCTAATAACATACCAGCAAAACTGTTTCCATTTACAGCCAAAATCATAGCCGCTGCACCAAACGCAGAGAACAACAAGCCATAAACAATACTTTTTTTATAGCCCCATTTGCCTACTAAATCTCTTCCGCCTAATGCGCCATATGCAAAAAGTACTAAGGCGCCCACATAATATGCGGTATAAAATGCAAAATCAATAAGTTGACTTTGAAATTGATCTAATTTGAAATAATGCTTACAAAAAGGGATAAATACACTATTACCGGCAGCAATAAAACCCCAGAAGAAGAAAACGGTAACTAATGTGCTTAAAGCCCCATAGTTGGTGGGCTGTGTAGTTTGTTTAGTCATAACAATCAGTTAGTTTATTGGGTGCTGAAAGTAATACATTTTATGCTCACACAAAAAAACAGTTCCACAATGTTCTAATCTTAACCTTAAATGCATTGATTGGATAAATCAGCATTCTTTTTTTTAGTGCAGATTGAATAAAGTTGTGCAGCTTACAAAAACTACATAATTTCAAGCGCTTTCAAATACAACCAATGGAGATAATTCATATAGCAGCAGAATGTTATCCGGTAGCCAAAGCCGGTGGGCTGGGAGATGTAGTAGGGGCATTACCCAAATACCAGGTAGCACTGGGGCATGTAACCAAAGTAATAATGCCCATGTACCGCACCCAATTTTTGTATACCAACGATTGGGAACTGGTGCATGAAGGTCAACAACAAATGGGGCCACATCCCTTTCGCTATAATGTAATTAAAGAAAAAAATAATAAACTAGGGTTTGACTTATACCTTATAGACATCAATGGCCTATTGGATAGAGAAAAGATATATGGCTATGACGATGATGTGCAAAGATTTATTGCTTTTCAAATAGCCGCCTGCGACTGGATCAATAATTGGCAACATCAACCAGATGTAATACACTGCCACGATCACCATACCGGTCTAATTCCTTTTATGCTAAAGTATGCTTTTGCATTTCGGCAGCGATTGGCAAGTATTCCCACTGTGCTTACGGTTCACAATGCCCAATACCAGGGCAGCATGCATTGGGATAATTATTATTTATTACCTTCTTTTGACGCCTGGAAATGGGGACTTTTAGAATGGAATAACAATATAAACCCTTTAGCCGCTGCGGTTAAATGCGCTTGGAAAGTTACCACTGTTAGCAATAGTTATTTAGAAGAATTAAAGGGTGCCGCAAACGGATTAGAAAGTTTATTTGAGTACGAAAAAGGAAAATGTTCCGGTATTCTTAACGGTATTGATACACAGGTTTGGAATCCTGCAACCGACCCTATGCTGGTGCAACAATACAATCACGAAACCGTTGCCAATGGAAAACTAGCAAATAAACAGGCACTAGCCACGCAGTTCGGATTAGATGCTACCAAACCGCTAATTACTTTTATTGGTAGATTGGTAGGCGAAAAAGCAGCCGACCTATTACCGGCAGCTATTTCACAATCCATTTATCATTATAATGGCAATGTTAATTTTTTAGTATTAGGTTCTGGCGATCCATCGTTAGAAGATAGTTTACTTCAAATGGCACACCAGTTCAAAGGATATTATCAATCATATATTGGATATAGCGAATCGTTAAGTCATTTAATATATGCCGGTGCAGATTTTTTATTAATGCCTAGTAGGGTAGAGCCCTGTGGCCTCAATCAAATGTATGCACTTAAGTATGGTACAGTACCCATTGTACGTAATGTAGGCGGTTTACGAGATACAGTAACCGATATGGGCGATTGGCAAGGTACTGGTATCCGTTTTAATAATCCATCGGTAGAAGATATTCAATATTCCGTTGGAAGAGCCATCGATCTTTATTACAATAAGCAATCTCTTTTTAATTGGATGCGCAGCCACATGATGACCATTGATCACTCTTGGGACTCCAGCGCTCAACAATATATTGATCTATATCTATCTTTAAAATAAATTCTGGTTATGGCGATTAGAACAATTACAAATGCAAAAGAAATAGTAAGTATTATTTTAGGTGGAGGAGCGGGTACTCGTTTATCTCCATTAACCTCCTCCCGATCTAAACCGGCCGTACCGATTGCGGGAAAATATAGGTTAGTGGACATACCTATTTCCAATTGCCTAAATAATGGTATTGGCCGTATGTTTGTGTTAACGCAGTTTAATTCCGCCTCCTTAAATAGGCATATTAAAAACACCTATCATTTTAGCCCTTTTAGTAAAGCCTTTGTAGATATATTAGCCGCCGAACAAACGCCAGATAACCCCACATGGTTTCAAGGCACGGCCGATGCGGTACGCCAAGGCCTTCGACATATTGAAGCCTTTGATAGTGATTATGTACTTATCCTATCCGGCGATCAACTTTATCAGATGGACTTTGCTGAAATGTTGGATAACCATAAACAATTAGAGGCTGATATTTCGGTGGCTACTATACCCGTAGCGCAAAGAGAGGCACCCGAATTTGGTATATTAAAAAGTAAAGAGGGGCTAATTACTTCTTTTATAGAAAAACCTAAAAAAGACCTTTTGCAAGATTGGGTAAGCGATACCGGAGAGGAAATGCAAGCAAAAGGCAGAAACTACTTAGCCTCTATGGGTATTTATATTTTTAATAGAAAACTTTTATTTAGTTTATTGGAGGATGAATACAAAGCTGCAACCGATTTTGGTAAAGAAATTATACCGCAGTCTATTGCTAAATATAAAGTAGCCAGCTACCAATACAGTGGTTATTGGACAGACATTGGAAATATTTATTCTTTTTTTGAAGCCAATCTCGACCTTACAAAAGACATTCCCGATTTTAATTTATTTGATAACGAAAGAAATATTTATACCCGCCCCCGTATGTTACCACCGGCTAAAATAAGTGGTACTACCTTAGAAAAAACCTTAGTGGCCGAGGGTTCAATCATCAATGCATCAAGAGTAGAGCATTCTGTAATTGGTATCCGATCTCGCATAGGCCATGGCAGCACCATAGTAAGTACTTATATGATGGGGAACGACCAATATGAAACATTAAGCGAAATAGCAGAAGCCAGTAATAAAGGTATACCGCTATTGGGCGTAGGCGATAGGTGCTATATCAAAAATGCCATCATCGATAAAAATGTAAGGATAGGTAACGATGTACGTATTAATGGAGGCATACATTTGCAAAATACCGACCACGCTTTATACACCGTAAAAGAAGGAATAGTGGTGGTAAAAAAAGGAGCCATTTTACCGGATGGTTTTGTAATATAAATGCCGTTATTTTTTTTTAAACCGGTAACGTTTGTTGCTGTTTTTTTTATAGGTAAATAAACGGTAAAAAAATAATCTACTTATCTTACGCAAATAAAACGATTGCTTATGTCTGCTGCTTATACTGGTATAAAGCCACGCCTTTCTTTTTGGCAAATTTGGAATATGTGTTTCGGTTTTTTCGGAATACAATTTGGATGGAGTTTGCAAATGGGTAATATGAGCGCCATTTATGAATTTTTAGGTGCCAATGCTGATGAAATACCTGGCCTTTGGCTAGCCGCCCCTATGACGGGTTTAATTGTACAACCCATTGTAGGGTATTTAAGCGATAGAACTTGGCATCCAAGATGGGGTAGAAGAAGACCCTATTTTTTAATTGGCGCCATACTTAGCTCATTGGCACTTTTCATTATGCCTAATTCTTCGGCTGTATGGATGGCTGCCGGTACTTTATGGATATTAGATTCCTGCATCAATATAAGCATGGAGCCATTTAGAGCTTTTGTAGCCGATAATTTAAACGAAAAACAACGCTCCTATGGATATGCAATGCAAAGTATGTTTATTGGGGGGGCTTCCTTTATTGCTTTATTTCTACCTCGCATATTAGTAGATTGGATAGGCGTATCCAGAGAGAAAGGAGCTGGCGGTATTCCACAGAATATTATGTGGTCGTTTTATATTGGTGCTGCCGTTTTTTTAGGTGCAGTTTTATACACCGTTTTTAAAAGTACAGAATACCCACCTTCCGACCCCCATTGGAAAAAATCGCTTAGCAACGATTATAAAGAAGGTAGTACTAATATTTTTTCTGAAATAATGGCAGCAATTACTGCTATGCCTGCACAAATGAAGAAACTAGCGCTGGTACAATTTTTAACCTGGCCTGGCTTATTTCTTATGTGGTTTTACTATAGCACTGGTGTAGCCGTAAATATTTTTGGAGGAGATGCAAAAACCAATAGCGATGTTTTTACTAGGGGGCTTGAACATGCTAATAATACCTCCGCTATTTTAAACCTTGTAACCTTTGCTTTTTCCTTTACACTACCTTTTTGGGTTAATAAATTAGGAAAAAAACTCACTCACTCTTTTTGCTTATTAATTGGCGGACTGGGTTTAATATCCGTAAATTTTATTCAAGAACCATGGATGCTTTATATCTCCATGAGTATGGTAGGTATAGCTTGGGCATCAATTTTATCCATGCCTTATTCTATGTTGGCAGGGGTAATACCACAAGAGAAAATGGGTATTTACATGGGTATTTTTAATTTCTTTATTGTATTACCTGAAATAATAGCTTCCTTATTTTTTGGTAAAATATTTACCCAATTTTTAAGTAGCGATAGGCTTAACGCTGTATTAGTAGGGGGGCTATTACTATGTACGGCAGCAGTTGTTTGTGCCCTTATTATTAAAGAAAATAAATCAGATAAATTAGCTTGATGAAGAAAATATTATTCCTAGCATTAGCATGTATACTAGTTACAAAGGCCTCACTAGCTATCAATCATTATCATACCTACCCACTACATTGGTGGGTGGGCATGAAAAACCCTCGATTGCAAATCATTTTACATGCTGAAAATATTGGACAAGCCAATACTGTTACTATTAAATACCCTGGTGTAAAAATTGAAAAAGTGAATAAGGTTGAAAACCCTAATTACATTTTTTTAGATCTTCTTATAGCAGAAAATACAAAACCAGGAAAGTTCAACATTCTTATTGCTGGCCCTAAAATAGGTAATGCAACCATAAGCTACGAATTAAAACCGCGTAGCAAAGAAAATGGGAAAACAGCCATTCAAGGTATTAACGCAAGTGATCTTATTTATTTGATAATGCCCGATCGTTTTAGTAATGGCAACCCGGATAACGATTTTGATCCTTCATTACGAGATACAGGACACGATAGAAACAACCCTTTTGACCGACATGGTGGCGATTTAAAAGGAATAGAAAATCATTTAGATTATATTAACGAATTAGGGGTTACCGCTATTTGGATGACACCTGTTTCTGAAAACAACATGAGTCGCACACAAGAAGCAGGAACAAGCCGCAGCACCTATCATGGCTATGCCATTACCGACCATTGTTTAGTAGATAAAAGATTAGGTGGAAATGAAGCCTATGCTAGCTTAGTTAAAGCAGCACATGCTAAGGGTCTTAAAATTATTCAAGATGCAGTGTATAATCATGTGGGCAACGATCATTGGCTAGTAAAAGATTTGCCGATGAAGAATTGGTTGAATCAATGGCCTACCTATCAAAATACTTCTTATAGAGATATGCCATTACTTGATCCTAATGGAGCAGCTATAGATAAAAAAGTAGCATTAGATGGTTGGTTTACTTCGTTTTTAGTAGATCTTAACCAGCGTAATCCGTATGTATCTACCTATCTCATCCAATATATGATTTGGAATACCGAAGAGTTTGGTATAGATGGCTGGCGTATTGATACCTATTTTTATAGCGAACCCACATTTTTAAACGATGTATATACCGCTTTATACAAAGAGTATCCACAGCTGGGTTATTTTGGAGAAACATTAGTAAACCTGCCCCAATCGGCAGCCTACTTTGCACAAAATAACATAAGCGTACCCTTTAAACATAACTGCCCAGGTATTACCGACTTCCCATTAACACTTGCTTTACAAGATTGTTTTAAACAAGCACCCGGCTGGAATGACGGTGTACACAAAGTATATAATGTATTAGCCTCCGATTTTTTATACAAAAATGCTGACCGCAATTGTATTTTCCTGGATAATCACGACATGGATCGGATTTATTCGGTAATTGGTGAAGATGTAAGTAAGATGAAAGCTGCATTTAATTTTTTACTTACCTTAAGAGGAATTCCACAATTATATTATGGAAGTGAGCTTTTAATAAAAAACTTTAAAGACCCAACAGATGCAGAGGTAAGAAAAGATTTCCCCGGGGGTTGGCCTACTGATACGGTAAACAAATTTATGGCAGCTGGTAGAACGGATAAAGAAAACGACATGTTTAACCATGTAAAAGCATTAGCCCATTTTAGAAAAAAATCAGCGGCAATTGCTACTGGTAAATTAATGCAATACTTACCTAAAGAGGGGGTGTACTTATATTTTAGATACAATAAAAAACAAACGGTACTTACTATTTATAACGCTGGCGAAAAAACAGTATCTATTGATTGGCAATGGTACAAAGAAAGAACCGAAGGTTTTACGCAATTAAAAAATGTAATAAGTGGCAGCAAATTGCCCCTGCAAGGCTTTACTATAAAACCACAAGAAAGTTTTGTTTTTGAATTAACAAATTAATACAGGCTACAGAAAGGTACGATAGGTAAACTGCTGTAACCAGTTTTTACTATCCTCATCATCATTTTCGCTTACCCATTCCTTAATTCTATCTTTTATTTCTTTTGCAAACTGCTGTTTGGTAAAGTATTTTTTAGTTTGGGGTACTTGAATATTGTTAGCCTCTGGTGCATCAAGTGTAATTTTTGTAGCTATGTAAGAGGTGTACATTCTAGGTATGGTAAGCCCCAATATAAGCCCAGGTAGCCCATTGATAGAGGTAGGCCCACCGGGTAGCAAAATTTCTTCTGAGTAAAAAGCGAAAACATAAACACTGTTCATTATTTTTCCCACCGCCTTTCTACAATTAAACCCCGCTATTACCCTGTTTTCATTTAATAATTTCCATTCTATTTTTGGCAAGCTATCTTGTATAAAAAATGCAGATCCCCAAATATCCTTTTTAGTTGTAAAGGTTCCAGCCGCAAAATTGGCATACCATTTATTTTCTTCATCGCTTTTGCGAAGAAACTCCGGCATTTTCTCCGTTTCATGCCAATGATCAAATTGATAAATACTTTTATTATTTGCAAATGAAAGGTGATAATAGCCCGTATTAAATGAACTGTTATTGTATTGAGCCATCATATCGGCCCACATACCAGTACCCATCGTTTTTTTAAAATTTGTTTTAACCTCGTATTCTACCTTACCACTTGCTATAAACGGTTGTGATATTATTGGTAGGCTTATCGTTAAAAAACTCAATCCTATCAGAAACTTTTTTTTCATATACTAATTATTTAGCTGCCCCTTCTTTCGCACTACTTTTATTTTTAAAATTCCATGCAAAGCCTATCATCCAATACCGGCGCAACCTATCGTTTATGGTTTCGGCTGAGGTATTGCCGTAAAATTTTCTATCAATACCGGTATTTTGGTTCAATAAATCTCTTACTTGTATATAAGCGGTATATACATCCTTTTTGAAAGTGCGCTTTAGCGTGGCATTCCAAAGTTGATTACTTAAGTTACTTGCAAACTGCGGCGTTTTTTGTCGATTAAAAAATTCAATACTATTCTCCAACTGCCATACTTTTTTAACATAAACAGTGGCCCCCAATGAAAATATATTGGTTATAAAAGTTAATCTATTATTATAGGCTGTACTATTATTACTATTATAGTTCAATCTATTACTTATGCCCACTTCGTATACTTTATCTTTTCTTTTATTAACCGAAAAAGAAATACCACCACTCAAATTTTTATTATTAGTATTTACCCCATTTACAATATCTATAAAACGAGTGTAGTTAAGGTTTGGATTAATATCCACATCAATGTTCAATTTCTTTAACTTAAAACCAAAGCCCGACCAAAATCCTAGGTTTAGATTTCCGCTGGTGTTAATGGGTTGCGTAATTGTTTTTCCGGAATCAAGGTTTATCGTTCGGCTATTCGTAATAGCATTACTGGTAAAATTGGCCCATACGGATTGATACATCCATCTATTTTTTAAAAAATTGTATCCATTATGGGATAGGTTAATATTATTGGTAAACGAAGGTTTTAATGCCGGATTGCCTATGTATTCATTAAAAAAATTATTGTTGTTGCGTAAAGGTTGTAGCTGGTTAATGGTGGGTTGTGTATTATATCCGCTATAATTTATGCGTATATTATGATTGCCTTTATAAGTATATACAAGATTTGCAGTAGGAAAAAGATTAGTAAAATTTCTGTTATATTGTTTTTGGAGGGTAACATCTGCTAAATTAAAATGGGTAATTCCAAATCCTGAACCAAAAGAATACTTTACTTTTTTATGGCTATAATTAAACTTGAAAGAAGGCCGATGTACGGCTACTTGCTGCTTAAATTTATTGGAAAGTGAATCTACAAATGCATCATATTTATCGGTAGCGGCCTGATAAGCATAAACGATTTGTTGGTTATTAGAATGGGTGATTGAAAATTGATAACCCATTTCCAAGGCAAACTTTTTTCCCAATGGCTCTGTATAAACAGCTTGCGAAAGCAACTGATTATTATACTTATCGCCCTCTCGTTGCTGATCAATGGCTTGTAGGTAGGAGGGTAGCCCATTAAAATACGACTGGTTTTCGCTTAGTAATAATCCATCAATTTTGGATTGCAATAAACTCCAATTGGTGCTGAGCGATAACGTTCTCCTTGCTTTTTTAAATTTATGTTTAAATAAAATATTGGTGGTGTAGGCTTGTTTATCTACTTTACTATCGTTACTACTGCTACTGGTATTTTTTAATGTACCCGTATTGCCTACCGTATTTCCCCATCTTACTTCTCTACTCTCTGTATGGTAAAAATTGGCTTTCGTAGTTACCTTAAGTGTATTATTACCCAGCGAGTCAAGTTTAAAATCATACACCAAATTATTTTTAAAGTTATTTCTATTTACATGATTTTGCTGTCTTGCTGTTTCGGTAATAATAGAATCGCCTAATTGAGTTTGTGTATTACTTCGAACAGCGTTATCATAAATCTGACTATTAAATTTTGGTGAAAAATTCATGGATACTTTATCCTTCCACTTATTAGTGTATTGGAGGCCTACATTTACATTGGTTATAAATCCATTTTCGGTATTTACATTTGGTTCTTCATCAACTGTACCATTTCCCCACCAAACCATCATGCCTCCATCATCCGACATTTCCATATTTCTATCATCATTGCCACCAAACTTTTCACTATCCTGCCAATTAAGACCATCCTGTCCCGTATTGCCATTTAGTACAAACATGGATAGCTTGCGTTTGCCTTTAAATGTGCTATACATTAAATTATTATTAAATCGATCGTCAATATTTTTTAATAATCCGCCCGCTACATCCACTTTTCCAAAGTACCCTTTCTTTTTATCCTCTTTCAGCTTTAGGTTTATAGTTTTTTGCGTTTGCCCATCATCTATACCAGTAAATTCTGCTGCATCGCTTTTTTTATCAAAAACTTGTACTTCTTTTACCGCATCTGCTCTTAAATTTTTTACGGCCATACCTGGATCGTCGCCAAAAAATTCTTCTCCATCTACCAGTACTTTTTGTACCGTTTCGCCCATTGCCTTTATCGTTCCATTTTTATCTACTTGTATACCGGGTAGTTTTCGCAGTAGCTCTTCCACATTGGCATTGGCACTTACTTTAAAACTATCGGCCGTGTAAATGGTAGTATCTCCTTTAATTTTTATGGGCGATCCACTTTTAATAATTACTTCGGCTAGCAGTTTTGACTTAGGTGTCATATAAATGGTGCCCATATCAAGCGAGCCTGACAATTCCAAACGATCAAAATAATCCCCCATCAAAGGATGTGTAGCCATTAAAATATATTGGCCTTCTTTAAGCTGCGGAATAATAAATTTTCCATCTTTATCCGCTCTACTAAAGTTTACCAGTACCGAATCGTGGGTGGTAAGCACCGCCACCACCGAATGTTGAAGATGTTTATGGTCAATACTATCTTTTAGCACTCCTTTTATACTTAACGATTGAGAAAAAAGATTGCCTGAAATGAACAATAATATCAAATAAAAAAACCGGATATGTGTAAGCATGTAAATGAATGATGAATGAGTGCTATAACTTTTCTTTACAAAGATGATAGAAACTTACGCTATAATAGTGCCATTCATGTAATTTTAAACCCAACCTACTTTAATTTCATTTTTATGTCCACATCCCATCCAAAAAAAGGAACACCTTCCTACCTTTCATCAGCCAAAAAGGAAGAAAATATGGACAATCATAAAAACGAGCTAGCCCAATTCATAGATACTTCAGCACCCGTTTGGAACTATTCATTGCTAACACAGGAGGACATTGTAAATTATCAAAACGGAACCCACTATCAATTGTATAAAAAAATGGGCTCGCATTCCATACAGGTTAATGGTAGATGGGGTATTTATTTTTCTGTATGGGCACCCAATGCTACAACGGTATCTGTAAAAGGAAATTTTAATGATTGGAAAAATAATGAATATACCCTATACCCACGATGGGATAAAAGTGGAGTATGGGAAGGTTTTATACCCGATTTACCTTTAGGAGAAGCTTATAAATATTATATCGAAGGATTTGCCGGACGTAAACTTGATAAAGGAGACCCCTTTGCCAATTTTTGGGAAAGACGCCCACAAACGGCCAGCATTACATGGGATCTTTTTTATGCCTGGCAGGATGATGAATGGATGAAGAAAAGAAAAAAACAGAATGGGCTAAACGCCCCGTGGAGTGTATATGAAGTGCATTTAGCCAGTTGGATGCGCCCCGACAAACACAACGAAGAATCCTATAACACTTATGATGAAATTAGTAAGCGCCTCGTACCGTATGTAAAAGAAATGGGGTTTACACATGTAGAGTTTATGCCGGTAATGGAGCACCCCTTTGATGGTAGCTGGGGTTATCAATGTACCGGTTTTTTTGCTGCCACCTCACGATTTGGCAGCCCACAGGATTTTATGAAGATGATTGACACCCTTCATCAAAATGATATAGGGGTGGTGCTGGATTGGGTACCTTCCCATTTTCCATACGATGCGCATGGCCTATTTATGTTTGATGGTACTCATACTTACGAATATGCTGATATGCGTAAAGGATTTCATCCGGATTGGAATAGCTATATTTTTAATTATAAAAGAGGCGAAGTAAAATCATTTTTAATAAGTAGCGCACGCTTTTGGTTTGATGTTTTTCATATAGATGCCATCAGAGTAGATGCGGTTTCATCCATGCTAAAACTCAATTATTCAAGAAAAGAAGGAGAGTGGGAACCCAACGAAATGGGGGGAGATGGAAACCTAGAAGCCATCGCTTTTATAAAAGATTTAAACGAAACAATTTTCCGCGATTTTCCAGATGTACAAACCATTGCAGAAGAAGCAACCGATTGGCCAGGTGTAAGCCAACCTACATTTGAAGGGGGCTTAGGCTTTGGTATGAAATGGATGATGGGTTGGATGCATGATACCCTCGATTATTTTAAACTAGATCCATTAGCTAGGCAGCATCATCAAAATAAGTTTTCGTTTAGCATGATGTACTACTACGACGAAAATTTTATGTTGCCCTTCAGCCACGATGAGGTAGTGCATGGTAAAAGTCCAATGCTGTATAAAATGCCGGGCGATGAATGGCAAAAATTTGCAAACCTGCGTTTAATGTATACTTACATGTGGACGCATCCCGGCGCTAAACTACTTTTTATGGGGGCCGAATTTGGCCAAACAAACGAATGGAATTATAAATCCGAATTGCAGTGGGAACTGTTACAATTTGACGCTCATCGGTTACTAAAACAATGTGTAAGCGATTTAAATAAACTTTTACAATCCGAAAGTGCATTGTATAAAAACCAATTTTCGCCAGCAAATTTTGAATGGGTTGACCTTCATCATCGAGGAGAATCGGTTATCGCTTTTACTCGCAAAGGCTTAGAACCAAAAGACCAATTACTCATATTGCTAAACATGACGCCAGTAGTAAGAAATGATTGGGAAGTGATAGTTTCGGGTAAAGAATATAAAAAAGAGATATTTAATAGCGATAAGTTAGATTATTGGGGCACAGGTAAAGTTTATAATCCCGCAATTAGAAGCGAATTGTTGAATAAAAAACAACAAACATATCGGCTTTTAGTAAATTTACCGCCACTAGCTGGAATAGTTCTGAAATAATACTATTTTGGAGAGGTTTTGGTTATTTTGATAGCATTAAGATTTGATTAGTAAAACTCAATACATACTTTTAGTATGAAAACAGCATTTAAGTCCAATCCAAAAAGAAACCCTATGTCTACTAAACTATTACTAGTAATGGCCTTGCTTGTAACTCAAATTACAACAGCGCAAACCTCCATTAGTACCTTTAAGGCCGGAACCGATAGCGCTGATTTTTTTCTTAAAAAAGGATTACAAGAAAAACAGAATGGAAGAAGAATGGAATCGCTCAAAAACTTTGAGAAAGCCGCCCGTTTCGATTCCAGTAGTAAAACCATTATAGCAGAATTAGCCGCTGCTTATTTAGATTTACGTAAGTATGCCAATGCCCGATTAATGTATAAAAAATTGGTGTACTTAGGAGAGGCCACGCCAGCCAATTATAAACAATTATTAACCCTATCCTTTCAATTAAAGCAAAACGATGATGTACTGCTTTATGCTGAAAAATTAAAACAAGCCGACCCAAAAGAAAAAATAGCCTACTACTTAGGCAAAGTAAATTACGACCTTGAAAATTATGGCGACGCCATCAAGCATTTAAATAAAGCAGAAAGCGAAGAACCCACCAATGCCGAAGTTCCATACATGATAGCCCGTAGTTATGCAGACATGACTAATTACAAACTTGCCGTTCCTTATTTTCATAAAGCCATCGCATTAGATTCCAGTAAAAGCCTATGGATTTATGAATTAAGCCTTATTTTTTATGCTATGCACGACGATAAAAATGCACTAGCCTACATGCTAAAAGCGGGAGAAAAAGGGTACAAAAGAGATAATGACTATTTAGAAAACCTCTCCATTGCCTACCTCAATGTGGGACAAATAGATAAAGGGGTAGAAATGCTGAATGAAATACTAAAGCGCCGCCCCAGCGATTTAAACATCTTGAAAATGGTAGCCGAAGCCTATTATAATAAAGGCCGTTACGAAGACGCCATAAATTATTGGGATAAAGTATTAGAGTACGACAAAGAAAACTACGCAACATTATACATGATAGGTATGGCCTATCAAAAAAGTGGAGGAAAAGATAACAAAGAAAAAGGTATTACACTTTGTGATAGAGCCATTCAATTAGACCCCTCATTAGCTAGTTTAAAACAAAAGAAGATGACGATGGGTTTATAAAAAATAACTTTTACTAATTATAAAAGGGACAGTATCTCATAAACTGTGTAAGTTAAAGATATAAGGGTTTAGCTTATTTTAAAGCTGAACCCTTTTTTCAAACATTGTTAAGAACTGATTTAGGATGATACCCCAATTTTGTATAGGCATACTC
>JBDKJF010000030.1:0-23664 GCA_039796695.1 Bacteroidota bacterium
AAGAATGTAAATCCCCCTCTGATGAAGATATAAAACTACTTGACAGGGCCGCCAGCAAAGTTAAAATTGTATTAGAGAGAGCTCGTTACGAAAGAATGCTTACAGAAAGCCAAGAAAGATATAGAACACTTATTGATGCCAGCCAAGAGTTAATACAAAGCATGGCAGTAAACAGTACAATAGAATTTGTAAATCCCAAGTGGCTTGAAACAATGGGCTATACCGAAGACGAGGCTGTGGGCTTATCCATCGAAAGCCTAATGGATGAAAAGGACCTAAACGAATGCCTTACCTTTTTTAAGAGAGCGTTAAAGGGAGAAACGATAAGAGAAATAGAAGTAACATTTAAAACAAAGAAAGGAGAAAAAGTTAATTTGGAGGGAAGTATACTTCCACATCGCATCAACAATGAAATTACAGGAACACAAGCATTTTTTAGAAACGTAACCGAAAGAAAAACAACAGAAAATAAGTTAAAAGAGCAAGAAGCTATCCTTCGCCTTTTTGTAGAAAGCAGCCCCGTGGCAATAGCCATGTTTGACAAACAAATGAACTATGTGGTTACAAGTAAAAGATGGATATTGGATTATAAACTCGAAAAAAAAGAAATTATTGGCAAAAGCCACTATGAAATATTTCCAGAAGTTACAGACGAATGGAAAGAGCTACATAAAAAATGCCTTGCAGGAGAGGCGCAAAAAAATGAAGAAGATTTATACGTAAGGGCAGACGGTACAATGGACTGGGTAAGATGGGAAATACACCCCTGGCACGATGCATACGGAGAGGTAGGTGGCCTTATCTTGTTTAGTGAATTAATTACCGAAAGAAAAAAAGCAAGAGAACAAATTATACAAACCAACAAGCACCTCGAAAGAGCAGAACAACAAGCTCTGCTAGGAAGCTGGGAGTATAATGTAATAACACAAACGGGCAAATGGTCCAAACAAATGTTTCGACTACTTGGTTTTACAATAGCCGACCAACCCCCTCAGCTAAAAGATTATTTAGAAAAAATACATCCCGAAGACAGGCACATTGTGGAGCATTTTATGCTAAATGTATCACAAGGACGTAAACCCGCTTTAAAAGTTTTTAGAACCAATACAGCACTATTGCCATTAAGGTATTTAGTACCCACCGCTTATATTGAGAAAGATACAAACGAGCAGGTTATTAAAATTTCGGGTACTATTACCGATATAACAAAACAAATAAAGTCTGAAGAACAGCTACGTGTGTCAGAAAAAAAATACCGCCTTCTTTTTGAGAAAAACCCACTGCCTATGTGGATTTACTCCATCAAAACAAGCGCCTTTATAGAGGTAAATGATGCTGCAATTAGGCATTATGGATATACAAGAGAGGAGTTTAAAAAAATGAGCATCAACCATATCACCGAGCAAAAGGAAATAGAAATATTAAAAGGAATAAAAAGCGCCAAAAAAAGAGGCATACATAGTACCGGAGAAGTGCAACATATTAAAAAAGACGGTACGGTAATAAAAGTAGAAATTATAAGCCACGATATGAACTATGAAGGCGAACAAGCACAATTAGTACTAGCAAATGATATTACCGAAAAAGTAGAAGCCGAAGCTAAATTAGTAGAGTCGCTTGAAGCCATGCGAGGGCTATCCACACACTTACAGTATATTAGAGAAGAAGAAAGAAAAAATATAGGTAGAGATATACATGACGAACTGGGCCAACAGCTAACCGCCATTAAAATGGACGTAGTATGGGTTGATAAAAAACTAAAAGAATCTGAAACCGCACTAAAAGCTAAGCTAAGCAATACACTTAATTTACTAGATAGTTGCAACCGATCGCTTCGTAAAATATTGACCGAGCTGCGTTCGCACATAACAGATAACCGAAGCCTAATAGATGCTTTAGAATTGTTAGGCATGCAGTTTAAAACAAATACCGGAATTGCATTTACCTTCAAAACTTCTGAACCAGATGTTATTGTAGAAGTGCCCATTGCCAATTGTTTGTTTAGAACATTGCAAGAGTCGCTTACTAACATAACCAAATATGCAAAAGCCACCCAAGTAAAAGTTGGTTTATTACAAACAGAAGAATCAATTACCCTAACCATAAAAGATAATGGCGTAGGATTTAATATAACAAAAAAATCAAAACCAGATTCATACGGCATTATAGGATTAAAAGAAAGGGTAGCATCCTTACAAGGATCGTTTCATTTATACTCTGAGCCGGGCAAAGGAACGGCCATAACAGTAACCATACCATTAGGCATTGAAAATAAAACGAATCTATTATGAAGAAGATCATTGTAGCAGACGATCATGGGTTTATTAGATTAGGAATTATTCAAATTCTAAAAGATGAATACCCTACTGCAGAAATAAAAGAAGTAGAAAATGGAGAGGCACTTACTAAAGCGGTGTTGGATGAGGACTTTGATCTAGTTATTTCCGATTTAGACATGCCAGGAAGAAATGGCCTGGAATCGCTAGAACAAATAAAAGTTTTTAAACCTAATTTACCTGTTTTAATATTAAGCATATACCCCGACGAACTGTATGCAATACGAGTATTAAAAGCCGGCGCCTCTGGTTATTTAAATAAAAATGCAGCGCCCTACGAATTAATAAAAGCAATAGACCGCATTCGCTTAGGTAAAAAATATATAACGCCAGAAATAGCCGAAAAGCTGCTCGATAATAAATCAGACGGTATGCAACACGAGCAACTTAGTAACCGAGAGTTTGAAATTTTTAAAATGCTAGCCGAAGGAAAAACGGTTAGCCAAATATCAGAAGCGCTTGCCCTTGCCCTTACCACTGTAAGCACACACCGTAGCCGTATTATGAGTAAGCTAGCCCTTACCACCAATGCCGAACTTACCCGTTATGCAATAGCACACCACATCATTAGCATATAACGGCCGGTAAATTTTACTATCATATAATTTGTACTACATCTTTAAAAATTAGACGGTACCCGAAAGAGGTATATAAAAAATGGTATCACTACTTTTTAAGTAGTTTTTGTGGAAGCTTTTTTATAACAGCAGCCACAAAGCTCTACAAATAATCAGCGCTTCAGCATAACTTTTTCTCATCATACATTAATTATACTTCAAAATATATCCTCACAATCAACTAATTAGTAAAAAGCTGACTAAGAAAATATTGCAGAATTTAACACTAGCGTTTGCTAATAACGCAAAAACGCAATTGTTAAAAATCCCATTAAAAACTTCTTTAATGCTTAGTACTAATACTACAACAGATTCCTCTCACCATCTATTTTATTACAAAAAAGATTGTTGGTTATTTGTAACAGATTGCATTAGCAAACTTATTTAACCCGCTTACCCATTTTTTTCGTTGAAGTACAAGTTTGTACACTTTATACAACCGTTAATCAACATAAATCAGCCTCAAAGCTGTTCACACACTCTCTGATTATAAGTAGCGCAGACTTAGGTGCACATTACTACCAATGGGCGCACCTGACCATTTATTCTTTTTGGTTTAAAACTGTGAATATGAATACAAGAGCCTTACAACCTAACCGCCAGTTCTCAGGATACACTAAACTGTTTATCCTATTAGTTGCAGCATTTATTTTTACTGCTACTTTAATTTATTTTTCGGTAGAAAGCCTAAATACACTCAATGGCCATCTGCTGGCAGTAAATGTATCAATACTACTTACGCTAGGGCTTACCGGCTTAATAGGGTACTTATTAATACTTGAAATAAAAAGAAGAAAAAAATTAACCGCCAGATTAAAGCAACAAAAAGACAACCTGCACATTATACTTAACAGTATTAGCGAAGGGCTTATAGCTACCAATGCAAAAGGCGAAATAATTTTTGCAAACGAAGCGGCGCAAAGCCTTATTGGTTGTAGATATACCGAAATGAAACTACAACATGCCCAACGTTTTTTTAAAGACACTAATAATAACCAAGGGTGTGCCATCAGCAATATTATTAATCGGGTATTAGCCAATGAAAATTCGCTACCAGAAGAAAATCAAACAATACTACGCTTAGATACAAATCAAAAAAAGGTAATTACTAACAGCGGAACACCCCTAATTAATAGCAATGGAAATATAACCGGAGCTGTAATTGTTTTTTCGGACTTAACAGAAATAGATGAAAAAGAAGCGGTGCTTAAAAACAAAGACAAACAGTTTTTGGACTTGATAAAGAATATGCCACAAGCCATGTACACCTGCGACGAAAATGGGTACATTCAAATTTATAATAAAGCTGCCGCCGATATGTGGGGCTGGGAGCCTACACTTGGTAAAGACCAATGGTGTGGATGGAAAAAAATGGTAGATCCCGCAACCGGACAACAAATTGCCCCCGAAAACTCGCCAATGGCCAAAATATACCAAGAAAAGCAAGCCGTATTTGGAGCACAACTTTTAGTACAACGGCCCGATGGTACCGAGCGGATGGTAGCCTCTTTTCCAAGCCCACTTTTTAACAACGATGGAAAAATGATTGGCGCCGTAAATATGCTAATAGATGTAACAGAAAAAAATGAAAAAGAAATACTTATTCAAAAAACAGAAGAAAAATATCGCAGCCTAATAGATCAAGCCTCAGACCCCATTCTTATCTATTCGATGGATGGCACCATACACGAGTTTAATAAAATTACCTGCACTTACCTTGGTTACACCCCAGCCGAGTTAAGCGCATTAAACCTAAAAGATTTATTGTTCAATGAACCCATAATTATTGATACCAAAGTAGCCGGCAAAATAGAGCTGGGCGATAAAGTAATGTTTAAAAGAAAAATTAAAAAGAAAGACGGCACATACCTAATAGCAGAAGTATCTTCTAAAAAATTGCTTGACGGAAAAATTTTAGCCATAGTAAGAGATATAACCGAACAAATAAAATCAGAACGAGCAACTAAACAAGCACTGGAATTATACGATACAATAGCACAAGCCACTAGCGACACTATTTGGGATTGGGATATGCAAAATCAAAAAATGCGATACAATAAAGGAATCGAAAAAATGTTTGGCTATAGCATAACCGAAATAGGAAATATTCACGATTGGTGGCAACAAAACCTGCACCAAGAAGATAGAGAACGCATCAACGCTCAAATAGAAATGTTGTTCTCAGAAAAAAAAGAACATATACAAATGGAATATAGGTACCGTTGTGCAGACAATACCTACAAAAATATTCTTGATAGAGCCTATGTATTTTTTGACGAGTCTGGTAAACCTATACGCATGATAGGAGCCATGCAAGATGTAACGGGTCAAAAACTAGAAGAAATGCATATCAATAAAGCCATTATTGATACACAAGAGTTAGAAAGACAACAAATGGGCATGGAGTTACACGATAATGTCAATCAAATATTATCTGCCTCTCTTATTTATTTAAATACACTAGACCATATTAAAGATGGAAAAGAAGATTTTGGCGAAGTGTTGGGCACTGGTAAGCAATTAGTAACAGAAGCCATTGGCGAAATAAGAAGGCTATCACATCAATTAGCCCCTGCCTCTTTTGATAACATATCAATACAAGATGTAGTAAGCTCATTACTACGTACCGTAAAAGCTGCCGATAAGTTTGAAACAATACTTTCTTTTGAAGGAAATACAGCCCTCATAAAAGGTGAAATTAGAACAAATCTTTATCGAATTATGCAAGAGCAGATCAACAACATTTTAAAATATGCCAATGCAACAAAACTGGAAATATGCTTAGAGGTAATGGCAGATGCAGTGAAATTAAAAATTGCGGATAATGGAAAAGGCTTTGATCCGCGAAAAGTAAAAGGCGGCATTGGGCTCGAAAATATAAAGCGTAGAGTACGTTTATACAACGGAAAGTTTCAATTGCGGGCAGCCCCGGGTAATGGATGCGAAATAATGGCCCAACTGCCCCTAACATCTGCTAAAAGAGCATAAAAAAGCAGTTCATTTTTTAACACCCATTTAATGGGGCTCAATAGCGCAACAATTAATAACAAAAAAAGTAAAACAAGTTACGGCTACTATTACACGAAATATTTTTCAGAAAAAAACAGGAACAGTATGCAATGCTGATTATAACTACTGAAATGTAAAAATCTATTGACCGGGATGATAAGTTTTTTCGGCGTATTTAATTACATCTTCTTTATAAAACAGTACTTCTTTAAACTGGCCAGTGGTGTACATCTGTAGTTGATCGTTAAAGTGGGGCGAGGTTGCATTACCAGTGTTACCCCCAGCTAATAATGATTTTGCTTTAATTTTTTTTCCAAACTCTACGGCACAAACAAAGCTGTTTCCATGTACGCCATACCTTTTGCTGGTACCAGGAAAATATCGGCTTATATAGGATGGTAACTGTCCCCATGCGGCCGAGGCAAAGCCTACAGGATGGCTAGGCTGCTCATCATTATATTGCTGGCTAATATCGCTTGATATGCGTTGGTAGCGGTTAATTTCGCCCCAAGATATTTGCCAGCTACCAAACCTTTTTTTCAATCCACTTATGGCGCTAATAAAAGGGGAGATCAATTGCTGAGAAGTAGCAGCAGCGGCAAATTTTTTTACAAATGTTACTTGGTCATCCCACCCCTCGTCAATATAAATTCTATTAATAGGTTCTCTTATTTTTTCTGCCCACTCTACAGCGAGTGTAGTGGCTATAGAATTAGCTGCGGAATGGTAGTCCCAATTTTTTAATGTTTGTATAGGTGCTATTAATTCGGCATACAAAGAATCGGATGGCGCAATCATTTTTTCAAAACTATTTATCAATGCGGGAATTAATATTTCCATTGCAGCTAGTTTACGATCGTATCCGGCCGCAATAATTTTATCAATAGTAAAACCGTTTTCGTTGCTTAATACGCTAGCCGCATTTATCCCCCTAAAGTTTTCGCCATCCGGCGCCATATAATTGGGATAATTTTCTTTTTTGGGGCTGCTGTTTCCTGCTACCGTATAGGGTGTGGAATTGCAATTTTGTATCCAACCGCTAGCAGGATTATATACATGCACAATTTCGTTTAAAGTATGCAGGCCTTTCCACTCGGTACTGGCGGTAGTGCCATCTACTGGGTTGCTCCAGTTTAGCCTGGCATCTCTACGCGGTATGAAGTTTCCATGCCAATAAGCTATGTTGCCTTCTTTATCGGCATACACGGTATTGTTAGATGTATTAGCCCGCAGTGCCATGTTTTTTTGATAATCCGCAAACCCCGTTGCCTTATTTCGGGTAAAACTTTGAATAAAGCTTTGCAGCGAGCGGTTATAGCTCTTAACGCTAATCCACTGGCCATTACGATTAGCCATAATAGGACCATGATGGGTGTAATATGCCGTTATCGTTTTTGTTTCAACAGTACTATCTTTTTTAAAACGCAATGTTATCGGCTTTATAACGATCGGCTTTAGCTGTTTTTCATACGAGTAATAATAACGACCATTTTTTTGTAATACTTTTTCATAATACATATCCGCTACGTCTACATTACTGCTAGTATGCATCCAACCACAATGCTCGTTAAAACCTTGGTATACGAATAGCTGACCCCAGGTAACAGCGCCATATACATTTAACCCCTCTTGGCTTATAACATGCACTTCTGGCCTAAAATAAAAAGTTACATGTGGGTTTATATATAAAATAGCATTACCCGCCGCCGTTTTTGCTGGGGCTATAGCAAATCCATTGGAGCCGGTTAATTCTTCATCCAAAGTTTTATGTTTAGTAATAGCGCTTTCGTGGCCACCCAAATAAAAGTTTTTTACCTCCGCTTCAGTTACATTGCCCGTGCTAATAGCGCCAATGCTTCCATCGGTCCATAGCAAAGGATACCAAGGTTTAAAGCGGCTTATAAGCAACGGTTTTACGGCGGGATGTTTATATAAATAGTAGTTAATGCCATCCGCATAGGCATTCAATAATTTTTGTAACCATATGGGGCTTTTTTTATAATCGGCCACGGCGGCGGCAGAGTCAATTATAAGTTTGATGTATAAATCGTCTGCTAATGAAGACTCTCCTTTTACCTCGCTCATTCTTCCCAATTTTTCAATATAATTCATTTCCACTCTTTTAAAATCATCTTCGCATTGGGCGTATAATAGGCCAAATACAGCATCTGCATCCGATTTTCCATAAATATGCGGCACTCCAAAATGGTCGCGGATAATAGTTACTTGTGAGGCTTGTAGGTGCCAGCGTTTAACTTCTGTAGATGAAAAGTTTTGTGATAGCAAGGAGATGGGAAATAACAGAAGTAGGAATAACTTTTGCATGTCAATAATCATTTTTTAAGGCAACAAAAGAAGAAAATAAATACCGTTATTTAAAGGGTGTTAAATGTAATACAAACGAGTGGCTTACAGAAAAGTCGAGAAAAACTATAGCACCTAAGCAGGAGGATAACAAAAACCACCACCCTTACTCTTCTATTTCTTCTTGTTTAAACCAAAATTCTGAACCCAGCCCTTTTTTGTAGCGTTCATAAGCCCGCTTTACAAATAATTGAAAATCGTAATCGCTGGCAAGCTTGGTAAACGTATAAGTGGGCCGGTATTCACGCATAAAACTATCAAGCTCTGCAGCGGGTATTTTTGTTAATCGTATAACCAATCGTTTACTAAAGCGGTTATCTATATACTTATCTCTTTCTTGCTCCATTAACCTTTTTTGAAAAGCTAGCATACTTTTGTTTCGTTTAAAGCGAAACATATTGATGATTTCGTTTACATCAAAGCCCACCCCACCACTGGTAATTGAGGGTCGCAATCCCGGCTTTTTGTAATTAAACGCTTTAGCATAATCCAATCGGTTTTGCAAAGAATCTAGTTTATAATTACGGGGCCTTATTTTTACCTCGGCCAGTGTAGGTATGTTTATTTGTAGCGATATATCAAAGGCCAACGGATTGGGCATTTGCAAAACAGGAAATTTTATAGTTGGCTTACCCAAGTAGCTAAAAACAATTGAATCTCTTTCGCTCACCTCTAATTGATAAAATCCTTCGTTGTTCGTAATTGCACCCTTGCCACTGGTACTAATAACACTTACCAGCGGCACGGGTATTAAGCGGCTACTATCATATACATGGCCCTGCACCCTTATTTGTGCTTGCGCAAAAGAAAAGGTATAAACCAATGCAAATAGCAGTAGTATTTTATGTATAGATGCCAACATGTTTAGCAGTTACCAATTAGGCGGTTCAATAAGTTGGCAAGTAACAAAAGAAAATGCAAAGAGTAGGTTAATTGAAGAAAAAATGAAGGGCATGTAAATGGAGTGTATAGCTTATAAAAGCAAAAAACAAAGTTTAAATGCATTAGTAAAGCGTAGCTTGATGAATAACTATTGCATAAGATCGGCAATTACCGCAGGAAAGTGCAAATGTTCTAATGCGTGTATGCGCTGCGCCAATGTATCGGTTGTATCTTCTTTATATACTGGGCAAGTGGCTTGAAAAATGATTTGTCCATGATCATACAACTCATCTACATAGTGTATAGTAATGCCGCTTTCTGCTTCTTGGTTTTCTACAACCGCCTTATGTACATGCATGCCGTACATGCCCTTGCCACCATATTTTGGCAATAAAGCAGGATGTATATTGATAATTTTATTAGGATATGCCGCAATCAATGCCAATGGAATTTTCCATAAAAAGCCAGCTAATATTATATAATCAATTCCGGCTTCCTTTAGTTCGCCCACATAAGCTTCGCCCCTAAAAAACGGATCTTTTTCTATCATCAAAACGGGAATGTTCTCTTTTGCTGCAAGGTGTATTACACCCGCCCCCGGCTTGTTACAAACAATTAAAGACACTTTATATATAGGTAAGTTTTTCCCACTCTCTTGGGCAGAGGATTGTGGTAGGCCTGCCTTTTCAATAATTTTTTGGGCATTGCTACCCGCTCCCGAAGCAAAAATGGCTATTCGTTTCAAAATATTTATTTACCCGCTGTTGTTGTATAATGTAATATATGCAGTGTTATTGCAGTTACCCGTCTCTTTTTCTTAAACCGCTTACTTCTCGCTTTTCCCTTTTTACAAAGCATAGCCCCCCCAAAGCTATTTTTTTACCACCCCAATTCTAGTTCCTAACTTTTTTATATAACCTAAAAAAAAACGAAACTGACCCAATGGAATACTAACAATCAACACGGCTAAGGGCCAAATAAGTGTAACTAAAATAATGTAAACGGTGGCCCACAGCCAATCCTGACCAATAGGCAGCATATTCATTATTTTTTTAGCTACCAACCCGGTGGCACTGCCGCCAATGGCAAATGTGCAGAGGATAAATACCAACTGCAGCCCACTTACCTTCCATTTTTTTTGTAGATTTTTAAACATTACAAGCGCAAAAGTGCAGGAAATTTTAAGGATATACCAATTTTTAAAGGCCTTTGTTCAGCAAAACCACAGCATTTACTCATTTATGACAAACAGAAAACCCCTACTAATGTAGGCTTACATAACACTATTGAAAAGCAATAAAGTAGCTTGTCAAAAAAAAGTTAAACGTATTGGCTTTTTATACCATTCTTGACTTACTTTTGCTGCTGATTGAAGGATTTTATCCACATTTTACTGATTCAATTGTGATTATGATTCCTTGTAAACCCGTAGGCCGCAAACTTAAAGCGATACTCCTCACTTTATTCGTATTTTCTATTGTCAACCATTCATCTGCACAAGGTGATAAAGTGGCCGGCAAGGCACTTTTCAATGCTAACTGTGCCAGCTGCCATCAAATTAAAAAAGATGGAACCGGTCCTGCCCTAATGGGGCTAGAGGACAGGCATAAATGGGCCGACCATAAAGAATTACTTAAATGGATTAATAATCCTGCTGCATACATGGCCGCAGATCCATACACCCAAGGCCTAAAGGCAAAGTACGGTTCTATGATGACCGCCTTTCCTGCCGTTACCTTAAAAAATGTGGATGATGTAGTAGCATATATAAATGATGCCGCCATTGATAAAGGCCCCGTACCTGGAGATACAGCCGGAGCTGAAAAAAACTCATCTAATGCTGTCATCTTCGGAGTAATCGCTTTAATACTCGCCATCATTGCGCTTATTTTAATGCAGGTAAATAGCAACCTGAAAAAAATGAGTGATGATGCAGAAGGCATCAGCCGCCCAGAGCCGGTACCCTTCTACAAAAACAAAGTTTACATTGCTATATTGGCCTTAATTTTCTTCGCTATTGCGGGCTATCAGTTTAGCAAAGCTGCCATTGGTTTTGGCCGCCAAAAAGATTATATGCCAGAGCAGCCCATTTTCTATTCACATAAAGTGCATGCCGGCATTAACCAAATTAACTGTCAATACTGCCATAGTTCAGTTACAGAAAGTAAGCATGCCACTATACCTTCGGTAAATGTGTGTATGAACTGTCATAAAAACATTCAAGAGTACGCAAAAGGGCCTAAACTTTATACCGAAGAAGGAGTAGAAGTAAATGGTACTGCAGAAATTGCTAAACTATATACTTACGCAGGTTTCGATCCTAAAAACCCTAATAAATGGGATCCATCAATGGCCAAACCAATAGAGTGGGTTAAAATTCATAACCTACCCGACCATGTGTACTTCAACCACTCACAACACGTTAAAACGGGTAAAGTACAGTGCCAAACCTGCCACGGCGAAATAACCGCAATGGACGAAGTAAAACAAGCGTCAGAACTAAGCATGGGCTGGTGCGTAAACTGTCACAGAGAAACAAAAGTAGACTTTAATTACAGCGACAGTACCGGCAACAAATTCTACAGCATTTACGAAAAGTTTCACAACGACATAAAGAACAAAAAAATGGATAGTGTAACCGTTGAGCACATTGGCGGTTTGGAGTGTCAGAAGTGTCACTATTAAGATGCCCACCATCTCCCCCACAAGGGAGCATTAGGTAAAAGTATCTTTACGAAAAGCATTAGTTAGTTCTTTTAAAAAATAGATGAGGGTGTTACCAGCTGTAGTTCCCTGATGTAGCTTTAGTTGCGTCGCACACTTCATCGTTCGGTTCGCTAATCATTTTAATTTGCGAACACACTATAATATTATTAGTTAACCAACTTTAAAGTGTAATACACTTTAGGGTTCAAAAGCCCCTTACGGGGTTGGGGTTTAATATGAGCAACAAATACTGGCAAAATTTTGGAGAGGTAAACGACCCGGAGAACCTGGAAAAATTCACCGCAGACGAATTTCAGGAGCATCTTCCCTTTGAAGGATTTGACGACAAAGGATTAGTAGATGCCAAAGCTCCGCGCCGCGATTTCTTAAAATACCTAGGTTTTAGTACTGCCGCAGCTACACTTGCGGCCAGTTGTAAAATACCGGTTAAGAAAGCAATTCCGTATGCCAATAAGCCGGAGAATATAGTACCCGGTGTGGCTAAATATTATGCTACCACTTATGTGCAGGATGGAGACGTGTTGCCTGTGGTGGCTAAAGTAAGAGATGGTCGCCCCATTAAAATTGAAGGAAATGAACTAGCAACATACACCAATGGTGGTACCTCTGCAAGGGCACAAGCTTCTGTATTAGATTTATACGATATGTACCGGGTAAAATATCCGATGCATAAAACAAAAGATAAGTTTGAAGAAATACCAACACTAGATAAGGCCGATGAATTAATAGGTGCAGCCATCAAAGCGGCCGGCGGCTCGGTTGTATTATTAACTAGTACGGTTGTTTCTCCCTCTACAAAAGATATTATTAGCAAATGGGCGGGTCTTCGCCATGTGCAATACGATGCGGTTTCATACAGCGGATTAATAGCTGCAAACGGTGGCAAAATACCTACTTACAATTTTGGCGCTGCCAAAGTAATAGTAAGCTTAGGGGCCGATTTTTTAGGCACTTGGTTAAGCCCTGTAGAGTTTGCTGCTGGTTATGCTAAAGGCCGCAAGATTGATGAGAAGAATCCAACGATGAGCAAGCATTACCAGTTTGAAAGCTTTTTAAGCATGACTGGTTCTAATGCCGACGAACGCTTTACACATAAACCATCAGAAGTAGGCGCTCTAGCATTGGCATTAGCTGGTGCAGTAGGTGTAAGTGGCGCTAGCGCTACGGTAAGTGCCGATTTACAAAAAGCTATTACTAAAGTAGCCGCTGAATTAAAAGCAGCCAATGGCGAAGCATTAGTAGTAAGCGGAAGCAATGATAAAAATGTACAGGCTTTAGTATGTGCCATCAATGCCGCTATTGGTGCCGATGGTAAAACAATAGACTGGAGCCGCACCAACAATACCAAGCAAGGTAGCGATGCAGATTTGGCACAGCTAATTGCTGATATGGAAGCTGGAACGGTAGGTACACTTTTAGTATATGGCGCTAACCCGGCTTATACTTGGTACGATGCAGATAAATTTAAAGCAGCACTAAAAAAAGTGAAACTAACGGTTTCTTTTGGTGAAAAATTAGACGAAACAACCGACCTCTGCGAATATGTAGTACCCACTCATCACTTCTTAGAAAGCTGGGGAGATGCAGAACCAAAATCAGGCATTACCAGTTTTATGCAGCCCACTATTTATCCGCTGTTTAAAACAAGGCCTTACCAAACTTCATTGCTAAAATGGAGCGGTAACAATACTACTTACGAAGAATACTTTAAAACATACTGGACAGGCAAGTTGGGCGGAGAAATTGCTTTCAACAAAGCCTTACAAGATGGAGTGTTGACCGCAGCCGGATCGGGCAGCGGTGCCAGCAGTGCCGCTGGTGTGGCCGCCGCCGCCGCCGCTATTGGTAGCTACAAAAAAACAAGTGGATCTGAAGTAGTGCTTTATCAAAAAGTATCAATCGGTACAGGTGCACAAGCAGGTAACCCCTGGTTACAAGAATTACCAGATCCTGTATCCAAAGCAACTTGGGATAACTATGCAATGATTTCCATGCCAATGGCTGAGAAATTAGGCATCAAATTAAACTCCGACTACGAATATTACCCAGAAAAACCTTTAGTAGAGGTAACAGTGGGTAATAAGAAAATAAAAATTCCAGCCCTTGTATTTCCGGGCATTAATGCAGATACGATTGCCATTGCCGTAGGTTATGGTCGTAATGAAGCATTAGGAGTTACATCTGCTGGTGTAGGTGTAAACGTATACGGATTGGCTACTTTAAATGGTAACAACGTAGATAATTACGCTACCGGCGCCACCATCTCTAATTTAAAAGAGAAATACAAAATAGGCCAAACACAAAAGCACAACTCTTACGAAAACCGTAAAGAAGTAGTAAGAGAAACCACCTTAGCCTCTTTCAAAAAACATCCTAACGTAATTCCAGAATTTAAGCATGAGTTAGAAGATGCCTTTTATGCAAATGCGAATGGCGACTTCCGTAATGCCAGTTTGTATCCGCTAAAAGATCAGCCGGGTATAAAATGGGGAATGACGATTGATATGAACAGCTGCACCGGATGTAGTGCCTGTGTGGTAGCTTGCCATGCCGAAAACAATGTGCCGGTTGTGGGTAAAAGCGAAGTAATTCGTTTTCACGATATGCACTGGTTGCGTATTGATCGCTACTTCATAAGCGATGAAAAAAATCCCGATCAAGTAAAAGGGGTAGTTTTTCAACCCATGATGTGTCAGCATTGCGATCAAGCACCTTGCGAAAACGTATGCCCTGTGGCGGCAACTAACCATAGCGCAGAGGGCTTAAACCAAATGACGTATAACCGTTGTATCGGTACAAGGTATTGTGCCAACAACTGTCCTTATAAAGTGCGCCGTTTTAACTGGGCCGATTATACCGGAGCCGATAGTTTTAAAAACAATCAAGATCAAAAAATAGTAGGCAAGCTAGATCCTGCTGTTTTCCAAATGAACGATGATCTTACTAGAATGGTATTAAACCCAGATGTAACCGTTCGTTCAAGAGGGGTTATTGAAAAATGTTCCTTCTGCGTACAAAAATTACAAGCAGCCAAGTTAGATGCCAAGAAAGATAACCGCCCAATTAAGGATGGTGAAGCTAAAACAGCTTGTCAATCTGCTTGTGCTACTGGCGCCATTGTATTTGGTAATGTGCATGATAAGGAAAGCGCTGTTTACAAAGCAAGAGTGGAAAACAAGCAACGCAATTTTGATGTGTTAGAACAACTGCACGTACTTCCGAATGTAAGTTACTTGGCTAAAATAAGAAACAGCGAAGAATTGGATAGCCATTGGGGCGGCGAGCATGAGCATGGTGGCGAACATCAAGCAGCTGGGCATGCTAAAGAAGAAGCACATGGTGAGGGACATAAAGCAGATAGCACCTTGCCATCCGCTACCCAACCTGCAATGGAAGCGCATCACTAGCATAACAAAAAAGGAATAGTGAACAAGGGATATTGAAGTGATAAATTGATATTGGAATTTGATTTTGTCTTTTGGAATTTATTATAATTTACTATGTCATTACTCAGATACGAATCGCAAGTAAGAGCCCCGTTGGTAGATGGTAACAAAGACTATCACCAGGTAACGGAAGATATTTGCCGCCCGGTGGAGGCTAAGCCTACCCGTGCATGGTGGATTGGTTTTATTATTTCTGTTGCCTTGCTCATATTTGGTATTATTTCAGTAACCGTAGAAGTTATCTATGGTACCGGTCAGTGGAACTTAGGTAAAACCATAGGTTGGGGTTGGGATATTACCAACTTCGTATGGTGGGTAGGTATAGGCCATGCGGGTACACTTATCTCAGCCATCCTATTACTTTTCCGTCAAGGATGGAGAACGGGTGTAAACCGTGCAGCCGAAGCCATGACAATTTTTGCTGTAATGTGCGCCGGTCAGTTTCCTATCTGGCATATGGGCCGTGTATGGAATGCATTCTTTGTATTACCATACCCAAACACAAGAGGTCCGCTGTGGGTTAATTTTAACTCACCATTGCTTTGGGACGTATTTGCCATATCCACCTACTTCACAGTATCATTATTATTCTGGTATTCTGGTTTATTACCCGACTTAGCTACACTTAGAGATAGGGCTAAGAAAAAGTGGGCAAAACATTTTTATGGAGTAGCTGCCTTTGGCTGGACAGGAAGTACTAAGCACTGGCAACGACATGAGGCACTTTCATTAGTATTAGCTGGTCTTTCTACCCCACTTGTATTATCGGTGCATACGATAGTATCTTTTGACTTTGCTACATCGGTAATTCCTGGTTGGCACACTACCATCTTCCCTCCTTACTTCGTAGCAGGTGCCATCTTCTCTGGCTTTGCAATGGTGCAAACCCTATTATTGGTTACCAGAAAAGTATTAGGCTTGCAGGATTACATTACCATCGAGCACATAGAGGTAATGAATAAAGTAATTGTATTAACTGGTTCTATAGTAGGTATTGCTTACTTAACCGAGTTGTTTATGGCTTGGTACAGTGCAGTGCCTTACGAAAACTTTGCCTTCTTTAAAAACAGGCTTGACCTTAGCAGCCCTTACGGCTGGAGCTATTGGTTAATGATGGGTTGTAATGTATTAAGCCCACAAATATTCTGGAGCAGTAAAATGAGAAGAAACCTTACGGTTACTTTCTTCATGAGTATATTGGTAAACATAGGTATGTGGTTTGAACGCTTTGTAATTATCGTAACCTCTCTTTACCGTGATTATCTGCCCAGTGCTTGGAGTACTTACTATGCGCCCACTATTTGGGAGGTAGGTTTTTACTTGGGTACGTTTGGTTTATTCTTTACCTGTTATTTCTTGTTCAGTAAATTCTTCCCCGTAATTGCAATCGCCGAGATTAAACATATACTAAAAAGAAGTGGCGAAAATTACAAAGAGAAAATGGATGTGGTGGAGAATGATACACTAGATCATTTTGCACATGAGCATACAGGCGACCATCATTAAAACAGTGGCAAGTTTATAACAAAGAGTTATAAGCAAGCAGTGAAAAGAATATAAAATTAAAAAGCTGATTAAACGAGTAGTGGCTCAACGTCCAAAACTCCATAGCTAAAAAGCTAAACGATATGAGTGTAAAAAAATTTGTTACTGGCAACTTTTACGACGAAGCAGTATTGTTTCCTGCCGTAAAAAAAGTACGCCGTGCTGGGTATAAAATCCACGATGTGTTTACCCCCTTTCCAATACACGGTTTGGACAAGGCAATGGGGTTAAGAGACACTAGCTTACACACCGCCGGATTTATTTACGGTATTACCGGTACTGCTACGGCTGTAGGTTTTATTACTTGGGCATTAACAAGAGATTGGCCTATCAACTTTGGTGGTAAACCTTTTTTCTCTTTACCCGCTTGGATTCCTATTGCTTTTGAGTTAACGGTATTGTTTGCAGCGGTAGGTATGGTATTAACCTTTTGCTGGCTTTGCCAATTAGCCCCCTTTGTAAAAAAAGACCATTTTAATCCACGTAGTACAGACGATACGTTTGTTATGGCACTTGAGTGTACCGATAAAACAAACGAAGCAGAAGCGGTGGCCTTTTTACAAAGCACCGGCGCTACAGATGTAAAAGTAGAGTACAAAGAAACTGGCTGGTGGCTTGGTCGATATGATAAAGACACTGTGCGTTTTAATAAAAAAGTAGAACCGGCTCATTCATAATTATATTAACAGGCACGATAATGAAAAGAATTTCCATCATAGCTATAGTAGTTGTAGCAGTAGCTTCAATAGTAGGCTGTAAAGACTACAGACGAAATCCAGGAAGGGCGTATATGCCTGATATGGCTTATAGCCGTGCATACGAAACCTATGCATCTACAGAGGCTTTAATGAATAACCCCAATTACAAAGGACATATAAATTATAATGCCAAGCCAGTAGCTGGCACCTTTGCTCGTGGAGAAATGTTAGAGGTATATCCTTACCAAAACGACTCTCTAGGTTACATACAATCGGCCCAAGTAAAAAGCCCTTTCACGGTAGCTAATATCGATGTAAAAGAGGCAGAAAGATTATACTTAATTAATTGCGGTATATGCCATGGCGCTAAGTTGGATGGTAACGGCCCTCTTTGGAAAGATGGTAACGGCCCCTATGGAGCAGCACCTAAAAACTTAATGAGCGATGAATTGAAAAAAATGGCTGAGGGTACCATGTTTCATTCTTTAACCTATGGTAAAGGACAAATGGGTAGCTATGCCTCTCAATTAAATGTAAAACAACGCTGGATGGTTATTGCCTATATCAAACAAAAACAAGGCCCAGCAGTAGCGGCAACAGATGTAACTGTAGCAGATACTACAGCAAAAGCAGCGAAACCGTAAAACACTTTGTTGAATTTATTATAAACGAACACTGATGTCAATAAAAGAAAACTTCGTAGTCTCTAAAAGGTACAACACTATTTCAATGGTGTTGATGGCCATAGGTGTTTTAGCTATTATTGGGTTATATATTAACACACATGGCGGAGGATTAACTGGCGAGCAAAAAGATATGCAGGATGCAAGGTTCTGGGCAAGTTTATTACAGAACAGCGTTTTCTTCCTACTAGTAGTAAATGCATCTATGTTCTTTATTTGTGCCACTACCTTGGCATGGGGCGGTTGGCAAATGGCCTTTCGCAGAGTGCCAGAAGCTATTTCTGCCGTAGTGCCGGTAATAGGATTAATAGCCGTAGTTATATTATTAACAATAACTTTTGGCAGTAACCATACTATTTACCATTGGACAGATGCAGAACATGTAAAACATGATGCAATACTTAATTTCAAAAAAGGCTTTTTAAGCAAAGGCTTTTATGCCACAGTAACTGTTATTACTGTAGTGTTATGGTCTGTATTAGGTTGGAAGATGCGTCAGCTATCTCACAAAACAGATAATGCGCCCATTGCTACTAATGAAGCGGCTAAAAAATATATATGGAACAATACAGTTTGGGCTGCCATGTTTATGATAGTGTTTGCCCTTACGGTTATGTCATCTCTACCTTGGTTGTGGTTAATGAGTATTGACGCACATTGGTACAGCACCATGTATAGCTGGTACACATTTGCAAGCACATTTGTATCGGGTATGGCTTTAATAGCATTATTTGTAGTTTATTTAAAAAACAAAGGTTATTTAGAATATACTACACAAGAGCACTTACACGATATTGGTAAGTTTATGTTTGCCTTTTCAGTTTTTTGGACTTACTTATGGTTCTCGCAATTTATGTTGATATGGTATAGTAACCAGTCCGAAGAAACCACTTACTTTAAACCAAGGGCTTACGGTCCGTACAGTGGGTTGTATTGGTTTATGTTTATCATCAACTTTATTGCTCCCTTATTAATATTAATGAAGAGAGATTCAAAAAGAAATTACACCACTATAGTTTTCATGGCAAGTTTGATCATATTTGGTCACTGGCTTGATTTATATCAAATGGTATTTCCTGGTGTAATGACAGAGAAAGAATCTGGCGTTACTTCTATTCCTGTTATACTTTGGGATTTAGGGGTGGCATTAGGTTTCGTGGGCATTATCATGTTTGTAACCGCAAGGGCTTTAAGCAAAGCACCGCTGCTTGCAAAAAATCACCCTTTTGTAAAAGAAAGTTTAATACACCATACTTAATTATCAGTTAGTTTATTAAACAATATTTACAGGAAATAAAGCTGTTTAAGAATTTTGTAATCGAATTTAGATAAAGATTATGCAAACAATTTTCATCGTTGCGATTTTGACCCTTGGGTTTCTGATAACTTTTCAGATAGCCAAAGCCAGTGAGTATGTAGCCGTAATGCGTGGATACGAAAAGGCCCGCAAACAATCCAATAAGATAAACGGGTTTTTGTTATTGATGTTTTTAATAGCAGGACTTATTGGCGTGTATTATTGTAATGAAAAACTGAAAGGCAGAATTCTTGGCGCACCCGCCTCTGACCACGGTGTACTAGTAGATAGAATGCTATATATAACATTAGCCATTACTTTCATCGTTTTTATTATTACCCAAATTGCTTTGTTCTGGTTTTCTTACAAATACCAAGAGTCTGACCATAGAAAGGCTTACTTTTTTCCACACGACAATAAATTAGAACTAATCTGGACTGTAATACCGGCCATTACCTTAACCATTTTAGTTGGGTTTGGTATCTTTTACTGGTTTAAAATTACTGGCGATGCCCCCAAAAATGCAATGGAAGTAGAGGTAGTGGGTAAGCAATTTGGATGGGAGTTTCGCTACCCCGGCGCCGATAAAGTGTTTGGCAAAAAATATTTTAAGAATACTAACGATGCAAAGGGTAACCCGCTAGGACAGTTGTGGGACGATCCGTATAACCATGATGACGTTTACACAACCTCAGAAATGCATTTAGTAGTAAACAAACCAGTAAAACTAATTATAGGCGCAAAAGATGTAATACATGATGTGGGCTTGGCGCATTTTAGGATGAAGATGGATGCGGTACCAGGTACCCCCACCACCATGTGGTTTACCCCTACCAAAACAAGCAAGCAAATGAAAGAAGAATCGGGTAACCCTGATTTTGTTTACGAAATTTCTTGCGACCAAATGTGTGGTAAAGGCCACTGGAGTATGAGAGGTACCATTATTGTAGAAACACAAGAAGAGTTTGATGCCTGGATGGCCAGCAAAAAACCTCAATACTTGGTAGCCAACCCACAATTCGACAAAAGCGTTATTAAAGATACAAGCGCTACCAAACTTACAGCAGAAGTTGTAAAAGGTAACTAGATAAAGAAAATACCAGTCGTTGGTACTTGAATGATATTTTTGAAACCCCCCTTGCAGTATGGGGGCAAACAATAAGACTATGAGTGAAGCATTGCATTTACATCCTGAAGAAACAGTACACCATGTACATGGCGATGAGCATGCCGGGCATGCCCACCACAAAGAAACTTTTATATCGAAGTACATCTTTAGTATGGACCACAAGGTTATCGGTAAACAGTTTTTAATTACCGGTATTATTTGGGCTATTATTGGAGGCTTGTTTTCGGTACTATTTCGATTACAATTAGGCTATCCAGAGCAAAACTTTCCAATATTGGAAACCTTTTTTGGCAACTGGGCCAAAGGGGGGCAAATACAACCCGAATTCTACTACGCATTAGTTACCATGCACGGAACCGTATTAGTATTCTTTGTATTAACTGCTGGATTAAGTGGAACATTTGCCAATATATTAATTCCTCTTCAAGTAGGGGCAAGAGATATGGCTTCTCCATTTATGAATATGCTTTCATATTGGTTTTTCTTTTTAGCCAGTATTGTTATGCTTTCCTCACTATTTATTCAAACTGGCCCTGCTTCTGGCGGATGGACGATGTATCCACCACTAAGTGCCTTGCACCAGGCGGGTGATGGTTCTAAACTAGGTACCGATTTATGGTTGGTAAGTATGGCATTGTTTATTGTATCATCTTTACTAGGCGGCCTTAATTATATTGCCACTATTTTAAACATGCGTACAAAGGGAATGACGATGACCCGTATGCCGCTTCCAATGTGGGCAATGTTCTTTACCGCTATATTAGGTGTACTTTCTTTCCCTGTATTATTATCTGGTGCCATATTATTATTGTTCGATCGTAATTTGGGTACAAGTTTTTACCTAAGCGATATAGTAGTAAATGGAGAAATATTACCTAATGAAGGTGGTAGCGCCATCCTATATCAACACTTATTCTGGTTCTTAGGTCACCCTGAGGTTTACATTATTCTTTTACCAGCCATGGGTATGGTATCAGAAATATTATCGGTAAACAGTCGCAAGCCCATATTTGGTTATATGGCCATGCTTGGTTCTTTATTTGCTATTGCTATATTAGCTTTCTTAGTATGGGCGCACCACATGTTTGTAACAGGGCTTAATCCTTTCTTGGGTTCGGTGTTTGTATTACTTACCCTTTTAATAGCCGTACCATCTGCCATTAAAGTATTTAACTGGCTTACTACATTATGGAGAGGTAATATTCGCTTTACACCAGCTACACTTTTTGCAATTGGCTTTGTAAGCTTATTTATCTCAGGCGGTTTAACGGGTATCTTCTTAGGAAACTCTACCATTGACATTCACTTACATGATACCATGTTTGTGGTGGCGCACTTCCACATAGTAATGGGTGTGGCTTCTTTCTTTGGCATGTTTGCCGGTGTGTATCATTGGTTTCCAAAAATGTTTGGCCGCTATTTAAATAATACACTTGGTTATATCCATTTTTGGGTAACGATGATAGGGTCTTACCTTATTTTCTGGCCTATGCACTACCAAGGCTTGGCGGGTATTCCTCGTCGTTATTTAGATAAAAGAGGTTGGGTATCATTTAATCAGTTTGGTGATTTAGATAAGATGATTACAATAGTTTCAATCATCGTATTTGCGGTACAGTTAATGTTTGTATTCAACTTCTTCTACTCTGTTTTTAAAGGAAGAAAAGTAACTACACAAAACCCATGGGGCGCTACTACTTTAGAGTGGACTACGCCTATACGTCCAGGACACGGTAACTGGGAAGGCGAAATTCCAGAAGTACACAGGTGGCCTTATGATTATGGAAAAGATGGAAGAGAGTTTATTCCTCAAACAGAGGCGGTGGGTGCAAATGAAAGTGCACATTAACTCCATAAACAAGGTAAAGAAGAGGAGAACTTAGTATTAGAAAGGGCTGCTTTGTTGTAAAACAGAAATATTGAGTTGAATAAATTTAACGTTGCAGTATTGTTGAATAATGATATGCAGTACAAGGGTGCGACGCAACGAAGTTGATAGTAGCACAGAAGCTGACTAAATAAAAATGTTCTTAATAATAGCGAGGCTTAATGAATAAAGTAAAAGATTATTTACAGTTGATGAAGCCTTCGCTGAGTATCATGGTGGTGTTCAGCAGCGTAATGAGTTTTGCGCTAACGAAAGGAAGCGAAAGCTATGTGAGTTTTTGGAAAATGGTATGCTTGCTCTTTGCAGGTGGGTTATTGGTAACTGGTAGTGCCAATACGATAAACCAAGTGGTAGAAAAAGAAACGGATGCGCAGATGCAACGAACAGCTAAAAGGCCAATAGCATCGGGCAGAATGAGTGTAACGGAAGGTTGGTCTTTTGCCATAATTACCGGTATAATTGGAGTATTTATTTTAGGTAATTACTTTAATTGGCTTACGGGTGGTTTAGCAGCGTTTAGTTTATTCTTGTATGCGTTTATTTACACGCCGCTAAAAAAGATAAACTCAATAGCCGTGCTTGTAGGCGCTATACCAGGTGCACTACCCTGCTTAATAGGATGGGCGGCTGGAGAAAATAGTTTAGGCTTTGGTGGATGGGTACTCTTTGCGTTTCAGTTCTTTTGGCAGTTTCCGCATTTTTGGGCAATAGCTTGGGTGGCGCATAGAGATTATTCGTCGGTAGGGTTTAAATTATTACCTGCGGACAAGGGCCCCACAAAATTTACGGCACTGCAAACAATTATTTACTCGTTGTTGCTAGTACCCGTAACATTGGCTCCGTTTTTTACAGGTATGTGCAGTTATGATGATGTAAAAGGGTTAATAGGAATTGGCTTAATAGCAGCAGCCAATACTTTTATGATAGGAAGATGTTTGACATTATATAAAACAATGGAAGTGGCTGCCGCCAGAAAAGTAATGTTTGGCAGCTACCTATACTTGCCGGTAGTAATGCTGGCACTATTATTAGCTAAAGTGTAA
>JBDKJF010000031.1:0-23136 GCA_039796695.1 Bacteroidota bacterium
TGTTTGAAGGTATTTTTCATTATGCGGATTGGGACATACTTCAATGGCTACATTTTCAGCAACCTCTAAACCATAACCAATTAACCCTACCCTTTTTTTAGGGTTATTACTCATCAATTTTAGTTTGCTTATGCCTAAATGGCGAAGAATTTGAGCCCCGATGCCATAATCTCGTTGGTCCATCTCAAATCCCAATTGTACATTAGCTTCTACGGTATCTAATCCGTTTTCTTGAAGTTTGTAGGCTTTTAATTTATTTATCAACCCAATACCTCTACCCTCTTGGTTCATATATAATATAACGCCTTTGCCCTCTTTTTCCACCATTTCCATAGCTTTTTGCAATTGTTCGCCACAATCGCAACGTAGGGAGCCTAAAATATCGCCCGTAAAACAGGAGGAATGTACCCTTACCAGTATCGATTCGTTTTGTTGCCAAGTACCTTTTACCAAAGCAAGGTGTTCGTGGCCGGCATTACGATCTTTAAAGGCCACCAATTCAAATCGGCCATGCTTAGTAGGCATATCCACCCGCACTACTTCTTCAATCAGCGATTCGCTTTTTACCCTATATTCAATTAAGTCTTTTATCGATATTATTTTAAGCCCATGCTCTTTGGCAATCTCTAATAGTTGGGGTAGCCGTGCCATGGTACCATCATCATTCATTATTTCTACCAGCACCCCTCCCGGTTTTAAGCCAGCCATTTGAGGTAAGTCCACCGCCGCCTCCGTATGCCCTGCCCGGCGTAAAACGCCCCCCTTTTTTGCCCTTAGGGGAAAAATATGGCCCGGCCGACCTAAATCTTCGGGCTTGGTATTTTCGTCTATTAACGCCATTATTGTTTTACTTCGATCCTGTGCAGATATACCGGTGGTGCAGCCATGTCCCAATAAATCAACCGATACGGTGAAGGCGGTTTCGTGTAGGGCGGTATTATTATTGACCATTAATTCCAGGTTTAAGGCCTGGCAGCGTTGTTCAGGAATGGCAGCACAAATAAGTCCTCGGCCATATTTACTCATAAAATTTATCACTTCGGGGGTGGCCATTTCAGCGGCACAAATAAAATCGCCCTCATTTTCACGGTCTTCGTCGTCGGCTACTACTACAATTTTCCCCTGTTTTATAGCCTGCACCGCACTTTCAATAGAGTCGAACATGGTTTTTTTTGGGGCAAAAGTACGCTAAACTGGCTGGATAGCAGTATTGGTACACAATGGTGTATAACTATCTGGCGCTAAAGCATTATTTATCAATAGCCGTTTGTTAATATTGCCTATATTTATTTTAGGAAATATTCCCTTTCTTTGCAACCGAAAACTAATAATTATGCTTAAGAGAATTCTCTTCGTTTTTTTGGTAGCCTTAGCGGCTTCCTTTTCCTTAAATGCGCAGGTTACTACTTCGGCCTTAGGCGGTGCTGTAAAAGGCACTGGCGATGAGCCATTAGTAGGTGCTACTATTGTAGCTACACACCTGCCTACCGGCACTAAGTATACAACAGTAACCCGTGCCGGCGGTGCATACACCATTCAAAATATGAGGGTAGGTGGCCCTTATAGTGTAGAAGTAACCTTTGTGGGTTATAAAGTAGATAAAGTAGATGATCTTTACCTGCAACTGGCAGAAGCATTATTGCTGAACCCGGTGCTGGCCAAAAATGAAACTGCTTTAGAAGGCGTAGTGGTTACTACTGCCAGAAGAAATAACATTTTAAATGCTAACAGAACAGGTGCTACCACCAATGTAGGTAGAAGGGAAATAAACACCCTACCCACTATTTCTAGAAGTATTAATGAAATTGCTCGTTTAACGCCGCAGGCCAATGGTCAGGCGGTAGCAGGTGGTAACTATCGTCAAAACAACATTACGGTAGATGGATCGGATTTTAATAACACATTTGGTATTGGTGGTAATTTACCTGCCAATGGTTCTCCTATCTCTTTAGATGCGATTGATGAAATTTCGGTAAATATTACTCCTTTCGATGTGCGCCAATCGGGCTTTATTGGTAGTGCCTTAAATGCGGTTACCCGTTCTGGTACTAATCAGTTTCAAGCCTCTGCTTACACCTTTTGGAGAAATGAGAATTTACAGGGTGATAAAGTGGATAGGTTTAATGTTGTCAAACAAAATTTTCAACAAAATATTTATGGTGGCCGTGTGGGTGGCCCCATCATCAAAAATAAATTGTTCTACTTCGTAAGCTTTGAAACAGAAAAAACTATCAACCCAGGACAATCTAAAATAGCTTCTAGATCAGCTACCGACTTTGGTACTGCTTCTAATATAGCCCGCCCAACTGTAGCACAGTTAGATGCCATTAGTAATTTTTTAAGAAGCAACTATGGCTACGAAACTGGACCTTATGAGAATTATGATTTAGAAAGCAATGCCGAAAAAGTATTAGTACGTTTAGATTGGAATATTAATGCAAAAAATAAATTTAATATTCGTTATAGCCAGTCTGAAACAAAAGACCCCTCCCTTATTAGTAATTCTACCACTGGTACAGGTATTGGATCCGTAACTGGAAATAGAAACGACATTTTTGCGTTGCATTTCAAAAATTCTAACTATTATCAAGAAAGAAACTTTTACTCAGTAGCGGCTGAATTAAACAGCAATTTGGGTAAAAAGATTTCCAACACGTTACGTTTTTCTTATAACAATCAAAATGAGCCTAGAAGTTCTGATAGCAAAGTATTCCCTACGGTGGATATTATGGATGCAGGACGTTTCTTTACCACTTTTGGTTATGAATTATTCTCTTTAGGAAATACAAGAGATGTAAAAATTTACTCTGTAGTAGATAATTTAACCTTCTCTACTGGTAAGCATAATTTCTTATTAGGTGTACAAGCAGATTTTACTAAAACGATTAATGGCTTCCAACCAGTTGGCGCCAGCTACTATCGTTATAATTCTTGGACTGATTTTGTTAACAATTCTGCTGCTCCGCTGAACTATGGCATTACTTATTCTTTAAGAAGCGATAAATCGCAAGCATTCCCTACTTTCAAATTTGCTCAATACTCTTCTTTAATACAAGATGAGATTAATGTAAATAAAAACTTGAAAATTACCTTAGGCTTAAGAGCTGATTTAGCTACTTTCCCTGATGTAAAAGAAGTAAAAGAAAACCCATTGGTTTCTGGGCTTATTTTTGAAAATGGTAGAAAAGTAAACACAGGTTTATTACCAAAATCTACGATTTTGTTCTCTCCAAGATTTGGCTTTAACTGGGATTTGTATGGCGATCGTTCATTACAGGTGCGTGGTGGTACAGGTATCTTTACTGGCCGTGTACCTTATGTATGGATAGTGGGACAATCAGGAAACTCAGGTATGTTACAGCTTTCTCAAAACTATGAAGGTGCTTCTGTACCTAGCAGCATTAGATTTAACCCTAACCCATTAGCATGGGTACCTACTACACCTCCTACCGCTGGTACATCCATGGGTTCTACGGTTACTGTTTTCTCGCCTGATTATAAAATGCCACAAACTTGGAAAACCAGTTTAGCGATCGACGTTAAATTACCAGGTGGTATTATTGGTACATTAGAAGGTATTTATAATAGAGATTATAACGTATCCTACTCAAGAAATATAAACCTTACAGCGCCAGCTGCGTTAGCAGTAAACGGCTATCCCGATAACCGTTTAATTTATCAAAATGCAACTGCTGCTAAGTACATCAACAAGTTAGCTTCTGGCGGTCCTGGTATATTAGTGCCAAGTGCAGCTGGTACTACCCGTTTAGATGTAATTGAAACAGGTAATGAGAATAATGGTCACTCAGGGTTTTTAACCGTACGTTTCGAAAAACCTTTCAAAAAAGGATTTTCAGCCATGTTTGCTTATACCAAATCATTATCTAACAGATTGTATGATGGTATTGGCGACCAACCTTTCAATACATGGAGCTTAATTCAATCATATCAAGGGCCAAACGTTCCTGGTCTTTCTTATGCTGATGATAATATTCCTGATAGAATTGTAGCTTCTCTATCTTATCGTAAAGAGTGGTTAAAGCATTTAGCATCTACCGTATCATTATTCTATCAAGGTAGTATTGCTGGCCGCTTTACTTACACTTATAGTTCCGATTTTAATAGAGATGGTGCTAATGCAGATGTAATTTATATTCCTAAGGATAGAAGTGAAATTGACTTTGTAGACCAAGTGGTTAATGGTATCAATTACACTGCTGCTGTACAAAAAGAAATGTTTTTTGCTTATATGGCTCAAGACAAATATTTAAGTAAGCATATGGGCCAGTATGCAGAAAGAAATGGCGCACAGCTACCTTGGAGAGGTCAATTAGATTTCCGCTTTGTACAGGAGTTGTTTACTAAAATTGGTAAAAACAAAAACACCCTTTCATTCAGTGTAGATATTTTCAATTTTGGAAATATGTTGTATCCTAAATGGGGTCGCTTCCGTACGGTAAATAACTCACAAATTCTTGTTCCACAAAACGTATCAGCTTTAGTACCTGGTGGTACTATTAGACCTACTTTCCGTTTGGCACAAGATAGAGGTCAATTAATTACGCAAACTTTCCGTGATAACCAAACTGTATCATCTACTTACTTTACACAGTTAGGTTTAAGATATTCTTTCAATTAAAAAGAAATAGCATCTCAATAAAAAAACCTCCGTAATACATACGGAGGTTTTTTTATTGCTCAAAGTGAATAAGACATCTTTCATAATTGCCGAAGGCAATTAATTTGTGCGATTTTTCTCCACTCCTAAAAAGAAAATAAGTTGCTAAGGGTTCTATTTCATGTAAATCCATGTAATTTCCCGCGGATGCGGGGCTATAGCGGCGGCAAAAAAAACAACTTATGAAAGAGGTTGAATGTATTTCTTAAGGTGATTTTCTTACTCTACTCAACTATTTTCCCATCTTTCATATGCAATACTCTATCGCTTAATTGAGCTAGTTCTTCATTATGGGTTACAATTAGAAACGTTTGATTAAACTGTTTACGTAAATCAAAAAATAGCTGATGTAATTCTTTTGCATTGGCGCTATCTAAATTGCCCGTAGGTTCATCCGCCAAAATTATAGCAGGGCTATTAATTAAGGCTCTTGCCACTGCTACTCTTTGTTGCTCTCCTCCAGATAACTGGTTGGGTTTGTTTTCACTTCGATGAGCAAGGTTGAGCATATTTAATAATTTTTCGGCTGCTAATTTTACTTCGCCTTTTTTTCTACCGGCCAGCCAACCGGGTATGCACACATTTTCAAGGGCGGTAAACTCTGGCAATAGATGGTGAAACTGAAAAACAAATCCAATATTTTTATTTCTAAAAGTTGAAAGGCTTTTTCCGTTCAAGGCCGTTAAATTAATATCATGCAGCATCACATCGCCTTCATCAGCCTTATCTAAAGTACCTAATATATGCAGCAGGCTACTTTTTCCAGATCCCGAAGGGCCTACAATACTTACCACTTCGCCTTTTTGAATAGTTAGGTCTACCCCTTTTAAGACTTCAATTTTTCCATAGCTTTTTTTTATATTTTTTCCTACTATCATAGACCCCGTTATTTTGTATTATCAAATATCTGTAAAATTAAATGTAGCCCCAAATAAGCACTTCTGGGTAATTTTCGCTTTACAACTCCTTTAAAATCAATAAAAAAACTATTCATTTGGAAAATTCCCTAATAAAGCTACTTTTGCCGAAAATTAGGAGCATCGTCTCCGAGCTAAACCTTATCAAAATAATTTAAAATAAAAGCAGATGTTTTGGACTTTAGAATTAGCCTCCTATTTGGAAGATGCGCCTTGGCCGGCCACTAAAGATGAGTTGATTGATTATTCCATCCGTTCTGGTGCTCCACTTGAAGTAGTAGAGAATTTGCAGGAACTGGAAGATGAAGGAGATGTGTACGAAACCATAGAAGACATTTGGCCTGACTACCCCACTACCGACGACTTTTTATTTAATGAAGATGAGTATTAACACCTGTCGCCGTTAAGGGCTATCCAGGTCGAAATAGGTTATCTATACATACAAGTTATAAAATTTAAAGCCTCTAAAAAGAGGCTTTAAATTTTAAGAAATATACAGTAGAAAATGTACTTCTGAATCAAATCCACCTGTTAGGGTGTCTGCGGGTCAACCCCCAATTTCTCCATCACTATATTACTTACTCCCGTAGTAGAATAGCCCCCATCATGAAATAAGTTTTGCATAGTAACCATTTTTGTTAAATCGGAGAAAAGAGTTATACAATAATTCGCACAATCTTCGGCGCTAGCATTGCCTAGTGGAGCAATAGAGTTGGCATAATCAAAAAAATCGCCAAAACCCTTAATACCTGTTCCGGCGGTAGTTTTAGTAGGCGATTGCGATACAGTGTTTATCCTTACTTTTTTTTCTACGCCATAATGATAACCAAAACTACGAGCTATGGATTCTAACATAGCCTTAATATCTGCCATATCTGTATAAAAAGGATAGGTACGTTGTGCAGCCATATAGGTTAGGGCTACCACGCTTCCCCATTCATTTATGGCATCTAGGTTTTTAGCTACTGCCAGCATTTTATGAAAAGACATAGCCGATACATCAATGCCCTTCATAAAATAATCGTAGTTGGATGCTGTGTACGGAATTTTTTTACGAATGTTTACACTCATTCCAATGGAGTGCAATACAAAATCAATTTTGCCTCCCAACACTTCTTGCGATTGGGTAAACAAATTAGTTAGTTCATCTACATTAGTGGCATCGGCAGGAATGATGGTGGAATTTGTTTTTTCTGCCAGTTTATTAATTTCGCCCATCCGCATTGCAATAGGTGCATTGGTTAATACGATGGAGGCACCTTCCTCATGTGCTTTTTCCGCTACTTTCCAAGCTATAGAATTTTCATCTAAAGCACCGGTAATAATGCCTCTTTTTCCTTTCAGTAAATTATAAGCCATGTCTTTTGATTTTGGATGGTAAAAATAAGAAGTTTATAGTAAGCTTTGGGAAACTACCAATAGATAATAATTTAGGTTGAAGCGTCCTTACTTCCGAAAGTAACCTTTTACTACAACATAGATCATTCAATATGGGTGGCCGCTATCATTTTACTTTTCATTTATAACCTACCGATACGGTATGGATTAGTGGCAGTATTAGCTGTTTTTTATCTGTGGTGCAAATGCTTGGCCATTTAATTACTATGCCACCGTAATGAAACCACTTGCCCCCTTTCCTTTATCTTCGCAACTATATAAAAGACGACTGAAACATGACGATTTCTTATAAATGGTTGAGTGAATATTTGCCCCTAACCATCGACCCAGAAAAGTTGAGCCACATTCTTACTTCTATCGGTTTAGAAGTAGAAAGTATGCAACCATACGAGGAAGTAAAAGGTGCTTTACAAGGATTGGTAATTGGCGAAGTACTAACCACAGAAAAACATCCCAATGCCGATAAACTTACATTAACTACAGTACACATTGGAGGCGAACAACCACTACACATTGTTTGTGGTGCACCAAATGTGGCTGCTGGACAAAAGGTAGTAGTGGCTCCCGTAGGTGCTACTATATACCCATCCACGGGCGAGCCCTTAACAATGAGCCAGCGTAAAATTCGTGGTACCGAAAGCCAAGGTATGATATGTGCCGAAGACGAAATAGGCCTCGGCACCTCGCATGAAGGAATATTAGTATTACCTGCCGATGTAAAAGTTGGTATGCCTGCCGCCGAATATTTTAATCCTTACAGCGATATGATTTATGAAATTGGCCTTACCCCTAATCGTATGGATGCCATGAGCCATTGGGGAGTGGCAAGAGATGTATGTGCTTATCTATCCCATCATGATAAAAAAGAACTAAAGGCCCAGCTACCCACCACACATCATTTTAAAATAGATTCAACCGCATTAACGCTACAAGTAGAAGTTGAAAATACGAATGCCTGCCAGCGTTATTCGGGCATTAGCCTATCTAATATAACGGTGGCCCCTTCTCCAAAATGGTTAAAAGAAAAAATAAAAGCCATTGGCCTTCGCCCCATTAACAATTTAGTAGATATTACCAATTACCTTCAACATGAAACGGGACAGCCGCTCCACGTTTTTGATGCCGATAAAATAAGTGGAAAAAAAATTATAATAAAAAATCTTGCTGCGGGCACATTGTTCAAAACGCTTGATGAAAAAGAAAGAACACTAAGTGGCGACGATTTAATGATATGCGATGATACACAAGGCCTGTGCATTGCTGGTGTGTTTGGTGGGCTAGAAAGCGGGGTAACCGATGCCACCAAAAATATATTTTTAGAAAGCGCTTACTTCGATGGTATTACACTACGTAAAACTTCATTCCGTCATGGCTTACGTACTGATGCAGCCACCCGCTTTGAAAAAGGCACAGACATTTCTAATACCGTAGAAGTGCTAAAGCGGGCAGCCATTCTAATTAAAGAATTAGCCGGTGGAGAAATAGCAAGTAATATTATAGATGTATATCCAGCTCCAAAGCCTAAAGCGGAAATAGCGATAAAATGGTCATACATTAAAAAACTAAGTGGCAAATTGTATCATCCTACTGCAATTGCTAACTTGCTTACCAGCCTTGGGTTTGATATAATTAATATTGATGATGATGCATTAAAAGTGGCAGTGCCATATCACAAACCAGATATTAGCTTACCAGCAGATATAGTAGAAGAAATTGTTCGTATTGATGGATTAGACAACATTGAGATACCACAATCCATCTCCATTACCCCTTCGGTAGATGATCATAATGCAACAGAATTGTATCGTGAAAAAACAGCCAATTATTTAGCTGGCCTTGGCTTTAACGAGATGATGACAAACTCCATTACTAATGCCGCCTATTATACACCGGAAGAGCAGCAAAGCATGGTAAAAATGACCAACAGCCTTAGTGCAGAATTAAATATACTTCGCCCTTCGCTTTTTGAAACAGCACTGGAAGTAGTGGCACACAATCTTAATCATAAAAATAATTCGCTTCGCCTGTTTGAGTTTGGTAAAGCCTACAGTACTACTGGTGGTACGAAATACCAAGAAGAGGAAAAGCTTTGCATCGTTATATCTGGAAACAAAACAGAAGATAACTGGAAACAAAAAGCCACCGCTGCAGATTTTTATTTGCTGAAAGGCACCATCGATGGGGTGTTGGCCTGCTTAGGTATTCAAACAGATACGATAGAACCCTTACCATCTGCTAACTATGAAAACCACATTGTTTATAAATTAAACAATGATGTAATTGCAAGTGCAGGAGAAGTATCAAAACTAACTAGAGAAAAATTTGGTATAAAGCAACCCGTATATTTTGCCAATCTACATTGGCAATTATTGGCACCATTAGCAGTAGGGCATACGCCAATAGTTAAAGAAATAGCCAAATACCCTGCGGTGCAGCGTGACTTAGCCATTGTAATAGACAAAAGCTTAACCTGGAACCAAGTGTTGCAAACCATTCATAAAACGAAACTCCTTACTTTACTGGATGTAAAACTGTTCGATATTTTTGAAAGTGAAAAACTAGGGAGTGGGAAAAAATCGGTGGCCATCAACTTTACCTTTTTAGACGAAGCCAAAACCTTAACGGATAAGGAAATTGATGGATGGATGAGCAAAATTGTAACCGTACTTCAAAAAGAGATACAGGCAGAGATAAGAAAATAACTAACGAGGCAACCCTTTTTTACAAACAATTTTAACCCCTTCATGGCTACGGAATTGCAATTACAACGTATTCAAAATAAAATTCAGCAACTGCTGAAAGAATATGCCGTAGTGCAAAAAGAAAATATTAAACTAAAAGGAGAATTGGCGGCTCTAAAAAACGAAGTAAAGGAGCATGAAAAAATAGCCCTTGAATTAAATCAAAAAATAAGCATTTTAAAATTAAATGCGATAACGATGACCGAGGTGGATAAAAAAGAATTTGAAAAAAAAATTAATGCCTACGTAAAAGAAATAGATCGGTGCATTGCCTTGCTAGGTAAATAAATTATGCAAAAAAAACTATACCCTTTTTACCAAATTTACCCGCATTTCATCTGCACCGTGCATTAATTCTAAAGTGTAGCGTCCGTAAGGCAAGTCGTTTAGTCCATTCCAAGAAAGTTCTTCTTTTTCATCGGCTACATCTTTTTCCATGGTACGGCATACTGTGCCTTTTTCGTCGCGAAGTATTCCGCGAATACAATTACCTTTAGGTGCTAATACTTCCAGCCGAAGGCCGTCAATAAAAACAGCAGATTTTAATTTTGCAAACATATAACTAATCAGTTTTGATTAGCTTTCAAAAGGTAGGGGGGCTCGTGTGCTAGAATACTAGCCTTCAAATTAGTAAACAATTTTTGAAAATTCAAATAAAGATGGAATTAATTCCTATAGCCGCCGTAATTGGAGATAGAACCTATCGCATAAAAATTGAACCTAAGGATGAAGAAATGGTCCGCAAAACCTTAAAAACAATTAGCGAAAAAATAATAGAATTTAAAACCTCCTTTGCCGGTAAGGATATGCAGGATTACATAGCCATGGTGCTCATCTGGTTAGCAACAGCCCAAAATGAAAGCTCCACAAGCACTGCTCATTCTACAGATTTAGCCCAAAAGCTAGCCCAAATAGAAAAATTGCTTGACCAGCCCAACTATTGATAAATTGAATAATGCGGATTTTTGCAAATAGTCATCGCACTTAATAAAAGCACTACCCACCTTCAAAACTCAGATTTTACCCTATCCATAACCTTTTGTATCTTCGCTTATTACATACTTTTTCCTAATGCAGAAAATGTATTCATTTACCATTCTGCCACAATTAAATCACTTAATTAATGGATCCAAATATAATTTCCATCATTATCGGTGTAGCCGCTTTAGCCGGGGGCACCATTCTGGGTAAAGTGCTATTTGCCAAAAATACCCGCAAACAAATAGACGAAGCCTCCTTACAGTCTCAAACGATTATTAGAGAAGCCGAACTAAGAGCCGAAACCATTCGCAAAGAAAAAGAATTAGAGGCTAAAGAGAAGTTTGTGCAATTGAAATCGGCACATGATAAAGAAGTATTCGAGAAAAATAAAAAAATTAATGATAGCGAAAACCGTGCAAAGCAAAGGGAACAATCGCTAGTACAAAAAGAAGCCAGCCTTGATAAGCAGATGAAAGAAAACGAAGCTATTAAGGAAAACCTAAATCGTCAAATTGATGTAGTAAATACGAAGCGTACCGAGCTTGAAAAACATCAAGAAGAACATATTCGCAGGCTAGAAAAAATAGCCAACCTGTCTGCAGAAGATGCTAAAAACCAATTAATAGAAAGCCTGAAAAATGAAGCGCATAGCCAGGCCTTAGCACTACAGCAAGAAATAATTGAAGAAGCTAAACAAAAAGCCGGCAAAGAAGCTAGAAAAATAGTTATTCAAACTATACAACGTACGGCAGCAGAACAAGCCATTGAAAATACGATTACCGTTTTCAATTTGGAAAGCGATGAAATTAAAGGTCAAATTATAGGCCGTGAGGGTCGTAATATTAGAGCCATTGAAGCTGCCACTGGGGTAGATTTGATAGTAGACGATACGCCAGAAGCCATTCTACTCTCCTCTTTCGATCCATTACGTCGGGAAATAGCCCGTTTAAGCCTACAGCGCCTTGTAGCCGATGGTCGCATACACCCTGCCCGTATTGAAGAAGTGGTAGAAAAAACCCGCAAACAAATTGAAGAGCAGGTAATGGAGATAGGCGAAAGAACGGTTATTGAACTGGGCATTCATGGTTTGCATAAAGAATTAATAAGAATGGTGGGGCGCATGCGCTTCCGCTCCTCATACGGTCAAAACCTTTTGATGCACAGCCGTGAAACGGCCAACCTTTGCGCTACCATGGCTGCCGAATTAGGCCTCAATCAAAACATGGTAAAACTAGCAAAGAGGGCCGGCCTATTACACGATATTGGAAAAGTGCCTGATGAAGAAAGCGAATTAAGCCACGCCTTACTGGGTGCTAAGCTTGCGGAAAAATTTGGCGAAAATCCGGCGGTAGTAAACGCCATAGGTGCGCACCACGATGAGATGGAAATGGCTTATGTAATTTCCCCCATCATACAGGCTTGTGATGCTATTAGCGGTGCAAGGCCAGGTGCCCGCAGAGAAATTATGCAGCAATACTTGCAGCGTATAAAAGATTTAGAAGCATTAGCCATGAGTTACAATGGCGTAGAAAAAGCCTATGCTATACAAGCCGGTAGAGAATTAAGGGTGATTGTAGAATCTGAAAAGGTAACCGATCAAGAAAGTGACAGACTTTCTTTTGAAATAGCCCAAAAGATACAAACAGAAATGACCTTTCCTGGCCAAATTAAAGTAACCGTAATTAGAGAAAAAAGAGCCGTAAATGTGGCCCGTTAACTAGTTTTTCGATTAAAGCTATTGAGAATCAATAAAATCTCATTTCTTTGAAAAACTATATCGCATAAACTTAAAACTATAAGCCGAATTCCTTACCTTTGCCGTCCTTTAAAATAAGAATTATGAACGCAGTAGCATATGTACATGAGCAACTAACTGGAAACAAGCAGTTTCCTTCCTTTAAAGCAGGTGATAACATAACTGTTAATTACAAAATTATTGAGGGTAACAAGGAAAGAATCCAGTCCTTCAAAGGCGATGTTATTAAAAAACAAGGTAATGGTGCTACTTCCACTTTTACGGTACGTAAAATATCTGATGGCATCGGTGTAGAAAGAGTATTCCCTTTCTTCTCCCCTAATGTGGAGTCCATTGTTTTAAACAAAACTGGTCAGGTGCGTCGTGCTAGATTGTTCTATCAGCGTACCCGTAGTGGTAAAAGCGCCCGTATCCGTGAAAAGCGTATGGCTGTTGATACTGCAAAATAAATTTGCTTTACATTATTACAATATAGCCCTGGTAATTATTTGCCAGGGTTTTTTATTTATACGGCTATTGATTTTAAAATTTTTGTAACCAGAAATATAAAGTACTTAGTATCTTTATCTTCTAATTTAATTCATTATGGCACAACCCGTTTTTTTAGCCTTCGGCACAAACGAGATGATCATTATCATCGTTGTAGTATTACTTTTATTTGGTGGTCGTAAAATACCTGAGTTAATGCGTGGGCTAGGTAAAGGAGTAAGAGAGTTTAACGATGCTAAAAGTAATGTGAAGAAAGAGTTAGAAGATAGCGCTTCAGATGTAAAAAGTGCCATTAAGGATTAATTTGATCATTTTCTTATACTTTCTAAACACCTCTCTCCTTGTTTCCAGTTTCTTCCATTGAGCAATACCATGCCCAATTAAAGGAAGGTTCTATTACCTGCCGTCAGGCTGTGGAATATTACCTTGCCCGTATTCATGCTACACGGCATTTAAATGCGTTTGTTGAAGTATTTGACGAGGAAGCTCTTTCAAAAGCGGATGAACTAGACCGAGAAAGAAGAGAGGGCACCCCCCACGGCTTATTGCACGGCGTTATTATTGGCATTAAAGATGTTATTTGTTATAAGGACCATCGCATAGCAGCAGCTTCGGGTATTTTAAAAGGCTTTACCTCTATTTATTCTGCCACGGCAGTAGAACGATTATTACGAGCCGGCGCCATCATAATAGGCAACTTAAATTGTGATGAGTTTGCCATGGGCTCTACCAACGAAAACTCAGTACACGGAAAAGTGCTAAATGCCGCAGACGAAAGCCGCGTACCTGGCGGCTCATCTGGTGGATCTGCAGTAGCTGTTCAAGCTGGCCTGTGCATGGTTTCGTTAGGTAGTGATACCGGTGGATCTGTAAGGCAACCAGCGGACTTTTGTGGGGTAATAGGACTTAAACCCAGCTACGGACGCATTTCTAGATATGGATTGATTGCCTATGCCTCTTCCTTTGATCAAATTGGGATTTTTGGAACGACCATAAAAGATGTAGCCCTCCTTTTAGAAATAATGGCCGGGGCCGATGCGTATGATAGCACCGTATCACAAAAAGAAGTGCCTGCTTATTCTTCCGTTATAGAAACCAAACAAAAATTTCGCTTTGCGTATTTTGAAGAAGCATTACTTCACCCTTCTATTGATCCTGAAATAGCAGCTGGCATTCAAGCCAAAATAGAGGCGTTAAAAAAAGAAGGACATTCAGTAGAGAAAGTTAGTTTCGACTTGCTTGATTATATTGTTCCCACCTACTATGTGTTAACCACCGCCGAAGCTTCGTCTAACCTTTCTCGTTTTGATGGGGTAAAATATGGTTATCGCACTCCAGAGAAAGGTTTAAACCTAACCGATTTTTACAAGAAAAATAGATCTGAAGGGTTTGGAAAAGAGGTAAAGCGCCGCATCATGTTAGGCACTTTTGTATTAAGTGCCGGTTACTTTGATGCGTATTTTACACAAGCACAAAAGGTGCGCAAACTGCTTTGCGATCGTATTTCTACCATATTCCAAAGCTTTAACTTTATTTTATTACCTAATTCGCCCGTTACAGCATTTAAATTTGGCGAAAAAATGGATGACCCCATAGCTATGTATTTGGCTGATATTTATACAGTTATGGCAAATTTGGCAGGTACTCCAGCTATTTCTCTTCCGCTTTTTACCCACAGCAATGGGTTGCCTTTTGGGTTACAAGTTATGGCAAACCGCTTTGATGAAGTATCTTTGCTGCAGGTTTCAAACCTGCTTTTAAGCTCAAAAAGAGCTTAAAATATTAAAAATCAAGGATATTGAAGAAGTTTAGAACATTGCCCGTTAATGTGGCCATCGCCTTTTTATTGCTAGCAGTGCTTACCTCTGCTGGCAAAACGCAGTTTGGTGTGCCCACCCAGCTTAATTTTAACGACACTACAAAGGTGGTGACAATTGACACCACTCAAACGGTGGTTTTTGCTGATAATAAACAGTTCAAAAACCTATTACAAGATGCCTTTAACGGTTCGGCTACGGTTACCAAGCTTAACCCTATGGCAGCAGGCTTTGTAGAAAGTTATGTAAACAAGAATAAGAAAGGCTTTCTAGCTATGAAAGTGTGGGCCAAACCCTATTTTGATATGATGGACGAAGTGCTAACCCAGCATGGTGTACCAAAAGAAATGAAGTACCTGGCCGTTATTGAGTCTGGCTTAAAATACAATGCTATATCATGGGCTGGTGCCTGTGGGCCTTGGGCTTTTATGCCTGCCGCTGCCATAGATTATGGACTTAGCATTAAGCGTGGTAATGATGAACGTTTGGATTATTTTAAAAGTACCCATGCGGCCGCCCGACTGCTAACCGATTTGTACAAAAAATACGGCAATTGGCTTTTGGTGGTAGCTGCCTATAATTGTGGACCAGGAAATATGGACAAAGCCATTCGCAAAGCGGGTGGAAGTAAAGATTTTTGGGTAATGCAATACCATTTGCCTTCCGAATCTATGAATCATGTAAAGAAATTTATTGGTACCCATTATATTTTTGAAGGTACGGGTGGTATAACTACCGTTACCCAAAAAGAACTTAAGGACGTTATCATTAATAATGACACTGCATTAACGGACGAGGATATGAGCGGCACTGCCGCTTATAATATTACGGGCCGTTTTAATAGCGCCATTATTATCAAACATACGGGTGTTTCAAAAAAATCATTCGACCGTTTTAATCCTGGTTTTGATAACAAGATTGGCTTAGATGGAAAATACAACTTACGCTTGCCTATACAGCAAATGAATACGTTTGTAGAAAAACGTTATGAAATTTTAGACGAGAGTATGAAGCTATTGTTGGATAAGGGAATGGGAACAAATTAAATGCGGTTATTTCCCGCCAATACTTTTTTTATAGCCACAGCTTTTAGCAAGCACTCCTCCCACTCCTGTGCAGCATTACTATAAAAAGTAATGCCAGAGCCCACTTGAAAAGATACGTACTTACTGGCCGCATTGTACATTATGCTTCGTATAACCACATTAAAATCTACATTACCAGAAGGAGAAATATAACCCACCGCACCCGCAAAAATACCACGGCGGCTTTTTTCATACTGCTCTATCAATTGCATTACTCGCCGTTTGGGTGCACCCGTCATTGAGCCCATTGGAAAAGTTGCTTTTATGATATCGGAGAAAGTAGTAGTAGGTAATAACTTGCCACTTATGCTAGATATCATTTGATACACCTGCGGAAAAGCGTATACCCCAAAAAGTTCGTCTACAATTACGGTTCCTTCTTTGCATATTTTTGACAAATCGTTTCGTACCAAATCTACCACCATTACATTTTCCGATTTGTCTTTTTCGCTTTGTTGTAATAGCTCTTTATTAGCAGCATCTTGCACCGCATCTATAGGTATGCGCTTAGCCGTACCCTTTATAGGTTGTGATAGAATAGTATTGCCTTCTTTTCTTATAAATCGTTCGGGGCTGGCACATATCAGCCAACTATCATTTTGCCGATACAAAGCCGAAAAAGGGTTAGGCGATACTGCACTTAATTGTTGATAGATACTAATAGGATCCAGCAACACATTTTCGGCAAAAAATTCATGACAAAAATTTATTTCATAACAATCGCCTCGTCGTATATGTTGTTGTAATTTTTCGATCAAACGTATGTATTCGTCCTTTTGCAGCTTGGCCTTTATGTCAATGGGTGCCGAGGTGTTAGTTGGGTAGCACTCCATTTTTTCTAATGCCTCCCATACCTGTTGTGGGCGGGGGCCTTCTATGCTCAATTCCGTTTCGGACAGCTGTAATAAGTATATTGGTTCAAAAAAAGAGAGTTGGGCAAATCCGATAGCCTCTGGATGTGCAGATTGCAGACCTGGTTCTATGGAATTTTTTAAATCGTATGCAAGGTGTCCAAATAACCATCCTTTTTTTTCTTCTATAAAAGATTGTAAACCGGATAAATTATCGGCATCCAATTTTCGTTTTATGCCTGCAGCCATCACACATTCCATCTGGTGATGTTTGGTTGGATACTGGTGGTTATCTAAGAAACAAAAAGTGCCGAAGAGCTTGGCCCAGTTCAGCACTTTTCGTTTTATATCTTCCACATCGCTAATGGCAAATACCGCTTTGGGTGATGTAGATTTATTCAATGTAGAAAAAATATTATCGAGTGGATTCAAACTTTATGTTTAAAAATCTTCCTCATCGTCGCCATAGCCATCATCATCGCCACCAAACATGTCTTTAAATTCGTCGTCTACTTTAAAATCGTCATCATCATCGCCTTTTTTACCGGCTGCTTTTTTACCCGATTTAGGTACATCAAACTCATCAAAATCAGGATCCCACTCTTCTTCTGCCTCATCTCCTTTTTCCCAATCATCCTTTTCTTCTACGTCGGCATCATCGTCGTCGTCGTCGTCATCTTTTTTAGAAGCTTTGCCGCCTTTTTTAGCAGGCTTTTCATCCTCGTCATCAAAATCATCATCATCGTCGTCGTCGTCTTCTTTTTTAGAAGGTTTAGATGCCGCTTTCTTTGCAGCTACAATTACAGCTGTATCTGCTTCCGTTTCCATTTCAAAAAATAGTGGTTCAAGTGTCATAGTTACTTAAGAGTTATGAATTGTAAAATTTCAGCGAACTTTTTAATTAGCCAAATTTTTAATTGAAATTTTTACTTTTTTTTCTTTGGTTGAATATTGTCTCGTTTTATAATTTATTTGTATACCAGTAATTATACAAAATTACATGAAAAGCTGTCCTTATATGCTGTTTCGTATATGCTAAAAAATATGCATACAAATCGATTGGTTTTAGCTATTGTACAATGTTCATTTTTTATCAGCATTTATGCCTCAATTATTTGATCTCTTCCGGGTCCGTTTGATATATAATGAACGTTTACGCCTAGGTATTGGTTGATAAAGGCTACATATTCTTTCATAGTGGCAGGTAATGCATCCGTATTTTTTAAAGCAGTGGTATCTGTATTCCATCCTGCAAACGCTTTATAAACGGGTACTGGCTTTTGCTTGTCCATTTGATAGGGCACTTCGCTCACTTCTTTTCCGTTAATAGTATAAGCAGTGCATACTTGTAATTCTTGGAATGAATCAAGTACGTCGGCTTTTGTCATTACAATTTTAGTAACGCCGTTTATCATGCAGGCAAAATGTAGCGCCACTAGATCAATCCATCCACAGCGGCGGGGGCGGCCGGTAGTAGCGCCAAACTCATTACCAATTTTACGCAATTCTTCGCCTACTTCATTTTCTAACTCTGTCGGAAATGGACCACTACCCACCCTGGTACAATAGGCCTTGGTAACGCCAATTACGTCTTTAATATGCTGTGGTGCTATGCCTAAGCCATTACATACACCTGCAGAAATTGTGCTAGAAGATGTTACAAAAGGAAAGGTACCAAAGTCAATATCCAACATACTGCCCTGCGCTCCTTCGGCAAGTATTCGTTTTCCTTCTTTGATTTTTTGGTTAATAAAATATTCTCCGTTTACAATGTTCAGTTGTTTTAAAAACTCGATGGCTTCAAAAAACTCTTCCTCCCATGCGGTGATATCTTCTTGAAAATTATAATTATCCAATAAGCGCTGGTGTTTTAGCCGCAGCTTAATGTACATGGTGGTAAAATTTTTATCCAGTAAATCGCCCACTCGCAATCCATTTCTGCCGGTTTTATCCATGTAAGCAGGGCCTATGCCCTTTAGTGTAGATCCAATTTTTTGGTTGCCCTTTGAAATTTCGGCGGCTTTATCTAATGCCCGATGGGTAGGTAATATCAAATGCGTTCTTTCGGAAATAAATAAATTCTTTTTTAAATCTATACCGAAGCCTGCCACCGTATCGCATTCTCTTTTTAAGGTTACCGGGTCTAGCACTACTCCATTGCCTATTAGGTTGGTAATACCCTTGTGAAAAACACCCGAAGGTATTTGATGCAATACTACTTTTTTATCGCCCACGTATAGGGTATGCCCCGCATTAGGCCCGCCCTGAAAGCGGGCTACTACATCATAGTTTTTTGCAAAATAATCTACAATTTTCCCTTTTCCTTCATCGCCCCATTGGAGGCCAAGTATTACATCTACCATACTATATATTTAATTGTTGCCTTTTTTTTGGCAGCAGGCAAAAATACGGGTAACAAAAAAAGCCACCGAATTAATCCGGTGGCTTCTGTCAAATTTTATTAAAAAATAATAATACTAACGAATCAACGTTACTACTCCTTTTTTTGTAATTACTTTTTTCATTTCTGTTACGGCTTCTGCCATCCATACAAAAGAGGCAGATTGTTGTTCGATTCCACCAATTCTTCCATCCCAGCCTTGATGTAATTGATTGGTGCTAAATACTAGTTGTCCATATCGGTTATATATCCTAAAGTAGCGTAACTCTTTTATACCCACCGGGAAAGGTATTAATCGGTCATTTTTTCCATCTCCATTAGGGGTAAAACCAGTTGGTAAATATAAATCGGGGCCTTTGTAAATGCGCACTTTTACATATCCCTCTCCCTTACAACCGGCAATGGTAGAACCCGTAACTGTGTATAACGTTTCATTGCCATAAGGGCCTGTGCCCATGGCTGGGCTTAAGCTTCCTGCTGTAACAATTGGATTGTTAATTGCTGCATTATTTAAACCAAAAGCAGGCGACCATGAATAGTTAATCACATCCGTATCGGAGGCAATGGCTAAAATGGGTAAAGTGTCATATTCGTACACTACCGTATCGAATGGGAAAGTACGAATTTTGATGGGTGGCGTTACATCTATACGCATACTATCTGATAGTAACGACCCACATCCATTGGCGTCGGCCAAAATAGAAACGGTGTACACAATATCTTTTGCTGGGGTAGATATAGGGTTAGGAATATTGCTATTACTTAAATAGGTGCTGGGAGACCATTTATATTGCACCCCCCCAGAGGCATTTAGTGTGTAGGTTTGGCCATAGCAAATAAACCCATCGGCACCCGCATTGGGCACTGGAGCGGCATTTACATTTACCACTACGGTATCTTGTACGTTGCAACGTCCAAAAGTGGCAGTAACGATATATTGTGTATTTACTACCGGATTAGCCACCGGATTAGCAACAGTGGTGCTGCTTAATGCTGTGGCCGGCGCCCAACTATATTGTGTAGCATTTGATGCAAAATTTAATTGTACTGATTTGCTTTCGCAAATGGTGGGGTCTGTTTGTCTGGTATAAACTAAATCGTCGGTAAGGCCCACTGTAGCAGGAAAGGTATTGGTACAGCCTAAATTGTCTCTTACCGTAACCATATAGGCCCCAGGTGCTACATTAAATTGGTTTGCCGATTGAAAAGTAACCCCATCTATAGAATAGCTAAAGCCTGCATTGCCCCCGGCAGTGCTAATAAGAATGGTGCCATCATTACCCCCATTACAACTAGCATTACTATTAAGGGAGGAGGCAGTTAAAACTGCTGGCTCAGAAACCACTACTGTTTGTGGACGCTGGCATCCATTAAAATCACGCACCCATACATTATAACTACCAGCGGGTAAGTTAAATACATTGTTGGTTTGCCAAGTAACACCACCGTCCGAAGAATATTGATATGGCCCTACCCCACCGGCGGCAGTTACGGTAACGGTACCATTACTTTGTCCATTACATACCACCGGCACCATGGCTGATGAAGCTGCCAACGCCATAGGCTCATCTACGGTAATACTTAAGGTATTTTGACAACCATTTGCTTCTCTATAATAAACCGTATAAACGCCTGCCGGCAAATTGGTAAACTGATTAGCTGTTTGCCAATTGGTAGCATCTAAAGAATATTCAAAGGGTGGCGTACCTGCCGATGGCTGTGCTACGGTAATGCTACCTGTAGCCGTGGCATTACAAAGCACATCAGTTTTACTGGCCGTAGTTACTAAGGAAGGGCCGGCTTGTACATTTACATTTATACTATTTGACTCGCAGCCCGCTACATTGCGTATCGTTACGGTATGCGCACCTGCCGGTACATTTGTAAAAATATGAGGAGAAGCACCTGCTACATAGGGGGCTCCATCGAGCGAAAACTCCCACGGGCCGGTGCCAGTAGTAGGGGTTACTGTAATAGTACCATTACTAGCTCCACTACAGGAGGTGGAACCTTGCACAGCATTACCGTTTATGGCCGGGCCAGCAGCAATTGTAAAATTGATAACAAAGCTTAAGCAGTTAGTAGGTACATCTCTTATTACAAAACTATGTGCGCCTGCCGTAAGGCCACTAAAGGTAAAAGGCACCGCCCCGGCCACAAAGGGGCCTCCATCTATCGAAAACTCATAAGGCCCCGTACCATTGGTAGGGCTTATAGTAATAGTACCGTCTGCGGCATTGGGGCAACTGGTGCCAGTAAGCACCCGGGTAGCGGTTACCGACGTACCACTTGCTACAGTGCGGGTAAAGTTGCGAGTGCAACCTACTGCATCTCTAATGGTGATATTGTAAGTACCGGCTATTAGCCCTGTAAAAACATTTGAGAGTTGAAACGGCCCTCCATTTATTTGATATTCATAAGGGGCAGAACCACCGGTAACCGATGTAACCGTTATAACACCATTGCTTGCACCAGCACAACTAGTTGCTGCAGATGTAACGGTATGGCCCGTAAGCCCAGCTCCAATACCAACCGTAACATTTAAAGGGTTTGAAAAACAACCAGTAGCATCTGTTACTGTAATAGTATAATTGCCGGGTGGTAAATTAGTAAATGTATATGGCGATGGGCCAGATACTGGTGTAGCACCATTTAAACTATAAGAGTAAGGGCCTGTGCCATTAGTAGGTGTAACCGTGATGCTGCCATTGGTAACAGTAGCACAACCTACCGGCAAGGCATTGGTAGTAGCCGTAAGGTTGCCAATTAAGTTTACAGTAACATTTAAGGTGGTAGTACAGCCGGTAGTAGCATCTGTGATGGTAACAATATGAGCGCCTGCTGCCACGTTGGTAAAAGTGTGTGTAAGGGATGGCGTGACAACTGGCGTACCTCCATCCAACACATAAGAAAAGGGGGCAGTACCCACACCCGCTGGTACATTTACAGTAATACTACCATTGGGCAGCCCACAAGAAGTATTGGTTACGGTATTGGTAGCACCTAAGCTATTGGTACGAGATACGGTAATAGTGTCTCTTGTAACTAACAAATTAGCAGGATTATCACAAGCTTGAAAAGTAGTTACTATTTCATATTGATTAGATCCAGCGGGAACACAAATATTGGGAAAACTTAAATCTAACATAGCCTGTGTTGTTGTAGCTGTATCCGCATTTGCAATTAAAGCCCCACCTAAAACATAAATTTGAGAAGATACATACCGAGAAGTTCCGTCAGATGGGGTAAACCTATAAGCTGTATTTATATCATCCCATACGGTAGCATTCCTTGTTGGATCAGATACCGCATTTGTTCTAGTTCCATCTTGTATTCCAAGAATTGCTCTACCCCCATTCCATGCGGTACATGAGGGTTTGTCTTTTATGTAAACTTCTATAATACCCGATCCTTCATATAAAACTATTTGATGTGTTGCTCTTGGTGTAGGGCATGATACACCAAAGTAAGGCATATCATTATAACTTGCAATAAACCTTCTAAAAGGAGCTTCACACTCAATTCGCCACTCAATTTTTTTATTGGTTGAAGGGTCGCTTGGATCAATATCATGATAAGGACCAAAAATCATATTTGGTGCATAACTTGTACTTGGTATGGTACCACCGGCATTTATTATATATCCGCTACCCATACCCGCCCTAGTTATATCAAAAGTTAATGCCGAGTTAGAACCCATCAATAATGATTGGAAAAGATTGCCATAATAACAAAAATTAAATTGTGGGGTTTGTGGAGTAGAGGGGATTGGCGCAGTCCATGTATCATCAACATAAATTGATGTTACTTCAGTTCCTGTTGGTGTGGTAAATGCATAGGGAGCAAAAGGTATAGTGGTGAGCAAATAATTACTGGTTTGTTTTATGTGCGGCACTTTAAAAACCAAGGTTGTACACACCTGATTACATAGTAAATTAATAGTTGTGCCATTTATATCAGATCGGCGACATGTTTGCGAAAAGGAATATTGCTGACTACATCCAATTATCGCAAATAATATC
>JBDKJF010000032.1:0-22932 GCA_039796695.1 Bacteroidota bacterium
GAGTATGCCTATACAAAATTGGGGTATCATCCTAAATCAGTTCTTAACAATGTTTGAAAAAAGGGTTCAGCTTTAAAATAAGCTAAACCCTTATATCTTTAACTTACACAGTTTATGAGATACTGTCAATTAAAAAGGCCCCAACTTTCGTCAGGGCTTTTCTTTACTTCTTCTTACCACTCTTTTCCAATTCCTGTGTTTCATTTCGAAACACCACCACTCCATCAAACACATCCACCAGCACCGGTTTACTCTTATCAATATCACCCGCCAGTATGCGTTTGCTTAGCTGGTTTACAATTTCTTTTTGTATCAACCGTTTTAATGGTCTTGCACCTAACTGAATATCAAATCCCTGCTCGGCTAAAAACTGCAAGGCATAATCGCTAAACTGTAATTCAATACCACTGTCTGCTACCAGTTTTTGTAAACCGTTCAATTGTATTTTTACAATGCCTTTTATTTCTTTGCGCATTAATGGGCGGAACATGATAATTTCATCTACCCTATTCAGAAATTCAGGTCGTATGGTTTGGCGCAGCAAGCCCATTACTTCTACCTTTGCCTTGTCGGTTACTTCTTCTACCGTATTTTCTTTTACTCCTTCAAAAGCATCTTGTATTAAATGACTACCAATATTGCTCGTCATAATGATAATGGTGTTTTTAAAATTCACCACCCGGCCTTTGTTGTCAGTTAAGCGGCCATCATCCAAAACTTGTAGCAATACATTCCATACATCGGGGTGTGCTTTTTCTATTTCATCTAATAACACAACGCTGTACGGTTTTCTCCGCACCGATTCGGTTAACTGTCCACCTTCATCATACCCCACATAGCCCGGAGGTGCACCAACTAATCTTGATACTGTATGTTTTTCCTGGTACTCACTCATGTCAATCCTTGTCATCATACTTTCATCATCAAACAAATATTCGGCAAGGGCTTTGGCCAATTCTGTTTTACCCACACCGGTAGTACCGAGAAAAATAAATGAACCTATTGGTTTCTTCGGGTCTTGTAATCCGGCACGGCTTCTTCGTATAGCATCAGCCACGGCTGTAATGGCTTCCTCCTGCCCTACTACCCTTTCATGCAAATGCGCTTCAAGGTTCAGCAATTTTTCTCTATCGCCTTGCAACATTTTGGTTACGGGTATGCCGGTTGCCTTTGCTACACTTTCTGCAATGTCTTCTGCATCTACTTCTTCTTTTAGCAAACGTTTTTCGCTGTTAGCTGCCAACTGCTCGATTAAAGTGGCGATTAGCTTTTCCTGCTCCTGTATTTTTCCATACCGTATCTCTGCTACTTTTCCATAATCACCTTCTCTTTCTGCTCTTTCTGCATCTTGCTTATATTGTTCTGCCTGTTCTTTAGCAGCCTGCACTTTTTCCACAACTTCTTTTTCTTCTTTCCACTTGGCTTTGTACGTATCTCTTTCTACTGCTAGGTTTGCAATTTCTGTATTCAGTTCTTTCAACTTCCCTTCATCATTTTCTCTTTTAATCGCTTCCCTTTCTATTTCCAATTGTCGTATCTGTCTTTCCAATGTATCCAGTTCTTCGGGCATACTATTCATTTCTAACCGGAGTTTGGCTGCACTTTCATCTATCAAATCAATTGCTTTGTCAGGTAAAAAACGGTCAGTGATATAACGGCTGCTTAATTCCACTGCTGCAATAATGGCTTCATCTTTTATACGTACATGGTGGTGTGTTTCGTAACGGTCTTTTAAACCTCGTAAAATAGAAATGGCATCTTCTATACTGGGCTCATCCACCATCACTTTCTGGAAACGTCTTTCCAGTGCTTTATCTTTTTCAAAAAATTTCTGGTACTCGTTGAGTGTTGTTGCACCCACCGCCCTTAAATCGCCTTTGGCTAGTGCAGGTTTTAAAATATTAGCTGCATCCATTGCTCCCTCACCCCCACCTGCACCCACCAATGTATGTATCTCATCAATAAATAAAATAATTTCGCCATCGCTACCGGCCACTTCTTTTACCACTCCTTTCAATCGTTCTTCAAACTCACCTTTGTATTTTGCACCGGCTATTAACAAGCCCATATCCAGTGCATAAATAATTTTAGTTTTTAAATTCTCCGGCACATCGCCATTGACTATTCTATGTGCTATGCCTTCAGCAATGGCTGTTTTACCAACGCCGGGCTCACCCACCAGTATCGGGTTGTTCTTTGTTCTTCTTGAAAGTATATGTAAGGTTCTTCTTATTTCTTCGTCTCTTCCAATTACCGGATCTAATTTTCCTTGCCTTGCCATTTCATTTAAGTTCTTGGCATATTTATTCAGTGCATTAAATTCCTGGCTTTGTGTTTGCGAAGTAACCGATTCGCCTTTTCTTAATTCTTTAATAGCGGCAAGCAAACCTTTCTCTGTAAGCCCTGCATCTTTTAATAATTTAGCAGCAGCATCATTGCCTTGTAAAATGGCCAGCAACAAATGTTCCGGAGTTATAAATTCATCTTTGAATTGTTTTAATGTAGCCCCAGCTCTTAATACCACACTGTTGGCATCACGACTAATATTTTGTCCACCTTCACTTGAAGTTTTTGGTAATTTATTGATCAGTTCATCCAGCTTACTATCAACAAGGTTAACGGTAACATTATTTTTCTTCAGCAAATAATCCACCGGCGAATCCTGCTGCAAGAGCAGTGCTTTTAGAATATGCTCAGTTTCAATATTCGGGTTCTGTGCATTAAATGATAATTGCTGCGCTTGTTGAAAAGCCTCAGCCGCCTTAATAGTAAAATTTGATAAGTTCATTTAAAAAAAGCACTTTGTGTTATAAATATTTTTAATAAATCCTGTTGTCTACTTCCGTTTATTATCGATTTTTTAACCAAAACTCAAGCAATTACTCTTTTAAATCAAACATTAATCCAACAAAAAAAACAAGCAACTATGTCATTTAAAAATAGTTGAGGCTGCATTAAAGTCATAATAATACAGCTTACTATGCAATTATTGCAGTTTTTTACACGATTTAATCGAGGAAATGGCCGATTCTAACACCTCAATTAACAAAATGTTTTCATCCGCCTACGGAGACAGGTATAGGAAAAGCATGGCAAATAGTTATGCAGCTTCAATTAAAATGCATGTTGAAGCCCTGCCTATAGTCAATAGAAAAATGGTATCACCAGCTTCATTAATAGATTAGGAGGCTCTAATATTTGATAGCCTCTTGGTTTTTATCAATACCACTTTAGCCCTGTCTGCTTTATATATTTTATAGTAAAATTGTACCAACTCTGTATAGGAAGAAGCAAGAAAGTTACCGCTATTATGCTCAACTAATCGATACTAATAAAGCCTATCACCCACCAACTTTACGGAAGACCGATAGGAGCCAAATTGATTACGTAAAATTATATCTTGTGGAATAGACTCAGCATAATTACCAGACGGCAAAATTATTTCTGCTGTGTCTACATCTTTGTATGCCATTCTTAACGCTAAATTAAATTGACGAGCAGAATCAGTTGGCAATTTTCGATTTATACTAGTCATTAGATTCGGAACAATAAAAAGTCGTTTGCCGGTGATGGCAGCATAATTACTAACAATAATTTCTAAAGATTCTACAATATGTGGGATCTTTGCTTTATGCTTTTTGTAATTAAATTTTGTAATTTCATAGGCGGCAAAATCAAGGTTGTGCTGCAGTATTTCTTTTACTTTATTTTTATCGAGGCTATTAATTAAATCATGATATTGATCTTGCTGTAAACCACTATAAACGGAGGATGAATGTAAATACAAGTTTCCTTCCTTATCCAAATTAACTTTTAATTTTCGTATTTGACTATTGTCGATCATTCCGTAATTGGGAGTGCGAACCAACCTACCACCATCCTCATCTATTGCTAATGCATATCGGTTGTAAGTAAACTCGCTTAGGTACACTGCTGGCAATGTTTGGCTAGTGCATTCCAGCCACATAGTATCAGTTTGTAACTGCACGCAAAGAATTACATGGTTAAACTGCTGAGCTGGAAAATCTGCAATAATCTTGCGAGCCCTTTTTCCAGCACTAACCAATGTGTAGCATGTACGGATACCAGCCTCCTTTTAAAAGCTATACATAAAATTTGCTAACGCCTTACAATCTCCATAGTCATTGTTGGCTACATATGCTGCATCATAAGGTTGCCAACCGCCAATACCCAATTGTATACTTATGTAACGTATATTTTTTTGTAAGCAAGTATACAGTAATTCTACTTTGTCTGTAAACACATTTAGCTTTACATATAAAACAGTTTCTACAATTTTTTCAACCTTACTTCATCTTCCGCATCTCTATAATAAGGATTAGAAACATTGGCAATATCATAACCATTCTTATATAAAACATGTACTCTTCTAAATGTTTTAAACCGTAAAGAAAACCAACCTTTGTTATTGCCTACAATTTCACTACCCCCAACATCAGCCAATATTACAGCATTGGCATTGCTATCAATAGCATATAATTTTGGTAAAAAATAATTTTCCCTGATGTCGCCAAATTTAAACTTGCGCTTATCTTGAGCTATGGATACATTACAAACAAAAAAAAGCAGTAAAAGAGTTATCCATCTGTAGCAAAAAATGATAGATTGTGTTTATGTAGGTAACCAATTTTACAAAAAAAGGGAAAAGTTTAAGTAATTTTCCAAACTTTATAAAAAATTATAAATGCATTTGCCTAACCAGCATACCAACTTCATAAAACAAAAAGCCAAAGAGCTGGGGTTTGATTATTGCGGCATAGCAAAAGCGCAAGTGCTAGATGATGATGCTCGAAGGCTAGAGCAATGGCTTACTAAAGGCTTGCACGGACAAATGCACTATATGGAAAACTATTTCGATATACGTATTAATCCTACCAAACTTGTATTTGGGGCTAAAAGCGTCATCACCTTATTAATGAATTATTTTCCTGCTACTACGCCAATAGCACAGGCTCCTAAAATTGCCAAATACGCTTGGGGAGAGGATTATCATAATGTAATAAAAGAAAAACTTACCCAGTTATTAAACGCCATCAAGGAAGAAGTAGGTGAAATTGAGGGCCGCGGATTTGTAGACTCTGCACCGGTATTGGAGAGAGCATGGGCGCAAAAAAGCGGATTAGGGTGGATTGGGAAAAATGGAAATCTAATTAATAAAGGAGCAGGTTCTTTTTATTTTATCGCCACTTTAATTACAGATTTGCCACTTACTTATGACGATGCATTGGTAAAAGATTACTGTGGTACCTGCCAACGGTGCATAGATGCATGCCCCACAGAAGCCATACTGCCCAATAAAGTAGTAGATGGCAGTAAATGTATTTCATACTTTACAATAGAACTAAAAGAAGCGGTACTACCAGAAAGTATGCAAAGAAAATTTGACAACTGGATGTTTGGATGCGATGTTTGCCAAGATGTGTGCCCTTGGAATAGCTTTAGTAAACCACATACGGAGCAAAGATTTAAACCACTTCCAGCGATTCTGAACTTTACGACCGTACAGTGGGAAGAAATGACGGAAGAAGCTTTCAAAAAAATTTTCAAAGATTCTCCTATTAAAAGAAGTAAGTATGCAGGTATTAAAAGAAACTTAGCATTTATAAAAAAGTAAAGTAATTAAAAGCCCCACCCCAGCTTAAAGGATAGCCTTTTTAAACGATAGTCGTAAGTGTTTTGAGAGACCATACATGGCGGGTTAATGCATGGTAAAATAGTAGTAATTGTTTCGCCCGATTGTTTAAAACTATAACCAAATTGTAATAACAGGTTATTATCGGCTTTACCCACACCTAATCGAAAACCTGCGCCACCACTCCAATAAAGCCCCTTTGTGGATTTGCTTTCAGCATAATAAAACTCCGAATACATATCCTTCGCTGATGGCCAAGGAAAATTAAGACCTGCATCTGCCGCAACAAAAAAACTGCGCCTCCCTTTTGAAAATATAATATTATTTATTGATGCAAATAATGGAACACTTCTTTTAAAATACCAATCCATACCTGTACCTACACCAGCAAACCAATTTCCCACCCGTACGCCATTGATAGAATGTAATTGCAAAGTAGATTCAACTTCACCCACCATTACACCTACATAGTTTTGCGAAGCATAATTTATTTTTTTTTGGGCAAATGATCCCAAAACATACAATAGCAAAAAGAATAACAAAAAAGTTGCTTTCATTGCACTTTGTTTAACGATTTACAGTAATGCTACTAATTTGCTTAATATCGGTTGGCACCGAATAATCATACTGATATAATCCATCTTTTGCTACTAGCAATAATTTTTTATTTCTGGCTATTACATCATATGTTTCAATACCTGAAATGTGCTTGATTAATTGCATTTGACATGCAGCGTTTGTAGCATCATAAATCTTAAGCCCATCCAAACCATCACAAATAAAAATTAAATTTCCATCTTTTGCCAATCCATATGGGCTGCTCATATTCTTACTACACACAAGTGTTGGGTTTGATAAAGTGGAAATATCATATACATTAAAAACATTTGTGTTGCCACCACAGGCTGCGCCACCCCTTAAAGTTACATAAGCAAAGTTACTATCAGCAATTACAGGATCACAAGAACGAAAATGATTAATTGCCGATAGCTGAGTAGGAAAAGACGGATTTGCTACATCATAAATATACATACCCGTATTTGAACCAATAAACAATTTACCGTTGAAAGGATAAATAGTTTCGATACCCCAGCCTAATGATTGGCTAGACGTTTGAACCGGAGTTTGCTCATCGGCTATATTAATGGCAGATAAATTTGAAGTGTTAACAACGTATAAAAAATTATTAAGCAAAGAAAAGCGAGCCATAGATCCTGCCACCCCTACAGTAGGTGACATAGTACCAAAAGTACCACCGCCAGTTGTACCAGCGTTAATGCTTACATACGAACAAGTGGTGCAATAAAAAACAGGTTGTTGATTATGCACATTAACCGTTGTGTCTTTTTTAATCCAATCAACAATAATACGATTACTGTCTGCTACAAACCCATTGGTATAATTTCTGGTAGGAAATTGATTGTTTAAATAGGTTACAAATCTTGCTTGTAAAGGATTTCGAATATCGACCAATACCAAATCAGTATACAAATCAGCATAAAGCGTATTACCTTTTACGGCTATATCCAAATTACCAGGAATATTAATAAATGCCTTTACTTGCGGAGCAGCAGGATTTGTATTGTCAATAACATGCACTCCTTTATCTATTTCATTTAAAAAAATATAATTGCCATATACAAACAACTTACCTGGATTTGCAATAGCCTTTACAGGATTGGATTTAATATTAGCATACACTGTTTGCTTTGATTGATAGACTGGCGTAAAAATAGTATAGGTATGTAAAACTTTATCCTTTAAACAGCTTTGAAAAAGCACAGCTAATGATAAAAGTATAATGATTTGTTTTGCATTAAGCATAAAAATAGAATTGGGAAAACGAGAATTATACATACAAAATTTATTGTTCTCTTTAATTAAATGATAAAACAAAGTATAAAACTTCATATATTAAGCAGAGCACTTATCTCTAATTCAATCTCTTACACTCAGCCTTTTTGGTTTTATGCCGCATAGCATTGAAAATATTCTAATACCATCTTCGATTATCTACAAACACAATTTAAAGCGACGATGATTTGGATAGCCTATTATACATGGCTTAAAAATCATTATTACTTCTTACAAAATTAAGTTGTTTAAGATAGGCGGTCCACACCTTTTTTGCATCGGGATGTTTGTAATGTTTGAAAAAAAGTTGTTGTGTAGCCTGCACATTTTTTCCAAATAAATAATAAAAAGCCGTAAGATTAATGGCCATTTCTTTACGTATTCCTTCATCGCTCTCTGTTGCGTTGAGCGCAGTGTATGGCACTTCTCCTAACTTTTCAAGATTATCATTAATAATACTTTTTAATTCAGAAACAGTAAGAATTGGGTATAATTTACCTTTAGTGTATTTCAACCTAATATTAGATACATCAATGGGGGCTGTATCTGCCGTATCGCTATAAAAACAGGTGTAACAGGTAAAAAAACGACTAAAATTTTCATGCAGGTTATATTCAAATTCTTTGTTGTCTAATATAGCTGTGTGACCAGCATACATACGAGCCGAATGTTGATAGATATTAGTGCCAATTGGTTTAAAAATATAAATTTCATCACAACACTCTTCGCCACCAGAAAAGTGCCATATTACCAATTCTTTTTTTCCATCGCCATCCAAATCGGAAAGGCCTTGATATGCATACAACATAGCCTCCTCTACTTCACCATAAAAGCTTACAATAAATTGCTTAAGGTTCATTCTTTTTTTGGCCTTCGTTATTACAGTCACCTTTTCAGTATCAGTTATTTTTTCTGCTTGTTGAAAAAAAGCGGTGATAGGGCTTACTGGCATTGCCATCGCAATATCAAAGGATGGCAATACTGCAGTGTCTGCCAAAATTTGTGCTTTTAAATTGGTTGTAATATTTATACTTAAAATGATTATCAAAAAAATATTCCGCATACACATTTTTTATGATATGAAAACAGTAAAGACAGGGTTTATTTTAATTCTAGTGCTGATTTTAAATTGCCAAGCCCTTTCTCCATCATTGGGCCAAATTGTCCTTCAAGCAACAGCCCAGAAAACTTTTGCCAAGGCAGCCAGCCCGTATAAAAATCCATATACCACTGTACAGTATAAGTATTTGGAATGGAGGTATTGTAAATATTCCAACCAGAAGTGGCCATTAACTTTGTGCCTGTTTTATTAGCGGCAATTACAGAACTATCGGTAGTACTAAAGCTCAACTTAGTTAAATCCATAGAATCAGCTGCCGGATACCACTGCTTCCAGCCTATAGTATCTGAAAGCAACGTAAACAGTTTTTTTTTATCTGTATTAATATCGATAGCTTTTGAAAGACGAATATGAGAAGGGAAAAATAAAGATACCAACGTAAACAATAAAAAGAATACTATAAAACTGATGATGCCTAGTTTAATTATTTTCATGTTACTTTATTCTTGTTGCTTATTGGCAGGTTACTTCTAATCCCCGACTTGAAAATCGGTACTGAAAATCTCATTCTCTATTTTCCATTTTCATTTTCCACTACTCCCACTTTAACACTTTTATTGCCACTACATAAATCACCACTATCCAAATAGCTAATATGCCCAATTCTTTCCAGCAATCGTAAACATGTAAGCCTTCAAAAGATATTTTACGAATAGCATCGTTGTACTGCGTAAGGGGTAATATTTTACAAATAGTTTGCAGCCACTTTGGAAATACTTCAATGGGGAAAAAAGTTCCTGACAACATCATTTGTGGAAAGCCAAATAAATTAATCAGTAACGGAATGGAAGTATCTGTTTTAGCAATGCTACTAAAAATAAGTCCTACGCCCATTAATAAAAAAAGCATCACAATGGTGGTAAATACAATTTCAATAAAGGTAATGGGTCCGTTTGCCAAGGTAAAGTTCATAAAGAAGGTACCAAATAACAATAGTACCACCACACTCAGCAGTTGAAAAAACAAACGACTAACGCCAATACCCACCAGAATATTAATTTTTTTAACAGGTGAAGCATAAAACCGTTTCAACACTAATTGTTCCCGCAAGCCAAAAAAAGTAAAGGCCACTCCAAATAAAGTAGAAAACAAAATGGAAAATCCTAATTGTCCTGGTAGAATAAAATCTATTTGGCGGTATTTGCGTACTTCTTCAATAATGGGCTTTTCAATTTTAACTACTTCAGCATTATTACCAGTAAGCGTTTTTTCAAATTTCAGTTTTACTAAATCAAGTATAGATAAAAAAGCATACACTGTATTATTACTTGCTGAAGTAGAATTTAATCGCAGTGCATATTGAGGTCTTCCAGTACTATCCGTTGTTTTCTTGATAGTTAATATGCCTGTTAATCTTCCTCTTGTTAAATCTTTTCGCTGTGCAGCACTATCAGTATAACGCAATATTTTAATGGCAGGCACTTGTTTTATTGCCTGATACATCCCATCAGTAGTATCACTATCGGATGATAAAGCCACCCTATACGAAGCTCCACCCCCGCTGCCAAAAGCTCCAAATATTAACGTAAAGATGATAGGAAAAAGAATACTGAATATAATAGCACTGGGATTAGAAAAGATAGCTTTAAAACTAGCTTTGGTTATAGCCCATAATGCTTTGCGCTGACTGTATGGTTGCTGCATTTTGTTGGTTTATTCCATAGCAAATGTATTTATTTTATATCTGTTAATTAATAAAGATATTTGTGCATCTTATGCAGACAGCTTATTTATTAACAGGGGGAAATATGGGCAACCGGGAACTTCATCTTGCCCAAGCCAAGGAGCTAATTGCTGCCCAATGTGGCCAAGTGGTGGCTGCATCAGCTTTGTATGAAACTGCGGCCTGGGGCAATACTCATCAACCCGCATTTTTAAACCAAGTATTGCAACTAAAAACACCGTTAAAAGCCCGGCCACTCATGCGACGCTTGTTACAAATAGAAGCACAAATGGGACGCATACGTAAAGAAAAATATGGACCCCGTATTATTGATATTGATATTTTATTATTTAATGGCGAAATACACCAACAGCGCCATTTAACTATTCCGCACCCCCAACTGCCTTTTCGCCGCTTTGCTTTACTGCCACTGGCAGAGCTTGCACCGTTGTTAAAGCACCCTATTTTGAAGAAAAACATAAACTGTTTACTGGCTACCTGTAATGACAAATTGGCTGTGAAGAAAATCTGAATTACTATTACCCTTTTTCTTTTTTCTTTGCTTGTTGGCCACTGAGTGCCGCGGAGAAAAAGAGTTGCACAGAGAGAATGGAACTAAACACTATTACAAAAATAATTATTGGGTGTGCAATAGAAGTACATCGTCAGCTAGGGCCTGGCTTGCTGGAGTCTACCTATGAAGCCTGTCTATTATACGAATTAAACAAGGCCGGGCTGCAAGTAAAATCACAAGTACCTATGCCTTTAATTTATAAGGAAGTCAAATTAGAACAGGGCTATCGCCTTGACTTGCTAGTAGAAAACACAGTAGTAGTCGAAATAAAAATGGTGGAAACAATTGCGGATGTACATATTGCACAAACTTTAACTTACTTAAAGCTGTCAGGCGCTGAAGTAGGTTTAATAATAAACTTCAATGTCTTAAAATTAACAGATGGAATAAAGAGGCTAATTGGCAGAAAATAAAGCTGCGGCTCTCCTAATCTCGGCGGCTCTCAGTGGCCAAAAAAACATGAACTATCATTTCATTACCATAGAAGGAAATATTGGCGCTGGCAAAACCACCTTGGCGCATTTACTGAGCAAACATTATAATGCCCGACTGGTGTTAGAAGAATTTGCCGACAACCCCTTTCTTTCAAAATTTTACGAAAATCAAGCACAGTACGCTTTTCCAGTGGAGCTATTTTTTATGGCCGAACGCTATAAGCAGCAAAAGGAGTTAATTCAACAAAAAGATTTATTTCAAAATATCACTATCTCCGATTATCTTTTTACCAAGTGCCTTCTTTTTGCAAAGGTTACCCTGCCAGACGATGAATTTAGATTATATCAACGCCTCTTCGATATCATTTATCAACAAATATCACAGCCGGATATTCTAATTTATTTGCATGCACCTGTAAATAAATTACAAATGAATATAAAAAAGCGTAACCGAGCCTACGAACAAAATATACCAGACGATTATCTTTTTAATTTACAAGAAACCTACACGCATTACATCAAGCAGCATAATATAAAAACGCTGTTTGTAGATGCTAGCAATGCTGATTTTTTAGGCAACGAAAAACATCTGCAAGTAATAATGGATGCCTTGAATAAAGATTATGATGAAGGACAGCATTACATTACGTTACCGTAGTAATTTGTATCTTCGCCCTAATGCAAGCAACTTTTAAACGTAATAGCTTTTTACCTTTACAGCATAAAGAGTTTCGCTTATTTATTATCGCCCGCTTTTTTTTAATTATGGCACTCCGTATGCTGGGAACCGTGGCGGCCTTTCAGCTTTTCCAAATTACTCAAAAATCAATCTCCATTGGCTATGCAGGTTTGGCCGAGTTTATTCCTGTATTTTTATTAGCCTTATACGCTGGCCATGTTATCGATAAATCGGATAAACGAACTTTACTTTTAAAAGGTATTCTAACGTATTCGCTTTGTGTAGTAGCGCTTATTGTTATAACCTCGCCCTGCTTTATTAATAACAGTGGGCACTCCTCCCCCGAGTTATTTTTTTATGGCGTTATATTTTGCACCGGTGTTATCCGTGCATTTACCGGCCCTACCACCAATGCCATTATTGCGCAGCTAATACCCAGAGAAATTTTACAATACGCTGCCAATATGAGCTCCACTACTTGGCTAATAGCATCCATTACAGGACATGCTTCGGCAGGTTTTTTTATTGCCGGCTTTGGAGTGCATTATACATTCTATATTATTTTAGGCTATGTGCTACTGGCCGCTTTTTTAATTTCATTTATTAAAAAGAAACCCGTTTCGCTGCCCGCTAAAAAAGTAGGCGCATGGGAAAGTGTAAAAGAGGGGTTGCGGTTTGTTTTCAACAATAAAATTATGCTCGGCGCTATTTCGTTAGATCTGTTTGCCGTACTTTTTGGTGGTGCAGTGGCTTTAATTCCAGAGTTTGCTGATAAAATTTTAAAAGTAGGACCTATCGGTTTTGGGTGGTTAAATGCGGCCATGGATTTAGGCTCCGCCCTAATTATGATTACACTTACCTTCTTCCCCATGAAAAAAAGGCAAGGATACAAACTCATGTTTGCCGTAGCCGGCTTCGGTTGCTGCATCATTATATTTGGTTTTTCAACCTGGTATTGGCTTTCCTTTTTTGCCCTTTTATTGGGCGGCATGCTCGATGGTATAAGCGTTATTGTAAGAGGTACCATTTTACAACTTACCACACCCGACGAAATGCGAGGTCGAGTAAGCAGTGTAAACTCAATGTTCATCAACAGTAGTAATGAGCTGGGCCAGTTCGAAAGTGGATTTATGGCACGGGCATTGGGTACAGTGCCTTCTGTTATTTTCGGCGGATGTATGACATTGTTAGTCGTTATCATTACTTGGTTTAAAGCACCGGGCTTGAGGAAGTTTGAATATTGAGATAATTTTTACCGAGCTGTAGCTCCTTGGTCATCGTCCCTTGTTGAGCGAAGCGAAATCCCGCAGTATTGCGACGCTCCGTTCATCGTCCCAATCTTTGTGCATCAAATACATTCTGCTTACATTTGTTAGCGTAATTTTCGAAATTTTTATAAAAAAAGGGTTTTACAAAATCTCCCCTTTGGGGCAAAAGAAAATATAGCGTATGAAAAATTTAAATGGGGGTATTGCAGTAATTGGGGCAGGAACAATGGGCAACGGTATAGCTCATGTATTTGCACAACATGGTTTTACCCTAACATTAATTGATGTAAACGCTGCACAATTAGAAAAAGCCATCGGTACCATTACCAAAAATTTAGACCGCATGGTGGCTAAAGAAACCATCACCTCGCAGTTAAAAGAAGAAACCCTACAGCGCATTACCACCAACACTTCCATTGCCGAAGGGGTAAAAAATGCCGCACTGGTAGTAGAAGCAGCAACCGAAAACACGGAATTAAAACTAAAAATATTTCAACAGATAGATGAAGCTGCGCCTGCCAATTGTATATTAGCCTCTAATACTTCTTCTATTTCCATTACAAAAATTGCTGCCGCTACTAAAAGGCCATCGCAAGTAATTGGCATGCACTTTATGAATCCCGTACCGGTAATGAAACTGGTAGAAATCATCAACGGATATGCCACCGATAAAGCGATAACGGATACCATAGTTGCACTTAGCAAGCAACTGAACAAAGTACCGTGTGTGGTAAACGACTACCCTGGCTTTATAGCCAACCGCATTTTAATGCCCATGATAAATGAAGCCATTTATAGCTTGTATGAGGGGGTGGCTGGCGTACAGGAAATAGATACGGTAATGAAGCTGGGTATGGCACACCCGATGGGGCCATTGCAACTGGCCGATTTTATTGGCTTAGATGTTTGCCATTCTATACTAAAAGTATTGCAGGATGGTTTTGGCAATCCGAAATATGCGCCTTGCCCATTATTAGTAAATATGGTAACGGCCGGTAAACTAGGCGTAAAAGCGGGTGAAGGGTTTTATACTTATGCTGCAGGTAGTAAGGAGTTGGTGGTGAGTGAGCGGTTTAAATAAAAAATAATGGAACAATACACCGACCAACACTTCCAACAAATTGACTTTAGCCAACAGCCGGCTACAAAATCTGAATACGATAATTGTCAATTTACGCATTGCAATTTTGAAGCAACCAATTTATCTGGTTTTGTATTGATAGATTGTGTATTCAACCATTGCAACCTTAGCTTGTGCAAGCTGGGCAATACTACTTTTAACAATTGTATATTTTCTGATTGTAAAATGCTGGGACTCCATTTTGAACATTGTAATCAGCAATTGTTTACCGTAAGTTTTAATAACTGTACATTAAATCTTTCTTCCTTTTATCAAACCAAAATAAAAGGCGTACAGTTCAACCAATGTTCTTTACAAGAAGTAGATTTTACCGAAGCCAATGCCAGTCAGGCTAATTTTGCACATTGCAATTTGTACAAAGCTATTTTTGAAAACGCCCAATTGGAAAATGCCGATTTTACTACGGCTGTAAATTTTAATATCAACCCTGCTATTAATAAAATAAAGAATGCGCAGTTTGGCGCAGGTAACCTTGCAGGTTTACTTCACTCATTCCATATCCAAATCAAATAAAAAAAGTTTGCAGTTAATATATCCACCCAAAAACTTAACTCACCACTTTCTACTCCCTTCCCTACTGCCTCGGAAACAAGGTATTCATTTTCGCAAAACCCACCAACTCATCTGCCCTTGCACCAAAGGGGCGAAAGTAAACCGCAACGATATAATTATTTTCTGTTCCCCAATGATTGCCCTCTACAATTTCCATAGTTGGAGCCGCATTTTTATCATTTCTCGTTGGTAGGGTTACGTATGTATAGTTATAATAACCCTGTTTTAAAAACAATGCTTTTTCATACACCCCTTTCTCGGCATTAAACTCCATGCGGCTATCTTCATGTATAGCGTAATTAGTTAATTCGCCATTTAGATACACTTCTCTGCCGGCATAGGCTTGATTGCCCGGTGGTATTAACGTAAAGTGTACCCATGCATATTCGCCTTGCCAAAGCGGGTTAGGGTTATCTTGGTTTTCGATGGTGTACAGCCCATCAATATCCCGATAGTAAAAGTAAAGTTGTTGCTGCCTACCTTGGTCGGGGGTTACATAAATATCCACTCGGTCGCTGGTATCGCTATCTACAATCTGCCGCACACGGTCGCCCCGCAAGCGCAGGCTGCGTATATCTATCCATCGCCATTCCTTACCGGATTCAAAAGTCATTTTATCTTCATCACTATACTCATATCCATTGCCCCTAAATACGGTTGGCTTATCAATTAAAACTGTTGTTTGCCAATTGTAATTTTGCAACACCGCAATTTTTAAATCCTGTGGCGAAAAAGCATTTAACTGGCCCGATGCGGTACTTACATTCACCGTTACCCGTTGGTGTGTTCGAAATACATTTTGATTAAACGGCTGCGTTACATTGGCCATTACCGATGCCTTTGGATTAATGATTAGCAACCGCTTGGTAAAAGCCAGCTTGGAGGTATCTCCATCCAAATAAACTTTAAGTAAATAATTTCCGCCTTTAGTGGGAGTTGAATTTCTTTCGGGCAATAATGCCTGGTAATGGGTGTACCTATTTTGCGCAATGGAAGAGCTGCGGTAAGTGGTTATGCGATTACTGGTAAAGCCCCGCATATAATCAAACAACTGCACATTGGCGGTTTTCCAATCTGCATTACAAAGCTGATAGGTGTAGTAATAAAATTTTACATCTGCATCCATATCATCAAAATGCAGCTCCACCTGCTCGGCTGTATTTAACACTATTGCCGGATAACTATAAATATCTCCCGCCTTGTAAAGCTTTACGGTTTTAATATTTTTCAGGTACACATGGTCGGCCAATTGGGCAGCGCAAAATGACGGCAGTAAAAAGAAGAGATAGTATATTTTTTTTAGAAACATGAGTAGCAATGAGTTTAACAAATTCAGCTGGGCAATTGCGATTGAAGCCCTTATTTTTGCTCAAGTTAATTAATATTAGTTAACCCCTCACAGACAAATAACCGTTATTAATGGTTGCAGCATTTATAGCAAACCGAATCGCTTTTAACCAGCAAAAATCGTTTTCACGGTTTATTATACGCCTGTCGGTAGCCGCCACTATTATAAGCGTAGCGGTTATGATTATAACGGTATCACTAGCCAATGGTTTTCAACAAAGCGTAAGCCTAAAAGTATTTAGCTTTTGGGGGCACATCCGCATACAAGAAAAGCAGCCCGATAAAGTAATTATTTCTGAAGAAACACCCATCCAACGAAACGATAGTTTAGTAAAGACGGTACAGGAAAACCCACAGGTACAAAGCATCCATTCCTTTGCCACCAAATATGCCATTCTTAAAACCAAAGAAGATATGGAAGGGGTATTGGTAAAAGGCTTTGATAGCAGTTACAACTTTACCCAGTTAAAACAGTTTATTACCGAAGGGCGACCCATACAGTTTAATGATAGTACGTATAGCAGAGAAATATTACTATCACACCATACGGCAAAGCAAATGGGCGTAAAAGTGAATGATAAAATATTAATTTATTTTATTAGAGAAGCGGCACCCGGCGAGCAAGATATGACGCAGAAGCTGCGGCCCGATAAACTAACCGTAACTGGTATTTACAAAACAGGAATTGAAGAATATGATAAACTCTTTGCCATTGGCGATATTAAATTAATACAGCGACTAAATTATTGGCAACCCTCCCAAATTGGCGGCTACGAAGTTTTTTTAAAAGACTATAAACAAATAGAACCCGTACAGGAGCAAATTTATCAGCAGGATAACTTTCCTGCTACGCTGGATGCCATTAGTGTAAAGCGCATCTCTCCTAATATATTCGATTGGCTGGGCTTAATGGATATGAACCGCAATGTACTAATTGCCTTTATGGTAGTTATCGCCGTTATCAACCTTATTACTTGTTTAATTATTTTAGTGCTGGAACGCATCCGTATGGTAGGCATACTAAAAGCCTTGGGTGCTAGTAATTGGGAGGTGCAAAAAATATTTTTACGCCATACCCTTATTATTACCCTTACAGGTATTGTGGTAGGCACCTTACTAGCATTAGGTCTGCTGTGGCTACAACAGGCCACTGGCTTTATTCGCTTAAAAGAAGAGGCGTATTACATAAGCACAGCTGCTGTAAAAATTGTATGGTGGCAGGTGCTGGCCATTGGTGCGGGCACATTGTTGATTACCTTATTTGTATTAATGCTACCCAGCATTATAGTGCGAAAAGCACAACCCGTAAGGGCCATTCAGTTTAGATAAATGAAAGAAAATTTAAATTACCCTATTAAAGCTACTTATAATTAACTTTAGAATTAATCGTATATATAAAAATATGGCAAAGCAAATTTTCATCAATCTGGCGGTAACAGATTTAGCAAAATCAATGGACTTTTATACTGCGCTTGGCTTTTCTAACAACCCACAGTTTTCGGATGATACCGCTAAATGTATGGTATGGAGCGAAAGCATATTTGTGATGCTATTAAATCATGAAAAATTTACCAGCTTTACCAATAAACCCATTGCCGATACCAAAAATACTATCGCAGGTTTATTCTCATTATCAGTAGATAGTGTGGACGAGGTAAATAGTATGATGACCACTGGCCTAAATGCTGGAGGCATAGAACCCAATGAAATGAGAGATTATGGCTTTATGCAACAGCGCACCATTGAAGACCCCGATGGCCACACTTGGGAAATATTTTTTATGGATATAACCAAGTTTCCGCAGCAGTAGAAACCTGATTTTCAAAAATTACTACGCCAAATTTTACCCGCATGAATAAGAAAATTTGCATGGCACAAGAGTTACTTAATAGTGGCTTTGAATACTAACAACATTTTAGTACCTGAATTGGTATGAAAACATCATTATTTTGTTTGCTATAGCTGGCGCAGTTTGAAGTAGTTGTATTATAATAAAAATCCAATATGTAGGCTTTCTCTAATAGCTATATTATAGTAGCTACGGTAGAAAGGTTTAGCTTTTTTTGCAGGATTGTTACTGCATAATAAAGTTCATCCTTCGCCAAAACATTATCCATTCGCACTCCCTTTTTCGGTACTACAGATTGTTCGTAACAATTATAAATCTATACATGCACCTCAGCTAATAAAATAGCAGATTTAGTAGTTGATAAAACCAAATCTAGTTTTGGTAAAACGAAGCATTTGCAGCGCTATCCAATGTTGCAATTTTACATTCTAAATTTTTAAAAAATGAAAAAAATTGTAATAATTCTCACTGTACTACTTTTTGTACAAAACACTATTATTGCACAATTTAGATATAAGGGCTATAAAGGCATATTAGTAGAAAATAATAATAAACCCGATTTTGTAACCTATGACAAGGATAACAAAAAAAATGATGAATACTATACTACTTGGCAACCCCACTATTTACTGGTTCAAATAGCCAGCTACTTTGGAAACCAAAAAGTTTTTAGCATTTCTGAATACTATATTCATTACGAAGATTTAAGCGATGAGTATATTGATAAAAAAATTGCAGAAGGAGATAATGCAATTACTGAAGAAAAACGGGGCGGACAATGGGGGTATATTATCGAAAATGATGAAAAAAAGCTAGTAAGTTACAATGTTGAATTTTCAACGACAGGCCAAAAAGTAACCATCAATACATTTCGTAGTGATGCAGATTTTGAAGGAAATTACTGGAGGACAATTAGAGTTAGTTTTGGAAACAAAGCAGATGCCCAAGGCTTTTTTAAAAAATTTAAAGAAAAAAAATGGGATGCTATGCTTGATTTAAGCGATGCACCTAAAAGAGTATATACCATTTATGACGGTATTGAACAAGTAAGATATGGCAATGATCCGTCAAAAGATGAGCCAACAGTAGAAGAAGAAACGGAAGCCGCTACATCAAGTAGCAGCAATACAGAACCTAAAAACGCTACCTCAAAAGAAGTAGAAAAAATAAAAATTGAGTTTCAAAACAAAGGCGATGAAGATATTTACATGATTTTTGAAAACAATAAAGGACAGCTAGGTGCTGGAAGAGTGGGTAGAGGACAAATAAGCAGCTACTACTTTATACCAGGGGCTGTAATAAAATTGAAAAAAAGTGGTGTCGTAGTATATACTGTAGCTGCAGGCACAAAAAACAATACGAGAGTACAACTATAGTAACATAATTGCAACTACTTTAAAACACCCCAACTAACCCTTGGGGTTTTTCTTTGTGCCTTCTTTTTCTATTATTTCATTATGTAAGGATAATTCTGTTTAGATAAAAGAATATGGTATTTACTTTACTCTTTTAATACAATTGCAGATTTATTCTCATTATCCATAGATAGTGTGGGCGAGGTAAATGATATGATGGCCACTGGCCTAAATGCTGGAGGCATAGAACCCAATGAAATGAGAGAATATGGCTTTTTGCAACAACGCACCATTGAAGACCCCGATGGCCATACTTGGGAAATATTTTTTATGGATATAACCAAGTTTGCGCAGCAGTAGAAATTAGATTTTCAAAAAAAACTACGCCGAATTTCTACCCGCATTAATAATACCAAAGGAGCAGCGCATAGCCAGCTTTTCAAACGTTTCCTTGGCCGATAGTGGTGCCATTGCCTCATCCAATTCTCTTATTTTAGTTAAGGCATATTGCTGTATGGTAGCCAATGGTAATACTATCCGCTCCCGCATTTGTATAGATAATTGCTCCACCGGATAATCGGCCATCAGTTCTGTTTGTCCCGTTATCTTATTCAGGTATTGTTTAGTAAGCATATACTCATCGTATATTAGCTGCCAAATTTCGCCGTACTGTGGGTGATTGGCCAAATATGCTGTAAGAGGAAAGAAAGATTTCATCATCGCCATTTCACAATTATCCAGCAGGGTTTTAAAAAATAAAGATTGATGATACAGTTTTTGCAACTGTAATAGTTTGCCTTGCTCTTCCATTTTTTGCAAGGCAGTGCCTACACCAAAATAACCCGTTACATTTTGTTTAAGCTGGCTCCACGAACCAGCAAAAGGAATAGCTCTTAAATCTTTTAAGGATAAAGCAGCGGCCCCTCCCCGCTTGGCCGGGCGGCTACCAATATTTGTTTCACTATAAAACCGCAATGGACTGGCATGTAATAAATAATCTGCCAGCAAGGGATGGTCTCGTAATGATTTGTATGATGCTAGACTTATATCCGCCAACTCTCCTATTAATTCTTCTTCGGTTTGGCTAAGCGTAACATCTCTGTTCGTTAATATATCATTGCTTATACCGGCATGTAGTAATTGCTCCATGTTAAACTGGGCGGCATCAATCGTACCAAAGTTGGAACTCACCGTTTGCCCCTGCACCGTTAACTGTATTTCTTTATTCTCAATATTATTACCCATAGAGGCATAAAACTTATGCGTTTTACCACCCCCTCTGGAAGGCGGGCCGCCACGGCCATCAAAAAACACCACTTCCACTTCGTACTTTCTGGAAATAGCCGTTAGTTCTTCTTTGGCTTTATAAATACTCCAGTTAGCCATTAAGTAGCCTCCATCCTTTGTACCGTCCGAAAAGCCCAGCATAATGGTTTGCCGCTTACCTCGGCGCTGTAAGTGCTGTTGATAATCGGGGTGAGCATATAAGGTTTCCATTACCCCAGCCGCCTGTTGTAAATCGCCAATGGTTTCAAACAAGGGTACTATATCAATACTCATTTCTTCCTTCTTCCAACCAGCCAATAAAAATAGTCCATAAACTTCCATCGCATTTAAGGCGCTGGTGCATTGACTAATAATATAGCGGCTGCATCCTTCTTTTCCGTTTTGCTGTTGTATAGTTTTGATGGTGGCAATGGTTTTTAATGTATCCTGTTGCACCGGTTCTTCTATTACATCCGCATTCACCGTTTGGCTAATGTTAGCGAGTAGGTTTATTTTTTCTGCATCGGCAAGTGTAGCATAGTTAGCGGGAAGTATATGAGGGTTAGCCGCCGCAATGGCCTCTACTAATTTACCATGCACTGTTTTTTCCTGGCGCACATCCAACGAGGCAAAGTGTAATCCAAATATTTCAATCTTATTAATAAGATTAGACACCATGTGCAAAAACAGTCCGTTGTGCTTGTGCACTATAACATCTCTTATTTGGTTTAGCACCTCTAAAATTTCTTCCTTATTTAAATCGGCTTTATAGCCAGGTATAAATAAATTATTATACAATCGACTTTCTAGTTGTTGCAGCAGCACATCTACCCCCTCAAACGTAAGCCGGCGGCGCATACGGCGCACATCCATGTAATAACATTTGGTAATGCCCCCTCTTAAGGCATCGGCCACTTGCAAGGTAATTTCGTTGGTTACAAAGGGATTGCCATCTCTATCGCCACCGGGCCAAAAGCCCATACGCAATGGCGGATTACCACTATCCACCGCATCGGGAAACTTATTTTTCAAAGTAGATATAATGCGGCCCGCTGCGGGATAAAATACATTTTCCAAAAACCAAATAAGGCTAATGGCTTCATCGTAGGGAGTTGGTTTTTTCTTTTTAAAGAAAGGTGTTTTACCCAATTGTTGTAAATAAGTATTTACCAAACTGGTATTATTATCCGCCAAGGCTTTGGACAAATCATTAATAATACCCAACACTGCCCCAGGATAAAACTGAGTGGGGTGCGCCGTTAATACCAAGCGTACAGAAAAGTCTTTCAGCTTCTGCGTTAACTCTGCTTCTTTATCTCCATTGGTAATTTCAGATTCTAAGTGCTTTAATGTGCCTGCACCGTTTACATCATTAATGGATGAAAAAGCCGCATCTTCTAGCGCATCAAATAGCACTACCTGCCGCTCTATGTACTGCACAAAACGAAAAAGCAAATCACTTCTTTCCTCCGGCTTATTGTAGGTAGTATGACGGTTAAAAAAATCTTCGATAATTTCCAACGGGCTTTGCTTCTTTTTATAGCCCTCTTCGCAATTATTGCTTAATAACGATAACAGGATACCTGTTTTTTCTATTCTATGAAAGGGGAGCGATGTAAACAGGCTATTGTAAAGTTGGAATTTAATACCTACTTCATTTCTAAACTGCTGTAATGCCCTGCTCGAAGATGAACTCATACTGTAAAATTAGTTGTAAGGATATAGCAGGCAAGCGCATAAAGATAAAAATATTTAGCCAGCTAACGTAAATACTTGCTGATGAAAATGCTATTACAAACTAACGTTATTAAAAGTTAGGTAACGATGTTGAAACAAGGCTGCCAAAAAGCCGCAGGTGCTGGAGGTAGTTTTAAAACTACCGACTTCCTATAAAAAAACCAACAACAAAAACAAAAGACAAACTCTATCGAGTTTGATGCTTAGTTGAAAAACTAAGCATAGCTACCCTATATTTTTATTTTTCTTACAGAATACAAAGAACATACTACGCACAACTGAGTTATAAAATGTGGTAATGATTGGTTTTTGATGGTAGTATAACATAAACTGTGTAAGTCCTTCAAAGTTGGGGTACCCCAACTTTGAAGGACTTATTTTTTTAATTTTAAAAAACACAGTTTACTTATGGACAAAGAACAAATGCTTTCAGATGCTTT
>JBDKJF010000033.1:0-21495 GCA_039796695.1 Bacteroidota bacterium
CCGCCAATAGTACTTCCCTTCGCTTCGTTCTCTCTTGTCCATGTAATGGATGGGAAAATACGGGTATCAGCCGCCGAGGCGGATGATATGGTTTGAGGATTTACTTTATCAGATGAAGCAGAAGTGTAATGATCAATACCTACTTCTACATCAAAAGAGTTCTTCCTATTTTTTTTATCCCACTTCGTAAATTTTACATCTATGGTAATTGAAATATCTGTTAAGTGCTGCGAGCCTACTCCTCCGGTTACTGCTGCATTGTTACCGTCTTGTACGTAATAACTGGAAACAAGATTTGCCTCTTCAAAAGTTAGTTTCCTGCTTTTATATTCGGTGGTATCTTTTGGGGAAATGGTTTGTGCATAGGTAGCAAACAGACCAAGAAAGATACCCACAACCGACAAACATATTTTTCGCATATTATTAATTTTACTTACTGCCTAAACATGAAATAGCAACGGCAGTTGCTTTCATTTATAGGCAGCCGATTTAACAACTATTTTTAATTACAACCGCATCCGCCACCTGTTTTACCACCATTAGCGCCAGATGCTCCTTCTCTATAAGATTGGAAACTACTTTCAGTTTTTTGAATTTTTCGATTACTTAATGTCATTTCACTATCATTCAACTTATTTTTTTGATACTCCTTTACAGTAGTACACGAAGCAATAAATAAAAGTGAACTTACCAAGACAGCCAATACATTTTGAATTTTATTTTTCATTACTGCAGGTTTATATTTTTGGAGGTATGTATGCGGTCATCATCATCAACTATTATACAATGTAAATGATTTAATTGATTGATGAGATTTAATCCTACTTTAATGCCCATAATCATTACTGGCGTAGCCATAGCATCGGCTATTTCTGCATTGGGACTAAATATGGTAACACTTTTAATGCCCTGTACTGGCAGCCCAGTTTTAGGATTAATAGTGTGGGAATATTTTTTACCATTTATCAGCACAAACTTTTCATAATTACCTGAAGTAGCCACTGCCATATCTGAAAGTGTAAGATAAGAAAAAGGCCTGTTAGCTGCGTTAGGATCTGCTATTCCAATTGTCCATTGCTGACCGTTAGGTTGTGTTCCCCACACTGTTAAATCGCCTGCTGCATTTACAATACCACTGCTAACGCCTTCCTTTTTTAATACCTGCTTTGCCATCTCGGCAGCATATCCTTTACCTATACCTCCAAATCCAATTCTCATTCCCTTTTGGGCTAAAAAAATAGTTTTATTTTTTTCATTTAGCACTATGTTTCTATAGTTAATTAAATGTACCCGCTGCCTTGCCTCTGCTACTGAAGGCATACTTTTCATTGTATTATCAAAATTCCAAAACTGTTTATCTATAGAGCCATAAGTAATATCAAATGCTCCTTGTGTAATTTCGGAAATACGAATTGAACGTTTTACTAATTGAAAAACCTCATCGTCCACTACTACCGGTTGTATGCCTGCCATTTGATTTGCCTTGTTTGTTTGGCTATCCTCACTATACGTTGTTAATAGGGTTTCAATCCGTTGTATTTCCTTAATGGCAATATCCAATTTTAGGTTGGCTACCTCCTCGTTCTCGCATACAACTGTTAATTCAAATCGATTACCCATTAACTTTAAACTACGCTTATATGCGATAGCAGCCTTACTAGCGGGCATCATATAATTTTTTGAGCTGTTCTACAAATTCCTGTGGGGTTAGTTTAGGATAGCCCTCCCATCGTTGTAAGACCTTGCCCTTTTCATTGACTAATATGGTAAGCGGAAAATCGCCTTTGGGATTAAATCGTTCTGCCAACTTTTCGTTTTTCTTTTTTTGGTAATCGGATAATTTATTTTTTTTTAACCGTGGAAAATCTGCCTTTACAAGTACTAACGATTTTTGGGCAAAATGTATAAAACTACTGTCTTCAAATATTTCCTTTTGCATACGTATACAAGGCAAACACCAATCTGATCCTGCAAATTTTAAAAGTATTAGCTTATGTTCCTTTTGGGCTCGTTCGGTAGCTTTATCAAAATCTGTATCCCAAATAGCATCATTCATGAAAAAAATGGCGGTGAATAATAATGCAGAGGTCTTCATAACTAAAAATTTATTCAAATCTAACCAACAAGTAGGAATAGTAATGTAGCTTTTTTATAGATTAACATTTAATTGCACTAACACTTGTTATAAATTCATTAGCTCAACAAACCCTTCTCGTCTTTTTGTAGGCATAAATATGTTTTTATTACTATTGATAAATAATAAAATAAATAAGTAAGTAACGGCAGCACCGTTAAAGCCTTTAACCCACAAAAGCAAAAGACACGAACGAACCTGGTTACTACAATATAAAAATTTAAGGCCTGTACTATCAACGTGGGTATTATTAAATAATAAATACCTCATCCCATTGCTAACTTTCAAATAGGCCGTTTCTCCTTTGCTTATCACTACCCCTAACTCCTGGCTGCTGCACCAATCTACTTTACAAACTACTGTATGCACAACGGCCTCCACAATAAAAGTTTCTGCTCCACTATTTTTTAGGGTACACACTTGTTCCCCATTTATAAACACTTTAAAAAGGCCAAACTCAATTCACCCTCCTCGATGTGCGATTAATGATACTTTTTGCGTGCTGTTGCATACATTAGCTGTTGGATAATAATTATAAAAAAATGCCGGCATAATGTACCGGCATTTAAAATTTTAGTAGTTGGCATTCGTTATTCTAATCCAAACATTCCTCTATTTAGTTGTTGTAAAATCTGTGTTTTATATCCTGCATCAATCAATAAAGAAATATTATGTGGGCTACCGCCGTAGCTTACCATACGCACAGGAATATTTAAGATGGAGCCAAAGAGTTTTTTTACCATATCTTCTGTACGAGCTATTTCATTCCCTACCACCGATATGATCGTTTGGTTTTTATCAATTTCAATGGTACCAAATGGTTCCAATTCTTTTAAAATATCTGCTAGGTGTGCATCGGTATCTATCGTTAATGATACGGCTACTTCGGAGGTGGTAACCATATCCACCGGAGTGCGGTATTTTTCAAACACTTCAAATATTTTTCTTAAAAATCCATAAGCCAATAACATGCGGCTGCTCTTAATACGAATGGCAATAATATTATCTTTTGCTGCTACTGCTTTTACGCCTACCCCATCGGCCTCTTCTGCTATTAAGGTACCTTTCGCTTCGGGCTGCATGGTATTCAATAATTTTACAGGCACTTTATACATTTGTGCCGGCCAGATGGATGCTGGGTGTAAAATTTTTGCACCGAAGTAAGCAAGCTCCGCCGCTTCTTCAAAACTTAATTGTTCTACTGGCACCGTTTTCTTAACCACCCTAGGGTCGTTATTATGCATGCCATCTATATCAGTCCATATTTCGCATACGGATGCATTAATAGCAGCAGCAATTAATGAAGCGGAATAATCGCTACCGCCTCGCTTTAAATTATCTACCTCGCCTCTGGCATTACGACAGATATAGCCTTGGGTTACGAAAAACTTAATGTCTTTATGCTGATTAAGTATTTGTGTAAGTTTTACTTTAATACTTCCCACCTGTGGCTCATCATAACCATCAATGCTCATAAATTCAAGGGCTGGCAAAAAGTGGTGGCTAATACTTTGCTCTTCCAGATAAATACAAAATAGTTTGGTGGATAGCAACTCGCCTTGCGCCAAAATATCCTTACTTAATGCTTCGCTAAATGATATTTTAAGAATGATATTTAAAAATTCAAAATGCTCTGCAATGATTGCTTTTGCTTTAGTTAGTTGTGCTTCTTTTTTTACCAGCTCCGTAATGAAGGCCTGATAATGCGCCTCTAATTTATCGATGCATTGCTTAGCGGTGTTCCTATCGCCTTTGGCAATATTATCGCCAATTTCTACTAATGCATTGGTAGTGCCTGATAGTGCTGAGAGCACTACTATTACAGGCTCCGTTTCTTTAGTAACCATTGCTGCTATATGCTGCATTCTTTCCGGGCGGCCTACACTGGTGCCGCCAAACTTCATGATTTTCATCGTTTGTCCCCCCTCCCGAGTTTTTTTTGGAATTAATAATGTGCAAGCAAGGGTGCAAAGGTAAGGCTGTGGAAGTAATTTATTAAATTTCTACAGAGGTGAAAGTCCTAATTTTTCCGATAACGATTGCAAGTCCTGCACCACTGCATCTAACAATGGAATTCCCTTCACCATTCTTTCTGCTTCAAATTCCCTTTCGGGGTCACCGGGTACTAATACTTTATCATATCCAGTTTGAGGCTTCGCATTTCTAAACCCTTCTATCCAATGATCCATGGCTGCTTTAAATTCATCAGCAGGTCTAAAAGCATCTATACACATGGCTCCTAAAAAATGGCCAATGCCTTTACCAGGTTGTTGCGCCGGCATAGGCACATAAGCAGGAAAGGGTGGTACCCATGGTGCATAGTTAGCACCGCTTAACAATGCCGAAAAAATATCTACCACAGCACCGAGTGCATAACCCTTATGGCTGCCATGTTCTCTATCTCCACCCAAAGGCAATAGCGCCCCGCCTTTTTTTAAAATATTAGCATCATTGCTAGGGTTGCCATCTACATCTTGTACCCAGCCATCTGGTGTATTTTCATTTTTACGTTGTAATATTTCTAACTTACCATTTGCGGCAGTAGTGGTGGCAAGGTCGGCCACAAAAGCGGGTTGTTTACCGGCAGGTGCTGCCACACAAATAGGATTAGTGCCGAGCATTTTATCAATAGAAAAAGTAGGTGCTACTAAAGGGCTAGCATTGGTCATGGCCATACCAATCATATCATGTTCTAACGCCATCATTGCATGATAGGCAGCTATACCAAAATGATTACTGTTTTGTACACTTACCCAACCAGTGCCCACCTGCTTTGCTTTTTCTATCGCAATTTGCATGGCAAACGGCGCCACTACTAAGCCCAATCCACTGTCTCCATCTACCACAGCGGTAGAAGGTGTTTCATGTATTACTTTAATATTGGGAGTAGCGTTTACTCTCTTGGCCTCCCATAAACGAACATAGCCACTAAGGCGTGCTATACCGTGCGAGTCCACCCCTCTTACATCGGCCGAAAGTAAAGTGTTGGTAGCGGTGATAGCATCATCAGTAGAACAACCTATTTTTTCGAAAATAGATTTTGCAAAATTGTATAAATGTGTGTATGTAAATATTTGTATAGCCATGGGGCAAATATAATTGGTAATATTTAGTCGTTTATCATTAGAAATTTTCCAAAAATGCTACGGTAAATTTTGGATACCAACGCATGAGTAAATTTTCAACGTACCCTCTATTTTTATACATAGCAGGCATATTATTTTCGTACACCTCGTACTCCATTGTAATTACGCCTTTAAATTTCATTTTCTTTAATTGCTTTATAACGGCAGGTAAATTGCAAACCCCTTCTCCAAAAAATGTATCAGCAGTTTTTATATTGTCAAACTGCTGTACATCCTTAAAATGCATACCCCACATTTTTTTCTTTAGTTTTTTTATTCCTTGCTGTATGTACACACCACTTCTTGCCCAATGCCCAATATCGGGCCATGCGCCAATATAGCGGCGGCCCTGCATAGCCACCCTCATTGAATCGGGCTGCCAGTAATGGCTTTCTGGCTTTGGATGACAATGCAAGCCCACTTTAACTTTATATTTTTCTGCCAGTTCATTAAATAGATCGAGGTCTGCCCACTCTGGTTCGGCCGTTATATAGGATATGCCCATCTCATTTGCAAATACAAAAAATTTTTCAAGATTGTCTGCATTATAAAACCATTTATCAAGCACCCCCATTGCCACAATATTTATTCCTTTATTCTTTAAATGGGTTTTTAGCCTTGCTCTTTCGTCTGCGGATAATGTGTAAGTAAATTTTCCATTATATCCATTTCCAACTAATTGCCCAGGAAAGGCTTCTAAGTATTGTATACCGAGGCTGTCTGCATTATCTATAGTTTCCAACAAGGTATGCTTATGAAATGTCCATGTTTGTGTGGCCAGCGGCCATTTTTTTTGTGCTACTACATTTGTAAAAGAGAAGCATATCATTATTAATAAATAGCGCATATGTATTTAATTATTTTTTTGATAGAAAATAATGTTGTTGCCCCTCAAGATTTAATTTGATTTTTTTTTCATCGAATAGATATAGGCATTTATCTATCAGTACACCTACTTCTCTTCGAGTAAGGTTTCTATTAGGATCAAAATCGGTAAGGCCCCAAGCGGTCCAGTTTTTTTTCCAGTAGTCTATGTTTCCCTGTGCTTTTTTGAATTGGTATTCCTTTGCCTCATCTATAACAATTTCAGTTAGCACAACGAATAAGGAATTGATCGTGGAATTTTGTTGGTTGGCGGTATTGCTTAAGGTAGATGTTACACCTGCATACTTATAATTTTTTAGCCCTTGAATAACTTGTATGCCATCATAAACACTATCTGGATAAAAAAACATTTTGTTAGCCCACCCCTCTGCTTTACCAGTGCCTTTTAAAATGCCTGTAAGTCCAACTTTTTGAATTGCTTCCCAATGCGGGTCATTTATTTTAACATCGGAGAAGGGCATTAAGTAACATTTTGCCTTTAGTAATTGTTGCTGCACGGCTCTTACATCCACTTCGCTTATTTTCTTTTTTTGTTGTACTGCTATAGCGGCTATTACTCCTGCGGCTTGTCCGGTTAATAATACTACTGGCTGTAACCTTGTAGTGCCATTTACTAAATTGGTAACCGATATTGATTTATCACATACTAATAAGCCTTCAACGCTGGCAGGAATTAATGCGCCCATCGGCACATTGTATGCAGGTATGGGAGGAAACGCAATTTCAGGTACAGCACCCGGATACCTTGAATGATGATGATCTACGGGATAATCGCCCACTGCAATACCCGTTCTATACAAAGAACTATCGTAAGGAATTTTGATGTGATTTAAGTTCATTCGCACCCTTCCTTTCATCCTTCTTCCTTCGCGGTGGTATGGCGCAAATGCAAGGCCACCGTCTAATTCATCATTGGCTAAACCAATATTTTTCATCCCTAATTCAGTTTGTATAAAATATATAAAGCGCAATGTATGCTGTTTAGCTAACGCATAACTCTCAATTCTTTGTGCATTGCTTTGCGTAACAACGTTTAAATAAATATCATTTCCATTTGGCGGCCAGTTAAGCATGTATTTATCATACAGTGCACCAGGGCTTCGGGGCAATTTACCATAGTTGAGCATTTTATATTTATCTCCATTCCATGATTTATTATAACAAGGAGCATCTGTACAAGTGCAATAAAAAAATTTTGGATCATAGCCTACTGGTTTTGCGATGGTAACGTCAGCATTCGACCCGTAATCTTTTAATATGGCTGCCCAAGTAAGATCCTGCACAATTGTATTTTTTTCTTTTGCTTCTTTTTCTTTACTAATCGTGGGGTCATCCATACCCAAATCGTATAACGCTCCTGCATTAGCCATTACATCCCCTAAGTCAGTTCCATCAATTATTATTGTAGCATAAATAGTAAGATGATGGCCTTTGTTATTGGTAAAAATTGCACCCGTTACTTTGTTATTTTTTTTTAAAACAGTAATAAAATCATAGCCATAATAAATAGCTAACTTTGGTAGTTGATTGCTGATTGCTTTAAAAATACTATCACCCACTTTTGGCTCAAAGCAGGTATTACTTACCCAGCCTGTATTTAATTTTTTTCTTTTATAATGTTGATACAGGCCCTCTCTAAACTCTTGCCAAATACCACTGGCAAACTGATCATTACCATCTGTACAACTAACGCCGCTTGCGGTAAGCATGCCGCCCAACATTGGAGTAGATTCTATTAAAACTGTTTTAACATTTAGCCTAGCGCACTGGATAGCGGCGGCTGTACCGCCTGTACCAGCGCCAATTACCAGTACATCCGTCTTTAGTACAGACTTTGTAGAAAGCTGCGCAAAGAGCCCAATCGAAAAAAGTAAGAGGGGTAATGAAAATAAAAATTTCATATCAACAATATACAACATTGTGGCACAAAAAAAATCCCGGCGAAAAAAGCCGGGATTAAAATTAATAAGATAAAAAATTTAAAATGGTAAATCATCTACAGCCTCGCCCATATCTGTGGCGGGTGCAGTACTACTACCTACGGTTGCATAGCTATTAGTAGCAGGTTGTTGATACGCGGTACCGCCGCCGGCTGCATTGTCGTTCTTGCTTCCTAATAACTGCACTTCTCTAACTCGTAAAGATAAAGAAGCACCTGGTGTGCCATCCGTTCTTTGAAAAGACCTAGCCTCGGGCTGGCCCTCTACAAATACCTGTGTACCCTTTTGTAAATACTGTGCTACTGCAGTTCTGTCGCTCCAGTACGCACAATCCACCCAAATTGTTTTTTCTTGCAAAGCGCCCTGACTGTCTTTGTATTTTTCTGAATGGGCTACGGTAAAGTTCATTACATTTTTACCGTTTACTGTGTTTACGGTACAATCTTTTCCAAGACGACCAATTACTTGCATTTTAATCATAGTGCTCAATTTTTAAAGTGACGTAAATTAATTATGGCTGGAAAGATAAAACTTTTTTTGACTTTTTACTAATCTTTTTAGTTTCACGGTTGCGCCTTTTATTCATCGGACCTAGCGCTACTTGCTTCAATATTTCGGCCAAAGAAAATAGCATTCATTAAAAGTTTAGTGCCGCCTAACCAAAACCCACGTAAATTAGGGTTGTCCGCTATATTAATTATTCTACCATTTCCTACAACATTTACCAGCACAGCCGCCGAATTTTTTATTGCCTCTGCATTTTCTTTACTTATCCACCCGCTTTGTAGGGGTAGTTGACCGTAATAAAAAGGTGTAGCATAAGGACTCCTACTTTTTTCCATAAATACTTTGTTGGCCTTAAATAAACTAACCGTTTGGCTATGGTATCCATACGCTAGAGGGTGTGTAAGGTCCACTTGTGCCCCAAAAATGGCACCATTCATTTGTTGTGCTCCTTCCAATTGTTCTCTTTCAATATAGGCAATGCGTTGTGAACTATCTACAGCTGGTTTTATACGCTTTATTTTTACATCATTTATACCATTAGCGGCAGCCCAGCTCACGGCTTCTTCCGTTAAAATTAACACACCACCCGCCTGTACCCAAGCTCTTAACTTTTCCTTATTTAAATCATTATATTGTCCTCCTACCATGATGATGGTATTGTATTTCTGTAGCTCTACCCTATTAAAAATAGATGATTCTAATTGGGTAATGGGTATATTCATTCGTTGATCTAATAAATGCCAAACTTCGCCTGCATCTAATGCATTAACGCCTGTACCAGTTATTAATGCGATACTGGGTTTTGTTAATGGCAACATTTTGCTGCTACCTACATCGCTACCCCTTATTGCGCTTCCGTTAGTAATGGCATAGGAGCGAAGACCGTACTTAGCTGTAACAGCTTGCACGCTGGCATAAATTTCTGCGGCCGTTTTAATTTGCATGGACACAGGAACTAATAGGCTACCATAACTAAATTGCTGCACCTCGCCATTAATGGAAATTTCTAACGGATTAGAAACGGTTTTTACCAATATATTTTGCTGTTGTAATTCAAATAAAGCAGCAGGGGCATAAAAATCACTCCACTCAATAAAATAACCAATTTGCGATATGGAAGTAGGCATTTTTGCTGAAGCAAAAGCAGATTGATTTATCTTTTTACCGAGCATACTTTTTGCCGTTTGAGGGTAACTACTATGTGGCAACCCCATAGCTAAAGGCAAATTCCAGGCGGTAATATCATAAAACAAACTGTCTTTATAGGCAGGTACGTTTTCAAAAATGGCCTTTATTAACATACGCTGTGGCTGATTTAATGAAACAGCAAAAGCTTTACCCTTTTCAAATAAGTCGCCATTATATTGATCTCCCAACTCATGTACTTCTATTTGATGTTGCAACAAAATATCCGTTAGCATTTGGGTACGGTTTACATCATATTTATCACCATACACATATCCGCCAATGGGCGAAAGTGTAGGAAGTATGGCCTGCTTATAAAATTCTCTTTGCCAATCTAAAAATTCTTTTCGCAAATGATGCGCCCCAAACAAAGTAGAGAGGGTTGTTACAAATTGATTGCGAATAGTAGCTGGAAAACTTAAAAGTCCATTTGCCGTTTGTTGTAAATGCCCTCTACTACTGGCTTGCTCAAACAAAATGCCAATGGCACCGTTTATATCGGGATAAGTAGATCCTTTGCCATAATAAAAATCATCATAATTTTCTTTGGTAAAATATAAAGAACCAATGCTATCTAAATATTTTGCGTGGTATGTACCTAATTTGGCTGTTAACGCTTGATTTTTATCAGGCGTTAAAGGGTTTACCCTAGAGGGAACACCGGGTTGAAAAAAGAATGTTGCATTACTGCCTTGCTCATGATGATCGGTTAAGATGTTAGGCTTCCATCGGTGGTACCACTTTAATCTATTTTTACTTTCTGGATGTACCGCCGGTAACCAATCTCTATTCAGATCAAACCAATAATGATTAAAGCGGCCGCCGGGCCATACTTCATTAAACTCACGGCTATTAGGATCGCTTACCAAATTTTTGCTTTTATGTTGATTGGCCCATGTAGCAAATCGCTGAAGACCATCTGGATTAAAAGAGGGATCAAAAAGAATAACCGTATGCTCTAGTAACTCCTCTATCTGCTTACCCTCTGCCGCTGCTAAATAATATGCACTTAACAAACTGGCATTAGCGCCGCTTGCTTCATTACCGTGTATGGAATGGCCTATCCATACTACTAAAGGCATAGTAGCAGTATTTACGGTTGAGGAGGTTGCCGGATCGCTTAAAAGCAAATGCTGTTGTCTAATTTCTTCTAACCGTTTGTGATTACTGGGTGAGGTGATTATTAATAAAACCTGCGGTCGTTGCTCGTAAGTGTACCCCATTACTTCCAACTTCATTCTATCAGGTGCAGCTGCCGCCATACTCTTCATATAATTTACCAGCCTATCATGCGTAATATGCCATTGCCCCACTTCGTGGTCAATAATATCAGCGGGCTTGGGTATGGTTGATCGATAAGTAACTGCTGTTGGCAAGTAATAATTAAGACTTTGTGCCAATGTAACTACCTGTACACTAACAATAAAGCATACTAACAATAGGGCTTTTTTCATATACCATTTTTTATTGCAGGGAAGATACCTAAAATTGCCAATTAGATGAAAGTGCCTCAAAAATGCTAGCATACGTGTATACATTAGTAGTGCCAACCCTTTCCCAAAACCGAAAACACCACCACGTAAGCATTTTGTATCTTTGTGGCTTGCATATATACCATGAGTAAAAAAGGAAAAGTATTGGTGGCTATGAGCGGCGGTATTGATAGTACCGTAACCGCCCTTATGCTACACGAACAAGGATACGAAGTAGTGGGTATAACCATGAAGACATGGGACTATGCCGCTAGCGGGGGTAGTAAAAAGGAAACCGGTTGTTGTAATTTAGATTCGTTTAATGATGCCCGACAAGCAGCCGTTGAACACGGATTTGCCCATTATATTTTAGATATACGAGAAGAATTTGGCGGATTTGTTATTGAAAATTTTGTAGATGAGTATTTAGCAGGGCGCACACCCAACCCCTGCGTACTTTGCAATACACATATTAAATGGCGGGCCTTATTAAAAAGAGCCGATGCCTTGGATTGTGAGTTTATAGCTACCGGTCATTATGCAAAAGTTAGGCAGCATGATAATGGTCGTTTTGTTATAAGTAAAGCCGTAGACGATACAAAAGATCAAAGCTATGTGCTTTGGGGTTTACAACAAGACCTTTTAAGCCGCACATTATTGCCATTAGGCCCCTATCATAAAACAGAAATCCGCCAAATGGCACAAGATTTTGGTTATCCAGAATTAGCAAAAAAACATGAAAGCTATGAAATCTGTTTTGTTCCCGATAATGATTACAGAGGATTTTTACGCCGTAAGGTTGATGGCTTGGAAGAAAAAGTAGCCAATGGCAATTTTATTGATAAAACTGGTAAAATTTTAGGAAAACATAAAGGTTACCCCTTTTACACCATTGGCCAACGAAAAGGACTCGAAATTGCCTTAGGCCGACCGGTATTTGTAACACAAATTGATCCAGCACGCAATACCGTTACGTTGGGCGATGAAGCGGACCTTGCCCAAAATGAAATGCTTGTCAGTAAATTAAACTTGATAAAATACGAAACCCTCACAAATGGCATGGAGGCCGTTACTAAAATACGCTATAAAGATAGCGGCTCCCTAAGCAATTTATTTATTGAAAACGGCGAAATGCGTATTCGTTTTTTTGAAAATGCAAAGGGTATAGCACCCGGCCAAAGTGCTGTTTTTTATGAGGAGGAGGATGTTATTGGTGGCGGCATTATTAAAAGAGGGGAACTGGTTTAAAATCAAGCAATAAACTAGGCAATTATACGTTTATCTGTAGATAATCAACAAATAACGATTGGTGGTAGGAGCTTTACATCAACGTATTAAAAAATATCCTTTAATCTTAGTACCTTTTATAAAACAAACGTAAAACATATCCGTAAAATTCAAGAAAGGTTGCGTATGAGAAACTATACATTTTTTGGCCTTTTGGTGCTAGTAATAATTTCCTCTTTTTTATACTCCTGCACATCTAAAGTAGAAAATTTTTCTACCGACAATGTTAAGGATTACATTCCCTTAAGTACTGGAAAGTATATAACGTATCGAATGGACTCTACCGTGTTTACCGTTTTTGGCACGGTAACAGAAGTACATAGCTACCAAGTAAAATATCAAGTAGATTTACCGATAAAAGATAATGAAGGGCGAGACGCCTACAGAGTATTTCGCTACCGAAGAGATTTGGCAGGCACACAACCATGGGAACCTTTTGGTTCATTACTGGTTACTCCTGTGGATAATCAAATGCAAGTAACCGAGGATAATCTTCGCTATATAAAATTACACATGCCCATACGACAAGATTATACTTGGGCAGGCAATGCATACTTACCCAATAGTCCGTACACCAACCTGCATCAATTCTCTAATGATGACTTTATGCAATTTTGGAATTATACCTATACTAGTGTGGATGGCCAATTTGTATACAATAATCAAACGGTGCCAAATGTAGCCACTGTACTACATATTGATGAACGTATAAAATTAGACACTGTATTCGCCAACAATAATACCGGCAACATTCCTAGTAATGCTACCGGTGTTTATTTAACGGGCACTGCCACCGATACTATACGAATTACAGCTTCTACACCTGCATTAGGTAAAGAAATAATGACGATATACAATCAATCCAATAAACCCGCCACCTTAAATGGAATCGTTATACCTGTAGGGTTAGGCTTTACGTTTCAATACTTCAATAGCAAGTGGTTTTACCAAACACCACTTACCCCCTCTTCAAATGCGGCAAGCCTACCAAGAGTTGCCTACATCGCAACTATTATTGGTACTGGTACTGATACAATAAGAGTTAATACCTCATTGCTTGACACTACTAAGGTAAAAGCTATACGTATGTATAATAGAAGTAACCAGCCTGTTATTTGTAATTTTAATGCCGCTATGAACTCCTTGGAAATACCAGTAGGAAAAGGAAGACATTATGAGTTATTCAATGGCAGCTGGAGGTTGTATAATAATAACAACGTATTACTCAATACAGACCCCTACGTAGAAGGTACCGCATTAGGTAGCACCAACTACAGCGTAGAAAAATATGCCAAAGGTATTGGCTTAGTTTATAGAGAATTATTGATGTGGGAATTTCAGCCCAATGTCACAGGCGCGGGAGGTAATTTTTTTGGCTTCGGTGTTAAACTTAGTATGATCGATCACAACTAAAGAAACATACAATAAGTGGCATGAAAAAAAAATGGGCAACCCTCGTTCTCTTATTGTTTTTTTTCAATACCAGTGAGGCACAGCTTAACCGTTACATTATTCGTTTTAAAAATAAAGCCAATAACTCCTTTACGATAAACAATCCATCCGCTTATTTATCATCTAGGGCGTTGGATCGGCGTGTTAGGTTCGGCATTAATATTGACAGTGCAGACTTGCCAGTAAGTCCTGCTTATATTACGCCTATTCGCAACCTCAATAATGTAACAGTGCTCGCTGTTTCTAAATGGTTAAATGCTATTGCCATTTATACTAGCGATGCAGCCGCTCTATCAACTATTCATGCATTACCCTTTGTAGAAAGTACTACCGCTGTTGCTGGCAGAGAAGTAATAAGCGGTAGAGCGAGCTATAAGAAATTTATGGTAGAAGAAGAAACCGTACCCATTGCTTCCATTGCCAAAACAAACGCTACACAGGCTGACTATTATAATTACGGCACCGGTTCATACAACGAAATACATTTACACAATGGCGAATTTTTACACAATATTGGATTACGGGGGCAGGGCATGCAAATAGCATTATTAGATAATGGATATGCCAATTATTTAAACCTTAAAGCTTTTGATAGTGCCAATGCAAATAGTCAAATATTAGGAAGTTGGGATTTTGTTTTTAACGAAGCCGATGTAATAAACGATGGAAGCCATGGTATGAATTGTTTTTCCATCATAGCTGCCAACATACCCGGTCAGTTTGTAGGCAAGGCGCCAAAAGCTAATTTTTGGTTGTATAAAACAGAAGACGATAATAGCGAATATCCGATTGAAGAATTTTTTTGGGCCTGTGGCGCCGAAAGAGCCGATAGCAGTGGTGCAGATGTGATTTCCTCGTCACTTGGATATGGCTATGGCTTTGATGGAGGTTTACCAAATTATAACTACTCCACATTAAATGGCAATACTACCATGTCGGCAATAGCGGCAGATATGGCGGCTAAAAAAGGAATGATGGTTTTTGTATCTGCAGGTAACGCTGGTAATATAGCTTGGAGGCAAATTACCACACCCTCCGATGCCGATAGTGTGGTATGTGTGGCTGCCGTAAATAGTAATGGCGCAGTTGGTAGTTTTTCCAGTTATGGCCCGTCGGGCGATGGTGAAATAAAACCCGACTTAGCATCTGTAGGCGTTGCTACACTTATACAATCAAACAGTAATACGGTGGTAACTGGTAATGGCACTTCGTTTGCTTGTCCCAATATGGCAGGTTTGGCAACTTGCCTATGGCAAGGTTTTCCAGAGTACAACAACATGAAAATAATTCAAGCCTTAAAACAAAGTGCGCATAAATTTTCTTCGCCTGATGACAGAGTAGGCTACGGTATACCCAATGTAAAAAACGCCTTTAGTCGGCTGCTTAACGACTATAGCACCCTTACGGCATACGTTACTACTTGTATGACTACCCTTACTTGGAATAGTAAAGACATAGCCGGTATGAAGTACGAAATAGAGCGTAAGCTAGCTACAGAAGCAGTTTACTCAAAAGTGGGCCAAGTATATGCTATGGAGCGGAATACCTTTTCTAACCATAGCTACACTTTTCACCAATCAATATTAGGATTACCGGCGGGCACTATCAACTACCGCATTCGTCAAATCATTGATACTACAACGCTAAATTTTCACGCTACCTATATTGACTCCGTTCAAATAAATACACCCACCGATTGTATTGTTGGAAATGATATAATCATACAATTACGGCCTAACCCAGTAAGTAATGATGAAGCTACATTGTATATTGAAACGCCAGATGCAATCAACAATTTAAGTGTATTGCTTTTTGATATTAAAGGGAGTTTACTATGGCAAGCGAAAGAATCAAAACTTCCAGGTAGAAAAGTAATTTCAATACCCGTTGAAAAGTTTCAAAAAGGCATTTATTATTTTAAAGTATATAATAACTATCAACTTATTGGCTATACTGAAATGGTAAGAGGCTAATTACTTTTTTTGAAGAGCGCTGCAAATAGTGTATCCGCTTTTTGCTCGTACCCTATTATTAATTGTTGCATTATTAAAGAACAATTGTTTTTTTGCAAAATAACTTCCACCACATCTTCATTTTCCTGCTTAAATACAGAGCAGGTGATATACAAAAAGTAGCCGCCAGCCTGCAGGTGTTCAATTGCATTTATTGCAATTTTTTTTTGCAAAGAAGCAAATGCTGCTATCTTATCCGCTTGAAAAAAATATAACTGTTCTGGAGTGCGAGACCAAGTGCCGCTACCCGTACATGGAGCATCGCAAATAATGACTGTGTATGGTTGCGCTTTTTTCAAAAATCCTTTCTCTATATCCAACAAGTTTACCACTGCCGAGTGATATTGCTTTAGGCCGGCATTGGCAAATCGTTTGTGCAGGTTTGCTAATATACTTTGCCGTACATCACTTACAGTTAAATCAAACTGACCTAGCATATCAGTAGCTAAAATTGATTTGCCACCACTGGCCGCACAGCAATCCCATACTTTGATCGGTTTATCCAATTTTGATTTTATCAACAGTAATAGCTGCCCCACTCTTTGGGAGCTATAATCTTGTACGACGGCTTCTTTATCTAGTTTTATAATGCCACCCAGTTTGGTATTGTTGGGTAAAGCAATACAGCTATCCCCCAATAACTGATAACCTATACTGTGCTGTGTTAGTTTTTGCTTCACTACATTTTCGTAGCCCGGCCTTACTCGTAAAAACAAAAGCGGTTGTACTAAGTGAAACTTGTTAAAAGCTACTTTATCAATACCACTACTCCATTCAGTATGCCATGGAAATATATCTGTAATTAAAAACGAATGATGAATGATGGACTGTTTTTCCTCGAGGCTCAAGCCAACTTTATTATTCCACGCTGGGTGCAATGCCTGTAGCATTTCGCTGGGTTGATTTGAACATAAAAATAAACCAATCAACAGTCTATCTTGCACTGATGTAGTAATACGTACTTTACCCAGCCTGAAATAGCAGTAACATAAATGAGTTACCTGCTTTCTATCTTTAGAACCAAATTTTTTGTTGGCAGCAAATGTTTTTTTTAAAAAAAGGGCAAGCGGCTCTTCCCCATTGTAGGTGTTTATAATTGCCTCTGCCGAGTTTAAATATGAATGATAGCGACTCACGCCTGCAAGATAAGCAGTTGATTAGAAATACTGCTATAGAATTGAGCCGCATTAAAAGTAATTGCCTGCATTACAAATTGCAAAATAGTACTGCTGATAGCCGTAGCAAAAGATGCATTAGGAACAAAAGCTGGTAAAAAAAAAGACCGTATTGCTACAGTCTTTTAAAATTGCTGGTTTTTATTTTACAATTCCAATAATGTTTTTACAGGGTCTTTGCCAAACAATAATAATTCTGGATTTTCTAATAAATCTTTTACTCTTACTAAAAAACTTACAGATTCTCTTCCATCAATAATTCTATGATCATAGCTTAATGCTAAATACATCATAGGGCGTACTACAACTTGCCCGTTAACTACCATGGGGCGGTCTTGTATTTTATGCATACCTAAAATGGCGCTTTGTGGTATATTAATAATGGGTGTACTCATTAGCGAGCCAAACACACCGCCATTAGTAATAGTGAAAGTACCACCAGTTAAATCTTCGGCTGTCAATTTACTATCTCTTGCTTTACCGGCTAACTCTACTACTTTTTTCTCTACCTCGGCCATGCTCATACTTTCAACATTGCGCATTACAGGTACGGTCAACCCTCTAGGTGTACTAACTGCAATGCTGATGTCTGCATAATCATGATAAACTAATTGGTCGCCATCAATATAGGCATTTACAGAAGGCCATTCGGCCAATGCAATAGAACAAGCTTTTGCGAAAAAACTCATAAAGCCAAGCCCTACACCATGCGCTTCTTTAAACTTGTCTTTGTATTTGGTACGTATATCCATAATGGCACCCATATCCACTTCATTAAAAGTGGTGAGCATGGCTGTTGTATTTTTTGCTTCTACTAAGCGGCGTGAAATCGTTTTACGAAGGTTGCTCATTTTTTCCGTACGCACATTGCGGCTGTTTAATGGTGCACCAGCAAATGCTTTTTTGCCTGGGTTAGATAAAGCGGCAAGCACATCCTCCTTCAATATTTTTCCAGCAGGGCCCGTAGGAGTTACCGTTTTAGGATCTACTTTTTTATCGGCAATAATGGCCGATGCTACGGGGCTTGCCTTCACATCGTTTGCAACAGCTGTTACGGGTGCAGTGGAGGCGGGTTTATTTTCTACAGTTGTAGTTTTACTTTTTGAAGCATCATTAGCTCCATCGCCCTTTTGAACTGCGCCATCCGGTTTAGCAGCTGTTTCATCAATTTGCGCCAGTATATCTCCAATTTTAATAGTATCGCCTTCGGCAATATTGCCAATTTTAATTACCCCAGCTTTTTCAGCATTTACTTCAAAGGTGGCTTTCTCGCTTTCCAGTTCAGCAATTACTTCATCTCTTTCTACATACTCCCCATCTTTTTTTGTCCATTTAAGCAGGGTTACTTCACTGATGGATTCACCTACCGTTGGCACTTTAATATCTATCATAAATTCTTATTTCTTATTATATACTAAATGCAGTTGCTACTATTTCTGCTTGTTCTTGTACATGTATTTTATTATAACCAGTGGCAGTGGAGGCAGATGGTTGACGGCTAATAACTCCATAATTAAATGAAGTAAGATACATTCTTAAAAACGATGCCGCCCCCATATTCAACGGCTCTTCTTGTACCCAGAACCAAGTAGCCTTATGGTATTTTTTTACCAGCGCTTCAATTTGTTTATACGGCAATGGATAAATTTGTTCTAGCCTTACAATGGCTACATCGGTGCGATTATCTTTTGTTTGCCTGTCCGCTAAATCGAAATATACTTTGCCGCTACAGAATAAAACTTTTTTTACTTTATCGGCGTCTACAGTAACGTCATCTATCAATTCTTTAAAAGCGCCTGTTACAAATTCGTCTTTATGAGAATAAGTGCCGGCATGTCGCAAATTAGCCTTGGGCGAAAAGTTAATAAGTGGTTTTCTAAAATTCCAAGTTAATTGTCTTCGTAATGCATGAAAAAAGTTGGCCGCAGTAGTAATGTTGGTTACTACCATATTTAATTCGGCGCATAATTGTAAAAATCGTTCTAATCTGGCGCTACTATGCTCTGGCCCCTGTCCTTCGTAGCCGTGAGGTAATAACATGGTTACCCCATTCATTCTATTCCACTTTTGCTCTCCTGCTGCTAAAAATTGATCAATCATGGTTTGAGCACCATTTGCAAAATCGCCAAACTGGGCTTCCCATATTACCAGTGCATTAGGATTGGCCATGGCATAACCATACTCAAAGCCAAGCACCCCATACTCACTAAGAAGGGAATTATATATTCTAAACTTACCCTCAGCGCCTGCAATGTTACTTAATCGGTTATAGGCTTTATCGTTTTCCTCATTTCTTAGTACCGCATGACGGTGTGAAAAAGTACCTCTTTGTACATCTTGCCCACTCATACGTACATCTTTTCCATCTAAAAGTAAACTGCCATAGGCTAATAATTCTGCAGTTGCCCAATCTAGTTTATGGGTAGTTTCAAATAGCTTAATTTTATCTTGTAATATTTTTTCTACTTTGCGAAGTGGTTTAAAATCTTCAGGCCACTTCATCAAGGCATCAAAAATTACTTGAAAATTTTCTAAAGAAATGGCAGTTAACGGCGATGCGTCAAAATCATCTGCAGCGGCCTTTCTTAACTTTTTCCATGCTAATTCTGGTACTTGATAGTGATACGGCAAAGGATTTTGTTTTACCTCATCTAATCGCTCTTGCAAATCGGTCCAAAACTTTTTTTCCATTTCCTTGGCCAAATCCTGGGCATCGGCTTCACCATTTTCTAACAGGTACTTTATATATACTTCTCTGGGATTAGGATGTTTATCGATGAGTGCATATAAATGTGGCTGAGTAAACTTTGGATCATCCCCTTCGTTATGACCATGTTTTCTGTAACATACCATGTCAATAAATACATCGCTATTAAACTCTTGCCTATATTTAGTGGCTATTTCCACACATTTAACTACGGCTTCGGGATCGTCTCCATTTACATGAAAAACAGGTGCCTGTACAGCGGCTGCTAATGAAGTACAATAGTCAGAACTTCTAGCATCGTCAAAGTCAGTTGTAAAACCAATTTGATTGTTTATTACAAAATGGATGGTACCGCCGGTGTAATAACCCCTTAGGTTACACATTTGTAATACTTCGTATACAATGCCTTGTCCCGCTACAGATGCATCGCCGTGTATAAGAATAGGAAGTATTTTATCAAAAGAACTATTATATAAAATGTCGGCTTTTGCTCTTGCAAAACCAACAACTACTGGATCCACTGCCTCTAAATGAGAGGGATTGGGCATAAGTTTTAAGTGTATGGTTTTATCGTTTAAGGTTTGTACCTCACTACCATAGCCCATATGGTATTTTACATCGCCACTACCCATTGTTTGATCTACTTTGGCGGTGCCTTCAAACTCGCTAAAAATTTGTGCATATGTTTTACCCATTATATTGGCCAGCACATTTAATCGGCCCCTATGTGCCATACCAATTACTACTTCTTGTACTTCATTATCTGCTGCCGTGGTAATTATAGCATCCAAAGCTGCAATAGTAGTTTCTCCACCTTCCAACGAAAAACGCTTTTGCCCTACATATTTTGTATGCAGAAATTTTTCAAACATTACACCTTGATTCAGCTTTTCCAAAATGCGTTTCTTTTTAGGCAATGGAAGTGGTTCATGCATTTGCTTTTCTACAGCCTTAGCTAACCAATCTACTTTTTTCTGATCGCTGATATATTTGTATTCAACTCCAATGTGCGAGGCATATGATTTTTCTAAATGCGCTAATATATTGCGGAGGGTAGTACGGCCAATTCCTATTAGATGACCCGCATTAAATTCTTTATCTAAATCGGCTTCTTGAAAGCCATAAAAACTTAATTCAATATTGGCGCCTCTATCTCTGCGTTGGCGAATGGGATTTGTTCTGGCTATTAAATGTCCTTTATTTCTATACCCTAATATTAATCGATAGGCGCTTATTTCACTCATCCAATCTATTCCGGAGGCGGCAACTGGTATGGCGCTTACATTTCCATTTTGCTTTGCTGCCTCAGTAGTTTTTGAAGAAGCAAATTGAACTGCAAAATCAAATCCCTCAAAAAATTTTTTAAATGTAGGATCTACAGAGGCTGGGTCTTGTACAAAATCTTGATACAAGCTTTCAATATAAGCGGGATGCTGACTGGTGATGTATTGGAAATCCTTCATAAAATAGCTAATCGATATATAAAAAAGAGGTGGGCAAATTTACATTATTTCGCCCAAAGCAGCATAGTTTAGCGGTTGATTTTCAGCGAAAATGTCCTATTCTTCATCCAATTGATTTGAAATTTGTATAACCAATTCTTGAATAATATTC
>JBDKJF010000034.1:0-21178 GCA_039796695.1 Bacteroidota bacterium
GCGTAGGCAATTGGCCGCAAACAAAAACCAATCAGTAAGTATCCCATGTTCAATACAAGCATCAATAATCCGTTTGTTGGTTTCAAAATCATCAAACTCTACTGCCATCCATAACCCATAGGAGCTCACTCCTTTTATAGCAGGATGCTTAAGCTCTTGTAAAAAAAAGGCTTCTTTTTCTTTTACGCTTTGCACTAATTCTTCTTCTAATAAAACCTTTAGCGCAGCAAGGCCTGCTACACAGCTTACCGGATGGCCACCAAAAGTGGTGATATGGCCCAGCACTGGATTATCAGTAAAAGCGTCCATTAGTTTTTTATCGGCAATAAAGGCCCCGAGTGGCATGCCTCCGCCTAATGCTTTGCCTAACAATAATACATCGGGTATAATATCAAAATTTTCAAAACCCCATAACATACCAGTGCGGCCAAAGCCTGCTTGTATTTCGTCTAGAATTAAAAGGGTGCATGTTTCATTGCATTTCTTTTGTAAGGCCTTCATCCACTCCTTGCCTGGTGCAATAATGCCTGCTTCAGCTTGTATAGTCTCCACCACTACGCAGGCTGTATGTTCAGTAATATTATTTAACGCATCGGGAGATGCGTAGTCTAGGTGCAATACATCGGGCAATAAGGGACGAAAGGCATTGCGCCAATACTCATCTCCCATTACGCTTAACGCCCCTTGTGTGCTGCCATGATAGCTATTTTTAAATGCAATAATTTGAGTGCGGTTGGTAACCCGCTTGGCTAATTTCATAGCGCCTTCCACCGCCTCGGCACCGGAGTTAGTAAAATAAACTGAGTTAAGTGATGCGGGTAAATTATCTGTGAGTAATTTGGCATATTGTACCTGCGGCGCTTCCACAAACTCGCCGTACACCATTATGTGCAAGTAGGCGTCTAATTGTTGTTGGATGGCGGCCATTACTTTAGGGTGGCGGTGACCGGTATTAGCAACGCTAATGCCCCCAATAAGGTCGATATATTCTTTACCCCCAACATCCCACAACAAACTGCCCTCTGCTTTTATTATTTCGAGGGCAAGTGGGGCGGCTGAGGTTTGACCTACATGGCGTAGAAAAAGTTCCCTTTGATTCAAGTCTATTTATTTCCCGCAAAGGACGCAAAGAAGATGCAAAGGCGCAAAGATTTTTATAATTTGCAGGGCAAGGCTACAGAAAACCGCTGAGGTAAAGAGGAACGCAGAAAATAATAAGTTGAACAAAGAACCGAAAGATGAAGAGTCCCGCTGAAGACGGGATTGATAATGCGACCCCGTCTTAGGCCGGGGCACGGCGCAAGGGACGATCATCTGTGTTACTGTTGCTGGTCAAACAATTCTATTTATTTACTAATTAATTTTTAATTCCAAATGCCTGTTATTTTACCTGTAGAAGATAAACACCCCCAGTTTGGTAACAACAATTTTATTGCGCCTAATGCTACTATTGTAGGTAATGTGCAGGCGGGTGATGATTGTAGTTTTTGGTTTAATACCGTGGTGCGGGGCGATGTAAATTTTATTAAAATGGGCAATAAAGTAAATGTACAAGACGGCGCCTGTATTCATTGCACTTTTGAAAAGTACGGCACCACTATTGGTAATAATGTATCTATCGGCCACCATGCCATTGTGCATGGCTGCACTCTGCATGATAATGTGCTGATAGGTATGGGGGCCATTGTAATGGATAATTGTGTAGTGCATAGTAATACCATTATTGCTGCCGGTGCTGTGGTGTTGGAGAATACTATATGCGAACCGGGTAGCATTTATGCTGGGGTGCCTGCGAAGAAGGTAAAAGATATTTCGCAGGAGCTGGTAAACGGACAGATAAACCGCATAGCGAATAATTATGTAAAGTATGCGGGATGGTTTAGGGAAAGCTAGTGAGGGGTGAGGTAATTGGTGAGTAGGTAGCTCACTTGTTAACTACCAAGCCCTATTCACTTTCGTATCTTTACTATTCTTGAAACAATTATTTACAGCTACTTTCGTTATATAAACATGTTGCACACAATGAAAAACCTGAAATTTTTATTTACGGCAGTAGCTATCACTGTTTTATTATCTTCTTGTGGATTGTTTGGCAACCTGTTTAAGCGCAAAACCGGGTGCCCTACTAATGGAAAAAATGTAGGTGCCGAACAAATTATTAGCGGCGATCCTAAAGCTATGAAGTCGGTAAAAAAGGCTAAAAAATTCAGGGCTTAATATTATTTTAATAAACTAGTGTAGCTAAAGTTTGTTATTTATAGTCTGTGATTATAACCAAACACCCTTATCATGAGCCTTATCCTACGAACCACACTCGGCTGTACCGAAGCCATTATTGCTGAAGCTGGCGGACTAAAAGAATTTTATCGCATAGCCAATATCCTTAGTCAAGAATTTAGCATTCCTTTTTTGCACAAAGCAGATGATGTGGATGCTATTGATTGGGAGTTTAGCCATAAGGGGCATTATATTACTTTACACTACAGCATTTACAATGGTATATCTCTTTTTCCTACTAAAACAAAAGATGCCGGGGGTAAGGATAACAAGGCAGTAGTGGAGCTTGCAGGCCTGTTGGAGAATAGGCTTTTTAATGGTGCGCAAAGGAATATTGCGTAAAATCCCTGCCCCTAAATGAGCTTTTGAAGTAAAGAGATACTTTGGAAAATTTTTATTGGCCGGACTTTAGTGCTACTATCATCGTCTGTTGCGTCGTGCCCCGGTCTTAGACGGGGTCGCATTATCAATCCCGTCTTCAGCGGGACTCTTCATCTTTTTGTTCTATACTCAGCAAATCGCCAAAGGCGAAATAATAGGGCTGGGAAACTGCAAGTTTTGAAGAGCAAGGGTAAGTAAACTAAAAATTTCGAAAACCGATACAGTTATTTTAATGATATTTACTTTACTGATCTACCAAAATGCAGAATAAAGAATTAATCCTTCAGAAAGCAGCAGAAATCAAATCATTAGATCCTAGAGTCCGAGTTTCGAAAGAAAGTATTTGCTTAACTCCTTCATATTTCAGTTTTTATTTTCTGAAAAATATCATTTTTTCTATTGGGTTAGCATATGCTATTTTTAAGATACAAGATTTAACATATACTACTTTTGGGCTTCTTCTTATTGGGAGTTTTATTTTTTTTATATTCAGCGACTTAAGGTACTACAATACTGTAAAAATTAATATCGTTTGTGAAAGAGTACTAATAAGCCCAAACAGCATATTTGGATTGTTTGTGAAAAAAATTGAGCTAAACTATTCTGATGTGAAATATTTTAATCTAACATCAAATATTGACTCTACTGGCTTCTGGTATAAAAATCGACGCTATTTTATCCTTGCTAATTTATCCAATGGCAAAAAAGTCACTATAATAAGCGCTAAGCAAGAAGCAACAGCAACCCTTATACAAGATTTATTAAATTTTGCAATTCAACTAGTAAAGAAATAGATGATTCACTCAATAGCTCTTCCCCTCAATGCTCTCCATAATTCCTAAGTAGCTTACATATCTATCTTCATGAATGTGCTCATCATTTACCGCTTCTTTGATGGCGCAGCCCGGCTCGTTATAATGCAAGCAATTATTAAATTGACAGTTTGTTAAAAGCTCCCTCATTTCTGGAAAGTAGTGAGACACTTCTTGTTTTTCAATATCTACTAATCCAAACTCCCGCATACCGGGTGTATCTATAACGGCGCCTCCTTGTGGCAGGTCAAACATTTCGGCAAACGTAGTGGTATGCTGCCCTTTACCACTCCAGCCACTTACTTCCAATGTTTTCCGGTTCATACCAGGCATCAACACATTTAATAAAGATGATTTACCTACACCACTGTGGCCACTTATCAATGTAGTTTTATCTTTTAATAACTCTTGTAGTTCTTGTAAGCCTTCGCTTTTAGCTGCGCTTACTAATAAAACAGTGTAACCAACAGCCTCATACATTTTTTTCCATTCATTATATTTTTCTTCCTCTTTACTTTTATACAAGTCGGCTTTATTAAAAACAATAATAGCGGGCACATGGTACATTTCTGCCGCCACTAAAAACCGATCAATAAACCCTTGCGAAGTTCGGGGCTCTTTTAAGGTAGCTACTAGCATGGTTTGACTTAAGTTAGCTGCTACAATATGGTGCTGGTGCTTATGCCTAGGGCTTTGCCGATTAATGTAGTTATCCCTTGGCAAAATTTCATCTATCATGGCAGTGCTGCTCAGTTCGTCTTCTATTTCAAATTGCACCGCATCGCCAACGGCTATAGGGTTGGTGCTGGTAATATCATCCAGCTTCATTACCCCTTTGGTACGGGCATTCCAAAATTTACCACTCTCATCTTTAATGGAGTACCAGCTTCCGGTAGATTTATATACTATTGCTTTCACCCCTGCAATATACCTAATCCATCAGGGAAAACGACGAATTATGATTGTACTAATAACAACTTCTGCCACTAAAAAAAATAAAGCTGCTAGCATAATAGGTAGGTACATTTCTTGATAATGCTTGGAAGTAATGACTTCTACTTTGGATTTTTCTAACTGGTCTATCTGGCGGTAAGTTTCTTGTAAGGCCATTTTGTCTTTTGCTCTAAAGAACTGTCCACCTGTTTCTTTGGCAATGCGCTGTAACAATGCTTCATCTATAAAATCAATTTCAGGGCTTGTAGCTTTTATAACGCCGCTATTTTCTTTTATAGTGGAGGGCTTTGCACCAATACCAATGGCATATACTTTTACATTTTTAGCTTTGGCAATTTCCAATGCCGTCAACGGGTCAATTATGCTAGTAGTTGGAGCATCCTCTTTTCCATCCGTAATTAAAATAATTATTTTGGTTTTGCCATTGGTGTTTGATAATCTATCCACCGCGGTGGCAAGCCCCTCGCCTATTACTGTTCCATCGGGCAGCAAGCCTGGTTTAACCAGATCGCTATTTCGCAAATTTTGAATTTGTGTTATTAAAGAATTTTTATCGGCAGTAAGCGGGCTTTGTGTAAAACTTTCGCCGGCAAATACTACTAATCCAATTCTATCTGTTTGGCGGCTACGTACAAACTCTTCGGCCACAGTTTTGGCAGCCTCCATTCTGGAAGGTGGTATATCTGCCGAGCCCATACTACCACTTATATCCATACAAAGTACAATGTCCACTCCTTCGCCTTCGCTACGCTGTTGTAAAATTCTTTTTTGCGGCCGTGCTATTACCAATAATAAGCAAGCCATTGTAAGTAATCGAAACAAAAAGGGCAAATGCACCCGCTTAACTTTACTAGCACTTAGTAAAAAGGTGCTGCTAGTGGATACCCTAAAGGTAGATGCGGTTTTATGGCTATTATTAATATACCACCACCCGAATAATGGTAACATTAGCAAGGCTATGAGCATCCAGGGGTTAGCAAAACTTATATTTTGAAAAAGTGATAAGTGCATATTCAATAAACGTTACTCATTGATTGTTATGAACTGTTTTGATAGCATGCGTAATAATGTGTATAGCTTGTTGGTCTTCTACCTCTGTAGTTTGATGTTTGGCAAATTTTACCCAATCGCAGGTGGTAAGTAACTGTGCCAATGCATCGTACTGTGTAGATAGCCAACCAGTATATTTTAAATATTGCAATAATTGTTCGGTGGTGGTTTGCAAAGCCGCAACGCCTTTTCTTTTATCTAAATAATTTTTAAAAATAAATTCCAATGCTGTATAAAATTCCTTTTTTGAAATGGGTTGTTTTGGTAGCGCTTGCAGCTGCCGCATGGCCAACTCAAACACATCAACCGTTTCAATAGGCATAGTAGTTGTTTTTTTTCTTTTTGTAAAAACATAAATACCAAGTAAAAGAATAAACATCAGGGCTAGAACTAGGTAACGCCAGTTGTTGTGTTTAGTATCGGTAGTTATCGTTTCAATATCTTTAATGTCGTGATAGGGTTGTGCTATATTAAAATGATGAAATACTACCTCTACCATCATTGGTTTTGATTGTATTTTTTTTGATAAAGAAAAAGCAGGGATGGTCCATTTGCCTGAATCAAAACTAGTAAGGGTAACTCTTTTATGTACGGCAGTAAACCCATTGGCCGTAACAGAATCAATGATTGCGGATTGTATGATTTCGAAATGGGGTATAGTAGTTGGTGGCAAATCATTAATGGGCAGCGCTGCTGGGTAACGATATTGTATACTTAATTGAAATGGTTCTCCTAATTCTATTTTTTGTTTATTAATAGTGGCTGTAATACTACCCACCCATTGCCCCTTTACCGATACGACGGTCAAGCAGCACATGGAAATACAAAGGTGGGTAAGTTTAGCTTTCATTTTGTGGAGGGCTATCGGTTTCTGCTTATAAAAAATTTTTGAAGCACTTTTACATAGTCATCGCCGGTTTGCAAATGCAATAAATCGCAGCCGGCTTTTTTAAAGATAGAGGCAGCATTGGCAGTAGCTTTAAAAAAAAGCTGTTGATAAGTATAACGTACCTGTGCGCTATTGGTATTTACGCATGTTGTATGTCCGGTTTCTAAGTCTTCTACTTGTATCATACCTATAGCTGGTAATTGCTTATCCATACGATCATAGACTTTTATGCCCGTTACATCATGCTTTTTACCCACTACTCTTAATGCATCCGCATAATGGGCATCCATAAAATCGCTTAATACAAAGGCTATACTTTTTTGACGGATGATGGTATTGAAGTAGCGTAATGCCGACGATAAATTTGTGCCTTTACCTTTTGTTTCTTTGCTTAATAACTGACGGATGATGTATAATGCCTGTTGCTTTCCTTTTTTGGGCGGGATAAACCCCTCCACCCCATCGCTAAAAAAAATTACACCTACTTTATCGCCATTATTTATTGCAGAGAAAATTAATACTGCTGCCAGTTCAATAAGCAGATCCTTTTTAGTTGAATGATGGGTGCCAAATAATTGGCTATTGCTAATATCAATTAAAAGCATTATTGTCAACTCTCTTTCCTCTTCAAATAGCTTACTGTAAGGATGTCCTAGCCTAGCTGACACATTCCAATCTATAAAGCGTGTATCATCACCCGCAGCATATTCCCTTACTTCTTTAAAAGTCATACCCTTTCCTTTAAAAGCACTGTGGTACTCGCCAGTATATAAATCGCTGGTTAGTTTTTTGCTTTTAATTTCAAGCAACTTTACTTTTTTTAATATTTCGGTTGTAGTTAACATTTTGAAAGATGACTGATGAACGATGATTGATGTTCGTCTTTATATGCCGAATTATTCTTTTACTTCAAAGATGATTTTCCTAATAGCGTATTAAGCCATTTAATAATTGTTGACACTTTTCTATCAAAGGTTCTATTTGACGAAACTGATCCTCAGCAATTATTTCAACCATTATTGCAATATTTAATACTGTTTCTAATTCATATAAAGAGCCTCTGGTTATATGGAGAAACTGTATTGTATCTTTTTTGTAATTTCTACCAGACCCTTCTGCAATATTTGCTGGTAGAGAAGCAGCAGCTCTTTTTGTTTGGGAAGTTAACCCTATAATTCCTCCTTCGGAAATATTTTCGTCAATAAATAAACCTCTTTTACCAACAACATTGATTGCTTCCAGACGTCTAAGTTTTTATAATTTGTCATTAATGTATAGTTTACTTTTTACTTTATTGTAGGCTCGAACATCGAGTACCGAACATCTATCATCGGTCACCCTACGGCACATTTATTTGCTTTAAAATAGTCTCTATTACATCTTCTACTTTTACGCTCTCGGCTTCCGCCTCATAGGTAAGACCAATGCGATGGCGTAGCACATCCATACAAATACTACGTACATCTTCCGGAATTACAAAACCCCTTTTATTTAAAAAAGCTTGTGCCTTTGCTGCAATGCCCAAGTTAATACTGCCCCTTGGCGATGCTCCGTAATTAATTAAAGGCGTTAATTTATCTAATTTATAAGTTGAAGGCTTTCTGGTAGCAAATACAATGTCTAAAATGTACTTCTCAATATTTTCATCCATATAAATTTGCTTAACCAGTTCTTTTGCACTCATTACTTCCTGCATCGATACCACTTGGTTTATCTTTGGAAAAGTACCTTGCACACTATGGCGCAATATCAATTGTTCTTCATTGATGGTGGGATAATCTACCATCACCTTCATAATAAATCTATCTACCTGCGCCTCCGGCAAGGGATAGGTACCTTCTTGTTCCAATGGATTTTGCGTAGCTAATACTAAAAAAGGTTCATCTAATTTATAAGTGCTATCGCCAATGGTTACCTGCCGCTCTTGCATGGCTTCTAATAATGCACTTTGTACCTTGGCTGGTGCTCTGTTAATTTCATCGGCCAACACAAAATTTGCAAAAACAGGACCCTTGCGCACTACAAATTCACTTTGCTGCTGCTGATATATCATAGTGCCAATTACATCTGCCGGCAACAAATCTGGTGTAAATTGTATTCGACTAAATTTTGCATCTACCGCAGTAGCCAACGACTTTATGGCTAGTGTTTTAGCCAACCCAGGCACCCCTTCTAACAATACATGGCCATTACTTAATAGCCCTATCATTAAACGGTCCATCATTTTTGTTTGGCCAATAATTACATACGCCGTGGCCGCTCTTAATGCATCAATAAACTTACTACCCTCGGCAATTTTGGCGTTTAATTGATTTATTTCTTCTGTCGTTTTAAGCATACCTGAATTTTTCGTAGAATGAAAAGCAACATCGCACAAAAGCTGCCTATTTTATCAGCAGTGAAAATTACACTATAATTTTTTCTCGATAACTATTTTACCCTCCTAAAGATTACCTAAATTGTGTACTTATAAAATGAATGAATTATGCTAAAACAAATGAAATGGGCAATAAATTTTGTAGTACTAACTTTTATTGCTAGTTGTGGTAAAGAAATTTCCCCACCCCCCACAAATACAGAGTTACTAGTGAACGCTACTTGGAAGTTTCAAAGTGCTAGTGCCGGTGGTACCGATATTAGTAATAATGCGGCTATTACTTGTATAAAAGATGATGTTATTACTTTTAATGCTTCTGGAAATGGAACGATTGTAGAAGGTGCCGTGGTGTGCAGCCCTACTACTGCGGCAGCATTTACATGGTCATTTCAAAACTCGGAAACAACTTTAAATATGTCTCATGGGTTATTTCCTGGAGGGTCGGGCACTTTCAATATCATTTCTCTTACAGAAACTACTTTAACTATTTCTCAAAACGTTACTATTCCTCCTTCTGCTACTGCTATACCGGTTACCGCCGTTTATATTCACTAAAAAAAGTTAGTTTTAAAAAAGCCGATGGTTTGTTCACTATCGGCTTTTAATTTTATTTAGCTTAAATATTTTCCTACTATGGGTACCCGCCTACCCACGCCAAACGCTTTAGGTGATATGCGTATGATGGGACAAAATTGATTTCGTTTATACTCGTTCATATTCACCATGCGCAGCACCCTATCTACCAAAGCGGCATCAAATCCTTGTGCTTTAATCTCTCTTGGCCCTTGCCGCCTTTCTATGTATTGATAAAGGATACTATCTAATACTGCATAATCAGGTAAAGAGTCAGCATCTTTTTGCCCCGGCCTTAACTCAGCAGATGGTGCTTTGGTTAATATATGTGTGGGAATTATTTCTTTACTTCTATTGATGTAGTGTGCTAAAGCGTAAACCTGCATTTTATAACAATCGCCTAGCACCCCTAAGCCGCCAGCCATATCGCCATATAAAGTACCATAACCGGTTGCCAATTCGCTTTTGTTTGACGTATTCAATAATATATATCCAAACTTATTAGCGATAGCCATAAGCAAATTACCCCTCGTGCGGCTTTGTAAGTTTTCCTCCGCAATACTAAAAGGCAAATCTTTAAACTGTGGTTTCAATTCGGTAAGCAAGGCCTCGTAAATATTTTTAATTGGAATTAGATCATAAGGATTGCCAAGATTTTTACTTAATTGTTCCGCATCACTTACGCTATGCCCTGTAGAATAGGGAGAAGGCATTAATACGGCCATTACATTTTCGTACCCCAATGCATCGCAGGCCAGTGCCAGGGTAACAGCACTATCCACTCCACCGCTACTACCTATAATAGCTTTGGTAAATCCCATCTTTTTAAAATAATCCTTAATCCCTAATTTAATGGCTGCATAAATTTCTGCCGTGTTAAGTTGATCATCTAATATAGCCGGATTACATTCCGAATTAGGAAGCACCGCCGCACTTATTTGGATCGGCTGTAAAAACGTACCCTCTTCTTGCAATTCAAATACCGCTATTGCCTCTTCGAACAAAGGAAGTTGTGCAATCAAATTACTATGCTTATCAAAAACCAAAGAACCTCCATCAAATACTATTTCTGTTTGGCTACCTACGCCATTGCAGTACAGCATTGGCAATTTATATTTTGCAGTATTAAGCTTTACAATTGCTTTTCTATCTTCTATATGTGTATAATCAAATGGAGAGGCTGAGAGGTTAAGCATTATGTCCGGCTGTTGCTTCATTAGCTCATCCATCGGGCAGGTACGGTAAAGGGGGTTATCGCCCAAGTTCCAAATATCTTCGCAAATAGTAACGGCCAGTTTTTTGCCTTTAAATTCAATAACATTCCAGTTGTATGCTGGTTCAAAATAGCGATACTCATCAAACACATCATAATTAGGAAGACAAGTTTTATGCGCTATCGCTTTCACTTCTTTTTGGTATAAAAAAAAGGCTGCATTAAACAAATCCTTTCCCTCTCGCACCGGATTGCGGTCTGGCGCACCGAGGAGTACTGCAATGTTATCTGCATGCACTTTTATTTCATCAATAGCCGCATAGCATTTATTAATAAAATCATCAAACTCCAAAAAATCTCTTGGCGGGTAGCCGCAAATACATAGCTCGGAAAATAATACCAAGTCGGCACCTTGGGCTTTGGCCACATTTATCGCTTCAATAATTTTAGCTGTATTAGCTTCAAAGTTGCCAACATGATAGTTTTGTTGGGCTAATGCTATTTTCATAATACAAATATACCCCCTACCTCTCAAAAAAAAATTCCGTAATGCCTCAACAGATGAAGTTGCACTTAAAAAAATCTACCACTTATTTACACGCACCATCAAGTAATAAGTAATATTTTTGATTGAATAACGTTTGATCTATATGAAATCAATAGTAGCCTTTTTTTTAACGCTTATCTTTTTTTCTTGCAAAAGCCACAAAAATATTCCCGATGTTACTGGCATTAAAATAAACCTACCAATAAGCCGGTTTGATATTCGCTTTACCGCCATCGACACTAATGAAGTAGTGGCAGAGTTAGATAAACTATATGAACAACAACCTGAAATAACCAGTATTTTTTTACATAATATTTTAGGATTAGACAGTGCCAATACAACCAGCGGGGTAAAAACTTTTATCCGCTTAAATGAGAAAATTAATGCTCAAACTACGGCTATCTTTAAAAATACAGATGCATTACAAAAAGAATTTGAAAAGGCTTTTCAATTTGTGAGATATTATTTTCCTACATTCAAAATACCCAAAAATATTACCACCATCGTAGGGCCGCCAGATGCAATGGCACAAACAAAAACTAATGAGCCTACTCCTAATTTTATTACCGATGAAACGATTGGCATTAGCCTTCAATTTTATTTAGGCAGAGACAATCCACTATATAAAGAAGAATATTTTGTACAAAATGTAGCACCGCTTTATCGCAGCCGCCGGTTTAGTAAAGAATATATTTGTGCAGATGCGATGAAGCTGGTAATAACCGATTTATTTCCTGACAAAAGTGGTGGCAAACCATTGATAGAGCAGATGGTGGAAAAGGGCAAGCAGTGGTTATTGCTTGACAAACTAATGCCAAACACCCCTGACAGTATTAAAACAGGCTATACGCAGCAACAATTAGATTGGTGTACCGAAAATGAAGGGTTAATTTGGAGTAACCTGGTAAAAAATGAAGATTTACATTCTCTTTCCCCTAGCGTAATACAAGTGTATATTGGCGAATCTCCATTTACACAAGGCTTTCCACAAGAAGTATCACCCGGCAACATTGGCCAGTGGATAGGCTGGCAAATTGTAAAAAAATATGCTGCAAAAAATAACCAATTAGCAATCGAAGAAATAATGACAACTCCCGCTTCAAAAATACTTGACGAAGCAAAATATAAACCAAAATAAAAAATGGAAAATAGGGTCAAAAAATGTATTCCAATTACCATTGGCCCAAAAACAAAGTTTTAACCAATTTGAATGCGCAATCTCAAACGATTGATATTATTGTTTGCAAACAAACCCCTGTTTTTTGCCCTGATTGCCCTACTTTAGTGCTGTTATGAAATTGCTCAGCTATACCACCACCGATCCGGTTTATATACCCAAAACAAGCTACACTTTTTATGAAAAATTTTGGTTGCGCTTAATGAATGATAAAAGAGATTTACCTTTTATTTATTTGCTTACCAAAATCCACATATTTATTTTACCAGTAGCCATATTATTGTACACCCCGCTTTTTAAGGGCTGGGTATGGTGGGCTGTTGCAATACCATACTTCTACTTATCTCAATTTTTTTTTAAAGGTTCATTTGGATTAATGTGGCACTGCCTTTGTCATCGTAAACTATTAAAAGCACCTTGGCAAAAACTTTTTTTTAATTATAAAAGTTGGGTAATATGTCCTTTGTTTGGCCATGCGCCCGAAGGTTATTTTGCGCACCACATGGGTATGCACCATGTTGAAAATAATTTACCTGACGATACAAGTAGTACGATGGCTTATCAGCGTGATAGTTTAAAAGATTTTTTAGCCTATTTTTTTAAATTTATTACCCGCGGGGTATTCGACACCATCATGTATCTGTTTGCCAGAAAAAGAAATACACTTGGCCGCCGCCTTACGGCTGGAGAATATATTTATGTTGTTTTTTGCATTGCTATGTGTTTTGTAAACTTAAAAGCTACGCTTTGGGTATTTATCATTCCGCTTTTATTTGCACGGCTGGTAATGATGTTGGGTAATTGGGCGCAACATGCTTTTGTAGATGCGGCCGATCCTGAAAACTTGTATACTAGTTCTATTAATTGTATTAATACCCATTATAATCATAAATGTTGGAATGATGGTTATCACATTGTCCATCATTTAAGACCTGGTATGCATTATTCCGAAATGCCGACAGAGTTTTTTAAACGCATAGAAGAGTTTAGTAAGAATAAAGCCCTCATATTTGATGGCATCCATTACCTACACATTTTTATATGGTTGCTTAGTAAACGCTATGATAAACTGGCAGATCATTTAGTCAACATTCATGGCGCTACTTTTCAATCGAATGAGGAGGCTATTGCTTTGATGAAAGAAAGAACAAAGAAATTCTCCTTATCCTAATGCGAAATACTAGCATAAAATTTAGGATGAGATTTTGAATGTATATAATGCTAAATGCTGCCGACTAATTTGTTTTGAACTTGGTTTATAAACCCATCTACGTCATTAGGTGTAATCATTATTTGTTTACCATTTTTGCTTTCTATCATAACGGCCTTATTAAGGTTAGTGGCATACCATGTCATACGTCCAAACTCACCATTACTAAAACTGCCCCAATACCCAAACAAACCGCCCACCCCAAAAAGTCGAATGGCCCAACGTAGTTGTTTTTTTTTCACTGCTGTTATGCTGGCTATATTGCTTAGCAAAATACGTTTACTTGCTATTACTCTTTTAATGGTGATGTTATCTTCATCCACAACATATTTTATAGGGCGGTACAAGAAAACAAGGCCGTACATAAGGATGAGAAAAGCCGAAAAAGAAACTGGTGCTGCATAGCCTACCTCGCTAATTTGTAGTATTTGTGCATAAATAATTACAGCAAACAATACGGTAACCACGGCGGTAACAATTTTACAAAATAAATCAAGCGAAGTAGTAAAAATCATACATCTATTCATAAAAAATCAATTGGCCTTCATGGGGGCCATCATTTCAAAAGAAGGTATTTGCACGACGAACATTTTTTTATTATGCAGGTTTTCCATTTGGTAAGTACCATACATTTTTCCCATTTCGCTGCGTAGGTTGCAGCCACTTACATATTGGTAATTTTCGCCGGGCAGAATGGTGGGTTGTACACCTACCACCCCTTCGCCTTCTACTTCTCTATTATCGCCATTACTATCAAAAATATACCAATGCCGGCTATGCAGTTTTACGGGAAATAAATTGTGGTTTTCAATGTTAATTCTGTAGGCAAACATAAACTCCCCATTTTGTGGGTTGCTAAAGTCTGCCTGGTAAAAGGTTTCCACACTTACTTCAATACCTTCGGATATTAAACTGGTCATGGCATAAAGTTAGGGAAAATCAGCCTCTCCCCCCATCGATGTAGGGTTCGCAGGGTTTTAGTTCCCCCCCCCCTTTTTGTTTCATAGAAATGCTTTGCTCGTTGTTTTAAATGAGGTTGGGACAGCACTGATTGAAACTGGAGGCTTCATACTGTCTGCATTTTTTTGTCGTCGTTCAGCATCAATAGACCGCTTTTTGTAATATTTTCTTCAGCGCTATAATCCCTCACTTGCGGTAAATTTTTTGCATTTAAACAAAATAGAATGCTAATTAGATATTTTCAGATTAATTGAATGGCATGCGGCTTTGATGAAAGTAGTTTAATATGAATTTAAAGGAGAGCAGTTGTACATGCTGAATTTTGAATATAAAGTACAATCATTGCGCTAAACCAGGGATTTACAATGCGACCCCGTCTAAGGTGGGAACACGGCGCAAGGATCAATGATCGTATTACTACTGCTGGCCAACAAAAATACTTCTACCTTTTCTCATTTTCCCTACGGGAGCATTAATTTTGCCGAACACCTTTCGATAAACTCAGGGTGAAAATACATTATGAAAATAGCAGTAGCCAAAGGCGATGGAATAGGACCAGAAATAATGGATGCCGTTTTGAAAATTTTTGAAGCCAATAAAGTACCCCTTGAATACCAAATGGTAGAAATGGGAAAATGGGTATTTGATAAAGGTTTTAATAACGGTATGACGCCGCAAGCTAAAGAAACCATTGAAACACTTGGATTATTATACAAAGGGCCGATGGAAACCCCAAAGGGAAAAGGCGTAAAAAGTATTAATGTAACCGCTCGTAAAACCTGGAATACCTTTGCCAATAAAAGAGATTTTCGTACCCTACATGGGGTTGATACCGTTTTTAGTAAAGCTGGTATACCGATAGATATAACGGTAGTAAGAGAAAATATTGAAGATACTTATGGAGGTATAGAGCATATGCTTACGCATGATGTGGCTTTAAGCCGCCGCTTTATTACCCGCCCAGGCAGTATGCAGGTTATTCGCTATGCCTTTGATATGGCACGGCAAAAAAATGCACGCCGCATTACCTGTGTACACAAAGCCAACATTATGAAAATAACAGATGGCTTGTTTTTAGAATGCTTTCAAGAAGTGGCAAAAGAGTATCCGGAATTAAAAGCTGATGATATTATTGTAGATGACCTATGTATGAAATTGGTAACTCGCCCAGATTTGTTTGATGTATTAGTACTTACCAATCTACAAGGTGACATTGTTTCTGATTTATGCGCCGGCTTGGTGGGTGGTTTGGGCTTTGCACCCTCTGCCAACATTGGAGACCATATATCCATCTTTGAAGCTGTGCACGGTACGGCGCCAGATATAGCTGGTAAAAATATTGCCAACCCCACCGCTCTCTTGTTAAGTGGATTGGCAATGCTACGCCACTTAGGCCTTACCGAAAATGCTGCTATTATTGAAAATGCACTTCTATATACATTAGAAAATGGTACACACACTGGCGACTTTGGCGATAAATCAAAAGCTGCCGTAAACACCACGCAATTTGCCGATGCCATTATTAACAATTTTGGTAAAGTACCCGAGGTGGGTGCCAGAGAAGTAATTCCCAATAAACCGGGTACGCCCACCCCGCAAAAGTTAGAAAGCAACCCTATGATGCTTAGCAAAGAAGCAGCAAATGAAAGTATAGTAGGTGTTGATCTTTTTATTGAAAGCGATGAGCAACCAACCGCTATTGCCGAAAAGTGTAAGCGACATGCCGGAGTAAAGTTTAATTTAATAAACATTAGTAACCGTGGCACTCAAGTATGGCCAACTGGCTCTGTGTACACCAATTTGGTAAATCAATATAATGTACGCTTTGAAAGCATAGAAGATTTTCCGCTTACTCAGCAAGATGTAATAGGACTTTATGTAAGCATGAGTGGTAACTTTAAAATTTGCTCGTTTGAATTATTGAACAGTTGGGGTAAAATGAAAGCCTACTCTCAGGCGCAGGGGCAATAGACACCCTTTGTCTCCCTAAAGAGAGGACTTAGATCAAGCATTCACAATAATTTGCTATAAGCCACCAAAGCATATAGGTATTAAATGTTTAGCAAGCATTAATGCTACTATCAGCTTTTGTTGCGTCGCACTCTTGTGCTGCAACAATTCTACTCAGCATTTTGTAAATTGCCTTATAAATAAAATGCTAATGCCCATCGAAACTAAAAAATATACCAATGGAGAAGTAACTATAGTTTGGCAACCCAAGCTTTGCATTCACTCTGCCATTTGCGCCAAAGGGCTTCCCGGAGTATTTAATCCGCAACGAAGGCCATGGATTGGGTTAAGTGCTTCTACAACCAACATCATAATTGAACAAGTAAACAAATGCCCTAGCGGAGCGTTATCTTATTACATAAATAATACAACCATGGATAATCAACAAACCACACCACCTGCTACTGAAAAGTTAATAATTCAGGCGGCTCCTAATGGACCCTTTTTGATAAAAACAGAATGTGTAATTATACACAGCAATGGTACCGAAGAAACCAAAACTGGCACTGTAGCCTTATGCCGTTGTGGTGCCTCTACCAATAAGCCTTACTGCGATGGTAAGCACAAAAGTATTGGGTTCGAAGGGTGATGATATACCTTTTTTAGCGTAAAAAAAAAGAGGGTTGAAATAGTTCAACCCTCTTTTTTGAATATCAACTTTATTATTCTTTCTTCACCCCAATTACCGGTATCATTTTTTCATGTATTAGTTTATTTAATTGGGCTACATCTACATTAATAATATTTTTTAATTTATTGAGTTGTGCATCTATTAACGGTAGTAGTTCTGTATAAGCTTGTTTGGCCTGTTTGCTTAATCCATAATTGCCTGCGGCAGCAGCATTATAAATACTACTTAATTTATCATCCAGCTTAATAGGAAAGTTTAAAACATCTTGTCCGCTTTTGGCTTTGGTTTGGTGCAGTTCTTCTTCTACGGCGGTTATTTGTTTTTGCACTGTATCTATTTGCATTTTTACTTCTTTGGGTATATCCTTTCCATTGCGTGTAGTAAAATCATTTAACTGCTGTCTTATGTCTCTAACATTTTTGATGGCCTTCATTATTTCAGAAGATTTATCTCTAATTGTAATAAGGTGGTTAAACTGGTCTTCATAATCAGCTAATGAGGCTTTATAATTGGGGTCGGGTAAAATAGTAAAAGGCATTTCGGTAGAATCATTCCCACATTTAAATTTAACAAAGTAGTTGCCCGGTGCAGCCTTGGGCCCACCTATAAATCCATTCCATAAAATAAGCCCTTCTACTCTTACTGCCTCGGGATAGTTCAAATCCCACTCAAACTGGTTCATGCCTTTGTTTACTTCAATCTTATTTTCTTTAGCGTTGGTAGAAAATGTTTTTATAAGTTTTTTATTTTTATCCAATACATCAATCATCAGTTTTGTGCTATCGTTCGCCTCTTTTAGATAAAAATTCATCACTACTCCATTTGGTGGATTAATACCAGCATTGGCAATATCGCCACTGCCACGGCGGCCTCCTACCCTTCTACCACCACCGGGCATACGGTAGGCTGGGTTAATACTAAATACATGTAGTGATTTATTCAATAGTTCGCTATTATTTTCCTGCACAGGTGAAAGGTCATCTAAAATATAAATACTTCTTCCTTGTGTACCTACAATCAAATCATTATTCTTAATGGCTAAGTCCGTAATAGGTACTACGGGAAGGTTTAGTTGAAACGGTTTCCAATTTGCGCCATCATCATATGATACATATATACCGTATTCTGTTCCGGCATACAATAAGCCAGGTCTTTTTTTATCGGCTCTAAGGCATCGTGAAAAATGTAGTGGGTTTATGCCATTCACTAGCAGCCGCCAAGTTTTACCGTAGTCTTCCGTTTTATAGATGTAGGATTTAAAATCATCTAACTTATACCGAGTACCTACCATATATGCGGCGCCTTTTTTAAAAGGGTCGGCTTCAATACTATTCCACATTATCCATTTAGGGGCATCTTTGGGGGTTACATTTTCCCAGTTTTTGCCTGCATCCCTACTAATATGCACCAGCCCATCATCGCTGCCTGTCCATAATAAATCTTTTTCGTACGGCGATTCTGTGGCCGTAAAAATGGTACAATAATATTCTACAGATGTATTATCCTTAGTAATAGGACCACCGCTAGAGGCTTGTTTGCTTTTATCGTTCGTAGTTAGGTCGGGCGAAATTTGCTCCCAACTTTTACCTTCATCTTCTGTTACGAATAAATGATTACCCGCTGCATACAAACGCTTAGGATTATGCGGCGAAAAGAAGATTGGGTAATTCCATTGAAAACGATACTTTGCTACATCTGCCCCAGCACCCATATTATCAATAGGCCATACGTTTATAGCACGGCTTTCGCCGGTTTTATGGTCCAGTCGTTGTAGCATACCTTGATAGTTACCTCCATAGGTAATATCTGGATTGTTAGGGTCGGCAACTACATAACCACTTTCGCTGCCTGCTGCATCTTCTAAATCGGTAGCGGTAATAGCGGCACCATATGTACGGCTTTTAATTCTAAAGGCACCATTATCCTGCTGCCCTCCCAATATGCGATAGGGAAAGGCATTGTCTGTACTTATTCGATACACTTGCACCGTTGGCTGATTTAAATAAGTGCTCCAGTTATTGGCTCCATCAAAACTTACTTGCGCACCACCGTCATCGGCCACTATCATACGATTAGCATCTTCGGGATCAATCCATAAATCATGATGGTCGCCATGTGGCGTGTTAAATGATTGAAACGTTTTGCCGCCATCCGTACTACGCATAAAATTTACATTGGGGCAATACACTTTATGTTCGTTTTTTGGATCTACAAATACTTTTGTGTAATACCATGCTCGTTGCCTTATGTTGTTATCATTACAAGTCAATGTCCAAGTTTCTCCACCATCGGCACTCATATATAATCCGCCATCTTTATTTTCAATTATGCTATAAATTTTATCGGTATTAGATGGCGCTACAGCTACGCCTACTATACCCCATGTATTTTTTGGTAAGCCTTTATTAGCAGAAATATTTGTCCATGTTTCGCCGCCATCAATACTTTTCCAAAGGCCGCTTCCTTCGCCCCCACTTTCTAATGAATAGGGTGTACGTATCAGCCGCCATGTGCCGGCATAAAAAACAGTAGGGTTACCCGGTTCCATCACTAAATCGCTACAGCCAGTTTGATTATTAACAAACAAGGTTCGCTTCCACGTTTTGCCGCCATCTGTAGTTTTGTATACCCCTCTTTCTTCGTTGGGGCCAAATAAATGCCCCATAACTGCTACCCATATTACATCAGGATTTTTAGGATGAATTACAATGCGTATGATATGACGACCATCTTTCAACCCCATATTTTTCCAACTTTTGCCACCGTCTTCGCTGCGCCACATGCCACCAAGGCCTTCGCTTACATTTCCCCGCATGGTGTTTTCTCCTTCGCCTACATATACAATAGATTCATCCGATGGAGCAACGGCTACGGCACCTATGCTGCTACCAAAATATTTATCAGAAATATTTTTCCAGTTACTTCCCCCGTCGGTTGTTTTCCAAACGCCACCACCTGTAGCACCAAAATAAAAAGTGTTTTTACTTTTATAACTACCTGCTACAGCAGCGCTTCTACCTCCACGAAAAGGGCCTATAAGGCGGTATTTAACATGCTTAAGTAATGCATCCGACTGATGGGTAGTAGCAGTAGGAATCGGTGTTTTCGTTTTTTGTGCCTTACCGGTACATACAAGAAGTAGTGATAGTACGAAGTAGAAAAATTTTTGCATAGCTGTATTGCGTTAGTTTCGTTTCAAGATACAGCTTTACCTTTATTCAAATCATTCATATGCATTCGTTTTCTATAAGCGGCAATTTTTTGGACCTTTTCCAACAAAAAATTTATACAGCTACTGTAAAAGTAACCAATGGAAAAATTGAAGCCATACTTCCACTTACAGCCTTGCCCGATGAAACGTTGCACTACATTATGCCCGGTTTTGTAGATAGCCATGTGCATATAGAAAGTTCGATGCTAGTACCAACCGAGTTTGCAAGGCTAGCTGTAGTGCATGGTACCGTGGGTACTGTAAGCGACCCGCACGAAATAGCCAATGTATGCGGTATGGCGGGTGTTGAATTTATGATTGAGAATGGGAAAAAAGTTCCTTTTAAATTCAACTTTGGTGCGCCTAGTTGTGTGCCTGCCACCGTATTTGAAACAGCTGGCGCTAGTATAAATGCAGAAGATGTAGAACAATTATTGCAAAGAGATGATATAAAATACTTGAGTGAGATGATGAATTTTCCCGGGGTGCTAAATGGTGATGAGGAAGTAATGAAAAAAATAAAAGCAGCACACCGCTTAGGTAAACCAGTGGATGGCCATGCACCCGGCCTGCGGGGAGACTTAGCCAAAAAATATATAGCGGCTGGCATATATACCGACCATGAATGCTTTACCAAAGATGAGGCACTGGATAAATTACAATTGGGCATGAAGGTGATTATAAGAGAAGGCAGTGCTGCAAAAAATTTTGATGCGCTGATTGATTTATTAAATGATTGGCCAGATATGATTCTATTTTGTAGCGATGATAAACACCCTGATAGTTTGGTAGAAGGCCATATAAACCAACTTTGTGCTAGAGCCGTGGAAAAAGGAATTGACATTTTTAAGATAATTAAAGCGGCCTGTATTAATCCTGTAAATCATTACAAATTAGATATTGGTT
>JBDKJF010000035.1:0-20099 GCA_039796695.1 Bacteroidota bacterium
CCGTTACAGTGCCGCTACAATTATCGGTAGCTACTACGGCTGCAATATTTACAGCAGGTACCAAAGCAGCACAGCTTACCGTTACTGCCGCTGGGCAAGTAATGGTAGGGGCTTGTGTATCATTTACGGTAACTGTAAAGGAGCAATTTGCTGTATTGCCAGCTGCATCGGTAGCAGTAACGTTTACAGTAGTTGTACCTACAGGGAAAGCTGATCCTGAGGCTGGTGTAGCAACAATTGAAGGTGTGCTGCAGTTGTCAGAACCGGTAGTTGTAAAGTTTACTACAGCGCTGCACTGTCCGGCGGAGTTGTTAACTATAATATTTGCAGGACATACAACTGTAGGAGGTGTTACATCTGCAAATTGTAGATAAACCACAGCAGCATCATGATCAGAAATGCGCTCAGGTCTATTTGCATCAGATCTATATATTTCGGGGAAGTCTGCATTTAAACGCCCAACAGCAAAGCGAGATACTTTACTATTTGCATTATTGTTAACCAGTATATGATCCAACACTTGGGCATCGCCGCCAAAACTAAAGGAGTAACGATTATTAGCAGGTAGTGTTTCAATTAGGTTTATTAAGTCTGGGTTTACTAAATCTGTCGAAGCAAGCGTAACGTTGGCAGCAGGTGTAGGTGTGCCTTTTACAGTACCCATAATGTCTACTAAACCATCATTAAACTGAAAGGCATTATAATCTCCTACAGAAATAATATTAACGTTAGGGTTAGTTGTTTGAAAACCTTGAATGAGATTGGCTAAAAATTCAGCCTGTGCTCTTCTTTTTTCTCTTACTCTGGCACCGTCTACAGGATCTTCTACGCCATTTAATGATCGTAAATGATTGACGATAATTTTAGCTGAGCCACAAGCTACACCCGTAAAAGTGGCATCTAATACCAAAGGTGGTCTATCGTTTAAAATAGCCGTACCTCCTCCTGGTTCTGCATACGTTGTAGTTAAGCCGTATTGAGTTACGGCATTAACGGTTACTCTACCGGATTTAACTAAAAATCCAACATCAATTCCCCCTGCATCATTTCCTTCTAGTAAATAGGCTACGTAATTAGGGTTAGGTAAACTGGCGGCCACTGCATCGTTATTAACCTTATTGGCTATCGCTTGCAATACACTTAGTTTTTCTACTTCAACCATACCTATCACATCGGGCATGGCCAAAACATTACGTATGGCTAATGATACTTTATTTAAGCGATTATTATAAGCAGCTGTACTTAGAGCTACATCTCCACCTGGGTCGTTTACGTCATCGTAAAACCGTTCCACATTAAAGGAGGCTACAGTTATTTCATTGTTTGTTTGTGTAGGTACTGCGGTGTAGGTTAGGGTATTATTCGATACGGTGGGTACAGTACCTGGTTCTATATCTATGGTATAGGTTCTGCTTCTATAATCTAAGGGTCCTACTACATTTGTTAAAATGGCACCAACAGCTACATCTATAGCTGTACCACCAAGTGCGCTACTACCCACCCCCAATAATTCAGGGTTAGCGTCGTAGCGAGGAACCGTTATTGGGGCGCCACTAGGTAATGGGTTAGGAAGTTCAATTCCTGCTTCACGAAAAGGCCGTGCATTACCGGTTACCACGCCATAAAAAAATCCATTGGTAGTGGCAATAGCTGTGGGCTCATTTACACTTCCTTGTGTAGGGGCTACCACGGTAAGAGAAGGTACACTTACCCTCATACTTTCAAATCGCTCAAGCTGATCTAGCGAACCAGATGCAGCTGGTAGTGTAGTAGTTAACGTAAAAGGTAAGGGAATAGCATTGTTAGTTGAAATTAAGCTAACGATTGGTGATGTTAACTCCGTTTGTGGTGGGCTGCTGGGATCGGCAGTGGGTATAAACTCAACAACGGTGCCAACTACCTGCACCAAATTACCAATTGCAGCTACAGCAGGCGGGGCCGAAGAAGTAAAAACAAAGATTCCCTCTGATGTAGCAGGATCAGCATCAATAGAAGCATCTGGTTCTTGTATAAAAAAGCCATTGCTACGCACACCCGTTACAATACCAGCAGTGGTAAGGGATTGTCCTACTAATGGAGAAACGTTCCCATTTCCTTGTATTGTATGAATAGATGTAATCGATACATCGTCATTATTAATTGTGCCCAAGCCTTGCCCATCGCTCACGGTGGCTACCGTTACATTGGTAACGTTTACAAAAAAGCTTTCATTGGCTTCGGTAACACCATCTCCGTTAATTTGTACAGTAAATGTATAGATGCTGCTGCCAGCTAGTATAGTTTGGTTGGTTAAGGATTGAGCTACATAGTCATTATTAGCAGTGGTAGCCGTTCCATCAGCCGTTGCTATATCAAATGTTACGCCTCCAGCTGGTGCAGGAGAAGATAAGCTAACGGTAAAAGTGGCATTAGTGGTGCCAGCATTACCTTCGGTAACGGTAACGTTGTTTATGGAGAGGTTTGTACCACCACCACCTGTCGAAGTTGGGGTGATTGTAAAATCATCTATTGCTAAACCATCATCCGAGCCACTTACATTAAAATCATTCCAGCGAATATAAAAGGTGGCGCCATTTGGTATAGAAAGGCCATTGATGGTAAATGAAATAGTACTACGATTAGCAGCATCATTTCCATCTCTACCGCCAGCTGTACCAGTAAGAATGGGTGGTGTAAAGTCTAAATTATCCACATCATTCCAAATACCGGTAATTAAGCTAGTGGCATCGAGACTATATTGAAAATCCAATCGATCCAGGTTTGCCGAAGTTCTACCTGCCAAGCCTAAGCGCCACTGCTCGCCAGTATAATTTATGGTAAGTGCGGTAATAGTACCACCGGTGTTATTGGTAAAATTGGCGCCGAAAGTAGAAATTAATGTACCGGATTGTAAGGATCCTAAAGCTCTTTCGGTACTTCCAGCAGCGCCATAGCTATACGTATCGCCCGAGTTGGATGTGCCAGGATCTACAGCATACTGTTCATTATCTCGTGTGCCCCCGCCGGTTTCATTCATCTCCCAGCCTGTGATGGATAGCAAGTTGTTTGTAGAAGCTGCGGTATTTGAAAGCGTATTAAAGTCTTGGCTGTATGCCCCTCCGGTTAAAGAAACGGATTGAGCGGTAGCCATTATTCCACAGCACCATAAAATTAAAGCAAGGTAAATTTTTCTCATACAAAGATTAGTTTGGATAGGCGGCGAAGCTAATTTTTAACCACCAATTAGCCACTAAATATGTATGAAAAATTTATTAACGGGAAATACCCGTTCTTTAACCGTTTGCGGAGGGTTTAATATCTATTACCCTAATTTGTAGCGAGGTGTTACCATTCCACTCGTTGGTGTCAATGGTATAAGTAATATCAACGGGCTTTTTGTTGGCCATAAGGTTAAATTTTTCCGCCATCCCAAAGCCTATACCTGTTATAGTGGTATTTTCTTGTAAAACCGAAAATCGTATATGTTGTTCTTTTACAATTTTTGACCATCCACTATCTATTATGCCTCGTGAAATAAAAACGGGCCTCATATTTTCTGGCCCATAAGGTTCCATTTGGCATAAAATATTATAAAAGGAAGGAGTAATATCTTTTAGCGATATTTCAGCATCAATAATAATTTCAGGCGTTAACAATTCGTCTGTAATAGTCTTGGCAACCACCTCTTCAAATTTTTCTCTAAAGGCGTCAATCTGGTTTATTTCGAGCGTCATGCCTGCTGCGGCAAAATGCCCACCATATCCTATTAAATGTTCACGACAAGCATGTATTGCCTCATACAAGTTAAATCCGGGTACACTTCTAGCACTGCCAGCAGCATAGTCGCCCGATTGCGTAAGCACTATCGTTGGTCGATGGTAGGTTTCTATTAATCGAGAAGCTACTATCCCCACTACACCTTTATGCCAGTTTGGTTGGTAAACTAGCGTTGATTTCCTTTTTTGCCATTCCTCATTTTCTTGAATTAGCGAAAGTGCTTGTTCGGTAATTCTTTTATCTGCTTCCTTTCTATCGGTATTATCATTATGTAGTTGCTCTGCGTATGCTAAAGCCCCTTCAGGTGTGTTGGCAATAAACATTTCCACTGCTTTTCTAGCATCATCCATCCTCCCAGCGGCATTAACCCTTGGCGCTATCATAAATACCAAATTGGAAATGTGCATTTCGTTAGCCAATTGGCTAAGTTTTGCCAATGCCTTTATTCCATTATTGGGGTTTTTATTTGCTTTAATCAAGCCATGAAAAGCCAAAATACGGTTTTCATCTACCATTGGTACTATGTCAGCGGCTATTGCGGTAGCTAATAAATCTAGATATGCATTAGCAGCTGCCTCGGGTAAGCCTAATTTTTCGGCTAGTGCCTGCATTAATTTATAACCCACCCCACATCCACAAAGTTCTTTGAAAGGGTAGGGGCAATCATGTTGTTTAGGATTTAAAATGGCGGTGGCCGGCGGTAGTACCTCATCAGGTAAATGGTGGTCGCATACTATAAAATCTATGCCCAACGTTTTGGCGTAGGATATTAGATCGGCTGATTTAATGCCACAGTCTAAAGAGATAATTAAAGAAAACCCTTTTTCCTTTGCAAAATCTATACCTGCTTTACTTACCCCATAGCCTTCCTTATAACGGTGTGGAATGTAAAAGTCTATTGATGGATAAATGTTTTGTAAAAACAAATACATACTTGCTACGGATGTAGTGCCATCCACATCATAATCACCAAATACCAAAATTTTTTCTTTTGTAGATATGGCGGTCAAAATGCGGGCTACAGCATTTTCCATGTCCTTCATCAACCATGGGCTATGTAGTTTTGCTAAATCTGGCCTAAAAAATGCTTTAGCCTTTTCAAAACTATCTACCCCCCGCTGTACTAAAATCTTACAAAGTACAGGATGTATTTTGAGTGAATTTTGTAAGTCCTTAATCTTAATCGTATCTGCAGTAAGAATGTTCCATCTTTTTTTCATGGGCTTAGTATTTTCTATCGGTTACATAATGTACCATACCTTCCAAACCCTCTCTATATACATTATTAGGAAATTCGTGCAGTAGTTGTATTGCTTGGTCGCGGTATTCGTTCATTTTTTGAGTGGCATAGGCTATGCCGCCGCTTTTTTCTACTTGTTCTATTACCCATTTAACTTTTTGCTTTTCATTGTTATTGTTTTTTACAATGTAAATAATTTTACGTTTTGTTTCCTTGTCGCAATTATTTAAAGTAAAAATTAAGGGTAGGGTAAGTTTTTTTTCTTTAATATCATTTCCAGTTGGTTTCCCAACGTTTTCGCTGGCATAATCAAATAAGTCGTCTTTAATTTGAAAGGCCATTCCTGCCAATTCGCCAAATAAGCGCATTTTTTCTGCTACCGCTTCATTTTGTGTACTACTCCATGCGCCAGCAGCACAGGCGGAGGCCAGCAAGGAGGCTGTTTTATTTTTTATAATTTCAAAATATACTTCTTCCTTTAGGTTAAGGTTTCTTGCTTTTTCTAATTGTAGTAATTCGCCCTCACTCATTTTACGCACCGCATCAGAGAGTATATGGAGAATTTGATAGTCTTTATTGTCGAGCGAAAGTAAAAGACCTTTGGCCAGTAAATAGTCGCCGATCAAAACATTAGCCTTGGCCTTCCAAAGGGCATAAGTTGAGAAAAAGCCTCTTCTCTCCATGGAGTCATCTACCACATCATCATGTACTAATGTGGCGGTATGTAATATTTCTACTAAAGAGGCAGCTCTATAAGAAGATTCAGCAATGCTACCGTTTAGTTTTGCACATAATAGCACAAACATGGGGCGCATTTGTTTTCCTTTACGTTTTACTACATATCTCATTATACGGTCAAGCAATGGAGCATTGCTTTTAACCGCTAATTTAAAATGCGCCTCAAAAGCCTCTAATTCTTTTGCTATAAGTGCTGTAGGTAATTTCATGTTATAGGTAGCAATATACGGGCAAAAAAATAATTTGCCTTTAAAGCAGCGAATTAAGTAGCTTTTTAGCCTAAGTAGTTGAAATAATTTGTAATAGGTAAAAAAAACTATAAAAATTTGGTGGGTAATCCTTAACCTGTAAATTTGCAAATTATTTAGGACATTGTTCACAAATCTTAATCCTTAGTTATGGCAAGCAAAAAGTATCTTTTGCTTATGGCAGTATCAGCAATTACTGCAATAAGCTCTTTCGGTCAAATTAGAGTCGGGACGACCTACGATTCTACTCAGGTGCCTGAGCGCAGAATGTCTCAGCACTCTGAATTTTTAAATGGTCAAAACAATTTTCCTGCGAAACCTCGCAACCAATGGGAAATTGGTATCAAAGGCGGGCTTTTCCAAGTGTCTGGTGATATTCCAGCACGCTTTGTTTCTCCTGGTTTTGGTGCGCACATCAGAAAATCGTTCGGTTATGTGTTCTCTATGCGTTTAGAATATCTATATGGCATAGGTAAAGGACAGCATTTCCGTCAGGCAGAAAATTTCGGTAAAAACCCTGCTTACGGAGGCAATCTTCCTGCAGCTCAAATGTATTCTGCACCGTATTTATTACACAGTGCACCGAACACTTTTGACTCAAGAGTAGTTTCAAGTAAGTATCGTTGGACGAACGTTGAAGCCGACAAAAATGTTCCTTTCCAAAAAGTGTACTATAACTATAAAACTAAAGTACAGGATTTGAGCTTGGAAGGTATTGTTACTTTAAACAATATCCGTTTTCACAAATCAAAAACTGGATTTAACTTTTATGGTATAGCTGGTATCGGTGGTTCTATCTATGATACTTATGTAAATGCCTTAAACGGTACTACTAACTATACTACATTATGGAATACTCCACAATCTGCTTTCGATAGCAAGAAGACGCTTCTTAAGAATTTATTAAGCAGCCAGGATAAATCGTACGAAACACCAGCTGAAAATCATGGTGAGCGTCGTCCTAAATTGTTTAATAAAACCTTCAAGCCTTCTGGTACTGTAGGTATGGGAGTTGCGTTTAAATTAAGCAATCGTTTAAACATTGCCCTTGAAGACAGATGGACATTTATTAAGGATGACTTATTAGATGGTCAGCGTTGGCAAGAGCATGCATGGGGTGATGCCGTGCAAACAAGAGATTTCGACTCTTATAACTACTTAAGCCTTGGCTTAAACATTAACTTGGGTGCAAAATCTGTTGAGCCTCTTTGGTGGATGAATCCATTGGATTATGCTTACAGCGAAATTCGCAATCCTCGCTTAATGAAATTACCAAAGCCAGTATTACCTGATAGCGATGGCGATGGTATTACAGATCAGTTTGACCAAGAACAAACTCCTGCTGGTTGCCCTGTAGATGCACATGGTGTATCTAAAGATACTGACGGTGATGGTGTTCCTGATTGTAAAGATAAAGAGCTTATCACACCTACTACATGCCAGCCAGTAGATGCTGATGGTGTGGGTAACTGCCCTGTTCCTTGCCCAGATCCTGAAAAATGTGATCTATGCAAAAATTGCAAAGGTGGTGGCGGTGTAGAAGGGGATTGTGCTGAGAAACTAGGTGCATTACCAAGTGTTTCTTTCACAAATGGTTCTAATAAGTTAAACAAGGATGCTGAGGCAGTTTTAGCCACAGTAGCTGCTAAGTTGAGAAACAACCCAGGCTGCAGAGTAGTAGTTATTGGCTACTGCGCTTCTAACAAAAAAGAACAGCAATTAAGCTGGGATCATGTAAATAAAGTAATCAACTATTTGGTAGATAAAGAAGGCATCAATGCTGATCGTTTTATCTTTAACTATGGCCAGCCTGATGGAGACTGTAATACAGTAGATATTAGAGCAGCCGGTGACAGCGAAAATGGTCCTAACACCATTGAAGCTCCACATCCAAATCTGCGTAAGAATTAAGATTAATACTTTTTGCTGATGAACCCTCCCGACTCTTCGGGAGGGTTTTTTTATTATCCACACAGTCAATTAATTGTGTTTATGAAAAGCTTAACTAGTAGATTTTGGCGGCTTATCTTTTTTCACCAAGTTTTGCTAATATCTATTAACTTTGCACGCCGCTCGTATTATCTTATTTTTAGCGGCAAGGCGGAAAACTTATATATGCGGTATTTACTATTTATTTTATTTACAGCCATTGTAGCTGTAGGGTGCGGTAGCGCAAAAAAAGCGACTACAAAAGGTGCGGGCAGCAAAAAAAGCATGACGAAGATTTTAAAAAATCCAGATGCCGCTTATAAGTTGAGAATGGCAGAACAGTTTTATGTAAAAAAGAAATACACCAAAGCACAGCTGGTTTATGAGGATGTAATGCCTTATTACAAAGGCGACAAAGCCTTCGAAGATATTTATTACAAGTATGCCTATTGCGCATTTTACTTGCAGGATTATATGAATGCGGAAAATTTATTCAAAAGTTTTCTTGAAATTTTTCCAAATAGCACCCGTGCAGAGGAAATCGATTATATGAGGGCTTTTTCATTTTACAAGCAGTCTCCAAAACCCGAATTGGATCAAACCAATACGGTTAGGTCGATGGGTATGATGCAAGTATTTATAAATACACATCCGGGTTCGGCTAGAATTAAAGAAGCCAATGAAATTATTGACATTTGTAGAGCAAAATTGGAGGTGAAAGATTATAAGAGTGCAGTACTATATTACGATTTAGGTCAGTTTAGAGCGGCCGGAGTATCCTTCACAACTCTATTAGATGCTTATCCAGAATCTGCTAAAGCGGATGAATACAAACTTTGGATTATAAAATCTTATTATCGATTTGCAGAAATGAGTGTAGAGGAAAAAAGGGTAGAACGCTATGAGCAAGTAATTAGTGAATGCAATGCTTTTACCGATCGTTTTCCTGATAGCAAGCTTAAAAAAGATGCAGACGAATTTTTAAAATTATCACAATCAAATATTAAAACCTTAAATAATGAGCAAGTTAAGACGCCAGCTTAGTGCCGGAATTCCCAGCAATGTGGAAACTAAAAATTTAGATGATATTAAAGCAAAGACCGGCAATCTATACGAGTCAATCTCTATTATAGGCAAAAGAGCCAGCCAAATAAACATTTCTTTGAAAGAAGAATTACATAGTAAGTTAGAAGAGTTTGCAAGCCACACAGACAGCTTGGAAGAAATTCATGAAAATAAAGAGCAAATAGAAATCTCAAGAGCATACGAAAGAATGCCTAACCCTGCTTTGTTGGCTACGCAAGAGTTTATGGAAGATAAAGTTTACTTCCGTAAGGCAGATAACGATTTATTTAGCTAACCTGATTATATACAAAATCTATTTAAATAGCGGCTAGTTACACTAGCCGCTATTCTTTTAAATATGTATTTTTGAGATATGCTTCGCGGAAAAAAAATTTTATTAGGAATTACTGGCAGTATTACTGCCTATAAGTCTATTCTTTTACTGCGCTGTTTGCTTAAAGAAGGCGCAGCGGTTAAGATAATCCTTACACCCTCCGCAAAGAATTTTGTAACGCCACTTACATTGGCTACACTCAGTAAAAACGAAGTGCTGGTAGAGCTGTTTGATGAGGCCACTTGGGCAAATCATGTAATGCTTGGACGATGGGCCGATATAATGATTATAGCCCCTTTAAGCTGCAATACTTTAGCAAAAATGGCACAAGGCCATTGCGACAACTTGCTTTTAGCTACCTACCTTTCGGCTACTTGCCCTGTAATAGTAGCACCTGCTATGGATGAAGATATGTGGCATCACCCATCCACTAAAAACAATTTAAATACTTTGGCCACATTTGGTCATAAAATAATACCGGTAGATAAAGGAGAGTTAGCTAGCGGCTTAGTTGGGGATGGGCGTATGGCTGAGCCAGAAGCGATTATTACTTTCATTAAGAAACATTTTTTTACTCCCTCAATATTAAAAGGTAAAAAAGCGCTTGTAACTGCTGGTCCTACATACGAACCTATCGATCCAGTTCGTTTTATAGGTAACCATTCTTCTGGCAAAATGGGCATTGCTATCGCAAATGAATTACACGAACAGGGTGCCGATGTAACACTAATATTGGGCCCCGTAATGACAAATAATTTGGCACTTCCCAATGTAAATATTATAGATGTAAATACCGCCGCACAAATGTATGCGGCTTGTATGGGTATTTATCAAGATGTGGATATATGCATAATGGCAGCGGCAGTGGCAGATTATACCCCTATTGAAGTAGCCTCGCAAAAAATTAAAAAGGCAGAAAATGATTTTTCCATTTCGCTAACCCGCACAAAAGATATTTTACTTGCCTTAGGTGAAAACAAAAAGCAAAATCAAGTGCTGGTAGGTTTTGCTTTAGAAACTGTGAATGAAAAGGAGTATGCTAAAGGAAAATTAGAAAAGAAAAATGCAGATATGATTGTGCTAAATTCGTTAAACGATAATGGCGCTGGCTTTGGTTTAGAAACAAATAAAATAACCATTTTTACTCGCAGTGGACAAGAATTAAATTTTGAGGCCAAGTCAAAAAGTATGGTGGCTAAAGATATAATTGATACTATAATCCGATTTCATTATGTATAAATTTAGATTAATCTTTTTAAGTGTTGTTTTATTGTTTATTATAACCACACTTCAGGCACAAGAGCTAAATGCAAGAGTATCGGTAATAGCGAATAAAGTAGGGCCTAAAGTAGACAAAAAAATATTTACTACACTACAAACCCAACTTACCAATTTTGTTAATAACCGTAAATGGACAAATGATGCTTTTCAGCAAAATGAAAAAATACAGTGTAGTTTTTTGGTTGCCATAGAGCAAGATGCAGGAAATAATGTTTATAAAGCCAAACTAACTGTACAAGCAGCACGCCCTGTATTTAATACTAGTTATGACGCACCTTTAATAAATTTTTTGGACGATAATTTTGTATTTAAGTATATAGAATATCAACCTATCGAATTTAATGAGAATAGAGTTGGAGGAAATGATCCATTGGTAGCTAATATTACCGCTGTATTTGCTTTCTATGCCAATATAATTCTGGGGCTAGATTATAATTCGTTTTCTTTAAGAAGTGGCGATGCCTATTTTCAAAAAGCATGGAATATTGTTAACAATGCTCCTGAAAATAGCGAAATATCGGGATGGAAATCTTTTGAAAGTCAGCGTAATCGTTATTGGCTAGCACAAAATTTTAACAATAATAGGTATGCATTAATAAATGATGCATTATATGCATATTATAGAACAGGGCTCGATATTTTTTATGAAAATGAAGAAGCAGGCCGTAGTGGTATCATAAATTGTCTTACTTTTTTAAATACCATTAATTCAGAAAATCCTAATTCAATGATGATACCATTCTTTTTTCAAGGAAAGGCAAACGAATTAGTGAAAATATTTAGTAAGGCTAATCCAGAGCAAAAATCCAGGGCCAAAGAATTATTGCTTAAGATGGATATTACCAATGCAGCAGCCTATAAAGAGTTAAAATAATGCGCAAAGTATTTGTCATCGGTATCATTTTAGGCGGTTTTATAAGCTGTGGAAAAAATAAATCGGTTCCAAAAAATATCTTATCCCCGCAAAAAATGGAAGCCATATTGTGGGATTTAATGAGAGCTGATCAATTTGTAAGTCTTAATATTTTACCGCACGATTCTTCCTTAAAAAAAGGGGTGGAACATAAAAAATGGCACGATAAAATTTTAGCCTTGCATAAAATATCGGAGCAGCAGTTTCAAAAAAGTTTTCAGTATTATAAATCGAACCCCAGTTTGTTTCAGCAAATTTTGGATACACTTAGCCTCAGTAAGAAATATGAGCCAGTCTATAAAACAGATTCTGTAAAGGCAGTACAACCGGCTTTTAACTACGATTCTATTAAAAAAATTATTGAGCAAAAATCTAATCAATACAAATACAAGCAAAGCAGCTAAGCTACAGTATTGGTAAAATTAATAATCTTTAGGCAGCAAGGTTGGCTTCACTTATTTTAATTCATAACAGATAAGTATACAGTTAAACTAATTAGTAATAAGTATACACTTATGTAATAGTTTGATGCTTAATAATCATCTTATGTTGTAAATTGCTATAACAAAATACAGCAAATGAATAAAGTAGTGCACTCATCCCACCAAGCTATAAGCGACATTGAAAGCGGAGCCGTAATTATGCTGGGAGGTTTTGGTCTCTGTGGCATTCCAGAAAATTCTATTCAAGCATTGGTGCAGAAAGGTATTTCGCAATTAACTTGTATTTCTAATAATGCCGGGGTTGATGATTTTGGCATTGGCCTAATGCTGCAAAACAAGCAAGTAAAAAAAATGATTGCCTCCTATGTTGGCGAAAATGCAGAGTTTGAAAGACAATTATTAAGCGGTGAACTAGAAGTAGAGCTAATCCCTCAAGGTACTTTGGCTACTCGATGCATGGCCGCAGGATATGGCTTACCGGCTATATATACCCCTGCTGGTGCAGGAACAGAAGTGGCTAATGGTAAAGAAACACGCCAGTTTAATGGCAAAGATTATTTATTAGAATATGCATTTGATGCAGACTTTGCTATTGTAAAAGCCTGGAAAGGCGATACCGAAGGCAACCTTATTTTTAAAGATACCGCCAGAAATTTTAATCCATTAATGGCTATGGCTGGTAAAATAACGATAGCTGAAGTAGAAGAGCTAGTACCCGCTGGTGAGCTTGATCCTAATCATATTCACACACCTGGTATCTATGTACATCGTATTTTTCAAGGCACTAATTATCAAAAAAGAATAGAGCAACGAACGGTTCTACCTTTATCTAAAAATTGATTGAAATTATTAGTAAAATATTTTATAGCATTAGCGTACAAAATATTTCAACATTAAAAATCCCATTAGGGTTTACAAGTATGGCATTAACAAAAGAACAAATAGCGCAACGAATAGCTAAAGAATTAAAAGATGGCTATTATGTAAACCTAGGAATTGGTATACCTACGCTGGTTGCAAACTATATTCCTATAGGTGTAAATGTGGTGTTACAAAGCGAAAATGGATTATTAGGTATGGGCCCGTTTCCTATTGATGGAGAGGAGAATGCTGATTTAATTAATGCAGGTAAACAAACAATAACAACAGTACCAGGTTCGGCTTTTTTCGATTCGGCCATGAGCTTTGGTATGATTAGAGCCGGCAAGGTTGATTTAACAGTTCTCGGTGCTATGGAAGTTAGCGATAATGGCGATATAGCCAATTGGAAAATTCCAGGTAAAATGGTAAAGGGTATGGGCGGTGCCATGGATTTGGTAGCCAGTGCAAAAAATATTATTGTAGCGATGATGCATACTAACCCCAAAGGCGAATCAAAATTATTACCTACTTGTACACTGCCATTAACAGGGGTAAGATGTGTAAAGAAAATTGTTTCCGATTTGGCGGTGTTAGATGTAACGCCACAGGGATTTAAATTATTGGAGAGAGCACCGGGTGTAACGGTAGAAGAAATTAGAAGTAAAACTTTGGGCAAGTTAATAGTAGAGGGGGAAGTGCCAGAAATTTCTTTTTAACCAGCATTAGTAACTCCGGTCATCGTCCCTTGTGTCACTCACTTGTACTGTAGAATATACATCAGCTTTATTTGCAATAGACATACTCAATTAAAAAGATAGCCGCAGAAAAATTTTTCAATCCAATATTTCCCTGCGGCTATTTGTGGTTAAAATTTACTATTCTACAGTTATCCTCACCCCCTGACTATGGCTGGTAAACTCCGGAGCATACATACACTGTATGGTTGTTACTCCATTACTAAAGTTTCCTGTATGTGTTACAAACAATGGATACTCGAACACATAAGTACCCCTTCTTAAATAACTAAAAAAGAAATTCGTACTGGCATCTTTAGTGCTTTCATAATAACCAAGCCCATCCTGCCATTTATATTGGCTTAACACATTAACAGGCTCTAAGCCCGATGCCCGCATATCTTTCATGTGCACATATTCCATATCCCTGTCTACTTTTAATTCCACTCTTACTTTTATTTTATCACCCACTTTTAAAACATCACCATCATTTACGGGAGTTATTACAGGTCCGCGGTCGGTATTTTTTTCTACAAATAATTTCTTAGACAACTTAAGTGGGGTAGTAGCAGTAGTTATTTTATCTAAATCCTCAAAGTACTGCCAATATACGCCGCCCCAAGTAGCACTAGGTTTTTCTTTCTCCACTTTTACTGTTATATTACCCATATCGGCCTGCATTTTATCGCCGGTAATAATGCGTTTAAAGTAACCAGTGCCGGCTTCTACAGGCTCTGTACCCAATCCTGTTGCAGAACTTAGCAACATTGAGTTCCCTAATTTAATCTGTACCACACCATCGTTATCCAACCAATTGGTGCCTTGCAGTAATAACGCATAGCAAGCCTCGGCGGTAGCTTTGGTTGTTTTCCAGTTATTGGTTTGTTTGTTTTTTAATAGCCATGTTCTTAAATCGTCTACTGCCTTCGTATCTTTTCCCGCTTCAGCAAATGCTTCTATTAATAAACTGTGCGTTTCTATTGGGGCTTCGTACCAGAACCATCCATTTCGCTGGTCTTTCCAATACATACCCATTTCTTCGTTTACTATTGCTTTTTCTTTTAGCGATTTTAATATTGCAGCTGGTGTTTTACTATCCTTTGTTCTATGTAATGCCAGTGCTATCATGCCTTGCATGTATTTACTATTTTGAAGCCAAGTTTTTTGTGTTCTTTCTCTAAAATAATTATAAGCGAAAACCGCAGCTTTATCAATAGCATACTCTGTAAAGAAGCTACGCATATATAAATATTGGATAGCTGTATAACCCGGAGCATATGTTTTTAAATTGGTTTTATACTTTATCAGATTATCGTAGTCCTCTTTTATTTTGCTATCTAAATAAGGAATGGCCTTTGTTAAAATAGCTTTTAAATAATCGTCTTGCCCCGGCGCTACTGCTTTTAACTTAGTTAAATGACCAATACCTGTTACTATGTATTGTGTAATGTATCGATCGTCCGGACCTCCGTTAAACCAAACAAAGCCACCATTGCTGGCCTGCATTTGTTTTAGTTTTTCGTAGGAGTTGCCTAATTGCTCGCTCATCTTTACCATATCAAACAGTAAAGCAACATTTCTCTTTTGCGCTGCCTCATTTTTAGCGGCCAACACCCAAGGTGTTTCTTCTAACAGTAAAGCCTTTAGTTCCTGATTTTTCTGCAGGTTACTCATGAGTGCGGCAGTGTCTTTTATTTTCCACTGCTCAAACACTTCTTTTATTTTTGGCGATGAGTTAGAAATAAATGTGGCTAATGAATTAGCATAATAACGGTTCCATGTTTGCTCTGCACATTCGTATGGGTACTCCATTAAGTAGGGGAGAGCCTGTACTGCATACCAGGCAGGGTTGCTGGTGTACTCTATCGTTAAAGCATGGTGCTGTAAACTTTCAGACTTACTAGCGCCAAGCAATTTGGTAAAACTAAATTCCTTGCTTCCATTACCTCTCATGGGCAGTGGCATCGTTTCTGTTACCAGCATACGGTTAGAAAGTACGGGCAATACATTTTCTTCTCCATCGGCATTGTTACCAGCTTTCGCAATAATGCGCCATTGTAAGGCTTTGTTAAACTGGTAAGGCACTTCAATCGGGAACCTCACTACTTCGCTTTGCCCGGCTGCTACTGTAAAATATTGATTGGGTATTTGATTTTTAAAGTACCCATCCACCGGCTCATTGTTAGCCGCATCAAATAATTGAAACTGTGCCGTGCCGGTTATTTCTTTATCAGTAAGGTTTACAATCTTGCTGCTAAATTCCATTTTATCGCCTTCCCGCATAAACCTTGGGGCGTTGGGCTGCACCATCAAATCTTTTTGGGTAACAATTTCTTTGTAGCTGCTGCCAAATGCTAAGTCTTTAGTATGGGCTATACTCATAAACTTCCACTTGGTTAATGCCTCTGGCATAGTGAAAGAAAATTCAATAGCGCCGCTACTATCCGTTCTTAGTTCTGGAAAAAAGAAAGCTGTTTCATTAAAGTTTTTTCGAATCTTTACAGAAGGTGCTTGATTTTGTATTACAGGTTTTTTTTCTAAGCTAACTATAGCGGAGTCAATTGCAATGGCTTTTTCACTTGCTCCTTCTAAATTATCTGCAGCAACACTTTCCGCTTCGCTAGTTGGCATAGGAGCACTTGCCTTCATCATTCTCATTTCTGTTGACCTTACGCCTCTTCCCCAACCACTTATATTACCATTCTCATTTATCGAAATTAATTGATCATATACTTTATCCAGGTTTTTGTATGCTACCTCATTTATAAATCGTAGTGTAGAGGTTACCTCATTAAAATTCAAAATGCCATTCCAGGTAATTCTATTGTAGTAATAAGGCCATAAGGATGGGCTATACCAGCTATGCGGTGTGAACTGATCTAGCGAAGCATCGTACATGCCTGCTAGCATTTCTGCTGCTACTTTTTCTTTTTTGTATCCTGTAATTTTTACTTTCCATTTCTCTTCGCTGCCGGGTAGAGTTTTATCTCGAAGGGATAAAAATTCAATCTGTAAATCTTTATTGCTCCAAGGTACATTTACCGTTGGGTTGTATTGGTAAAAACGGTTATGCTTTACAAATAGCCAACTAGCGCCAAAGCCGCCACGGTCTGTTTCTGCAACTGGGAATGAGAAAGATTCTTTCTTATTGGATAAATTTAAAAATTTATAGATTGGAGCTTTGAGTTTAGCGTCAGCTGCTTTACTTATTTGATGAACTAAGAATACATCGTTAGCAGAAGTGCCTACCTCAATCACCGCATTTTCGCCCGGTTCAACAGTAGTTTTTTTAGCGTAGCTCCATAAATATTGTGGTCGAGTAAGCTGGTTATTTTTACTATCTGTTAGTTCTATGTATTGAATATCTTTTATAGCCTCGCCATTCTTATCTTTTGTTTCTATTTCAACTATGTAAAAACCGGCGACTAACTTATTATTATCTATTCTCCATTCTCCATTCACCTTTGTAGAATCACTCTTACTAAATATTTCGGAACCCTTCTCCCAACTTTTTGCATCACTTTCGTTATTGTATTCGTCGTAAGGGAATTTTTGTATGTAGTCCGCTTTGCTCATTACAAACTGATCGGGTCTTTCCCAATAGCGGTTACGAATCAATCTTTTTTCTTCTTTTAATTGGCTGATGGTAACCTTTACTATGGCTGGTTCATACTCCCCATTCATATTCTGTGTGCGGATGTATAATTTTTTTAAACTATCTGCTGGCAACACTGCTGGAATACTGCTCTCTAGCATTAGCGCTTTATAACTTACAGAAACGGATTGTTCTCCACTTCTGGTTTCGCCATTAATATCCGTTACATCGGCATACACCGTATAATCAAAAACTGGTTCAAATTTCTTTTCGAGTTTTAAATCTGGAATGGCTGTAAAATCAACAACAAATTTCCCATCTTTATCTGTTTTGGTTTCGCCATGTGTAATTTCCATAGGCTCTGCAGTTGGTTGCCACCAGCGCCAAAACATCCATGGGTATAAAAAGCGTGGCTGTCTTACCACCCGGTATTTTACATTTGCTCCATCAATATTATTACCTGCATAGGCTTTAGCCATGCCCGTAATTTTTATATTATCATTTACCTGGTATGAGCCTTTTATTCGTTCGTAGTCTACATAAAATTTCGGTCGCTTATATTCTTCCACGTTGAAGGATGCAGAACCGCCTCCATCATTTTTTATATATAAACTAAACTGGCCATTCATACCGGATGTAGGCAGCTGAAACTTGCCGTGAAATGATCCATATTCGTTTGTAACTAAATGTAAAGTATCTATATCCGTACTATTCGCATCTCTTAACACTACCTTAGCCGTATAGTTACTGGCAATAGTGTTTTTAGTTGCGGCATTATTGCGGCGCAGTACAATACCCTTGAAATAGACAGTTTGCCCTGGGCGGTAAATGCTTCTATCTGTAAAGAAATGTACGGAGGTATATATTTTTTCTTCAGCTTCTACATGGCCATTGTACCGATAGCTGTAGGTGTACTCATCTAGAAATAGTTTATCATCATTATGTTTAATGTCTAATAAAAAGCCATAACTGGTATAGTTGCTGGTTTCTTTTTTGGGCTCAGGCAATTTAAAATATCCATTAGTATCTGCTGTTAATAGCAGACCTTTTTCTTTAACGTACTTCGATTGCTTGTAGTCGTATTTTTGTTCCCATACTTGTATTGAAGCGTTGGCTAGCGGCTGTCCATTATCTCGATTAAGGGCAAAATAATCATTTTCATTATTTACAAAACTGATATTGGATACATGAAATAAACGATTGCCCAATAATGATTTTTTGGCGCTGAATTCTTTACTGTCAGCAGCTAATAAAAAATAATCACCAGAGGGAAGGGCATCAATTTTAATTTCCACATTATGCTGTTGTAAATCATTTGTGGCAGGTAATGGCTGCTCCCAAGAAACATAAGCAGTGGCTTTTGTTAATAAAGTCCAGTAAGCTTCATCATATTTGTTTTCTAACTCTTTCTTTAATTCATCTGTAGCTTTTATAATGCGAAGATGAAGGGAGCTGATGTTTTTGTAGGTAACCAAAGAACGAAAAGGCTGATTGGGTACATTTACTTTTTCCAATTGAAACTGAAAAGATTTTGCATTTAAGTTATTTAAAATGTTGTGGGCATTTATTTTTCCTTCGGAAGAATCTTTTTGCTCCAAAATCTTTGTAGCTATTTCCTTTGCTTTTATTTTTTCATTACGGGTACTTGTATCTCCATAAGGTTTATAACTGTTACCATTTTGTTCATGTATTTGCGCCAGCAGAAACCATGCTTGTGCCGCTACGGGCAGGTTGCCGTATTTGATAGCTATTTGGTTTAGGGCAGCATAGTGTAGTTTTTCTTTTTCTGGATGGGTGGAGTTTTGGTTTACAAAAGCCAGTCTTTGCAAGTCAGCATCTATTAATGCATCTGGCTTTATATCGTTTAAATGAAAGGCTAAAATGCGTTGATACAATAAAAGCGCTTTGTAATGGAGCGAACTGGTATCTTTTGTAATAAATTTTTGTTTTACAAATGCTGAAGCTGTACCGAATGCTTCCGATTGATTTATTTCAAAAGCAAAAGTTGGTTTAGCAAGTTCATGTTCATCATTTTTAAAATATTCTATAGCCCTATTTGCTAGTACATCAAAAAGGGTAGGGCGCAGGTGTCGTACATTTCCTTTTGTAATGATGGCTTCAAATTTAGTAAGTGCTGTTTGCTGTAACAGCTTTTCTTCTTTGATGGATTGTAAATATAAACTGCTTATCGTTTTATGAAAGTCCATTGCAGTCCATGTTTTTACATCTGATTTTAAAAATTTGTCGGTTTGAGTTCGGTTGTAAATTTGCCAACGCATTTGCTGAAAAATATTCCAGTACATTTCAGCCTGCATATTTTTTAATATTGATACAATTGGCTCTTTACTAGCCTTAATTTCCTTTTCTATTTCCGTGAGTGAGAATGCTTCATTATTTTCTCTATTTTCATTTTGCAATGTGCTTATGGAAACTAATGTTTTAATAATCTGCGCTTCCTGATTTTCTTTTTTAGCCAGAGTATATATTTTTTTTACTTCAGTAAGGGCAGATGCAGGCAAGCCTTTTTCTATAAAGCCGTTTACTTTTTTCCATTCTGCTTCATAATTTTTGAGCGGCGGTTGACTTTGGGTGTTCATATACATAAAACTTAGAAAACTAAACAGGAATATCTTTTTGGGTAATAAGGTAAGGTTCATGTTTTGAGAAATTTTATACAATATAATTAAAGTTTTGCAGCTGTATGATGCAGCTATAAGTAATATTTCACATCTGCAATAATAGCCAGTTTTATGCAGGTGCACTGCTTTAACATTTTCTTTTTAGTATGTGGCACGCCTTTGGGATATGGATTACTGTACAATTTTATTAACCTCACGCACCAGCGGGAACAAATTGAAAGATTATGAAAAAGACTTTTACATTTTTATTCGTTTCGTTGTTCTCTCTTTCCCTGCTGGCTTACGATGGCACTCGCCTAAGTATTTCCACAGTAAGTAACAAC
>JBDKJF010000036.1:0-18970 GCA_039796695.1 Bacteroidota bacterium
GCCAAGCAAGGCAGCGGCACTTTAATAAGTGGCCCGTATTGGGGCAATATGTGTGGCCCAACCCACAACCCATTGCCACCACCTATGATGGAGAAATTGAAACATTAAAAACATGGCTTGTTGAACGTTTGAAATGGATAGATGCCAATGTTCCCAATACCGGGGCTTGCTTTGATTATCCTACCAATGTATCTGCATCTGTAATGATTAAAGCTTTTCCTAATCCAATGCATGATAATTTAACTTTGCTAATAGATAGTAGAAACCCTCAAATGCTTAATATGCAAGTGTATGATTTAGCAGATCGACAAGTTTTATCCACCACTAAAAATATTGCGGCCGGCAGAAATAATATGGACCTACAAGTGTCGGGCTGGGCAGCAGGTATGTATTTATTACGCTATAAAGCTAGTAATGGAGAGGTGGGTACTATTAAGCTAATGAAACAATAAATGCCCCTTGTAATAATAATGGCAATCCATTTTTTAACTTAGGTTCAGCACTTTTTTTTGCATAAACACCTTCGCTTACCTTTGCCCTATGCGAAAACTAAGTATGGATGAACTTGGCAGAAAATCTATTGACGAATTTAAGCAATCGGAAAAAACGCCTATCATTCTTGTGTTGGAAAATATACGCAGCGCTTATAATGTGGGCAGTGTATTTCGCACCTCCGATGCTTTTTTGGTAGAAGCTATTTACATTACTGGCTACTCCGCCAAACCCCCGCATAAAGAAATTAAAAAAACAGCCCTAGGGGCCGAAGAATCAGTAGCGTGGCAACATTTTGCCACTGCTGCCGAAGCCATTTCCGATTTACGAGAAAAAGGTTTTAATATATATGCCGCCGAACAGGCTGAAGGCAGTTACAAACTAAATGCCATTGGTTTTGAGGCCTACGAAAAAATAGCAGTGATATTTGGCAATGAAGTAACCGGAGTGGAGCAAAGCACCATTACATTATGCGATGGTTGTATAGAAATACCACAATTAGGAATGAAACATTCGTTGAATATTGCAACAGCGGCCGGAGTGGTGCTGTGGGAGTTGGTGAGGGGGAGGATGCCTCATGGCGAATAGTTCATAGCGAATGGTTCATAGAGCGTCGTTCCTACGTAAAAACTCTAATTAAATAACAATGGCGTTTAGGTTTGAAGAATTAAAGGTTTGGCATATAGCAGATGACTTGTCTAATGTGGTAGATATGATGGCTAAAAAATTCCCTCCGGATGAAAGATTTAGTTTGGCTTCTCAAATAAAAAGAGCGGCTGATTCTGTTGTATTAAATATTGCTGAAGGTAGCACTGGACAAACAAAGCCTGAGTTTAGAAGATTTTTAAACATTGCCTTGCGGTCGGCAGTAGAAGTAGTAGCTTGTCTGTTCCTGTCCATTAAAAGAAAGTATATTTCACAAGCCGAATTTGAACAAAAATATGGCAGTTATGATGTTCTATGCAAAATGATTACAAAGCTTAGAGACTCATTATAAACTATCTATTATAAGCATTCTACTAGTAACTATCAACTATGAACTATGACCCAAATAAAAAGCTACCTATCCCTTATAAAATTCTCTCACACCATCTTTGCCATGCCTTTTGCATTGATTGGGTTTTTTCTCGGAATCTTTAGTGGCGTAGAAAAAATTTATAGCGTAGAACAATGGAATCTTGGTAAAACTATTGGATGGGGCTGGGATAAAGAAGATAAAAAAAACTACTGGGCTATTTTCAATTTTGATTCGGACTTATGGGCATTCTTGATATTACTGCTACTCGTACTCCTCTGCATGATTTTTGCCCGCAGCGCCGCTATGGCTTTCAATAGATATTTAGATAGACAATACGATGCAAAAAATCCAAGAACAGCCATAAGAGAAATACCAGCAGGTATTATTACACCAAAAAATGCGTTAGCATTTACCATTGCCAATTGCCTATTGTTTATTGCCTGTTGCTTTTTCATCAATCGGCTTTGTTTTTATTTGTCGCCTGTGGCATTAGCCGTGGTGTTAGGGTATAGTTATACCAAACGCTTTACCCCGCTTTGTCATTTAGTATTAGGCGTAGGTTTAGCATTAGCACCTATTGGTGCTTATCTAGCCGTTACCGGCCAATTTGCATTCTTGCCCATACTGTTTTCATTTGCTGTACTTTTTTGGGTAAGTGGGTTCGATATTATTTACGCCTTGCAGGATGAAGAGTTTGATAAATCGCAACAACTATATTCTATACCCGCTTGGTTAGGCAAGGCAAAAGCCTTACGGGTATCTGAGTTGCTGCATTTGTTAAGTGCTGCCGCTATTTTGTGGGCTGGCTTTTATGGCCATTTTGGTTGGTTGTATTGGGTGGGCTCAGCGGTGTTTATAGGCATGCTTATCTATCAGCATTCCATTGTAAAGCCAACCGATTTACGAAGGGTAAATGTAGCTTTTATGACAGCCAATGGTATTGCTTCCGTAGTTTTTGCCATCTTTGTCATAGCAGATTTATTTATTCATACATAATTATTTTGTACCGAACTGTAGTAACACAGATGAGCTTCGTTGATAGTTTACACAGCGTTAACGAAGCGCACTCTTGTACTGCATATCATTGGTCAGCATCATTTTAAACTAATTATACTTGGCAAGAATTATATGTATAGACTATGGCCTTAAGCGTACCGGCCTTGCCGTTACGGATCCGTTGCAAATAATTGCCACCGGCCTTACTACTATTGACCCCAAAAACCTGATCTCTTTTTTAAAAGAATATTTTTTAACAGAATCAGTTGAACTTATCCTTATTGGCTGGCCCACCAATTGGGACGATACCGCCACCCATGCCACTGGCCATGTAGCAAGTTGCATTAGCGCATTGCAAAAAAATTTTCCTTCCATACCTGTAAAAAAAGTGGACGAACGCTATACCTCCAAAATGGCCAAAGATGCTATGTTGGAAATGGGCCTTAAAAAAATGCAACGCCGCAATAAAGCCTTGGTAGATGAAATAGCCGCTACTATTATGCTGCAAGAGTATCTGAGAAGCATTTCTTAGTGTATCGGTATATTAAACTAAATTTGTATTACTTTAATTATTCATTATTAATTATTCACCGTTTTGATTCTCCCCATCGTAGCATACGGCCACCCTGTATTAAGAAAAATTGCAACGGATATTACTTCCGACTATGCCAACCTTGCTAAACTATTAGAAGATATGTGGGAAACTATGTATGCCAGTAATGGTGTTGGATTAGCAGCCCCGCAAATTAACCGTGACATTCGCCTATTTATAGTAGACTCCGAACAAATATTTAAAGGCATGAATGAGGAGGAAAGAAAAGAATACCCCGGAGATGAGGGCTTAAGGCAAACCTTTATCAATGCGCACATTACCGACCTTAGTGGAGAAGCTTGGGGTTATAATGAAGGCTGCTTAAGTATACCTAAAGTAAGAGAAGATGTGTATAGACAAGAATCCGTAACCCTGAGCTATTGCGATGAAAATTTTGTAGCGCAAACTAAAACATTTGTAGGCCTTACCGCCAGAATTATTTTGCATGAGTACGATCATATTGAGGGCAAACTTTTTATAGACCACCTTTCTCCATTAAAAAGAAAGTTATTAAAAAGCAAGTTGACTGATATTACAAAAGGGAAAATTAAGGTAGATTATAAAATGAGTTTTCCGGGTTAAACATCTACTATCTCTCTACTACTCAGCATTACTATTTTATCGGGAAACCGAGAGGCATAACCCATAACCATATTTCTGATATAACTATTTTCTCTGTACAGTGTTACCTGCTCTTTTATCCAATTAATATCATTTATTACTGCCGCTGCTGGTACATATCCCATACCATAAAACTGGCCATCACACACTAGTATGCAAGATTGCATAGCTGGCTCTATCCCTTTATCAACAATAGCGTAACTCGGTTTATTTTGCAAGGCCGCAATAGCCTCGTTAACCCTTTCATTATAAAGTGCCGGAGCTTCTAGTTGCGCACAGGCACCGCTACATGTGCAAGCTGCTAAGGCCACACAGGCTGTATTATTTTTTTGCATAAAGCATAATACTGGGCATAGTTGGTGCTCGCTTATCAATTTACGTAATACCGCATGCCCATCCACTAAGTAGTGAAATGTATAAACGGGGTTCAATCTTTTCCTGTTTTTATCAATGGCCAACCGTAAATATCCGTTTTGATCTTCGTACACATAAATACCATATACATCTTCCCATCTTTTTTGCGAAGCATTAAATATGGGCCATCGCTTTTTTATTTCTACAGATTCTAATATGCAGGCCATTAGCTCCGTGGCACACTCCTTATAAGTAATGGCATGTACATGCTGCATAAAATTTTGTTTTTGCCGCCCTTGTGAGTTATTGCTAAAATGGCTGTTTACTCGGTAGCGTATATTGTTTGCCTTTCCCACATACACCACCTTTCCTTTTGCATTATGAAAATAATATACACCAGGCGTGTATGGCAGTTTATCAAAATGCTCCTTTGGCACATTTGGAGGTAGTATCCATTCTTTTGAATTTTTTTTTAAGCTTTTACCAATATGGCCTTCCGCATCCTTCTCTATTAAAAGATGCAGCAATTGTACAGTTGCCGCACAATCGCCGCCTGCTCGGTGCCTATCATAAACTGAAATGTGTAAAGAGCGACAAAGCTTTCCCAAACTATAAGAGGGATAGCCGGGTATAATTTTGCGGGCCAAACGTACGGTACACAGCTTCGGCGATTGTAGTGCATAACCTGCCTCCTTTAAATGGCTGAGCACAAAAGAATAATCAAAACTAACATTATGTGCCACAAAAATTTTATCCTGCAATAAGGTATATATTTTTTCTGCTACTGCTCTAAAACGGGGGGCTTGCTGCACCATGGCATCGGTAATACCTGTCATACTTTGGATAAAATATGGGATAGGCTGCCCTGGGTTTATCAACGTTTCATATTGCGCTAGTATTTTAGTTCCATCGGTAATACAGATAGCAATTTCGGTAATACCATTAGCAGCAGCATAACTGCCCGTTGTTTCTATATCTACTACAGCGTAAAGCAACGATGAAATAAAATTTTAAATAAAAGTTTTCGTTGTCAAGTTGAGCTTATTGAAACATGCATTGCTCAAGCGCAGGATGACCGAAAATTGACAAACCCTGCATGACCATTTTTCTATTAAAATATAAAATTCACAATTTGAACTTCGAAGTTAATAGTTGATATTTAAAAATGAAGGAGCTTACTTATTTTTATACCGTATGAACGAAGAAAAATTCATCATGTTTCGCAACCGGCTTACCAAAGTGTATCGTCATTTACACAAACAGGCCCGGCGTATGCAACTATCCTGTTATAGAGTATACAATCATGATTTGCCAGAGTTTCCGCTTTGTATTGAAGTATATGACAGCTACTTATACATTGCAGAATATAAAAAACACCACGGCCTTAGCGAAGAAGCGCATGATGTATGGATGGAAGCGGTTATAAATATTGCTGTAGAAGTTTTAGGGTTCGAAAAAGAAAAAGTACACCTAAAACTTAGGCAACGTAAACCAGGCAGGCTTGGCCAATACCAAAAATATGATGCGCAACAACATGAAATGGTAGTGTCGGAAAATGGTTTGCAATTTATCATTAACCTAACGGATTACTTAGATACTGGCCTATTTTTAGATCATCGCCTTACTCGTCAAATGGTTCGAGAAAAAAGCAAAGGGAAAAAAGTACTGAACCTGTTTGCGTATACCGGTTCATTTTCGGTGTATGCAGCCGCAGGCGGTGCAGACGAAGTAGTAACGGTGGATTTATCAAAAACCTATCTTCATTGGGCGCAGCGAAATATGCAATTGAATCAATTTATACATGCAGCTGTAAATAAATTTATTCATGCAGATGTAAAACAATATTTAACCACACTTCCGGCTAATTACTTCGACCTAATTATAATGGACCCGCCTACTTTTAGTAATAGCAAACGGATGGATGATATTTTGGATATTCAGCGGGATCATGTTACGCTCATTAACCAATGTTTGCAATCCCTTTCTCCAGGTGGGCTACTTTACTTTAGTACCAATTTTACTAAGTTTGATTTACAAAAAGATAGCATACAATCAAATGCCATAAAAGATATAACCAAGGCCACAACCCCTTTTGATTTTGAAGGAAAACTAAATAGGCCGTGTTTTTTGATTGAGAAAGTTTGACTTAAAGTATAGTTAATAGTTCATGGTTCATAGCTAATAGCAGTACCCTATTACTTATTTCTTACATCCAACATTTTGCCTCCTACTACCCATTTTCCACTCTCCATTCTCTCCCCCACCCTACTCTATCAAATTATTTTTAACCGCAAAGAAAACCAGTCCAGCTGTGTTTTTACTACCAAAGCGCTCCATCAAGCGGTCTTTAATTGCTTCTACCGTACGTGAGCTTATTTCCATTTTTTGGGCTATTTCGGCTGCTGTAAACTCCATGCAGATAAAACGCAGTACATCTTTTTCTTTATCGCTGAGGGTAATTTCGTTATTTAAGGAGGGTGCTACTTTTTGTCGGGCATGCGATTTTTTTAACAGAATACGGTTCACAAAATTGTTAAGATAGTAGCCTTTTTCTTGCACCTCCATGATGGCTCTTCTTATTTCATTAGGCTCAGAACTTTTAAGTAAATATCCATTGGCTCCATTTTCCATTAAATGGTAAACGAAGCGCTCATCTTCATACATACTTAGTACCAATACTTTTATATGGGGATACTGTTTGCTGATAGTTTTGGTGGCCTCTATCCCGTCCTTACCTGGCATGCGTAGATCCATTAGTACTACATCGGGTGCGGCAGCGGCCAGGCCATCTAAAAGCTCTTGTCCATTTTCTGCCTCCAATACAAATTTGATATTACTATATAAACGAAGAGAAAGAATTACTCCCTTCCTAAAAATTTTATGATCGTCTGCAATCGCTATTTTAATGGTAGTCATGCTCATCGGCTTACAACAAATGTAACGAGATAATCGGTATAAAACGCAGTTGTTCTACTTTAGGCGAATGGCTGTTGATTTGGCAACTCCATCGTTACCTTGTAGTAGGTTTGAGAAATATCCTTTTCAAAAAGAATTTTTCCATTAATTAAGCTCATTCGGCTGCTAATATTTTTTAGTCCTAATCCTGTGCTTGCTTTATTAAGCCGATCAAAGTCAGCCTGTAAAATACCTTTACCATCATGATGTAGTCGAATAAAAAATTTATCCTCCTGAATATTTTGAGTAAGGTGAATAAAGCTGCTATTACTGTGTTTGATGATGTTATTGATAAGTTCTTGAATAATGCGGAAAAGGATAAGTTCTTTTTCTTCTTTTAATCTTTCTTTATAATCATGAAATCGACAGCTAGCATTAATAGAACCGGAACCTGTAATTTTTTGAAAAAGATCCGCAACGGCCGATTCTAGTCCAAAATTTTTAAGGGTAGGCGGCATTAAGTTATGGCTCATATTGCGGATGAGCAAAATCGTATCATCAATAATTTGTTTTGCTTGAAATACAGATTGTATTTGACTGGCTTTGTCGAGGTTTACAAGGTTTTCGTTTAAGTAAAGGCGTACTGTGGCAAGTAGGGGTCCTGCATCATCATGTAAATCGGCGGCAATACGTTGGCGTTCTTCCTCCTGTAGCCTTACGGATGCCTCTAATAAAGTACGTTGATGCGCCACTTCCACCTCCTGCATTTCCTTATTAAAGCGTAATACCCTACGTTGGTGCATTACTAAAAAGCTCACCAAGCCCATTGTAAGTACCAACATACCTACCGAACCTAAAATAAGTACGGCAGTTAATGATGAACTAGATATTTGGAGGTGGTACATGGTGGTGGGTGGATAATTTATAATATTCAACTTACACAACTCGAGCTTTATAATTATTGATATCGAGGCGCTGAAACTTCACTGAAACTAAAATTGCACATACAAAACAGATGTTTTTGATTACTTCGGTTAAATAAGTAAATTTTCCAAAAAAGTCGACTTGCTCTTTTGTTAGGTTATTTATCAAAATAAAAAAGAAAAAGGACCCCCCTAAATAAATCAGAATACCAACGCAAAGCCAAAATGCATAGTGTTGAAATATTGATGCTTTAACATCTAGACTCATAGACTCTATAAAAAATAAAACCATAAAAGTTGATAGCAATATAGTTTCAATGCCAATAGGTATGGCATCTAATCTTTGATTTTTTGTACTCAACAAATAGATCACCTGAATTAAAAAAAATACAAAAGATAATACAAGTATAAATCGTTTGATTTTTTTTGAATAAATATTTATATAAAGAAAATAAGTAAATAAAATATACTCAAAATAAGTATAAATGGGCTGCAGGTTAATTCTAATGCTTTTAGGTATTGAAAAATAAAAGTATAGAAAGAAAAAGCAGACTAATCCATAAACAGTAATAGGAATTATTATCCGCCTATTATGATGGTTCTTAGTGATAGCTAATACACATAAAGGCAAAAGTAGATAGGAGAAACAAACTATATAAAAAAAAAGCTTTTCTATAATATGGATTTTATCCAAATGTAGAAAAACTTTTTCTAAAAGTCAATTTGTAACCTAGGATTATTATTCTTCCCAGTTAATTACAAGGAAGTCAACTTCCCAAGCTCTTGAATTCTTTTTCATAACAGTAACATTTTTAGTTCTTATAATCAGAGTTCGATCTATCACATAAATTTGCAAACACCCCTCGTTTTATGCAACTCGTTTTCTACCTAATTTAAAATGCAAAAAATTTAAATCATTGAATTACAAAGCATAATAACACAAAAAAAAATAATATGACCTAAAATTATCGTATTTACTCTAAACTAAATTGGTAATTTTACGGTAGTAGAAATGGGGGCTTTACGGAGAACTATTCCGTTTTACTGTGCATAAACTGCACTAAATACGTAGATTACAATTGCAAAAAGAATAACAGACGAGAAAAAGAAAAAAAGTTGATTGACAGTTGAGTTCGCTAAGGCATTCAGAGGATTTGGAAATACATTTAGGACGGTTTCAATTATGACATTGGATTATTGAGGGGCTTATCTTCTGTCAATCAACTAACACAAAAATATATCCACATTGCAATGTGCACAAGAGCAAGACTACGGCATTTCAATATTTCGGTATTTACGCATTCAAGTGTAAGTTTACTAATCCATCAAAAGGGATTACGCATCATTTCCCCGTTCATTTACGCATTTACATACTGCACACTTCCTAATGGGCTTTGTGGTATCATTTTTTCTTAAAATCTCCCCGCTTCCAAGCATTTACAAACTCGGCCCAAGCTGCCGGATTAAATAAGTTTTGCGGAGGTCGCTGGCCGTAGTACGTGGCCTTGTTGGCAATGGTATTCATTTGTTGGCGGGTAGCTTCGCCCCCATCGCCGCCCACCGTTCGCATCCATGCACGGCGGTTAGCCGCACTTGTATTTTTACGGGCTATTTCATATTCATCATCCGGAATTTTGGTATTCACAAAATCTCGGGCAAACTGCTCCGGCGTGGGCCTTGGTTTTATAATGGTAGCCGGCAAGTACACGGTATCTACCACCATCAATTGCACCACACTATATTGGTTACCCTCTAGCGCCTTGGGTATCGTTACTATTTTTGACTTGTACGTTACATGGCTAAACTCTACCTGATCGCCCTTTAACACCACTATCGAAAAAACACCCTGCGGATTAGTAAGCGTACCCCTGCCCGTACCCTTTACCGATACACTTACGGCGGGTATGCCCACTAGGCTATCTGCCGTCATCACCACACCATACAATTGCACCACAGAGTCACGGGTAATTTCAAACTGTGCACTGGCTTTTTGCGCCAGCAACGTACAACTTACAAGGGTATAAAGTATAATTTTCTTCACTGCCTCAAAAATAGCAAGCAATTGCTTATTTCGTAAAACAAAATACCCCGCCGGTGGGCTAACTTTGCTTTTTAACAAATAGTTCTCAATATAATTTATTGTATCGGCTGCATTACTACTATCAACTTCTCTTGCGTCGCACCCTTCAGGGTTCTGTTCGCTAATCAGCATTTTGTATAGTACCTCACAGCCACATATTTTTTCAACACAACATGACTAAAGAAAAAATTTTAGCCGCCCTTAGCAATGTGCAGGAACCCGATTTGGGTAAAGATCTGGTAACCCTTAACATGGTACAGGATATCGACATCAATGGCAACGATGTTTCTTTTACTATTATACTAACCACCCCCGCATGCCCAATGAAGGATATGATGGCCACCGCCAGCACCAATGCCATCAAACTATTGGTAAATAAAGAGGCCAACGTAAAAATTAATTTTACAGCCAATACTACTACCCGCCGTACCGATGCCGGTGCCATACTGCCCAAAGTAAAAAATATTATCGCCGTAGTTAGCGGCAAAGGAGGCGTGGGAAAATCTACCGTATCCGCCAACCTTGCATTGGCCTTGGCACAAGGTGGTGCTAAAGTAGGTTTAATGGATGCAGATATATATGGCCCCAGCGTACCCATTATGTTTGGTGTAAGAGGGCAGCGGCCTATGATGATGGATATGCAGGGCAAAGGAATGATAATGCCTTTGGAACGTTACGGCATTAAACTAATTAGCATCGGCCTATTGGTAGATGAAAAAAATGCAGTGGTATGGCGAGGGCCCATGGCTAGCAGCGCCATCAAGCAGTTTGTAACCGATGTGTATTGGGATGAGTTGGATTACTTAGTAGTAGACATGCCACCAGGCACTGGCGATATACACTTAACACTTATGCAAACAGTACCAGTAACCGGTGCCGTTATTGTTACTACGCCGCAAGATGTAGCATTGGCAGATGCTAAAAAAGGAATTGCTATGTTTGGCCAAGCACAATTAAATGTACCAGTAATTGGCCTAGTAGAAAATATGAGTTACTTTACTCCTGCAGAATTGCCAGAAAATAAATATTTTATTTTTGGAAAAGATGGGGGAAAAAGATTAGCAGATGAGTATGATCTTCCATTTCTTGGGCAAATACCGCTTGTACAAGGCATACGAGAAGGGGGCGATCAAGGTGTGCCGGTAATGATGAGCGACGATGCCATTACCAAAAAAGCGTTTGAGGGTTTTGCGGCGCAAGTAGTGCGTAGCATTGCTATGCGTAATGCCAATATGAGTGGAGAAAAAATTGCAGAGAAGGTATGATGTTTGATATTCGACATTTGAAGTTTGAGCCTGCTAATTTATAGTTTAACTTATAATAGATAACAGGAAAAGATGGCAACTATTACCCGATTTGAAGATCTTGTGATTTGGCAATTAGCTAAGCAACAGGTAAATATGTTTAACGACTTAGTAAACATTACCCCTTTGGGCAAAAACTTCGAACTACGTAATCAGATGGATTCATCATCAGGTTTTGTTATGGATTGTATTGCTGAAGGGTTTGATAGATCAGGTAATAGTGAGTTTTAAAATTTTCTACACATAGCAAAAGGTTCAAATGCAGAATATCGTTCGCAACTTTACAGCTTTGTTGATAGAAAGCATTTTGAGCAAGAAAAATTTTCAGCACTATATGATATTAATATTCAATCAGGTAATAAATTAATGGGCTTCATCACCTATCTACAAAACACAAACCATAAGGGCCAACGTTACAATACGAAACCCTAAACTTCAAACAGTTCTAAAATCAATGTATAATAATCCTCAATTTAAAGAACCGGATGAAGCAGCCGTGATTAACTTCATGCAGGCGCATCCGTTTATTATTATTACTGGCGTAGATGTAGCAGGCAAACCAGTGGCTACACAGGTGCCAGTTTTTATTGATAAAAAAGAAGGGAAAATATTGCTAACGGGGCATATACAACGCAAATCCGATCATCATCATGCATTTGAACAAAATACAAATGTAATGGCCTTATTTACCGGCCCCCATGCCTATGTAAGTGCCAGTTGGTACAGTAACCCACACATTGGCAGCACCTGGAACTTTATGAGTGTGTATGCCCATGGCACCATCCGCTTTGGTAATGATGCTGAGTTAGCTGCAGTAATGCAACGCCTTACTTTACACTACGAAAATGGAAATAATACGTCCCCTACTGTTTTTGAAAACCTGCCAGCGGATTACCTTGAAAAAATGACAAAAGCAATAGTCGCATTTGAAATAGAGGTAACCAATTTGCAACATGTATTTAAACTAAGCCAAAACCGAGACGAAGAAAGTTACAATAACATCATACATCAATTGCAAAAAGGTGATGCGGATGCACAGCAGATTGCGATGTTTATGGAAAATGGGAAAGCTAAACTTTTCAATCATGCGTAAATATTTCATCATCCTTTCATTTTTTGTTATGGCATGTGGTGGTACAAAAAAGGGGCAGCAAACAGCTTCGCTACCTTCTATAAAAGATAGTAACCAATCCTTATTCGTGAAAGAAAAATTTGATGTACAAGGTCACAGGGGTTGCAGGGGCCTGATGCCAGAAAATACTATTGCCGCCATGCTTAAAGCAATTGATTGGGAAGTATCCACCTTAGAAATGGATGTAGTAATTACACAAGACAAAAAAGTAATCCTATCGCATGAGGCATTTTTCAACCATGAAATTACTACAAAACCGGATGGCAGCTTTGTAACCGAAGCCGAAGAGCAAACATTGAAAATATATCAAATGGAATATACGCAAGTAAAAACCTTTGATGTAGGTTTAAAACCCCACCCTCGTTTTTCTGAACAGAAAAAAATAAAAGCCTATAAACCTTTGCTAGCCGATATATTTAACGAAGTGAGAAATTATTGTACAAAAAATAAAAAACCACTGCCCTACTTTAATATAGAAACTAAATCTGAACCCTCAGGCGATCTAGTATTTCATCCAAAACCCGATGAGTTTACGGAGCTATTAATGCAGGTAATACAAGCTGCGCAAATGGAAAATCATGTCATCATTCAATCATTTGATGTGCGTACGCTGCAATACTTACACCAACATTACCCCAGTATAAAAGTAGCTATGCTGCAAGAGGAGTTTGACATTACGCTAGGCTCCGATTATATAAAGAAACTTGGTTTTAAACCCAATATTTACAGCCCACAATTTAATAAGGTAACAGTGGAAATGATTAATACCTGCCACGCACAAAATGTAAAAATCATTCCCTGGACGGTAAATGATAAAACCAAAATTGCCGAACTAAAAACAATGGGTGTAGATGGGATTATTACAGACTATCCAAACTTACTAAAGGAATGAACCTATCATTAAAAAACAAAACAGCAGTTATAGGTGGTAGTACACAAGGTATTGGTTTAGCTATTGCCGAAGAGCTAGCTTTATTAGGTGCTAACTGTATTTTATTAGCCCGAAATAAAAGTAAATTAGAAGAATGTATTCAACAATTAGCTAATGACGGTGCGCAACAGCACCAATATGCCGTTGCAGATTTTGGTATACCCTTACAAGTGCAAATGGCTATACATGAAATTACCAACAACAAGCCTGTGCATATTTTAATTAATAATACGGGTGGCCCACCTCCCGGTTTGATAAGTGAAGCACCCTCCACCTCCTTTACCGATGCCTTTCAACAACACATCATTAATTACCATACACTTTCGCAGGCCTGCCTACCTAGTATGAAAACCGCAGGCTTTGGCCGAATCATCAATATTATTTCTACCTCTGTTAAAATACCCATAGCCAACCTTGGCGTATCAAATACCATTAGAGCGGCTACTGCAGCTTGGGCCAAAACATTATCGCTAGAAGTAGCACAGTTTGGGATAACGGTTAATAATGTGCTACCTGGTTATACAGAAACACAGCGGCTATCTAATTTAATTAATGCAAATGCAGCCACACAACAAATTACACCCACAGCATTAGGTATTAAAATGCAGCAGCAAATACCAGCCAGGCGTTTCGGTAAAGCAGCAGAAGTAGCCGCATTAGCCGCCTTTTTATGCAGCCCCGCAGCAGCTTATATTACAGGCACCAGTATTCCCGTAGATGGGGGCAGCACAGGTGCATTTTAGAAGGCACAAATACCCTGCTTAAGGTATCGTTAGTTACAATTATACCCTTACTTTTAAGTATTAAAAACTAACACCATGAAACAAATAACAGTAATTATAATAGCATTACTCACCTACGCTACTTCGCATGCACAATTAGAAAGACATACATTAGACTGTGCCACCGATGTGTACGGCACCATGTATAAAAAAATAAACCTTGATGATAGAGGAGTAGCCGATAATTTTTTTACTTGGGACAATGGCGCTACCCTATTAGTGAAATTTATGTCGGGAGGAAGTACAGACATACGAACCCGTGTAATGAATTTTGCAAAGCAATGGGAACAGTATGCGAATATAAAATTGAAATTTGTAGCAGATACCGTAAAGCTTACCAATATTAGAATACAACTTAATGGAGGCAATGGGCACTACTCCGCTGTAGGTACTCAATGCAAGGATGTACCACAGGATGAACATACCTTAACCTTAGATACCTTAGACATGTTAGATATAGATTATTATATAGCTACTGCTAATACGAAAGGTATATCCATTAATACGTGGGATGATTTATTAATCTATGCTAAAAAAGATCCGGGGCATTGGAATATTCCTGTTATTCGTAGAAAATCGATACATGAATTTGGGCACGCCTTAGGGCTTTTGCATGAGCAGAGTTACCCTGGCGCCATCAAATGGAATAAATCAGATTCAGTTTATAACTGGTATTTAAAAAACAACCCCACCTGGACAAAAGCGCATGTAGATGCAAATGTATTTGAAGTGAATAAACAGTCCTATACTAACGGAACCGGCTACGACCCAAAATCGATAATGCATTACGATGTAAAGCCTTGGCAAACCTTGGATGGTTACTCATTAAAACAAAGTATGGAACTTTCCGAAGGAGATAAAAAAATGATAGCCACTATTTACCCAAAAGATAAAGCGATATCTGATTACCTAGTTTCAAAAGTAAAAATAAACGGAGCCGTAAAAGTGAACGTAGTGCATAACAAATTGAAAGATGGACTTTCCGTGTACCCTATGTTTGATGTAGCCAATAATGAAAAACCAGGCCAAGTGTATTATGTTGTAAAAATTTTAGACGAAAACAAAAAACCGATACTAACCAATAAAACCGAATTTAGCATTAACGGTGTAATAGCTACCTATGTATTGATGAATATACCCGCCAAGGCTAAATTGAGCTACAATAAATTAGCAAAAAAAAACCTGGAAATATTTTTCCCTTATAGCAAGCTAGAAGAGTTGAGAGGCAAAAAAATAATGGCAGAATTTGTGATTTTCCAAAACGATACCGCAAATGAAACGTTGAGAATGTTGGGGGCTACTACCACCACTACTTTTTTAAACATTCCAAAGTAAAAAAGCAGGTTAATTTTTATTTTAAAAATTATAGATCAGCCTATTATTAAACCTGTTAAAATGCCATTGCATTAATTAATCATATTTAACCAATAAAAGTTCTTGGTACAATAATGCTTTTGATATTTATCAATTGCATTACCAAGTACCCTTCATTGTATCAAAATATTTTTTTGTATTTAATGCTACTCCTCATCTTGTTAAGCCCTTTTAGTAACCACCTACTTTACACAAACACACTACACCTAATGCGTTTTCATTAACTTTTTTTACACTTTAATTTAATTACATAAAAGGTATACGATACTGGAATAGTTGCTGATGCTATTTCTAGCATATCTATAGGCACATGCAAGTTTTGGCATTAATTTCAATGACTGATGCCCGTGTAGTTTTATATTTGGCCCGAACATCTCTGCGCTAGCTTAAATTTTTTCTTTACAAAAAAATCAACCTTAAGAAAAGGCAGCCGGCAAACATTTAATACAAAAAGGACGAAGCGTTTAATATTTTAAATACTAAATAAACCTCATGCCTAAATATTGAAAAGTAAGTTGTTAACTAGCAATACATACATTACATCACAATGCCAATCAAAGGCTTAGGCCAATAGAAACTTGTGCAAAATATGTGCATCTAAGTGCAATAATTGCTAAGAAAATGGCTACCTTTGCAGCCATTTAGAACTAGTCGTTTTTGACCAAACCCGGCGCCGTAAGGCCGGAATTGGAATGTATCCGGCAATTTGCCCGGTTTGCGTCATGAGGCTGTAATTGTTTACAAAACCCCAATCACTCATGAAGCTATCGCAATTTAGATTTGATCTTCCGCTAAACCTCATTGCTCAAAACCCTACCAAAAAAAGAGAGGATGCCCGTATGATGGTTGTCCATCGACATACCGGCGAAATCGAAAACAAACATTTTCGTGATATCCTTGATTACTTCGACGATAAGGATGCGTTTGTGGTAAATAACACAAAAGTATTTCCTGCCCGTATGTATGGACGCAAAGAAAAGACGGGGGCAAAGATTGAAGTTTTTTTATTAAGAGAATTAAACAAACCCAATCGCCTTTGGGATGTGATAGTTGATCCCGCAAGAAAGATAAGAGTGGGTAATAAATTATACTTTGGCGATAACGAAGAATTAGTAGCAGAAGTAATTGATAATACTACCAGCCGTGGCCGTACTATCCGCTTTTTATGGGAAGATAGTGAAGAATCATTCCGTGCCATGCTGGAATTTTTAGGAGAAACTCCGCTGCCAAAATACATCAAGCGCAAACCTGATGAAGAAGATAAAGAAAGATACCAAACTGTATATGCTAAGCATGAAGGGGCAGTAGCTGCACCCACTGCCGGTTTACATTTTAGCCGTGAGTTAATTAAGCGTTTAGAAATTAAGGGTATTCGTTTTGCAGAAGTAACACTACACACAGGCTTAGGCACCTTTAGACCAATTGAAGTGGAAGATTTGAGTAAACATAAAATGGATGCAGAGTATTACAACATAGATGATACTGCTTGTAAAATTGTGAACCGTGCTAAAGAATACGGCCATCGCATTTGTTCGGTTGGTACTACCACCATGCGGGCATTAGAATCTTCTTTTACTGCACAAAAATTACTAAAACCATCTGAGGGCTGGACGAATATGTTCATTCACCCTCCTTATGAATTTAATATTGCCGATTCGTTAGTTACCAACTTTCATTTGCCTAAAACTAGCTTGCTAATTATGACCTGCGCCTTTGCAGGGTATGACTTAGCAATGGAAGCATATAAAAAAGCCATAAAAGATAAATACCGTTTCTTTAGTTATGGCGATGCTTTATTGGTGATATAATTTGCATTTAATATTTTATAAACCCCGCAGAGATGTGGGGTTTTTTATTTATTTTACTTTTATGGAATGAAAAAACATTTATCAGCAACATTAGCCTATCATAAAAATAGTTTTTCTGCTGTAGTAAAATATAGCAGCCCAACTGACCACTTAGCTATTTTAAACTGCACCGAAGGTAACAGTAGTTTGCAGCAAATTGATTTAACCGACACTAACGCTTTCAACCAATACATTTCTCAAACATTGGAAGAAAAAAAAGCCACCTACCTTATTGGCGGTTATATGGAAAACCGAATTTTGTATAAGCGTAGCCGCCACTTTGATGGAGTAGAAAACAGAACCATACACTTAGGTATTGATATTTGGGGGAAAGCGGGCACAAGCGTATTTGCCCCAATGGATGGCATTGTTCACAGCTTTGCATACAATAATAATTTTGGCGATTACGGTGCTACTATAATTTTACAACATGAATTGGCAGGAAAAATTTTTCATACGCTGTATGGCCATTTATGCCTACAGGATATTGAAAACCTACAACCTGGAAAACCTATTCGAAAAGGAGAAGAGTTTGCCCACTTTGGCCTGCCGCATGAAAATGGAAACTGGCCACCGCACCTGCACTTTCAGATTATTGATGACATGCAAAATAAAAATGGCGACTACCCCGGGGTATGCGCCATTAGTGAAAAAGAATTCTATTTACAAAATTGCCCTGATGCAGATTTAATACTGCATTTAATGCAATATGCTATTTAAACTTTAAGTTCATAGATACTATGTTGGACGAAAGCCCGTTGCTACGAGAGTAATGTCCGTATCTAAACTCAAACATATTAATTTTTTTAATTCCTAAAAAACCATTTAAAGGCATTAATTTGAAGCCAGCTCCATAAAAGTTGCTATTAAAAGCTGATAGGTCATAATTACTACTATAATATTTCTCTGATATAGTATGTAATTGTTTGGCTTTAAAATAATCAATTGCAGTTTGTGTATAGTACCTATAAAAGGGGGCAATTGAAAATTGAGGACTAATTTTTACCGGTGTTTCTATCTCCAAAGTGTGTGCCGCCAAACCCCAATTATCCTTATAGTACCTATAAAATCCTTTTAAGATAAATTTATCACCTGCAAAATAACTAGCCCTTACCCCAAGCGGAATTTTAGTGCGGCTATCGGGAAGTGCTTCCGCTTTTACAGAGTTATCCGTAAAATACACCCTGTAAAAAGGCATACTTAAAAACCCTTGTTGGTGAATAACATCAGCAATAAACATCAGCTGCAACCTTTCATTCATTATTTGCGAATAGGAAAAAGAACCACTAAATGAATTTCTAGCTTTATAAGATAAATCGTCTTCATCTCTACCGCCTCCCCCACCATTTACTCGCAACTCTACCGGTAAAATAATGCCCACTTTATCAAAATAAGCTTGCACTTTACCTGCAAATTCACCCATTCTATTTTTGGTTTTTTGCGCCACACTAATATTTGCACCCACCGAAAAATAGTCAAACTCTGCTGAAGCAGATATACCTCCGCCAATAGTACTTCCCTTCGCTTCGTTCTCTCTTGTCCATGTAATGGATGGGAAAATACGGGTATCAGCCGCCGAGGCGGATGATATGGTTTGAGGATTTACTTTATCAGATGAAGCAGAAGTGT
>JBDKJF010000037.1:0-18011 GCA_039796695.1 Bacteroidota bacterium
CTCCTGTTTTACGGGCGATATTTTAGGCTCCCTACGTTGCGATTGTGGCGAACAATTGCAAAAAGCTATGGAAATGGTGGAAAAAGAGGGCAAAGGCGTTATATTATATATGAACCAAGAGGGAAGAGGTATTGGGTTGATAAATAAATTAAAAGCCTACAAACTTCAAGAAAACGGATTAGATACCGTAGAAGCTAATTTACAATTGGGGTTTGAGATGGACCAACGGGATTATGGCATTGGGGCTCAAATTCTTCGCCATTTAGGCATAAGCAAACTAAAGTTGATGAGTAATAACCCTAAAAAAAGGGTAGGGTTAATTGGTTATGGTTTAGAGGTTGCTGAAAATGTAGCCATTGAAGTGTGTCCCAATCCGCATAATGAAAAATACCTTCAAACAAAAAGAGATAAAATGGGTCATGAAATTTTAGAAGACGAACCGAAGAAATAGTAGCGCAGTACACCAGTTAATACTTTTATAATACATTAGAAATGCGGTGTAAATAAAATTTTAATGGCAACCCTTGTTAGGGCTATTATTCTTTTGGTGGGTTGGCGGCGGGGATTGACAGCTTTTCCGCCTTACTTTTTTTTCTTAAAAATAACTCCCAAAAAGAATTTGCTTCTTTTCTATAGGATATATTGGCCCCCACTCTTTTGGCCCTACCAGAGCTACCATTTGCATTGGCGGTTAAAAAATCATTATTTTCTCTATAAAATATGGAAGCAATTAAGTTTCCTCTTTCATTCAATTTCCATTCTAGCGAAACATCGGGAAGCCATCGCAGTACATCGGCGGTGGAGTTGCCGTTTGCATAACCCAAATCTATCGTTTGCCCTACATTAATATTAAATCGGTTGCTTAAAGAAATGGGTATATTAATATCTAAGTTGGGAGCCAAATTGCCATTGGAGGCTTCTAACAAATTTCTATTGTATAAAGAGCTGGTAATATTAAAGCCCACTTTGTTATTAAAAATTTTAGAAAATGCACTATTAATGGCTTTTGTTATTTCATTAAATAGCAAACCAGAAATACTTGAGTAGGCGCTTTGGGTTACATTATTAACTAACGTACTTGACCAATAGTTAGAATTGTCGATAGAAGCAGGCGCAAAGCTATTGAGCACTATCAAAAAGGCAACCTGCTTGTTCAATAAGTTAATATCACTTTCTAATTGCTGTATACTGATGGCCAGTGAGGGATCATTTTTTATACGATTCGTTTCCGGAAAATCAAGTTTAAAACTAAAGTCCGGTTTAAATAAATCTCCTCTCATATTAGCTACTACATACACATTACCTCTTTCATTGGCCAAGCCAGAGTTACTTAAGCTTAATGCATCGGCTAAGGGGCTAAAGCTTACATTAATAGCTTCATAATAGGCATCTATATTTACCTGTGCCTTGTAAGCATCTCCATCCCACATTATATAATTGTTACTACCGCTGCGTAGTTTAAATGGTTTCTTTACGATAGATTGAAAGGTAAAAAGATAATCTCCTTCCTGAATATCAAATCTACCTCTTAGCGAAAGGGGCTCGGCCGTACCAGATCGAATGTTTAAACTACCAGTGCCGCGGCCTCTTACTTGATCGCCGGTTAATTCATCTATCTGCACGGTGGCTGTTACAGCGGGGTTGGCGGTTATATCTACATCATAAATAATGTTGGTGGTACTTTTTGCCACATCTGCATCCGTCATTTCCCTACCGTATTTTTTTTCTATTAAAAAATCTGCAATGCCCGTTTCTCTAGAGGCGGCCGGTGGAAGGGTTACATAGCTGCTATCTTTTTCAGAAGCCACTGCATCAATCTTCATATACATATTATTCTGTGGCCCTACTAAGGTCATGCTACCAGTACCAAATACTTTTCCGTAAAACTGTTTATTGTCTTTATAAGTAGTATTGAGTAATAAAACCGGTTTGTTATTAGCCGCATCAGTGGTATTGGGTTTACGGGTAGAAATATTAATATCATACAGCATATCCCTAAAGGAATGATGATCGATACCGCCTCGTAAATAAATAGCATTTTTGGTAATGGTATCGGTTAATACTAATCCGTTTAAATTAATTTCTTCTGGAGTAAGGCTTATTTCTGTGTCGTTGATTTTATAAAAACATTGTGTAAAGTTTATTTTTAAACCAGCCTCTTGTAATCTTCCTTTTCCTGTTATAGCCAATTGTTTAAAAGCGCCTTCTAAATCCACATCGCCGGTTAAATAGCCTTGCATATTAGAAAACAGGTTGCCCAAAAATCTTTCTAATATTTTTATTTCAAACTTCTTTGCTTTTAACGCTATTTTATTTTCTTTTTCTTTGGCTTTATCACCAATAAAAATTTTGCCATCAAAGCTTAAGTTGTTTTCTTGATTGGCAGTGCTGCCATTTAGTTTTAACTCTTTGGTTAGTTTATTGTAATCAATAGAAGCGTTTATTTCGCCTAAAGAATCATTGTCAAGGCGCAGGTGCTGCACTTGTAAATCGGGCGATGAAATATTCATTTCTCCACCAGGATTTTCCACTACAATATTGCCGGATAATAAGCCCTCTAGTCTGTTTTTGGGTAATAGGTATGGCTGTATATCAGCTAAATTAATATTGGTAAGCTTTGCCTTTAAATTACTCCAGTTACCTACACTTGAACTTTGGGTTACTAATTCAATTTTTTGTATACCGTCGCTAATTACTAGTTGTCCATCGGCTGCTGTATTTTTTCTAAAGCGTAATACACCGTCTTTATCAATTGTCCATTGTTTGCCGTTAAGCGTAAAATCAGATGGTTCAAATTCTATATCCACTCCATCGCTAAATGTTTTTACGATTGCATTTAGGTTAGCCTTTTCTACCGCTTGGTTAGCACCCGTATTAATGGTTACCCTCGATACATCTTTTGCAGCAGCAATATGAAATTGTGCAAAAGGAATGTGTAGGCTATCATTGATGTGTATTTTTTGAGTGCCTCCCGTAATTAATAAGCTATCGGCATTACCATTGGCGTTTATAGTTACTTCATCAAACGTGTATTGACCGTATTGAAATTGTTGCAAATAAGCATTCAACGCTAATTGAGAGGTATAGGTATTTAACTTGCCGGAAAAGTGGCTATTATTAAAGCCAGCTAAACGGGGGTTTAATAGTTTTAAATATTCATCTACATAGTAAGTAGTAATATCGAAAGAAAAATTTTGTCCGGCCGGAAATTTTTTCGGTGCTTTTATATAGGAAGGATAGAATTTGTTTAATAGGTAAGCCGTAGCAAATGGTAATTCATTTATTTTAAAATCGCCTGCTATTGCAGCTTGAAATTCATTAGCTGAAGCGGTTAGTTTTTTTACGCCCTCCTCGTAGTAGGAGCGTAGGTATAGCGAATCAAAGGGCAGTACTTGAGTATTATTTATAAGCTCCGCATTTTTAATACTAGCCGTACCTATAAAATTTTCAATAGCGGTGCCTTCAAAATTTACATCAAGGGTTCCCTTAAATAATACACTATCTTTTGTAAAACCTAATTTTTTTAAATCAAGGGTGGTAATGCTGGAACGCAAATCAAAACGAGGAATTTTTTTATTAAAATCGATGGTGCCGTCTAATGCTAAGTTTACATTTGGATCTTGAATAGAAGCTGTTCCTTGAAACATTTTTTTATCAAGCCTACCATTCAATGCTATGTTTTTGTAACGGTAGTTGTTATAATCAAGCTGGCTAATATTACCTTCTACTAATACATTTCTTTTGGCTTCGGTAAATCCTACGCCCTTTATGTTTGCCTTTAGGGATACGGCGCCTACACTTCGATCATTTAAAAATTCGCCTAATTTAAAATCCGTTGTTTCAATATTACCGGAATATAGGGGCGGCTGCCCCGCGGGCAGTTTCATGTTTACATCACTTTTTACCGTGCCTAAATTAGTTTGTATGGTACCGTAAGTAACAAAATCTTTAATAAAGCCTGTAAAGCTGCCTTTGAAATTTACATACTGAATGCTGCTTAACCGTGGATTAGTAATACGTCGCAAAGCAGGTATGATGGTTACCGCATCATTATAGGTGGTGGTAAAATTATTGGCTTTAAAGTCAATAAAGGTTTCGTTTATATTGGGTAGGCCGGTAAGGGTAATGTCGCCATTAAGTAAGGTGCTATTGCCGGCTTGTACCACCAAGTTTCTGCCTACTAAATCATCTACCTTTCCTCTTATTTTTCCTTTTAATGATATTTTCTTTTTCCAATTTTGTAGGGAGGGGGCAAAAAAAGCAATATCATCACTATCAATATAAGAGCTATCAAAAGCAGCGGATAGTTTTACTTTATGTATAAAGTTGCCCATATCACTTATATCATCATAGCCCATCGAAAAAAAATGGCGTAAAGTGCTTTTGTTTGTTTGCAGTAATAAATTATCGAACTGCATGCCCTGCGGTGTCATTTTAACCTGGGCTGATAAATTTTTTATAGTAAAGCCACTTCTTTCTTTTGCCGTTAATACCAGATTGGAATATACCGTATCGCCAATAAAACTTGCGCCATCCATCGTTACATTAATATTAGAAAAATGGACATGCTTTCCATCAAAATATTGACTAGCTATAGGCCCCGATCCTTTATCTGTTTTAAACACTCCATTGGTAATTTTAAGGTTGCCAATCTTTACGGTGGTCTTACTTTTATTCCAGCTTAATGGCGCTATAATCTCTTTTACCATTTGCGTTACAGTAATTGTATCGGAGGGTTTTGTTTTTTGGTAGTTGGCTATACTTACAATGGGGTTATCTATTCGGATGGCATTTACCTCAAATGTGTTTCCAGAAAGATGTAGCTTGTCTGCATCTAAATCAAGTAAACCGAGTTGGATCGATACATCTTCCCCCAGCCATTTATCTTTTTTAATAAAGGTTACATTCTTTAGGCTTGCTTTTTTTAGATTGAGTTTTAAGCCCGCTTCTTTTTTATCGCTGCTACCGGATGATTCAAAAAAGTGTACTAAAAATTGATGCCGCCACTCGCTACTATCTATTCGTTGTAATTTAATAAGGGCATCTTGTAAGCCTATATATTTTAAGGCAGCTTCTTTTTTAAAAACAAACCAATCGGTTATATGCACAGTGGCGTTACCGGCGTATAAAATGGTATCTCCTTTTTTATCGGCTACCATTAACCCTTGCAGGTGCATATTGTTGAAAAGTGAAAAGTTTACCCGCTTCACGGTTACATTAGTACCAAGGCTTTTTGAAAGTTTTTTAGTTACTAATTGGCCTATCCAATTTTGCCCATAAGGGGTGCGTATAAATAGGTAAGCCGCTACAATAAGGAATAGCAGTATTAAAAAAAACCATTTCAGTATTTTCTTAAATCTCTTCAGCTGCGGGGGGTTAAACTTTGTAAAAATAAACAATCATTGCGGTAAGGCAATTACAATACCAATAATAAGTATATTAAGTATGTTTTCGATAGCAGAAAAATGGTTTTAAGTTTTTCTTTACAATTAGGGTGGCTATTAGCTACAATGAGCACTATTAGTGGCACGCACTATCTATCATCCTTGTAGCCAATAAAAAAACCCCACCTACAAAAGGTGGGGTTAGTATTACAAATGAAATTGATAATTAAGCGTTGGCCTTTCCTTTTACCTTCGCTATCACCTCTTCGGAGATATTGTTAGGGGCGGGGCTATAATGGCTGAACTCCATGGTAGATGAGGCACGACCAGAGCTAAGTGAACGAAGTTGGGTTACATAACCAAACATTTCGCTCAATGGCACTTTGGCTTTAATAACCTCAGCACCGGCACGGTTGTCCATACCTTCTAATAGGGCACGGCGGCGGTTAAGGTCACCCGTTACATCACCCATGTATTGTGCGGGAGTAATTACTTCCACTTTCATAATAGGCTCTAGTAACACTGGTTTCGCTTTTCTTGCGGCTTCACGGAAACCTTGCTTAGCACAAAGTTCAAACGACATACCGTCAGAGTCTACAGCGTGGAAGCTACCATCAAAAATGCGAATCTTCATATTGTCCACCGGATAGTTAGCTAATACACCCGTTGTCATAGCTTGTTCAAATCCTTTTTGAATAGGCGTGTGAAACTCACGAGGAATAGAACCACCCACAATATTGTTCACAAACTGGAAGCTCTTATCGGGATTTTCCGTTTTCCATTCTTGGTCTACAGGACCGATAGAAAACTCAATGTCGGCAAATTTACCACGACCACCGGTTTGTTTTTTCAACGTTTCTCTATGCTCTACTGTGGTGCTAAAGGCTTCTTTATAAGCCACCATTGGGGCACCTTGGTTTACTTCTACTTTAAATTCACGACGCATACGATCGATGATGATTTCAAGGTGTAACTCACCCATACCACGTAGAATAGTTTGTCCGGTATCTTCATCTGTATTTACACGAAGTGTAGGATCTTCTTCTACTAGTTTGGCAATGGCCATACCCATTTTATCAACGTCGGCTTGTGTTTTTGGTTCTATCGCCACCGCAATTACCGGTTCCGGAATAAACATATTTTCCAAAGTGATAGGATGGTTCTCATCACACAAAGTATCACCCGTTTTAATTTCCTTAAAACCTACTGCGGCACCAATATCCCCCGCCTCAATAAAATCAATCGGGTTTTGCTTATTGGCAAACATTTTCATGATACGGCTTATTCTTTCCTTCTTACCGCTTCTTACATTTAATACATAAGAACCAGCATCCAAACGACCACTGTAGCAACGGAAGAATGCCAAACGGCCCACAAAGGGATCCGTCATAATTTTAAACGCCAAAGCCGCAAATGGTTCTTTTGGATCGGCCTTACGGGTAAGGGGCTCGCCAGAGTCAGGGTCTGTACCTACGGTATCTGGAATATCCACAGGGCTAGGTAGGTAACGGCATACTGCATCTAAAGCAGTTTGCACACCTTTATTTTTAAATGAAGAACCGCACATCATAGGTACAATGCTTAAATCAACCGTAGCTTTACGAATTGCTTCATGCATTTCCTCTTCGGTAATGCTATTGGGATCTTCAAAAAATTTCTCCATCAATTTATCGTCATATTCAGCTACTGCTTCTACTAAGCTAGCTCTCCATTCTTGTGCTTCTTCTACCATATCAGCAGGTACATCTATCTCATCAAAGGTCATCCCTTCTGTTTCCATATGCCAGATAATACCTTTCATTTTAATAAGATCCACCACCCCTCTAAAGTCGTCTTCGGCACCAATAGGTAATTGCAAAGGCACGGCTTTAGAGCCTAGCATTTCTTTTACCTGCTTTACTACATTTAAAAAGTCGGCACCGGCACGGTCCATTTTATTTACAAATCCAATACGAGGTACACCATAGCGGTTAGCTTGGCGCCAAACGGTTTCAGACTGTGGTTCCACACCATCCACCGCAGAAAAAAGCGCAATCAAACCATCCAATACACGCATACTACGTTCTACTTCTACCGTAAAGTCCACGTGGCCTGGAGTATCAATAATGTTGAAAGAATATTTTTTGGTGTCGGCAAATTCTTTTCCCTTGTTCGTTGGAAAATTCCATTGGCAACTTACCGCTGCAGAGGTAATGGTAATACCTCTTTCTTTTTCTTGCTCCATCCAGTCGGTGGTAGCAGCACCATCGTGTACTTCACCTATGCGGTGAATCATACCTGTGTAACGGAGTATACGCTCCGTAGTAGTGGTTTTACCCGCATCAATGTGAGCGGCAATACCAAAGTTTCTCTGAAATTTTAAATCAGCCATGACTATTGTTTATTTTAGATTGTTAGACGTTTAATTTTTTATGTTATCAGGGTTCTGTTCCTTGATGATCTTTTGTTGCGTCGCACACTTCAACTGTTGGAATGCTAATTGGCAAAGCGAAGATGATGCAGCCTGCTGTGGGTACAGCTGCGCTTAGTTGCCGTTGGTATGTAAATTAGACTCTCATAGATTGCCACTTGAAGAAAAACCTCCCGCCGCTACTGCTTACACTTTATGGTGTTCCTAATGGCGGCGCAAAGGTATGAAGTTTTATGAGAAAACAAAAGGGCTACAGTACTTAATTTTCAATCCCTTCGGTTGATTTTCAATTGCTTATATTATTGGGGGCAAAGGCCTGGCAATTATAGTAGTAAATATTGGGCAGTAAAATGGATACATTAACCCACCTCTTTCATTTATTGCTCTTCCGCTTCTTCTTCGGTGGTAGTGTTTAGCCTAAAATTATTTTCTTTCGCAAATTTTTTCTGCTCTCCCAAAAAAGTTTTGTCTAACACGCTTTCTTTTTCAGATACTGCTTTTATTAACTCTTCCATAATCGCTCTATCCGCATCTGTAATTTTTGCTTGAAAAAGAATATCAGCCATTTTTTTATAGTTGGTTTCCGCAGTAAGTTGGTAAAAGGCAAAAAGCTCGATAGCCGCATTTCTAAACCCAGTATTTGTTTTATACGCCGGCATTAATTTTAGCTTTGCTATTGAATTTTTACAATTAACCACCAGCGCCATTCTTTTACTTTCAGTGTATGGTTTACTGGTAGAGTCAAATGTGGCGGTAAAAGCAGTAATGCTATTCATAATACCCATTTGTAGGTTTATAATATAGTCATTATACGCTACTGCATTTTTGAAAACGGGCTTTGGCTGTGCAGCTACTATTGTATAACTGATAACAAGCAAAAAGGCAAGGGTTAATTTTTTCATATCTATTTTCTTTCGAAGTTAAAACTTGCATCGATAACTAATATACCCGCAGCAGGGTATTGTATTACAGATTTGGGTATTCTACATGCATTAAAAATAAACCATGGGGGGGCGCATCAAAACTAGCCTTTGTACAATCTTTTGCTTCAATAATTTCTTTAAACCCTTCTACCGTTGCTTTACCACAGGCCACCTTTAACATGGTGGCCGTTAATGCCCTTACCATACCTCTTAAAAAACGATTGGCTTTTACGGTGTACACCAAGCAATCACCTTCGTATTGCCAGTAACTTTCTTGAATGGTACAATCAAATGTTTTTACCTGTGTGTTTCGTTTAGAGAAAGAAGTGAAATTGGTGTATTGCATTACCAGTGCAGCACAGCTATCTAATACTGCTTTATCCAACGTATAGGGAAAGTAATAAGCCCTATCCTGTAAAAAAGGATTCTTTTGTTGATAAACAAAATATTTGTACCTACGGTTGAGTGCATCAAACCGACAATGTGCCTGTGGTAAAACGGGGTGTATGGCATGTATCACAATATCCGAGGGTAAAATGGCATTCATTTTATAGACAAACCTTTCATTTAATAGACCGTTATAATCAAAATGAAAAAAATTTTGTAACGCATGCACCCCTGTATCTGTACGAGACGATCCCGTAAGTATAACGGCTTCTCGCTGTAGTATGCGAAAGGCGTTGCTCACTTCTTCCTGAATAGTGTTAGCATTTGTTTGCGCTTGAAAACCACTGTATGCGGTGCCCTTATACGAAAGTGATAAAAAATAACGGGGCATAGGGTATTAATTGAGTAGCAATGTGCTAAAGCGATTGATAAATAATGGGTCTTTTAGCTCGGCGGATAAGCTGGCAAAATTGGCCGCATCCTTGGTATGCGGATAAGCAGCTTCAAAAAAATGGAACTTTCCCTCATCACTTAAAAACAATGCACCTAAATTTTTTATTTGTTGTGTGTAATAACAAACATTGTTAAATGATTTTTTGGCCTCCGCTATCATTGCCTCATCACCATTTGCTGCTGCCATTAATTTTCTTAATTGTAAAAAATCGTTGTCGGTAGCTATCATAGCACATTCCATTGAGGCTTTAAGCCTCGCTTTTTTTTCTGCCTTGCTTATTTTTTCAGTAGAGATACCTGTCGTGGGAATAACCAACCGTATTGTATCGCTTACACCGTTGGCATAGGTATCAATAAATGTAAGTCCAAAGCCTTCGGTGGTAGAGCTTTCAGATCGTTTTCTTACCACGGATGGTTGATAACCTTTGGCTATATTTATGCTTGATGCCACCGGTTGCGGCGTTGCGTTTACTTCTTTACCTGCGTCTATGGAGGGGGGTGCTACATCTTTTTTAGCAGCTATAGGGGCACTAGATGTTTGCATGGCCGCATCTACATTTGGGGTAGTTTCTTTTTGCGGTTGCGCTATAATTGGTTCTATTTTTATGGTAGAAGTTTCAGCGTCGGGGGCTTTTTCTGTGGTTACAGTTGTAGGGGCAGTAGCTACTGTTGGTAATACTGGTTTAGCATCAATCGATGCCCTTGTTTCATTTTGTATAACCGGAGTATTTACCACGGGCGGGGCTGCTATTACTTCTCTGTTAGTGGCAGTGGCAGGTGTAGTAGTTTCTTTGGGTTTACTAATAACCTGCGGTCTTTGTTGTAAGGAGGGGTCGCCAGAAGCTTTGGAAAGCCCTTGTGTAAAGGCAGGCACTTCATTGGTGGCAGTAATATCCGCATTGTTGTTTTGAGGAGTGGGGGAGCTACTGCTTAGTATTTCCAATGTCTGTAAATCAAATAAACTCCAACCTTTACCTTCCAACTTTTTAAATACAAAGCCGTGGTCTTTTTTATTTATGGGAATAGAAAAAGAAATGGCGCTTTCGCTTTTGCCAGCCCAACCAATTTTTAAAGCGTAGGTAGAGTCAATTAATTTAGGAATAATAACATATCCTGCTGCCCCTGCAGTGTAAGTTTTCTCATTTGCTTTTACAAAAAAGGGTTGATTGTTTTCTGTTTGTAAGTACAAAAAATAATGTTTTTGAGAAAAGGTACACGAATAGGTAATGAGAAAGGCGAGAAGGGTAAATGTTTTTTTAAAGCGCATGGACTATTTTTTTCTATTTCAAAAGTAAACTAATTTCTGGTTTGGTAAGGGGTATTAAAACAAGGTTAGCTATCGCCTCTCTTGCTGCTATACTTCCTCCACTTTTCAATCACCTCCGTCATGTCTGCCGGTATAGGGGCTTCAAAAAGTAACTGCCGCCCATCTGCCGGATGATCAAAGCCTAAGGTACGGGCATGCAATGCTTGGCGTTTGCAAATAGCAAAACAGTTATCTACAAATTGTTTGTATTTCGTGTACACGGTACCTTTTACTATTTTATCGCCGCCATAAAAATCATCATTAAACAGAGGGTGGCCAATATGTTTCATGTGCACCCTTATTTGATGGGTGCGTCCGGTTTCTAATCTACACTCAACCAATGTTACATAGCCAAATCTTTCTAATACCGTATAATGGGTAATAGCCTCCTTACCATGTTCGCCATCTGGATAGGCTTCAAATAATTTACGAAATCGTTGGTGCCTACCTACATGGGCTCTTATAGTGCCGCTATCCGCCGCTACATCTCCCCACACTAAGGCTAGGTATTTTCTACTGATGGTATGGTCAAAAAATTGCTTGGCTAAATGCTTCATGGCTTTATCGGATTTGGCAAGCACCAACAATCCGCTGGTATTTTTATCAATACGGTGTACCATGCCAAATCGAGGAAGCGCATCTTCTGTTAATGCTGGATTTTTTTCTTTTAAGTAATAGGAAACGCCATTGAGTAGGGTGCCGCTATAGTTTCCACTACCGGGGTGTACTACCATACCAGCCGGTTTGTTTACCAGCATCACATCCTCATCTTCATACACAAAATTAAGGTCCATTTTTTCGGGCACTACATCCGTTTCTTCTGGACTCATGTCAGAAAAAATTACCACCGCATCCAACGGTTTTACCTTGTAATTGGGCTTTACTTCTTTGCCGTTTACAGTAACCATACCTAGGTTTATAGATTGCTGTAATTTATTGCGGGTGGCACCTTCCAGCCGGTGCATTAAAAATTTATCAATTCTTAATGGTTCCTGGCCTTTATCAATCGTCACCGCAAATCGTTCAAAAAGCTCATCACTTACTTCTATTGAGGCGGGTACATCGCTATGTAAATCTTCCTGCATTTGACAAAGGTAAGCGGCTTTTTGTTTTTACCTTTGCAATGGTATGCAAAAACAAACCATATTATTTAAGGACATGGGGCTTATGGAATACCAGCAGGCCTGGGATTTTCAAGAAAAACTGTTAAAAAAAAATGTTGAAATAAAAAGTGCCGCTACAGCAGGGCATATACCCCCCAGTACGAGCCATTATTTACTTTTTACAGAACACCCGGCGGTATACACTTTAGGAAAAAGTGGTAATAAAAATAATGTATTGATGAGCGATGATGAATTAGCCGCCCACGATATTTCATTCTATCAAACCAATAGGGGGGGAGATATTACTTTTCATGGCCCAGGTCAAATAGTAGGGTATCCTATTTTGGATTTAGAAAAATTCTATACCGATATTGGCCGCTATCTACGCAGTATTGAAGAAGTAATGATCTTAACCTTGGCCGAATACGGTTTGGTTGGCGAACGTTCTGTGGGCGAAACAGGAGTATGGCTACAACCCACAGTGCCGGGAAGAGAAAGAAAAATTTGCGCCATTGGGGTACGGTGTAGCCGATGGGTTACGATGCACGGCTTTGCATTAAACGTAAATACTAATCTTTCTTACTTTAATAATATTATTCCCTGTGGCATTGCCAATAAGCAAGTAACATCGATACAGCAAGAGTTGGGCCGGGTAGTAGATATGGTGGAAGCGAAAGAAAAGCTGCAACGGAATTTTGAAAAAGTGTTTGAAGCATCACTACAGGTGGAGGCTTTTTAAAAATCTTTTGCCAAGTAAAATTTGTGCTTTTCAATGAGGGTGTTCTCCTCATAAAGTTCAAACGTAAACCATCCCGCATGGTAAAAGTTTGTTTTATCCAACTTAAATGTTTTTGCTTTTATTTCTTTTAACTCAAAGAGTAAGGTTTCGTCTTGATCAAAAAATTTAATCGTATACTTTTTGGGTTTATCCTCTGCCGGAAACTGAATACGTACGTAACCGTCTTTTTCTGTATACACAAATAAAGAGGGGGTAAAGGCATTGGGTTTTGTTTTTCCCGCATTGGTAAGATCGGGTGTTTTAACCGAGTCGCTAAATGGTATTTTATCAATAACCACAGAAAAGGGTACCACCTTTGATACAACAGTGGTGTCAATTTTATTGATTCCTTTATTACTGCTGGTATCAACCAAAACCATCGTGTTGGAGCCAGAAAGGTTGGGATTGTTTTTAAGCGGCAGTTGTGGTTTTGTAATAATGTAATAGCCTTTATCTCTTAAAATATAAAGCCTATAAAATAATCTATCGCTGGAGGCTTTTAAATCCAAAAAAGTATTTTCCTTTTTAGTGGGATCGGCAACGGTTAGTATGGTTTTGTACCCCGTCATACTATCCTTCGAACTCTGAATACTTATTTGTTTAACATCTTCGAAATTGTTTTTCCATCGAATACTTACTTTGTTAATGCCTATTGATTTTACGGTAAACTTGGGTAGGGTGTCTTGTGCAAATAGAGCGCTTGCCAAAAAAAGTTTGACAAAAAGTAAGGCCCAAAAAAAAGGTGAACACTTCATTTTTATATAATGCTCAATGTATCCGAGGTAAGTTGCTGTCTTTACAAAGATAGTCGTCCAGTAAATATCAATTAAAATATTAACGTACCCTTTTCAATCGATTGGTTTCCTTGTAAGCCCCCGCTATGAATGGCTAAAATATTACTGCCTTCCGGAAAATACCCGGCTTGAATACGAGCCAATATTCCATAAAATAGTTTGGCCGTATATACAAAATCAGAGGGAATGCTGGTTTCTGCATAAAACTGGTTCATGAAATCAATCAACACATTATTTTTCTTTGCATAACCTCCAAAATGAAAACCTTCATCCAGCATAATATTATCCGCTTCCATCCTACTTAGCTCTTTTATATTTTTTAATAAACTATGATGACCTTTTAAAACGGAAAAGGCCAACAATTTTTGCTTGCTATTAATAACACGGACAATGCCGGCGGCCATGGTGCCCGTACCACTCGCACAGCAAAAATGGGTGTAGGGTGTAAGGCATAGCCCATCTACTAAAGTAGCCGCACCCTTTACGCCCATCTCGCCGTATCCACCTTCGGGTATATGATAAACAGCGTTTGTATTTATACAGGAAGGAATTTCTTTTGCGGCGTATTGCGCTCTAGGAATAAAATGCAATTGCATTCCACAGGTAGCCGCAGCTTGTAAAGTAGCCGAATAGTGGGCTGGTTCTTCGCCTCTAATAATGCCAATCGCATTTAAGCCAAACAATTTACAGGCCGCTGCAGTGGCGGCAATATGATTGCTCCATGCACCACCAAACGTTAAAATGGTTTTTTGTTCTTTTAACGCAGCTTGCAAATAGTACCTTAATTTATACCATTTATTGCCCGAAATAAGGGGGTGTATTTTATCAAGCCTTAATACGTGCAGGTTAATTTTTGCCGCTTTTAACACGGGTAAGGAGAGGGTGTCAAGTGTAATATTATTCGTATTAATTGGCTCCATTTCTATAGTACTGCTATTATTTGTTTTATTTTCGCTTTGCATTTAATTTACTAAATATAAGCAAGCGAATAAATATTAATTTGTTTTACCGCCATTGATAAAAATTTTTTACCGCCGAGTCATTAAACCATTTACCATCCAAAATTGATTGAATGAAACCCACATTAGTAATATTAGCAGCCGGTATGGCCTCTCGCTATGGCAGTATGAAACAAGTAGAAAGTTTTGGCCCTTCTGGCGAAACCATTATGGACTACTCCATTTTTGATGCCATGCGTGCGGGTTATGGAAAAGTAGTATTTATTATCCGAGAAGCGTATGTAGAAAATTTTAAAAGCATTTTTGAACCAAAACTAAAGGGCAGAATGGAAACGGCATACGTTTGTCAGGAGCTGGCCACCTTTACAAATGGTTATCCTTTTCCGGCAGAGCGTACAAAGCCCTGGGGCACCGCTCACGCTGTACTTTGCGCCATGCAAGCGGTAGAGGGGCCATTTGCCGTTATTAATGCAGATGATTTTTATGGACGCAATGCCTTTGAAAACTCCGTTGCTTTTTTGCAAACCGCCTGCAGCCAACACAATTACGCTATTGTAGGGTATAATTTATTGAACACTTTATCCGCTCATGGCACCGTTAATAGAGGCGTATGCGGGCTCAACAGTAAAGGCGAATTAGCAAGTGTTACCGAGCGTATCAATATTGCGATGCAGGATGGAAAAATTATTTGTGAAGATGGCATGGAGCCAAAAGAACTTTCGGTGCATACCAAAGTATCCATGAACTTTTGGTGTTTTGATCAATCGTTTTTTGCCTACACCCAAAAAATGTTTGTTACATTTTTACAAGCGCACGGACAAGCGTTGAAGTCTGAATTTTTTATTCCCATCGTGGCCGATCAATTTATTGCCGAGGGTCATTCGATTGAAGTAATACCCACCACCTCTTCTTGGTTTGGTGTTACTTACAAAGAAGATGCTCCTTATGTACAATCCTGCTTAAATACATTGATTAAGGAAGGCGTGTACCCCGCAAGTTTGTGGAGTTGATCATGTCTTTGCATAATAAAAAAAAGCTCCAATTTTAATGGGAGCTTTTTTTTATGCAGGTATAAATGATGGTATTAGTTATTCACTTTCACCATGTATATATAATCTTCTACTTTGCTAACCTGCGTACTTCTATCCATGCCGGTAAGCGTAGATTTGGTATTTAATCTTACTTTATTATAACTCGTATCTACTTTCTTTAATTCATCGAGGGCTTTAAAAATGTATTTACCTTGAATGGCAAATGTAAAGCCCTCCACATTTAACTGGCGACCATTTATAATACCTACCACTTCTCCGTTTTTGTTAAGGATGGGGCTTCCGCTGTTACCATGATTGGCCGATATTTCAATTTGACAGCTAAGTGTGTCGCTCTCAAAGCCGGTTAATGAACTTAGGTAGCCCTGTCCATATACAATATCATCTTTAGGATAACCAAGGGTAAAGATGGGCTCCGCTAGCTTGGCACCTTGCTTACTGATGGCATAAGGTACAGATGAATACGGTTTAAAATTATCATCCGCTATTTTTAAAATAGCTAAATCTTTTGCCTTATCAATAAATACAACCGCGGCCACAAACTCTCCTTTCTTATTTTGAATAGCTATATGTTTAGCTCCCGCTACTACGTGGTAGTTGGTAACCAAATAGCCTTTTGCATCTATAATAAAACCTGTACCACCAGAAGTATATTTTATATTCTTTTTGGGGGTAGAAGTGTGATCGGCCTTATCTCTGTTAGCTTCTTTTTGTTCTATATTTTTAATACGGCTTTCGTTTTCTAAAAACTTTCTGTCGTACAATTCTAGTTTTGCGGCAGGTATTCTAGGCGAAAATGCCCATACAAGGGCAGAAATACTTAAAGCGGTAATGCCGGCAATGGAGGCAGCAATGGCGGTTACTCGTTTATAGCGATTCCATAAGTACACCAATTTTGCCTTGCCTCTTAACTGCATGCTATCTATTTTACCCTCTTCAATTAAATCGGTATGGATGGTATGCAAAGTGGCTTTAAAAACTTTGGTGTCGGCAAGGTTATTCATCTGTTGTAAAAACAAATGATGGCTCACTACAAATTGGTCTACCTCGGCATTTGCCTTACGTAAATTTTCAAATTGGGCTGTTTCGTCAGCCGTCATTTCGCCACGTAGGTATCTTTCCGCCGCCTCCATTATATTAATATCTTCCATCACCAGTCGTTTTTATATTGAGCAAAAAATATTTTCTTTAATCGTATCAAGCATTTGTATTTCTGTGTTTTTGCATTATCTGCATTGGTATAGCCAAATGATACTGCTATATCTTGCATACTCTTTTTTTGCAAATAATAGGCTTCAATCAAACTTTTACAGGGCTCTCCCAATCCGCCAATGGCTTTTTCCATCATTTCCAGCTCCATATCTTTCCGCTCATGCCCTTCTAAATCTTCATCTACATCTATTACCGCTTCCATATTATCACCAGGGTCAGCATAGCGATTTTGCTGTTGTAGTCTTTTTAACCATATCCGCCTACATACGGAATACAAATAGGTTTTAAGTTGGCAATGCAATTCAAAACCTTCTGTGCGCACTTTTTCAAAAAGAACTATCATGGCCTCCTGAAATACATCTTTCGCATCGTCTACAGAGCCATTATTATTAATAATTAAGGCCTGCATTACATTATAATTTTCCTTGTAAATGGTTTCTATAGCCCATTTATCGTTGGTAGCCAGTCCTTTTAATAATGCCTTTTCGTCCATCTGGAGTTTCACAATCCGTTATTTATACTTTTTTTTAAAAATAGTAACCCAACATCTATATAAAAATTATAATAAATGCCATAATGGGCACTATTGCTAACAAAGGAAAGGATTAAAAGCCGGGATAAAAAATTTTTTTAAACTCAAATTATTGATAATCAAAGCGTAATATTTTTTTTAATTTTTTTTTAAAAATTGGGGTTACCGGCGGGTTACCTTTCTTTCCTTTTTGTATTAACTCATGAAATATTTCAATTTAAAATCTCAAAAATTAAAAGAATGAAAAAGTTTTTTGCAATTGCAGTTATCGCTACATCTTTAGTAGCTTGTGGTGGTGGTGAAGAAAAGAAAGCTGAAGGTACTGATACAGCTGCTGCTAAAGTTGATACAGCTGCTGCTAAAGTTGATACTCTTGCTGCAAAGGTTGATACTCTTGCCGCTAAGGTTGATACAGCTGTTAAAGCTGTTAAAGCTGCTGCTGATTCAATCAAGTAATAATTGCTTGAGCATGCATTATTAATAAGTCCCGCAATTATTTTGCGGGACTTATTGTTTTTTGGCCAGTCGCTATTCCTTATTTTATAAGTGGCTGTATTTGACTATTTACCTTTATATCTTTATTAACGGGTTGTAACAGTTTAACCGATTTTTTGGCTACTATCCAAGCGGCCCTTCTACCAATATTATTACTGTTGTATTTAATCCACATATAACCGTCTTCGCCCCAATCTGTACCCCACGAATTTTTCATTAACCAAGC
>JBDKJF010000038.1:0-16165 GCA_039796695.1 Bacteroidota bacterium
ACATTTTTAAAAGGATAATCCAAAATGATTATCCTTTTTTTGTACGGTTGCACATACCGTTAGAGAGAGGGTCGTATCGTTTTGAAACGATATCCACCCGACATTTTTAAAAGGATAATCCAAAATGGGTAGCTTTTTCATATCAAATCAATATTTATAACATCATCTACAAGTATTAACTTTGCCCCTTAATGAAACTACTCATTAAGCAAGCCATCATTGCCGATCCGGCATCCCCCCACAATGGGCTTACCGCAGATATTTTTATAAACAATGGCATCATTGAAAAAATTGGCCCTTCCCTATCCAGTCAGGCCGATCAAATAATTCAATGTAGCCCCAACACTTATGTTTCTCCAGGCTGGGTAGATGTGTTTGCCCATTTGGGTGATCCTGGATATGAATATAAAGAAACGCTGGAAACCGGCGCTGCTGCGGCGGCTGCAGGTGGTTACACCGATGTATTAGTTACCCCAAACACTAGCCCTGTAGTACATAATAAAGCAACGGTGGAGTACATCACTCAAAAATCAAAACCCTTATTGGTAACTATACACCCAATTGGTGCAATAACTCGTAATGCCGAAGGAAAGGAATTAGCCGAAATGTATGACATGCATGTAAGCGGCGCAGTGGCCTTTGGAGATGGGAAAAACTGTGTACAATCGGCCGGACTATTAATAAAGGCCTTGCAATATGTAAAGGCTTTTAACGGAGTGGTCATTCAGGTGCCTGATGATAAATCTGTTAACCCCAACGGATTGATGAATGAGGGTATTGCCTCCACACAAATGGGGCTACCAGGAAAGCCCACCCTTGCCGAAGAATTGATTGTGGCAAGAGATATTAAGTTGGCCCGCTATGCCGAATCGGCTATCCATTTTACGGGTGTAAGTACTTCTAAATCTTTAGCGTATATTCAAAGAGGAAAAGAAGCAGCCAATATCAGTTGTTCAATTGCACCCTTCCAATTATATTTCTGCGATGAAGATTTGGCTGGCTATAACACTAATTTAAAAGTAAATCCTCCGTTAAGAACAAAAGAAGAAAGAAGTGCACTTATCAAAGCGGTTAAAGAAGGGATTGTAGATTGTATAGCCACCCATCACCAGCCACATGAATACGATAGTAAAGTTTGCGAATTTGAATATGCAAAAGATGGTATGATAGGTTTAGAAACCGCCTATGCGGTAGTAAACTCTACGGTGGAAATCTCTCCCGATCAAACCGCCTGTTTATTTTCCCTAAATGCTCGCCGTCTTTTTGGCTTACCAACTATTGTAGTTAAAGAAGGGGCAAAAGCCAAACTTACCTTTTTTGATCCCCATGCTAAGTGGGTGTTTTCAGAAAATGATATACAATCCAAATCAAAAAACAGCCCTTTTATTGGCAAGCCTTTTACAGGAAAAGTGTTAGGTATTGTTAACGAAGAAAAATACAGTTTCCCACAACTATGAAGTTAAAACCATTGGTAAAAGGTGCTATTACGGGCGCCTTAATGATTGCCGTTATTTTATGGATGTATTATACTGGTAAAGAAGCGGACAAAATAGCTCAATATACGAATTTTGGTATCTATGCTTTAGGAATAGCTTGGGCCATTATCGACTGGAGTAAATCAATACACTACACAGGAAAGTTTGGAGATGCGTTTCAAACGGGCTTTAAATGCTTTATAATGGCCACCCTTTTGATGATAGCCTTTACAGCTATTTTTAATAAAATGCATCCTGAATTTGCAGAAGCCTCTTCTAAAATGCTACGGGAAGCATTAATAAGTAAGAAAGAGTTGCCCACCGAAATTGACCTACAAGTAGAACGATATAAAAACAACTATACAATTATGGTTGTTTACACATCAATTTTCGGATATTTGATTGTAGGGGCAGCCGTAGCCGCTGTTACATCATTATTAATCAGTAGAAGAAAACCATAATGGATATATCCGTTGTAATACCGTTAATTGACGAAGCCGAATCTTTACCAGAGCTTGCTACCTGGATTGAAAAGGTAATGCATGACAATCAGTATTCCTATGAAGTAATTTTTGTAGATGATGGTAGTAGCGATGAATCTTGGCAAGTAATTGAGCAACTACGTGCAAAAAATCAACATTTGAAAGGCATTAAATTTCAGCGTAACTATGGCAAGTCTGGAGCTTTGTACGAAGGCTTTAAAGCAGCCTCCGGCCAAGTAGTAATTACCATGGATGCTGATTTACAAGATAGTCCTGATGAAATACCTGGCTTATATAAAATGATTATGCAAGAGGGGTTTGAGGTAGTAAGCGGCTGGAAGAAAAAACGATATGATAATACATTAACAAAAAATATTCCTTCAAAATTTTTTAACGCTGTAACACGTAGTGTGTCTGGTATTAAACTCCATGATTTTAATTGTGGATTAAAAGCCTATAAAAATAAAGTAGTGAAAAGTATAGAAGTATATGGCGAAATGCACCGCTATATACCTGTATTAGCAAAATGGGCGGGGTTTAAAAAAATAGGCGAAAAAGTGGTAGAGCATCGGGCTCGTAAATATGGTGTTTCCAAATTTGGGTTACGTCGTTTTGTGAATGGATTTTTAGATTTAATGTCCATCACTTTTGTGGGAAAATTTTCCAAAAGGCCCATGCATTTTTTTGGCTTATGGGGTATGTTATTTTTTTTAATAGGCACCAGTATTGCGCTTTACCTTATTATCTCAAAACTAATTCATCCGCAACTTGGGCTTACTAATAAACCAGGTTTTTACCTTTCACTTACAACCATTATCATTGGGGTACAATTATTTTTAGCTGGATATATAGGGGAATTAATTTCTAGAAACTCCTCCAATCGTAATTTTTATCTCGTAGAAACCAAAATAGGATTGTGATGAGCCGTATTGTTATCATGGGCCCTGCACATCCGTTACGAGGTGGTGGTTTAACTACCTTCAATCAGCGGTTGGCTAATCAATTTATAAATGAAGGGCATACTTGTTCCATTTATTCATTCTCTCTTCAATACCCAACATTTTTATTTCCCGGCTCTTCACAGTTTACGGATGAAGCAGCGCCAGAAAATCTAGTCATACGCTCTGTAATCAATTCGGTAAATCCATTAAATTGGTTAAAGGTGGGCAACCAACTTAAAAAAGAAAAGCCCGATATAATTATTGTACGCTATTGGTTGCCTTTTATGGGCCCCGCCCTCGGTACTATTTTACGTAGGGTACGAAAAAACAAACACACCAAAATAATTTGCATTGCTGACAATATTATTCCGCATGAAAAACGTGTTGGCGATAAACTATTTACAAAATACTTTGTAAAGCCTTGCCATGCTTTTATTACCATGAGCGAAAAAGTAATGCAGGATTTAAGAATTTTTGAAAAGCATAAACCAGCCTTACTAGTACCGCATCCTTTATATGATAATTTTGGAGTACCGATAAATAAACAAGAAGCCCGCCAACATTTGCAACTTTCGGTAGAAGATAAAATTGTTTTATTTTTTGGGTTCATAAGAAAATATAAAGGGCTTGATCTGCTTTTGGAAGCATTGAGCTTAATTCAAAACAGCAAACAGCAAACGCCAAATATCAAACTTTTAGTTGCTGGTGAATTTTATGAAGATGAAAAGCCTTACAAAGATTTAATTACCCAATTAGGTATTGCTTCTAATGTCATTTTACATACGCACTTTATTCCCGATAGTGAGGTAAAATATTATTTGTGTGCTGCTGATGTAGTGGTACAACCCTATAAAAATGCTACACAAAGCGGGGTTACTCCCCTCGCCTATCATTTTGAAATACCTATGATTGTAACCTGTGTGGGTGGTTTACCTGCATTGGTGCCTCATGGTAAGGCCGGTTTGGTGGTGGAACCTACGGCCCCTAGCATTGCCGAAGGTATTGATCAGTTTTATGCAAAAGGCGAGGCTCATTTTTTACCTTTTTTAAAAGAAGAAAAAAAGAAACTTTCGTGGAATAAATTAACCCAAAGTATACTTGATTTGGCCAATAAAAGTTAAGCATTCATGTCTATCATCCGTTATATAAAAAGAGTTGTCAACTTTAAATTTTCGTTTTTACAAAAATCATTTGGCAACCGACCCTTTGCGTTATTAGATGTGGGAGCAGGTAATCATTCCGCCAGTCGTATTACTGCTTTATTTCCAGCCTGTAATTATTATGGGGTTGATTTGGATAAAACATACAATAATAGCGAAGCTGATTTTAAGGCGATGAAGGGCTTTTATGAAACTGATCTTACCAAGTTAAATTACCAAGCCATCCCTAATGAAAATTTTGATGGCATTTGGATGGCGCATGTAATTGAACATTTACATAATGGTGATAAAGTGCTTCCATTGATGATTGAAAAACTAAAACCCGGCGGCTTTTTTTATATTGAGTATCCTGGCGCAAAAAGCCTTTCTTTGCCCTCTAAAAAAGGCACCCTAAATTTTTATGACGACCCCACCCATGTAAGAGTATATAGTGTAAAAGAATTGCAAACTATTTTTGAAGCAAATGGCTGTAAAGTGCTATCCTGCGGCACTCGAAAAAATTGGTTTTACATCATTACATTACCTGCAAGGGCTATCCTTTCTTTTATAAAAAAGGGGTATGTAGAAGGAAATGTTTTCTGGGATATTATGGGCTTTGCAGAATATCTTTGGGTGAAGAAATTATAGGTACATGATTTATAGAAGCAAAGCTCCATTACGAATTGGTTTGGCAGGCGGTGGCACAGATGTAAGCCCCTATAGCGACTTATACGGAGGAGCTATTTTAAATACCACACTTTCTCTTTATGCCCATGCTACTATTGAGCAATTGGGGGAGCCCAAAATAATTATTGAAGCCATCGATCGTAATGAAAAAGAAGTGTATGAGTGGACATCTCATTTACCAATTACCGGCACATTGGATTTATTAAAAGGGGTTTATAACCGTATTCAAAAAGATTATGGTATAAAAGAACAAGGTTTTAGACTTTCTACCTTTGTAGATGCTCCCGCCGGTTCTGGTTTAGGCACCTCCTCCACCCTAGTAGTAGCCATTATTGGTGCTTTTGCAGAAATGCTGCGCCTACCATTGGGCGAATATGATATTGCTCATTATGCATACGATATTGAAAGAAATGATTTAGGATTGGCAGGCGGTAAGCAGGATCAATATGCCGCTACCTTTGGCGGTGTAAACTTTATGGAGTTTTACGAAGGCGATAAAGTAATTGTAAACCCTTTACGAGTTAAGGAGCAATATCTTTTTGAATTAGAAAATAATCTAGTACTTTATTATACATCCACTAGCAGAGAAAGTGCAGAAATTATCAAAAAGCAAAGTAAAAACGTAACGGAAAAAAAGGAAAAAAGTATCGAAGCCATGCACCAGCTTAAGCAACAAGCGCAAATGATGAAAGAGGCATTGCTAAAAGGACGCTTAAATGAAATTGGTGAAATACTGGATTTTGGCTTTCAGCAAAAGCGACAAATGGCCGAAGGTATTAGCAACCAACTAATGGACGATATGTACGAAACGGCTAAAAAAGCCGGTGCCACCGGTGGTAAAATTTCTGGAGCCGGTGGCGGTGGGTTTATGATTTTTTATTGTCCGGCCAACACAAAATTCCATGTAATAAAAAGTTTGGAGGCGTATGGTGGGCGCCATCGTAATTATCAGTTTGTAGGGCATGGCTTAAAAACATGGAGTATTTGAGAGTAGGTAAATTAAATTATTATTGAGATTTACAAAGGCGCCAAATGTTGAATGTTCAGCCTACCGATGAATTCAAAATAAATTTTAGATTTTTTTAAATTAGGTTTATGGAGCATATAAAACGCATTATACAATCATCAATTGATACAAAACAAAGAGTTTTAGACAATCAACCATTATTAGCTACCATACAACAAGTAGTAGAAGTAATTACAAAAGCCTTTAATACAGGTAATAGAGTATATTTTTGTGGTAATGGTGGAAGTGCAGCCGATGCACAGCATTTAGCGGCAGAATTTTCGGGCAGATTTTATACCGATAGAAAAGCATTACCCGCAGAAGCATTGCATTGCAACACCTCATACATTACTGCCGTGGCAAATGATTATAGTTATGATGTTATCTATTCCCGTATGATAGACGGTATTGGTAATGCTGGTGATGTATTAATCGGCCTTTCCACTTCGGGTAATTCGGGCAATATTTTAAAAGCATTTGAAGTAGCTCGAGAAAAAAAAATAATTACAGTAGGCTTTACCGGCGAGACGGGTGGTAAAATGAAAGAAGTATCCAATTTTTTAATTAACGTACCTTCTAACGATACGCCTCGCATACAAGAAAGCCATATTATGATTGGCCATATTGTTTGCCAACTAGTGGAAGAAAATATTTTCCCCAAAGCGTAGTTAAAACCTAACACCTAACTTGGCAAATAAGAATCAAGAAATAGAAGACTTTCACAAAGCCCCCAATAGAGGGTTGAATGGCATTGTGGTTAAGGAAGCAATTGTATTGGCTGGTGGTTTAGGTACTCGATTAAAAGAGGCTGTACCCGATGTACCTAAGTGTATGGCACCTGTGGCTGGCAGGCCTTTTTTGTTTTATGTTATAAACTATTTGCGTAGTCAAGGAATTGAGAAGTTTATTTTTTCACTGGGGTACAAACATGAAATGATTGAAGCGTATTTAGAAACGCAGTTTACTACTTTGGCCTATCAATGTGTAATTGAAGCAGAACCGTTGGGAACGGGCGGCGCTTTACTTTTAGCTTTACAAAAAGCTACAACAGAAAATGTGGTTGTAGTAAATGGAGACACACTTTATAAAGGGCAGATAATTCCAGCGGCAGATTTTCATTTTAAATGCCAAGCAGAATGTACCTTATTACTACAACCAATGGTAAATTTTGATCGATACGGTGTAGTAGCTACCAACGATAAAGGCCAAATAATCAACTTTAGTGAAAAGCAATTTTACCCTTCGGGAAATATTAATGCTGGGGTGTACTTGATCAATAAATCAGCCCTCCTTTCAAAACAGTTGCCAATTAAATTTTCGTTTGAAAAAGATTACCTAGAGCAATTTTATGATAAAGGCGAAATAGTAGGTATAGTACAACACAATTATTTTATTGACATCGGCATACCCGAAGATTTTAACCGTGCGCAGCATGAATTAGCCACTGCCACCCTATCGGTTGATAAGATTGATAAAAGTTGGACACTTTTTTTAGATCGAGATGGCGTAATTAATCATGATAAAATAGGCAGTTATATTCTAAATGCTGTTGAGTTTGAATTTATGGACGGGGCGCCCGATTTGTTTAAAAAATTATCCGCATTATTTGGCCGCATCATTGTAGTTACCAACCAACGGGGGGTAGGTCGTGGCTTAATGACGGTTGCAGATTTGAAAGGTATACACCAAAAAATGATCAATGCTGTTACAGGAGTGGGTGGGCATATTGATGCTATTTACTATGCCCCAGCCATTGTTAATAATGATGCGGATAGAAAGCCAAACCCCGGCATGGCATTTAAAGCAAAGCAAGATTTTCCGGCTATTGATTTTAGCAAAGCAATAATGGTGGGTAATAAAATGAGTGATATGCAGTTTGGCAAAAATGCAGGTATGTACACCGTTTATGTGGCCACCACCAACCCCGAAGCCCCCTACCCGCATGTAGACGTAGATCTACGCTTTGCAAATCTTAATGAATTTGTAAAAGCTTTATAACCCGAATCAAAATTTTACAACCATTTTTGCGTTATAAACATCTGATGCAAAGAAGGTAAATCAAATAATGTAGCATAGCGCCATTGCCAGCGGGATGGGCTGCGCAAGCATTAGATAGTACCCAAAAAATTGATCCCTGGTTACCAAAAAATAAGTTTTCTATTTAAATTATAGCAAGTGAATATAAAATCAAGCTTTGTACTTATTCTTTCTCTATTGATAGGTAATTATGTACACGCTCAAAAAATTACCGCAGTCGATTTAAAAAAATTAAGAGCCAAAGAAGATACCTTAAAAGAATATGCGCTTTATCTAAACACCGATAGCCTGCCAGAAGACAGAATGATCGCCGACAGTGCCTTTACTAAAACTTTGGTAAGAGCCTTACAGATTAAGCATTCTTTTTTCTTTCCGTTTGATTCAGTAAGGGGTGTTTCAAAATTATATGCGCCCGATACTAGTTTTAGAATTATTACTTGGAATATATCATACGATGATTATTACCATCGTCAAAGAGGTGCTATTCAAATGCGTACTGCCGATGGGAGTTTAAAATTATACCCGCTAAGAGATTTTTCCGAGTTTACAGCCGGGCCCGAAGATTCTGTAAGAAATAGAACTAATTGGATTGGGGCTACTTATTATAACATAATCAAAACACAACACCTAGCAAAAAACTATTACACACTTTTTGGATTTGATAATAATAGCGCTCAAAGCAGTATGAAATGGATAGACGTTCTAAGCTTTGATGAAAAAAATCAACCCGTATTTGGTGCAGCACCTTTCTTTTCATATAAAAATGATACGGCAACAAAAAAAGACAAGCACCGGTTGGGCATAGAATTTAAAAAAGGAGCAAGGGTACTAGTAAATTTTGTGCCAGATATGGAAATGATTTTGGTAGATCATTTAATTTCTGAAACCGATCAGCCTGAATTACCCTTTACACTAGTGCCCGATGGCGACCAAGAGGGATACAAATGGGTAAATGGTAAATGGCTGCATATTGATAAAGTATTTACATTTAAATTGCAAGACGGACAAGCTCCTGTTGGCGATCCCCTATTGGATAAAAAAGGCAACAGAAATGAGCTAAAGTTGGAAGATAAAACAAATAAGAATAAAGAAAAGGAGCGCCTACCCATTACCTACGATAACTAATAGCGATACTACATTCGGTTTCCATTAACTATCTTTACAGCGATGGAGTAATTTGCTGCCGTATTAAACCACCAGCCTTATTTTCGTTTGAACCCTGATGCAGCGCTTGGGTATGATGGCCATTTTTCATTTCAATTAGAATTAAGATATTTTATTGAAAAAATTTACATTGAATACTTTCTGCACCATAATAACACCTTCATTTGTACCCTTCGCCAACACTATTTATGCATCCTTAAAGCAATGCCATGTTCATGTTCACTTTAATATCTTATTAGCTACCACAAACACCGCTGAAATTGAAGAAGCGAAAAATGCTTTACATAAGGATATATCTTTTTTTACACCCACTACCCTTTGTGCCGATGGTATGGGTAAAAAAATATTTGACAAATATTTTAACGCTTGTATAGATAGGTTTCGCTGGTCAATGAAGTCTGTCTTTATTAGTTTTTTACTAGAGAAAAAAGAATATAATAAAGTCATTTTTTTCGATCCTGATATTTTCGTCACAAATAATTGTGATTTTTTGTTTGATGAGTTAGATAGTAAAGATGTTATGCTTACCCCACACTGGCGCCCCATGCGCCCCTTTAATCAAGAAGTATACGGGCAACAACATATCAATTTTGAGTATCTTTTTACCAACGGCTTATATAACGCTGGCTTTATTGGTGTACAAAAAAAAGGTATTCCGCTTATGAACTGGTGGGCAGAGGCTTGTTATTATCGGTGCGAAATTAATCCGGCTAAAGGCTTTTATGATGACCAAGCTTATTTAAACCTATTGCCTTTACTTTCAGAAAATGTGGGCATCGTTTATCATCGAGGATGTAATGTGGCTGACTGGAATATAACTGAAAACAAAATTTCTTTACATGGTGTTGAGATTATTGTTAACGAAAAATACCCTGTTATATTTGTGCATTTTACCCAAAGTTTAATTAAAACTATACAGCAACAAAATGGTAATCATTTGTTGCAAAAATTATTAAACGCTTATACAGCTTTATTCGAATCAGTCAATTCATTACCATTTCCAAACAGGGTAATAACTACAAAAAGTAATACTCATTTATCATGGTTCATGAAAATTAAGTATTATATGCGTATAAGAACTAGAATTAAAAAATTCATAAAAGGATAATGCAATTAACTACATTTTGCACCATCATTACCCCTCCGTTTTTAGCATTTGCTAAAACGCTTTTTCATTCATTAAGAAGTTTCAATCCTTCCATTCGGCTGGTAGTATTTATTACGGAGGATACTAACGATAGCATGTTAGAAGGGGTAAAAGTATTAACGCCTTCAATGATAAAGGATGCTTCGTCATTTACAGCCTTGAAAAAAAAGTATCCAGATGTACTTAGTGATAGTTATAGATGGGCGATGAAGCCGCTTTTAGTAAAACACCTTTTAGAGTCCGGTTACGACAAAGTTATTTACACCGATCCTGATATCTATTTTGTAAGCGATTACCATTTTTTATTGGAACAATTAAATACAGCTAGTGTATTGCTTAGCCCCCACTTTAATAGTATAGAGATGGAGGAGCTTGATAATACTATGCCCGCCATTTTTAAAGGCGGTCTTTTTAATGCAGGGTTTGTAGGTGCTTCTAAAAATGGATTAGCTGCTATTTCTTGGTGGCTAGATGCTTGTATACATAAAATTGATTGTACAAAAGATAGTGGATATTATGATGATCAAAAATATCTTGACTTACTTGTAGTAGAGTTTGATAATATCGAAATAATTAAACATAGGGGCTGCAATCTTGCTTGTTGGAATATAAAGGGCAGTAATAGGAGTGTGGAAAATGGCCACTTACTAATCAAAAAAGAATATACCCCCGTATTCATTCATTTTACAAAAAATACGGTGGAGCATATATTAAATGGTTATGATGTGCACTTGAATTTTTATTTGCAAGCTTATTTTGATTTACTAAACAAGCATGGTTTTAATCCTCATATATTCTATCCGGATCATACAAAGCATAATCAACTTTCTTTGCTAAAAAAACTTAAGAAATTGACATTAATCCGAACGAGATGTAGGAACTTTTTATCATACCTCGCAAAAAAAATCTAACAGCTATAATGGAAGCCGTTCCAAAAAATATAGTTTTTGTCAGTTCAGGCTTACATGTTTTTGGTGGCCTAGAAAGCGTTACCGTAGCCACTACTAATATGCTAGTAAGCAATGATTATAAGGTATCTATTATTGTTATTTCCAATTCGACTGTTTCTGTTTTTCCACTACACCCTCAAATTGTTATTAAAAATATTGATTTAACCTTTGGCATTTCTCAGGCTGGCAATTTGCTAAGTAGAAAAGTTGAAATGATAAAAGATTTTTCATTGCTAAGAAATGAAGTTTCTTTATTACAGCCAGATACAGTTATCTGCAACGAATATTCATTTTCTATTGCGTTGGCTTTGGATCGAAAAAGAAAATATACACTTTTTTCGTGGGAGCACGCACATTTTAGCCCCGATAAAAAAAATTGGTTTTGGTCACTACTCACAAAAGTTGCTTATAAAAAATTAGATGGTATCATCTGTCTAAATGAGGATGAAAAGCGGCTTTACCAAAAGTATAATAATAACGTTTTTTGTATCCCTAATTTCATTCAGTATAAAAATACGAGCATCAGTGCGCTTAAGAAAATTAATCAAATTTTATCAGTAGCTCGACTTACTGAAGCAAAAGGTATTCATACATTACTGCAAGTAGGTAAATTGATTTTAGAAAAGAATGAAAAATGGCAATGGAAAATTATTGGCGCTGGCCATCTTCAAAATTTAATTCTCACCTTCATTGATGAGCATAAGTTGCATGGCCGATTGATTTTGGAATCCGCATCTACCCATCATTTATGGGCAGAATATGAACAGTCTTCCATTTACGTTATGACTTCATTGCATGAGAGATTTGGTATGGTACTACTAGAGACTTTAAGTTGCGGTACACCTTGCATTGCATTTGACTGCGAAACCGGCCCAAGGCATATTATTAAAAATGGAGAAAATGGAATGTTAATACCACTCGGTAATCTGGAGAATCTTAGGGAGGCTATTTCTTTTATGATACAAAATGAAGTAGAGAGGCAAAGAATGAGTGCGCTAGCTCCAGAAAGCGTAGCTAAATTTCAAGTAGAAAATATATTTCCATTGTGGCAGAAATTATTAAGGTAAAAAATACTACAAGCCTGTAAGCCGGATTCTGTCGAGGGTTATCATTTATCTGCCTCGTTGATTACTCAACGAGATCAATCTGCCTACCCTGTACCTTGGGCGAGCAGCCCTTATAACGGTACTATATGTGGCATTTCAGCATGCAAGGTTTACCCGTCCTGTTAATTACTTAACAAAACCGTGAGCTTTTACCTCACATTTTCACCCTTACCCGTAGGCGGTTATTTTCTGTGGCACTTTCTCTCTATCATTAACCCTCGACAAGCGAAGATTGATGATAGGCCGGCTATTCACCGGTACACTGCTCTATGCTGTCCGGACTTTCCTCCCTCAACTAATGTTAAAGGCGATAACCCAGCTTGTAGTAAATACAAAGGTACTAGATTAGTATAAGACCTATGCCTAAAAACGCTGAAAGAAAAGTGTAGTAGCCCTTTGATTATTTGGTAAAAAGCATGCAAATCCATCCATTACGCTGCCATGTATTTTGAAAATGTAACCCCACTTTTTGGGCAGCAGCTTGTAGCGCAGCTTCATCGCTTACTAATAATCCGCTCATCAACAATTCTCCGTTGGGCAAAAGTTGTTGGTTGAGAGCGGCCATATTTTCTAATAATACATTTCTATTTATATTGGCTAATATAATATTAAAATGCTGGTTGGAATTGGCATCATTAGCTTTATGTATGGCAATGTGTTGACAATTATTTTTAGTTACATTTTCGGTCGTGTTTTCAATGCTCCAATCATCATTATCTACCGCTACTACATTTGTAGCGCCTAGCTTTTCTGCTAAAATGGCTAATACCCCAGTACCTGTGCCAAAGTCAAATACTTGTTTATTTGCAAAATTTAAAAACTTCATTTGTTGAATCATCAAATGCGTGGTGGCATGATGTCCAGTACCAAAACTCATTTTAGGAGTAATTAATATTTCATGCTGCACGTTTGTAATCGGTGCATGAAAGTGTGCTCTAATACCAGCAAAATCTTCAACAATGACTGGAGCAAAGTTTGACTCCCATAAAGCATTCCAATTAGTTTCTTGTATGGTAGTGGTAGTGAATGATAATTTCATTTTTAATGCAAGGGCATCTAGCTCCTCTTTTTCAAAATCTGATTCAGGTATAAAGGCATTGATGGAAGTTTTCGATTCTTCAAAACCTTCAAACCCTAATAAGCTTAATTCAGCTATTAAAATGCCTGCTTGTTCCTCTTGTATATCTTCAAATAATAGTTGTAGGTAGGTTGCCATAATATAATTATAAGCAATATTACCACTAAATTTTATCCAATGGTTGAAACGCCATTAGCCCCCCTACTCTTTTTTTGCTTTATGAAGTGGTTTTTTGCATTTACAATAGTAAGAACATAAAAAAAGCCATCCGGTTGGATAGCTTATTAAAAAAAATGTATTAAGATTAATGCATTGTTACCTTATTGTCAATCGTGTTAATAATTTTAATGCCTTTGTATTTAATTTTTAAGGTAGCTGTATACGCTTCTATGTTAGTAACCTCTTTGTTTTCTTCGATAATAGTAGCCGATGCAAGTACAATAAAATTATTATTTGTAATTGTGCTATCTGAAAATGATGCTAAGTAGTATAATTGATTGTTCTCGCCTTTTACTTCAATTACTTGACACACTAATGTTTTAACCGTAGATGGCTTTGAAGTATCCATTGGGTTAACTGGCTTAGCAAATAAAGTGGCAGTAGTGCAAAAAAGGGCAAGAGTGATAAAAAGCGTTTTCATGGTAAGGGTATTTAAGTTTTTTGTTTTCTCGGATTATCGCTTCGGAAAAGTACCGTAGCGTTGATAGCACAAAGAAAATATCTACTTAGTAGTTTTGCAAGTTTTTTACGATGAAAAAATACGATGCTTTCAATTTTTATTTGAAATGGTACGTAAATTTTCGAAGAATGCACGCTACGAACTATAAATGCTCGTACAATTACTATAAAAAATACTTCAAAAAAAATCCCTACCAAATGTGGTAGGGATTGTAATGATATACTAAGATGTTAAACATTAACCTTCTTGTGCAGGAGGTGCTTGTTGTTCATCTCTTGATTTTTGTTCTGGTTTCGGTATTAAAGCTTTTCTAGAAAGTTTAAACTTACCCGATTTAGGATCTGTACCAATCAATTTCACTTTCATAGCGTCTCCTTCTTTTACAATGCCTTCTAATGTTTCTAAACGCTTCCAGCTAATTTCGCTTATATGTACCAAACCTTGTTTTCCTGGTAAAAATTCTACAAAGGCACCGAATGGCATAATTGATTTTACAGTAGCATCATATACTTCGCCTACAGAAGGTACAGCTACTATTCCTTTAATCCAGGCAGTAGCTTTTTCAACACCATCTTTATTGATACTAAAGATGCTTATTTCACCACGGCCATTTGCCTCTTCAAGGTTAATGGTAGTGCCTGTTTCTCTTTGTATTTCTTGAATTACCTTACCGCCGGGGCCTATAACTGCGCCAATAAATTCTTTGTCGATGAATAATTTAATCATTCTAGGTGCATGTGGCTTCACTTCCTCTCTTGCGGCCGGAATAGCGTTGTACATAGCATCTAAAATATGTAAACGGCCACGGCGAGCTTGATCTAATGCCTGTGCCATTACTTCCATCTTTAATCCATCTACTTTAATATCCATTTGTACACCGCAAATACCATCTCGGGTACCGGTTACTTTAAAGTCCATATCTCCCAAATGGTCTTCGTCGCCAAGAATATCTGTTAATATAGCATATTTATCACCTTTTGTAATTAAGCCCATAGCTACACCGCTTACATGCTTAGGAACAGGTACACCCGCATCCATTAGCGCTAAAGATCCGGCACAAACCGTAGCCATAGATGAAGAGCCGTTAGACTCTAAAATGTCACTTACCACCCTTACAGTATAAGGATAATCGCCTGTAGGCATCATTTGCTTTAATGAACGTTGGGCTAAATTACCATGACCTATTTCACGACGGCTTTGTCCTCTCATCATTTTTACCTCACCGGTAGAAAACGGAGGGAAATTATAATGTAAATAAAACTTAGAATCTACCGATTTAGCAGCGCTTTCTACTAAAAGTTCATCTAAAGGAGTACCTAAAGTAACCGTTGTAATAGATTGAGTTTCACCTCTAGTAAATAAAGCTGCACCATGTGGAGAAGGTAATACGTCTACTTCCATATCAAGCGGGCGTACGGTTTCTAAATCACGACCATCTAAACGTACCCTTTCATTTAATATCATATCACTTACCACATCATACTGTAAATCGCCATAGTAGGTAGACGCTAGCTTTTTAGTTTGATCAGGTAGGCTTTCTCCTTCTGCCAACCCTTCTTTTAAATGTGCGATTAACGCTTCTTTGATGGCAGCAAACTTATCGCTACGCTCATGTTTACTAAGGCCGCCTTTTGCCACTTCATATACTTTTTGCTGGGCAAAAGCATATACTTTATCCCTCAGGGCTTCGTCGGTAACGGGTTTTGTATAATCTCTTTTTGCACTTACGCCTTTTAAATCTCTTAACTCCTGTTGTGCTTTTATTTGAATACGTATAGCGTTATGGGCTATTTCTAAAGCCTTTACCAATTCGGCTTCACTACATTCTTTCGCCTCTCCTTCCACCATCATCAAGTTCTTTTCGGTAGCAGCGATGATGAAGTCCATATCGCTCTTTTCCATTTGCGTACGGGTGGGGTTTACTACAAACTGGCCATCAATACGAGATACACGTACTTCAGAAATTACTTCTTTAATAGGAATATCTGAAACGGCTAAAGCAGCAGAGGCAGCTAAGCAGGCTAAAGAGTCGGGCATAACGTCAGTATCGCTTGAGATAAGCGTTACAAGTACCTGAACTTCACACAAATAGTCTTCTGGAAATAGTGGTCTAAGTGCTCTGTCTATTAAGCGACTAGTTAATACTTCATAGTCATTTAACTTAGCTTCTCTTTTAAAAAATGATCCTGGAATACGACCGGCAGCGGCAAATTTTTCTTGATAATCTACTGAAAGGGGAAAAAAGCTTTGCCCCTCCTTAGGTTCTTTATTGGC
>JBDKJF010000039.1:0-15172 GCA_039796695.1 Bacteroidota bacterium
ATCTTCGACGTTTTCTTTGTTTTTTTGGAGGGTTTCGATTGGCTCCACCTGATATACCCCTAACCTAACATGCTGCTAAAACTCCTAATTCACTTTTAGGCAATACACAAACATTTGCTTTGTTAGGCGTGGGGAATATGAACGGGGGTAAAAATTCTACGTAACTTTAGTTTTGACCTATTTTTGACCGATGAATGATACCACCAATTGGACTCCTTTCCCGGATGATAATTTACTTGGATTGACAGATAAAAATTTGCTTAATGAATATGAAGCAAAAGGAATCGCAAAAGCCGAATTATACGTTTTTAGACTTGATACTGAAATTGAAATTTCAACTAGCTTAATATTAGACATTCACAAAACCGCTTTTGAAGTGCTTTATGATTGGGCAGGAAAATGGAGAAATGTAAATGTTGCTGTGGGACAATTAACCCCACCTGCTCCAGCTCAAATTATTCATTTGATGTATCAATTTATTAATAATTTAAACTATAAAATTTCACAATCAAAAACACCTGAAGAAATTATCGAAACATTAGTGTATTCGCACTATGAATTCGTAAAAATTCATCCTTTTAATAATGGAAATGGAAGAACTGGACGACTTCTTATGAATCTAGTAACGATGAAATTTGGGTTTAAACCTTTGGAACTTTATAAACGAGAAGGCGAAAGCCGAAAAACATATATCCTAGCTATGCAACAAGCCGATAAAGGAAATTTTGAATTACTTGTCAGCTTGATTAGGCAAGAATTGGAAGCCTTTTGATTGTTGTTCTTTCAACACAGCTATTACAATTTCTTTAACCTTGGGTTTTGATACCTCCTGATTTTCAAGACACATGGTGGAGTAAACCGTATCCGTTAATAGCTTGGTAAGAAAAGCTTCGTTTTGTAATTGCTTATATTTTTCGTAAAAGGTCATTGCCTTACAAAAATAGCAAACATATTTTGTTGCTGTATGTGGTGGGTTGTACTTTTTTGAGAGAGGGAAGCCCCCCCTAACCCCCCCTGAGGGGGGAGAAGCCCCCCCTACCCCCCCAGAAGGGGGGAATTGGAGAACTATCTTCGACGTTTTCTTTGTTTTTTTTATTTTTTTTGAAGGGTTTGAGAGCGGCCCCCCTACCCCCCCAGAAGGGGGGAATTGGAGAACTCTCTTCGACGTTTTCTTTGTTTTTTTTATTTTTTTTGAAGGGTTTGAGAGCGGCCCCCCTACCCCCCCAGAAGGGGGGAATTGGAGAACTCTCTTCGACGTTTTCTTTGTTTTTTTTATTTTTTTTGAAGGGTTTGAGAGCGGCCCCCCTACCCCCCCAGAAGGGGGGAATTAGAGAACTCTCTTCGACGTTTTCTTTGTTTTTTGGAGGGTTTCGACAAGCTCTACCTGTTATACCTCCTAACATGCTGCTAAAACCAAAGGGATGAAATGATAGATAATTTCAAAGTTGCCCTTTCGGACTACTTTTGTATCTTTAGATGGTGAACGAAACAAAAAAATATAGAACAATCATTACCTACAAGAATTATTTTGAAGATTTCCTATCGAAACAACGACCAAAAGTTAAAGAGAAAATTGTTTGGATTTTATTACTTATTGAAGAAATACAACACATCCCAGAAACTTATCTCAAACATTTACACGGTACGGATGGACTATATGAAATCCGCATGCAACTAGGAACTGATATTTTTAGAATTTTTTGCTTCTTTGACGAAGGCAAATTGGTTGTGCTGGCAAATGGATTTCAAAAAAAAACACAAAAAACACCGAAACAAGAAATTACAAAGGCATTAAAAATTAAGGAGGAATATTATGAAAACAAAAAATAATACTAAGTCGCTTACAAAACTGGTTGACGAACATTATGGCAAAAAAGGAACCACTAAAAGAATCGCTTTTGATAAAGGATATGAATCCTTTAAAGTGGGCGCTATGATTCAAGAAGCCAGACTTGAAAAAGGATTGACCCAAGAACAACTGGCCGCAAAATGTGGTACTAATAAAGCCTATATTTCTAAAGTTGAAAATGATATTAAAGAGGTTCGCATCTCAACGCTACAAAAAATTATTGAGGTGGGACTTGAAGGACATCTAAATTTAACGGTTACACTTTAACGGATAAAAGAGGGAGCGGCCCCCAGCCCCCGGCCCCCCCTAACCCCCCCTGAAGGGGGGAATGGGAGAACTCTCTTCGACTTTCGTTTTGTTTTTTTTGTTTTTTTTGTTTTTTTTGAAGGGTTTGATAGGCTGTACCTGAAATACCACCTAACCTTACTTACCCTACGCTGGGGGTTTTTGCTGCTCTATACTGTCCATTATTTGGGCCAGGATGGCCTCGGTGGATTGATCGTAGTTGATAGCTAAGGGGGCTTTGAAACGTACGGTTAATATACTGCCTACCTTGCGTAGGCGTAACCCCTTTTTATGAAAGGCTCGCCAAAAACCATCTATTACCACGGGTACTACTAACGGCTTTACCTGCTTGATGATTAAGGCCGTACCCTTTCTACCGGGCGCATAGGGCGTAGTAGTGCCCTGCGGAAAGGTAATTACCCACTGCTGCTCTAAGGCAGCAAATATTTTACGGGTATCACTGGCATCTAATCCCTTACGCACTTCGCCACTTTCTTTGTTCCAGGTGCGCTTTACGGTAAGCCCACCGGCTAATAAAAATAACCGACTTAGCCAACTGCCCCGCATGGTTACCTCGGCGGCTACATAACTTACACGGGTAAAGGGATTGAGCAAATAATACGGCAACCCTAACCGATTGCGCTTGCCCCACTTTACGGCCGAAAATATATGCAAAAACGTTATTACATCGGCAAAGTAGGTTTGGTGGTTACTTACAAATAACACCCGCTGCGGTGGCAAGGCCCGCAAATGCTCTGTACCCGTAATTTTTATTTTATTGAGCAAGGCCAACCCGGGATAGGTAAACATACCTACTAAAAAATAGACTAGCTTTTTTACCGGCTGCACCTGCTTTAATCGCTGTTTCCATTGCATAAACACCCAAATATACTAAAACCTAAAAATTACCCACCTACCCCCACCAAAAAGAAAAGCTCCCGGTGAGGGGAGCTTTCTTTTTCTGCAAACCTTTGAGCATCAAAACTTGCTCTAAAGAACGGAAACTGAGATCAGCCTCCACCCTACTTCGTTGGTTGCAGTAGGATTACTTGCAAAAATTATTTGATGATAATTTTTTCAGCAAATACCTGACCGCTTGCATTATCTTTTACACGCACATAGTACATACCTGTTGGTAATTCGCCTCTGTCCATTCTTACATATTGGGTAGTGTTTGTAATATCGGCTTTTACCGCTTTTACTTCTTGACCACCTTGGTTTACCAACGTAACGGTATATGAACCTTTTGAGCTGGCAAATTCTATATTAATTACATCCGTAACAGGGTTAGGGAATGTTTTGATTGTTTTGATATGGCTTTTGTTTACTCTAGCTACATTGCTGTACGCTACTTTGCCATCCATATCTACCATTTTAAGACGGTAGTAGTACATAGCTGCAGTAATGTTAGCATCGCCATAAGTATAGCTTTTTTCAGATACACTGTTACCCGCCGCTGCCTTTTCGCCAATGCGTACAAAGTTTACACCATCTGTACTTCTTTCTACTTCAAAATGGTTAGTGTTAAATTCAGAAAGCGTTTTCCAAATAAGGTTAACATCATTACCTACTAAAGTAGCACTAAGGTTTACACCTGTAGCTGGAAGAGGAATAAGATCTGGAGGAGTTGTGCTTACAGAAACCCACCATAAATCTCCTGTTACTGGCTCTCTATTATAGTTGTTTGTATTTTGACGAGCAGTTGACCAAGCAAAATCTGCTGCTAATGCACCTGTAGGAGTAGTTCTTGAAGGAGCACCTCTTAAATACACTCTGAACACTACTGTTCTTACAGTACCTAATACCATTACACTACCAGAACCTGCACCTAAATCATCAAAAGGATAAGTTAACGAACCAGGATCGCTAGTAGAACCACCACTTGGAAGATTTGCGGTGTTTACGATGCTGTTAGAACCAACCACTTGAAAAAAGGAGTTACCAGATAATCTTGTAATCGCAGATGAAGATTCTAATTCTGTTGAAAAATAAGTAGATCTCCAATCAGAAAGATTTGTATTGTTTCCACCTGGAATTAAATAACGGTAAGCTCCACCTAAACCAGCTAAGTGAATAACTGGATTTTTAACAAAACGGTTGAAAGACACTACTAAATCACCATAATAATATCTGGTATTAGCATTATAAGTTGTTTGTCTTGGATATACAACAGGATCGCTGGTTGTTGTATTTCCACCATCATACTGTACCTGTGCAACAGTGAAAACAGAAAATGCACCGTTTCCATCGTTACTTGAAGCAGGTGAACCACTCCAAATAGGAGTAATACCTGTTCCAGCTGTTAATACTGGGGATGCAGCGGCAGAAAACATTGACTCAGAAGGGCCGCCCGGTGCACCAGTAGGATTATTTCCTTGCGTAGAACCTGGGCTATTATACGTTCCAATCTCATTAAAAAGGTTATATGGATCTACCTTTTGTGGTAATTGTGCACCACCATTTACTTCAGATGTACCACCGCCGTATGATGTAGTGGCAGTACCACCAAATAATAAACCAGTAGTTGCGGTGTTGTATTTTAAACCAGTATATTGCTGATTTACAAATTTCATAAACACCTTAGTTGTTTGATTAGCCGCTGGAACAGTAAAACTATTAAAATTCACTTTGCTATCAAGTAACATTGGTAATGAATCTTGTGTGCCAAAAGCTGTAATGGGGCCTAATCCCATATTCGTTGTAGGTTGATTTCCTATTCCATATATACCCGTAGGTAATTCCAAAGTAATTGGAGCTTGAGAAAAGGCTGTTGTTCCCAACATAGCAAGCCCAATTATGCTGATTGATTTTTTAAAAAATGTGCTCATTGTTTAGGGTTTTATTTGTGTTTACAGATTACGATTTTATAAAATATTATTATTTATTATGGAATTACAACATCACCACCATTACGTCTAATTCCAAAGTTTGCATTGATTACACTTACTGTTCCTACAGGAACTAATAATTTACCATCATTAATAGAATCACCGCCACTAGTAATGCCAAGCTTTTGGCCTGTATGCTCCCAACCTGTTGGTAACACAGCAGTTTGTGGTGCTGGAGAACCAATTGAAGCAATAGTATTAGATATGATAACTCTATAGTTAGTATTAGGTGTAACTTGATTGAAAGTATATGCACCCGTTGCAGCGTTTACAGGAACCACTTTCTCAATTAAACCAGTTGAAAGATTAACTAAATATGCTCTTAATCCAGTTGGTATTGCCGAAGCTGGAGGTGATTGTAAAGGTCCACTGTTGTTTACATAACCATCAGTCATACCATCCACATCGTGCCATACATTACCACTAAGTGTAATTACATTGGTAAAGCCAGCATCAACGGTTAGGTTATTTTGGCCGGGGGTAAGGGTAATACCGCTTACTACACCATCTACTGGGTCGCTATCAAGGCCATCATCTGCACCCGGTACATTGCTAGTAGCAGGCTGGTAGTTAGTAGGCGTAGCAAAGCTTACGCTGTAAGTACCGGCAGGTAGGTTGCTAAATAAGTAAGCACCTGTACTATCGGTAGTGGTAGTTCTTGTACTTCCATCGGGCAGGGTAAGGGTTACGGTAACACCCGCTATACCCGGCTCGCCCGCATCTTGTAAGCCATTTTGGTTGGTATCATTCCACACATAGTTACCTATAGAGCCAGTAGCTACTAAACCAAAGTCAAGGGTAAGGTTACCACTGTTGCCATCGCCATCGGTAGTAGGCTCGCCGGCAGTAGTAATGGTAATAAAGTTGCTTCTTAGTTCTCCGCTTACAAGGCTTATGCCATTGTTATCGGTATTATCATCATTATTAGGGTTAGCGCTAGTGCTAGTGGTAGTAGAGCCGGCATATCCTGCTGGTGGTACTACACCTACTATATAGTTACCGGGGGTAAGGCCAGTAAAGCTATAGTTGCCCGTAGCATTGGTAGTAGTGGTAGCTATAGCGGCACCATCGGGTACATTATCGCCATTAGCATCGGCATATAACCGTACGGTAGCATTAGGTATGGCAGGCTCGCCCGCATCCTGTACGCCGTTAAGGTTTACATCGTTCCACACATAGTTACCTATATTTAATTGGTTGCTTACAAATCCGGCATCAAAGGTCATATTTACCTGTCCGGCCGTTAAAGTAATATTATTAATTACCCCGCCTACAACATCGCTATCTTTTGCATCATCGGCACCTACATTAGCAGTAGTTGGCACGAAGTTTGCAGGTGTAGAGAAGGTTAATTTGTAAAATTGTCCGGTAGCAGTAGGTAATAGGTTAGTAAATTGATACGCACCACTCGCATTTGTGGTAGTAGTAACGGTATAACCATCAGGGTAAGTAAGGGTAACGGTAACACCCGCAATACCCGGCTCGCCCGCATCTTGAATACCATTTTTGTTATAATCGTTCCATACAAAATCGCCAATGGTACCGGTAGCTCTTAAGCCAATATCCAAGGTAAGGTTACCATTGTTACCATCGCCATCGGTAGTAGGCTCGGTACCCGGTGCTAGGGTAATAAAGTTAGATCTTAACTCATTACCTACCAGGTTTACACCATTATTATCGGTATTATTATCATTATTAGGGCTAAGGCTACTAGTAGTAGTATAAGGAGGCGTGTAGCCGGTAGGTATTACCACACCCACTATATATTTATTAGCCGGTAGGTTATTAAAAGCGTAGTAACCGGTAGCATTAGTTACCGTAGTAGCTATAGCGGCACCATCGGGTACGTTATCGCCATTGGCATCTAAGTATAATTTTACGGTTACACCAGCTATACCCGGCTCACCCGCATCCTGTATGCCATTGTTAACCTTCTCGTACCAAACATAGTTACCTAAGTTTACAACCGGGGTAGTAGTAGATAAACAAGCGTAATCAAAAATAATATAATCGCAATACGTCCAAGCTTCTACTCTTACATAAGCAGCATTGGCCGGCGCAATAGCGGTAATAGTATATAATCCGGGTAAATAAGGATACACATCTACATTGGTAGTAATGCTAACAGGCGCTGGAGAGGTAGCAATAAGTACTCCACCTGCGGTATAGAAATTTAAAAAGAAACGAGGGTTAGCATATCCTCCTTGTCCGCCAGAAAAAGTACCTAAGTAAGCCGTTACGGTATAGCGGTTGCCCGGAATAGCCGTTACTTGCTGCCATATTTTGCCGGTACCGTTGCTATATTCTAAATAGCCATTATAGTTACCACACATTTGGTAACCGCAGCCATTGTAGATGTAGCCACCACTTCCGTTCCAGCCGGTAGTGCCGTTTTCGAAACTAGGGTTGGTTAATAAGTTGCCAGGGCAAGAGCAATTTTGTGCTGTACCGGTAGCCATCGTAGCGAATACGATAACCAGGGTTAGGATGGCATGCTTAAGAGAGGCCATACTTAGCACCGATTTTGTAGATGTTTTACGCATTTGATTTGTTTTGAATCCAGGGTTGATTTGCAATTTGCTATTATAAAGTACGTTGGTAACCAATAGGTTAACTAATACTGAAAATACGTTACTGCTTTTAATAGGGGTATTGGGTGCGGATTTCGGAGGTATTGGATGATGGTTTTTATCGTTTGTAACCGTAGCGCCACCCTTGTGGCCGGCTTTTAGGTACTTGCTAAACAACAGGCGGAAATTTTGTTTCCTTATGTTGAACCATCCTAAGGCTGTGCAAAGGTAAAACTGAAAATATGGTTTTGCAAGTTTTTTCACGATTATTTACTAGTTTTCTAAAGCGTATATTTACTTATTAGAATAGCAAAACTACATAACGCTACAAACTGTGGGGATAAAATAGACAAATAGGTAAATAAATCGGCCAAAAGCCCAAACTAGCCCGATAAAAGGGATAGTCGGGTGCAAATAGTTGATTTTTAATAACGTAGATTTACTCGGTTTAGCAGTAAGGGTTGGGTAGTGTGCCAAAGCTGTGGAGGAGGCTTGTCCCGTATTTATACTCGCATTCTGTAAGCTGGAAAACCCCCTCGAAACCCACGCATAATAATTTTTTTTAAAATGACGAGGGAGGCACTACGTTTTTAGGCGTATGTTTTTAAATAAGCAAATTTGTCAGTGCATAAACAAAAGGCATAAATATTGTCAATACGCCCATACGGTTATACTTTTACCGGCTCCTAATAAATTAATCAACCACTAAATACCCCCGATTGAAGAAGGATATGGATTTTACCCAATTATTGATGAATGCAGACGATGATATGGACTTTATGCCCATCATACCCCTAAACGAAAACGACCAGGAAGATGCCAATAACTATATAGTACCCGAAGAGCTGGCCCTACTGCCCCTGCGCAATACGGTGCTATTTCCCGGCGTGGTGCTGCCCATAACCGTGGGCCGCGACAAAAGCATAAAAGCCGTAACCGATGCCTACCGAGGCGATAAACTAATAGGCGTAATAGCCCAAAAAGATAGTAATATAGAAGAGCCGGCCGTAACCGACCTGGAAGATATAGGCACCATCGCCAAAATAGTAAAGTTGATCAAAATGCCCGATGGCGGCACCACCATCATTATACAAGGCAAAAGCCGCTTTTTAATAGAAGCCATCCTAACCGAAGAGCCCTATTACAAAGCCAAAATAAAAAAGCTAGACGAAGAAGAAGCCCCCAAAGACGAGGATTTTAATGCCTATGTAGCCAATATAAAAGATTTGGCGGCCGATATAGTGCAGCTATCGCCCAATATACCATCCGAAGCCTCTATTATATTACGTAATATAGAAAGTCCGGCCTTTTTAATCCACTTTGTATCCAGCAACCTTAATACCGATATAAAAGACAAACAGCGCCTGCTTAAAATAGATAATATAAAAGAACGGGCCGATTTACTAATGCAGCTACTGCAAAAAGAATTACAATTTGCGGAGCTAAAAAATAAAGTAACCAATAAAACCCGCACTGAGCTAGATAAGCAGCAGCGGGAATACTTTTTACAACAGCAGCTAAAAAGTATAAAAGATGAGCTAGGCGGCGATAGCAATGTGCAGGAAGTAAAAGAAATGCAGAAAAAAGCGGAGCAAAAAAAATGGCCCACCGCCGCCAAAGAGCTGTTTAAAAAAGGCATCGAAAAGCTGGAGCGTATGCACCCCACCACGCCCGACTACTCCACCGTGTACAACCACCTGGATTTAATGCTAGAACTGCCCTGGCAGCAGTACACCACCGACCAGTACGATTTAGTAAAAGCCAAAAAAACATTAGATGCCGACCACTATGGCATGCACAAAATAAAAGAGCGCATATTAGAATACCTAGCCGTGCTAAAACTAAAAGGCGATATGAAGAGCCCGATACTGTGCTTTATTGGCCCCCCCGGTATAGGCAAAACCTCGCTAGGCAAAAGCATAGCCGCCGCCCTGGGTAGAAAATACGTGCGCCTAAGCCTAGGCGGCCTGCATGATGAGAGTGAGATAAGAGGCCACCGCAAAACCTATATAGGCGCCATGCCGGGTAGAATATTACAATCCATCCGCAAAGCCAGTACCTCCAACCCCGTTATTATTTTAGACGAAATAGACAAGTTGGGCAGCGATCACCGCGGCGATCCCTCCTCTGCCATGCTAGAAGTGCTGGACCCGGAGCAAAACCACTCCTTTTACGATAACTATTTAGAAACCGAATACGACCTCAGCAAGGTACTCTTTATAGCCACGGCCAATAGCCTGCAAAGCATACAGCCCGCCCTGCGTGACCGTTTAGAAATAATAGACCTAAGCGGCTATGCCGTAGAAGAAAAAATAGAAATAGCCAAAAAGCACCTGTTACCCAAGCAAAAAGACCAGCATGGCCTACCCCCTACCGCCTTTAAAATAAACGATAAGGTGCTAGAAAAAGTAATACAGCACTACACCCGCGAAAGTGGTGTACGAGAGCTGGACCGCCAATTGGCCTCGCTTATGCGCTACCAAGCCAAGCAGCTAGCCCTACAGCAGCCGCTAAAAGACCCGCTAAGCAAAGAAGATGTAGAAGAAATACTGGGCAAGCCCCGCTATGATAATGAAATGTATAAAACCGCCAATATGGCTGGTGTAGCCGTGGGGCTAGCCTGGACCTATGTGGGCGGCGATATATTATTTATAGAAACCAGCCTAAGCGATGGCAAAGGCGAGCTAAAACTAACCGGCAACCTGGGCAATGTAATGAAGGAAAGCGCCACTACCGCCCTAAGCTACTTACAAGCCAATGCCAAGCGGTACAAGCTAGAGCCCAAGGTATTTGAAAAGAAAAACATACACTTGCATGTGCCCGAAGGTGCCACGCCCAAAGATGGGCCTAGCGCCGGCATAACGATGATGACGGCCATTGCCTCCGCCATTACAGGCAGGCGGGTAAAGCCCTTTTTAGCCATGACGGGCGAAATAACGCTAAGGGGGCAGGTGCTACCCGTAGGCGGTATAAAAGAAAAAGTGTTAGCGGCCAAAAGAGCCGGATTAAAAGAAATAATCCTTTGTGCGCAAAATGAAAAAGATGTGGCGGAGATAACGCCGGAGTTTATCAAGGGTATTAAATTTCATTATGTAAAAACAATGAACCAGGTGCTTGAAATAGCGCTGGTGCATTAAAAAAGCAATATTCCGCAACACCCCGCTACCGCAGCGGGGTTTTGTTTGGGGGTAAAAAAGACAGGTGAAGGATGACATAAAAAAAACTAACTACTTCCTTGCCGAGTGTTCCATAAGTTTTATAGGCGATGTCTCGGTGTATAGCTATTTGTGAGTTAGCCGCCGGACTCGCCGTTGTTAAGTGTGTATGAAGTGTTTAATTACTTTGCACTAGTAAATGTAAATTTGACGGTGCTGTTAGCGCATAACGCCGAGTCCACGGCCAGCACACAAGGCCGGTGTGAGACATCGGCTAGGAAGTTGTAAATTGTGGATACTCGGGAGGGAAATAAACAGAATTACAACAGTTGAAAGACGGCTTCCGTCAGCCTGCATTTTGGCAATACTTATGTTGTGTGCAGTTTTATATGGTTTTCGCATTAGCAATTTTTGTTCTTACCGTGTCAATGTCTTTTATCCAATTTATTAGTTCAGGGTCTATCCATGTTAATACCTGAATGATTGCGTCATAAACTTCTTCAACATATGTAAAGTCAATAGCAGGTCCATTAAAGCATATAGGTTCGTTATGATTTATTCTGTTTCTAAACTGTCTTATTTAATTAAGCCTATCACAAGCATCACTTCGTCCGTGTCCTGAAGGAAGGTTAGTGAAAACTTGAATGGGTCTGCCTAATAGAAGTCTATAGTGATGCACTTCAAATAAGTCAGTCCAAAAGCCCAATAATTGGTCTGCAATTATTTTGCCGCTTGTAATAGGAACTTGTAAACGCCTAAATCTTCTTTCAGATTTTTCCACAGATGATTTCAGAAAATCATTAGTAACTCTTCTTCCTGTCCTTCGGTCAATATGAGTAAGCGAAGGGTCAACCATAAATCCAGTCTTTTGATTTGTTATCCAGTCTGGGTCTGAGAAATGTGCTGTTAAGATTGTATTTATCCTATTTCTTAATGTTACTTCTAATGCACCCAATAAGGGGTGAAAAGATTGGGCTATTTTCAAGTTCGCTTTATAAAGTCTGACTGCTCTCGTTTTTCGGTTGCCTGTTGCAATAAGGTATCTGTCAATACGTTGCGATGAAAGGTATAGTCTTACTTTTTGAAACTTCATTAACCAAATTGTTTTTGCAAATATCGGTTATAAGCCTTATTTTTGTGTCATGATGCTTAGTCAAGCCTCTTGCTGCAAAGCAACGTAACTAAGTTTAAGATTTTAAAGGGTCGCTTTTGCGACCCTTTAGTTTTGTATTCAACGCACACCCTCTTCATGCCGAAATCAAAAGGGAAGGTCTTCATCCTCTGAATCCTCATCGTCTTCCAGCAAATCAGAAAATGCTTACTTCCCTGCCGAGTGTTCCATAAGATTTATAGGCGTAGTCTCGGCGTATAGCTATTTGTGAGTTAGCCGCCGGACTCGCCGTTGTTATGTTCAGCTACGGAGCAAGCGATTGCAATAACAAAATAATGAATAGTTGCGTCATCGGTTACAACGATAAGTAGATGCAGAAGATAAAGCACGAAATGAAAAATACGAATTGTAGGAAGACTGTTTTAACTGGAAATCCTGACTTTGAAACAAGTGCAAATACTCCAATGAAAAGTCCAATGATTAAAGCCTGATTTGAGTATTCAATTATTTGAATTGTCTTTTTAAGTTTCATCGTGTCTGTCTAATATTGCTTGCAACGGTCTGGGGCTTTGCGAAGGTGGGGAAATCGAAGTACAAATCTTCAATTTAGTACAAATGTTGATTAGAATTCCAATGTTCAAATTTAGTACAAATGCCCCACTTTTGCAAAACCCCTGTTATAGGGCGTTTTTTTCTTCCGTCATAGTTCCTGTTCACATTTAGTCCAAAAGTCAGTATAACTTATTTCTGGCTGGTGATTTTCAAAATAATCTTTTATCTCGTTTTGCATTACTTGTTTTGATTGGGCTAAGAATGTCAAGTAGTCAATAAATTGTCTTGGTTGACTACTCTCGTCTTTTTTAAATATTTCTCGTTCAAAATCAAATCTATTTCCTTTGTCTGTCGTGTCGTTTATTGCTTGTAATATTTTTCTAGGGTGTTGGTGGTGTCCACACTCCGAACTCATTAAAGAAGGTGCAGTACAATTACCGATAAATTTGGGGTACAAAGTTTTTTTCTGAAAAGTCTGATATGTATGTCGGTAGTTTGAATGAACTGTTTGGTCAACCAAAACTGTCCAAAAAAGAGCAACAGCAAAAAGACCTTGTCTGTCTTCTGGAATTATATCTAAATACTTGTATTGCGGTGTCAAGAAAAAGTATTGGATATTGAACTCGCTTCTGTCGTAATGTTTGTTGCCATCAACAGGTATTTGTCCTACGAAATTTAAAAGGTCACGTTGGAAATCTTGCTTGTAATATATCTCAAAACTTGTCAAAGTTGAAATCATTTATTGTCAATGAAGTTATTACCACTTGTTTGAATTGTGATTTCATAAAGTTTTTCTAAGACACTTTGTGCTGAATGCTTATGAGCCCAAAATGGTGCTCCTGCCTTTTCGTCAAGTTTCTCCTGGCAATGCTTTATCATCAACTCTAATGCAGCTTTAAGCATAATTGCTTCACTGTCATTTAAGGTAATGTTGTATGCAAATGTTGTCATATTTTTGTATTGTGTCGTCCTTTAAAATGCCCTATAACGGGCAGGTATTGCCGATGGTGGAAATTTTATATTCGTCCGCCCGGAACTGCTGCCTGGCTTTTTGATAAAGTTAAATATTAAGAACTAAAGTTGGGCTTTATTCGTCGAGCCCCGAACCACAGTACAGCAGAATTACCGCTGCTGATTGCTCCAATGTCAAGCCCCACTATTGGCAATACCAATGTTAGTGGTTCGTTGCATCCTGTGAATCACTACCGTGGAGCCTGGCTATCGGCAAAATGTTCATAAATGGTTAACAGGCTCCAGCCTTTTTTACTGTCGTTGGGTTCAATTTTAAATAGTAAATGTTTATTCCTGTAAACAAGTTGTTTATTTTCAATTTCCTTATACACCATGTTTTCCGGGTTGGGGTCGCCGGCTCTTGGTACCGAATTTTTCAGGTAACCGTTGTAAAACTTCAGGTATTCATCTTTAAAGGCAAGATGGATATACCTGTTGGATTGTCCATCTAAAGGTTTTATCAACTCCTCCAACGAAACATTTTCTACACAGCTAGTAAAATGGTTGTACCGTTCTAGGTCGTAGCCTTTAAAATTTAAGTTTTCAAACACTAGGGGCTCTACGCCGGCACTGTATTTTGCTAGGCCATTAACTTTTACAGCGTCGTTTTTAAACCTGGTAATTAAAGCCGATATAGGATGCCATTGGGTATTTATAAATAATTCTTCTGCGTTTTTCTTTTGTTCCTGGTTGGCCAGGCTGCTTTCTAATTTTGCCTTGTAAGCGGCCAAATCATTATTGTCTTTGTCTTTAATGAAGGTTAACTTTGTTCGGTTAATTCTATACCATTCCCCGTTTGATTTAACTGGTCCATAATAACTGAAATTACTGTTTACATATAGATTACCGGTTATTACTTCGGTTCCTATGAGTTTTTTTTCTTTCCTGGTATTTGCAGACATGTCCATTTCCTCAATACGCACTGTGGAGCCGTCTTCAATTTTTTCAAGAAAATCGGGCGAGTTAAAAATATTATACCTGTCCTGGTAAGATAATGCTGGGTTATATTTTTTATTGGTGGCTTTGCGATAGGCATCAACTACGTTACCTAACAATAAATAAAACATCTTGCAATCTTTATTATTTAAGCGTCCCCAGGTTGTTGATTCAAAAGCCACACCATCAGATTCAGAACCTGAATAACAATATCCGCCTTTTTCCATGGAGGTAATTTTTAGCGTTGGCTTTTCATTACTGATATTTTCAAGAGTGATATCGCCAATCCATTGCAGAACGAGTACTTCATACTTACCATCCAAATGATTTAATCTGAGCCGCTTATCATTTTCCATATAAGCACTTTCAAAATAGCTGGTGTTTCCGTTGCTGTATTCCGTGGCAATTTTACCTTTTAAAAATTCAGATAATTTTAGCACAGCGTTGCTAACATTTGTATCATTGTTTTGTTGTGCCCATACAAATTTTGCTGATAGCACCAGGCATATAAAAAATACTTTTTTCATTAGCTTTTAATTCTTTTTCAATTTAGGTTTACAATGACCGCTTACGAAAAAGGCTTGGCGATGTTGGGGGATTTGAAAATCGTCCGCCCGGAACTGAAGCCTAATTGAAAACTGACTCGTCCTAAAATAAGTTGACTGGTTTAGTTAAATAATCCTGCTATTGGTTTACTAAGATAATTCATCCTAAAATAGGTTGCGTAAAAAAGTAGTTACAGCGGTGCGGTGGGCAAAAATAGTTGCGTAGCCCATCACAGCTAAAGCAACTATTTTGTGCGTTGGCTGGTTTAG
>JBDKJF010000040.1:0-14343 GCA_039796695.1 Bacteroidota bacterium
GTCTCAAACCCTCCAAAAAAAGCAAAAAAACAAAACGACAGTCGAAGAGAGTTCTCTCATTCCCCCCTTCAGGGGGGGTTAGGGGGGGGCCGTCCCCCTCTGGGGGGGTTAGGGGGGGCTGGGGGCTGGGGGGCCGTTTTCCCCACTCCTATTCGCAAGGCTCAAAAAAGGCAAATTTATTTAGTTGCACGTAAAGCAACAGCTTGCTTATACAAACTTTCAAAGCGATCAATTTCGGATGCCCAATTCACAAAGTCTGAGTTAATCCAATTCAGTATTTCAAGAATGTTGTGGTGGTTTGTAATTAATGCATTAAGGTCATTGCAAATTGGTTCGTAGTGAAAAATGCGATTTCGAAACTTACGAATTTGATTGAGTTTGTAAGAGATTTTGTCTCTGCGTTTGTTAGTAGTGTGCAGCAATGGAAAGGCGTACATTAAAGGTTTCCATAAATCTTTTGCGTATTGTTTATTAAACATTGCTGTCCAAAAGCCGAATGTAAGTTCAGCTACAACTTTATCAGTAGTCAATAGTTTATTAGCTGCTAATATTTTTCTTTTTGCAATATTCGTTTGGTCAACAAGTGGGGGCTGGTTGAATTGTAAAAACCAGTCTGCCGATTTAAAATGGATAGTAAATGAATTATGTATGGCGTTTCTTAATGCAATTTCCAAATTTGAAAGTAAGGGATATAGCGATTCAGAAATTTGTGTGTTGAGTTTGTAATATTCAATAGCTTTTTCTTTGCTTGTGGGAAACAAATTGTAATAGGTGCTAAGCCGTTTTTTGGAAAGAATTTTCTCTAAATCGTGTGTATTCATTTACAGTCTTTGTAAAATAGTATTGTAAACTTACAATTTAAGGTGTAATTTTGCCTTGCGATACCCGGTAAATCCTCTCTCCCGCATGGGATGATGAAACCGGGTTTTTGTTTTACAGAAAAGCATTTCCCACATTACCCCCGATCATATTCCCCACGCCTAACAAAGCCAATGTTTGTGTATTGCCTAAAAGTGAATTAGGAGTTTTAGCAGCATGTTAGGTTAGGGGGTATATCAGGTTGAGCCAATCGAAACCCTTCAAAAAAAACAAAGAAAACGTCGAAGAGAGTTCTCCAATTCCCCCCTTCTGGGGGGGGGTTAGGGGGGGCTTCTCTCAAATTATCAAACCAGTTGTAAATATTGCTTTTCAATAGTTACATTAAAATGGATATCCGCTTTTAAAGCTTTGAACACTTTTAAAATGGTGTCAATTGTTGCACTGTTAGCACTGCTTTCTAATTTTGAGATTTGTGCTTTTTGTACACCCACAAGTTCACCAAGTTGCCCTTGTGTCAAATTGCGTTCCAGTCTAGCCGCTTTTATCATTCGGCCGAGTACGTCCATACGAAGTTCGTATTCATATTGGTCTCTCTCTTTAGTACCTTTTTTGCCGATGTACATATCTTTCATTTCGGCAAGTGAGTAAGACTTCATTGGTGTCTTTGCCATAGCGTTATTTTTTTTGTTTTTGTTCAACGTATTTTTTTCGAATGTTGATAGCCCTTTCAATTTCGTTAGCAGGAACTTTATCAACTTTTTTTATAAAACCGTGGGTTGCAAAAACTAATGTTTCCGTTGGTATGTCTTTATCCCAAAAAGCGAGCAATCTAAATTGAGCGCCAGCATAGGTTGTTCTAAATTCCCAAATGTCATGTTGTAGTTTTTTAAAAAGTTTCGGGTCATTACTTTGTTCGGCAAGGTCAATGTTGTATAAAATTTTTCTAGCAACTTTAGGGTGAAGTGTTGCCATGAATTTGTTAGCTTCTTCTAAAAATCGAGTTTGAAAATATTGCAATGCAATTGTTTTAGTAAAGGTAATAAAAGTTTCTAAAATTAGAAACTTTATTAATCCATTAAATTTTTACCACTAATAATTTTCCCCACGCCTAACAAAGCAAATGTTTGTGTATTGCCTAAAAGTGAATTAGGAGTTTTAGCAGCATGTTAGGTTAGGGGTATATCAGGTTGAGCCAATCGAAACCCTTCAAAAAAAACAAAGAAAACGTCGAAGATAGTTCTCCAATTCCCCCCCTCGGGGGGGGGGGCTTCTCCCGTCTTAAATACCCGCCACTTGCAAACTACTATCCCTTGTTTCCAGCACGCTAGTAGCGGATGGTTGTAAGTAAGCATCTACTTGTCGGGCACATTCTCGTCCTTCGCTAATGGCCCATACCACTAGGCTTTGGCCGCGGCGCATATCGCCCGCTGCAAATATTTTATTGATGTTGGTACGATATTCTTTTTCGCTGGCTCTTACATTTTTTCTTTCGTCCAGTTCTACATCCAACTGCTCCAGCATGCCTTCTATTTGTGGGTTAACAAATCCCATGGCTAATAATGCCAGTTCGCAGGGTATTTCTTTTTCGCTACCGGGTACTTCTACAAAACTCGCCGGGCGGCCATCCACTATCTTCCACTCAAGATCTACAATTTTTAATGCTTTAAGTTTGCCATTGCCATCACCAATAAATTCTTTGGTAGCTACTGCCCATTTTCTATCGGCTCCTTCTTCATGCGATGAAGTGGTTTTTAAAAGCATAGGGTAGGTGGGCCATGGCATAAAATCGTTTCTGCCCTCGGGTGGTTTGGGTAGCAGTTCAAACTGTGTTACAGACTTAGCACCATGTCTGTTAGAAGTACCTACACAATCGCTGCCGGTATCACCACCACCAATCACCACTACATTTTTTCCAGTGGCCCTTACTTCTTCAGAAAGTATATTGCTTTCTATTGCAGCATTAGCTAAGAAATCTTTACCAGCTACTCTTTTATTATTTTGTTTTAAAAAGTTCATGGCATAATGCACGCCATTCAATTCTCTGCCCGGCATTGGTAAATCTCTTGGAATGGTTGAGCCTCCTGCTAACACAATAGCCTGGTACTCTCTTAATAGATCATTTACTTTTACATTTACACCCACATTAGCATGGTATTTAAAAGTAATGCCTTCTTCTTCTAAAACTTTTACCCGTCTATCGATCACCCATTTTTCTAATTTAAAATCGGGAATACCGTAGCGTAGTAAACCGCCGGCGGCATCATCTCTTTCAAATACTACTACGGTGTGGCCGGCATTGTTTAATTGTGCGGCGGCAGCAAGACCTGCAGGGCCACTGCCAATAACCGCTACTTTTTTGCCGGTACGTTTATTAATACGCTTAGCTTGAACAAAGCCTTTTTCAAATGCAATTTCAATAATATGTTTTTCTATTTCTTCAATAGTAATAGCGGGTTGATTAATACCTAACACACAAGCGGTTTCGCAAGGCGCAGGGCAAATGCGGCCAGTAAACTCCGGAAAGTTATTCGTAGAGATAAGAATCTCATATGCTTCTTTCCATTCTTTTTTATACACGGCATCATTAAATTCTGGAATAACATTTCCCAACGGGCAACCGTTGTGGCAAAAAGGAACTCCACAGTTCATACAACGCCCCGATTGCTGATTCAGTTTTTCATCACTGAATTTTTCTACAAACTCATTGTAATGTTTTAAACGCTGCTCCACCGGCTGTTTACCCGGAACTTCTCTTGTAAATTCTTTAAATCCTGTTGGTTTGCCCATGCGTATATTTTTTAAATGCGTACGTCAGTATCACCGTAAAACGATGCTTTCAATTATAACGCCTCTTTCTTACTTTCTGTTTTTGCGATTTGCTGACTGCTGCCCATCAATACTTTTTTATAATCTCTCGGAAACACTTTTACAAAGTTTTTTAATTGATTATTCAAATCTTCCAAAATAAATTTTGCGATAGTACTTCCGGTGTATTCATAATGCTTTTGCAGCATGGTAAACAGTTCATTCTTATCATTCAGGTCGCACTCATCAAGGTCTACCATTTCTTTATTACAGTTACCGGCAAATTTTCCTTTTACATCATATACATAAGCAATACCGCCGCTCATACCTGCGGCAAAGTTTCTGCCGGTATCGCCCAATATAATTACACGGCCGCCTGTCATGTATTCGCAACCATGATCACCTACCGATTCAACCACTACATTGGCTCCGGAGTTTCTTACACAAAATCTTTCACCTGCTTTACCTCTTATAAAGGCCTCTCCATTTGTGGCGCCGTAAAAGGCAACGTTGCCAATAATGCTGTTATCTTCTGGTGTAAAAGTGGCTTGCTTGGAAGGATAGATAATTAATTTGGCTCCGCTTAGCCCTTTGCCAAAGTAATCATTCGCATCGCCTTCCAGCTCCAGCGTAATTCCTTTTGTATTAAAGGCGCCGAAACTTTGCCCGGCAGTACCAGTAAAATTAAAGTGTATGCTACCATCTGGCAGCCCATCAGCTTTGTACTTCTTCGTTATTTCATTAGAAAGTAGGGTGCCTGCGGTACGGTCGGTATTAATGATGTTGAAAGATGCTTTTACTTTCTCTCCGTTTTCAATGGCCGGTTTGGCTGCAGCTAATAACTTCCAATCGAGTATTGTATCCAATCCGTGGTCTTGTTCTTCTACACAATACAATGGTGTAAACGCTGCAGCAGGTTCTTTGTATAATATAGCAGAAACATCCAGCTTGCTAAACTTCCAGTGGCTAATATTTTCTCTTGTTTGTAAACAATCAACCTGGCCTACCATCTCATTTACAGTTCTAAATCCGAGTTCGGCCATAATCTCTCTTAGCTCTTGCACCATAAACCGGAAGAAGTTTACAACATGATCGGCGTTGCCATTGAATCTTTTTCTAAGGTCAGGGTCTTGTGTTGCTACGCCAACAGGGCAGGTATTTAAATGACATTTGCGCATCATAATACAACCTTCTACAACAAGGGCTGCTGTGGCTACGCCCCATTCTTCGGCACCTAATAAAGCAGCGATAGCAATATCTCTTCCCGTTTTCATTTGGCCATCGGCCTGTACCACCACACGGCTACGTAATTTATTTTTTACCAAGGTTTGATGTGCTTCGGCTAGGCCCAATTCCCATGGCAATCCCGCATGTTTAATAGAAGAAAGGGGAGAGGCGCCTGTGCCGCCATCAAAGCCACTTATTAATACCACATCTGCTTTTGCTTTAGTAACGCCTGCTGCAATTGTACCTACACCGGCTTTGCTTACCAGCTTTACATTTATTCTAGCCGCACGGTTTGCATTTTTTAAATCGAAAATCAATTGCGCTAAATCTTCAATAGAATAAATATCATGGTGTGGTGGGGGAGAGATTAAGCCTACTCCCGGTGTGCTATGCCTTGTTTTACCAATCCATTCGTCTACTTTATCGCCGGGTAGCTGACCTCCTTCTCCGGGCTTGGCACCTTGGGCCATTTTAATTTGTAATTCGTCTGCTTCCGTTAAATATAAACTAGTAACACCAAATCTTGCACTGGCTACTTGCTTAATGGCACTACGCATAGAATCGCCGTTGGCAAGTGGAGTGTAGCGTATTTCATCTTCACCACCTTCGCCTGTATTGCTTTTACCGCCCAGGCGGTTCATGGCAATGGCTAATGTAGTGTGTGCTTCCCACGATATGGAGCCAAAGCTCATAGCACCTGTGGCAAAACGCTTATAAATGTTTTCTGCTGGTTCTACTTCATCAATTGAAATAGCCGGGCGATTATTTTTAAACTCGAATAAGCTGCGTATCGTAGCGGCTTTTTCGCTTTGATCGTTAACAGCTTTTGAATATTTTTTAAAAGTATTATAATCATTTATTCTTGTGGCATATTGCAACAAGTGAATGGTAGTAGGATTGAATAAGTGGAACTCACCTTTTCTTTTCCATTGATAAATACCACCAACTGGTAACCTATCAACCGGTATATCTTGCTTGCTAAAAGCAAATTGATGTTTTACTAATGCTTCTTTAGCAATTTCTGTAAGGCCAATTCCCTGTATGCGGCTTACAGCACCAGTAAAGCATTTATCCACCACCTCTTTATCAATACCTAAAATCTCCATTATCTGCGCCCCCTGATATGATTGTAAAGTGGAGATGCCCATTTTAGAGAACACTTTCAACAAGCCATCATTTACGGCTTTGATGTAGTTGTATCTTAATTCATGCCAGGTTAAATCTGTTTTTAAAGTGCCATTGCTTTTCATATTTCTAATGGAAGCCATGGCTAAGTATGGATTAATAGCAGTGGCACCAAAAGCAAGTAATGCAGCAAAATGGTGTACCTCCCACACATCGCCGGCCTCTACTACAATGCCCACTTTTCCGCGAAGCCCTTTTTTGATAAGATGGTGATGCACCGCGGAGGTAGCTAACAGAGAAGGTATAGCTGCATGGTCGCTATCTACCGCTCTGTCGCAAAGAATTATTACTTCAAAACCATCATGCACTGCATCTTCTGCATAGCGGCAAAGCCGGTCTAATCCTCTTTTTAGTGAATCAGGATGCCCGTCTGCCCGGAAATAGGTTTGCAATGTTTTAGCCTGAAAAATACCTGTATCAATACTTCTTATTTTCTCCAGTTCTTTACTGGTAAGTACCGGGTGTTTTAATGCCACCGTATGGCAGTGCATCGGATCTTCATCCAGCAGATTGCCATTGTTACCCACATAGGTGGCAAGGCTCATAACCATTCTTTCCCGGATGGGATCGATAGGTGGATTGGTTACCTGCGCAAATAATTGCTTAAAATAAGCGGAAAGATGTTGTGGCTGATCACTTAAAATAGCGAGAGGAGTATCAGTCCCCATGGAGCCAATAGGCTCTTTACCATCTAAAGCCATTGGTTTTAAAATGGTATCAATATCTTCTGTGCTATAGCCAAATGCTTTTTGATATTTTAAAACAGATTCATCGGTTAGGTGTGAGAAGGTAACTCTTGGCTCTGGCAATTCTTCTAACCGAATTTTGTATTGGTTCAACCAATCTCCATATGGTTTTTGTGTACAGATATTTTGTTTTAACTCTTCATCGCTAATAATACGGCCTTGCTCCATATCCACCACAAACATTTTGCCGGGTTGTAATCTTCCTTTTTCAATCACAATCGCCGGGTCTACAGGTAATGCTCCGGTTTCGCTGGCCATTATTACTCTATCGTCGTTTGTTACGCAATATCTTGATGGGCGAAGGCCATTTCTGTCAAGAGTAGCGCCAATTATTTTTCCATCGGTAAAGGAAATAGAGGCCGGGCCATCCCAAGGTTCCATCATAGAAGCGTGGTATTCGTAAAATGCTTTTTTAGTGGCATCCATGTGCTCGTTACCATCCCAGGCTTCGGGTATCAACATCATCATTACATGCGGTAGGCTGCGGCCAGTAAGGGTAAGCAGTTCAATGATATTATCCAAACAGGCAGAGTCTGATTGATCGTTGCTAATGATGGGCACCAATATTTCCATTTCTTCTTTGGTAAAATAGGGCGAGGTAAAACCTTGCTCGCTGGTGCGCAACCAATTTAAGTTGCCTTGTAAGGTATTGATTTCGCCATTGTGGGCAATGTAACGAAAGGGCTGCGCCAAGCGCCACGAAGGAAAGGTATTGGTAGCAAAGCGGCTATGTACTAAACCAAATGCACTAACTACTCTTTTATTACTAAGGTCGGGAAAATAACTTCTTACTTGATGGCTGGTAAGCTGCCCTTTGTACACTACCGTTTTATACGATAGCGAAGCGATGTAAAAACCAATGGTATCTTTTTTTACCGTGCTTAAAATAATATGGGTAGCATATTTTTTTAGGATAAATAATTTTCGTTCAAAGTCAGCTGGATTTTTAAGATGGTCAGGGGCGGCAATAAACACTTGTTCTATTTCTGGCTCTACACTTAAAGCAGTGGGGCCAATATCGGTACGGTTAACGGGTACTTTTCGATAGCATAAAATATCTAAACCTAATTTTTCGGCACTGCGGTTAAAAATGTCGCGGCACTCTTCTCTTAACCTTACTTCTTTTGGAAAGAAAAGCATACCGGCAGCATATTTACCAAAGGGTGGTAAGTGTACCCCCAGCTTAATACATTCATCAAAGAAAAACTCATGCGGTGTTTGTAGCATAATGCCGGCACCATCGCCCGTGTTGGCTTCGCAACCACAAGCACCACGGTGTTCCATATTTTCTAAGATGGTTAGTGCATCGGTAATATGCTGATGCGATTTACTTCCTTTGATATTCGCTACAAAGCCAATACCGCATGCATCATGCTCAAATGAGGGGTCGTATAATCCTTGATGGCTTGCCATGTAATGCAGTTATTAGAGTTAAAAAAAAATACAGTTGTAAACGGTATTTCGTATGGCAAGCGAGTGCTCTAAAATTACAAAAAAAAATAGCATGCACCGTATATCAATAGCGAATTTTTTTTTATACTAATGTAGCTGCTTACTATATCAAGTAACCGAACAATTGATCGTTTTTATTTATTTCTGAAAAGCCAATATGAGCGGCTTTCATTTTTTGTAAAAGCAAGGCATAATCGGATGGGCTTTGCAATTCAACGCCTACCAATGCCGGGCCATTTTCTTTATTTGTTTTTTGCATGTATTCAAAGCGAGTAATATCATCGGTAGGGCCAAGTACATTACTTACAAATTCTTTTAATGCGCCGGGCCGCTGTGCAAAGCTGATGAGGAAATAATGTTTTAATCCTTCGTACTGCAAGCTTCTTTCTTTTATTTCTTGCATGCGATCTATATCATTATTACTACCGCTTACAATGCAAACTACCTGCTTGCCTTTAATGGCATCCGCATAATCATCCAGTGCCGCAATGGATAAGGCACCCGCTGGTTCTACTACAATGGCATCCTCATTGTATAGTTTAAGAATGGTGGTGCATACTTTTCCTTCGGGTACCAAGTGCATATCGTCCAGCACATCTTTACAAATAGAAAATGTTAACTCCCCAACTTTTTTTACGGCAGCACCATCTACAAATCGGTCAATGCTATCGAGTGTAACGGTATGTCCTGCTTTTAAGGCCTCAAACATGGAAGGTGCACCTTCTGGCTCAAGCCCTATTACTTTTGTTTTGGGAGAATAAGTTTTGAAATATGAACCAACCCCTGCACTAAGCCCACCACCACCCACAGGAATAAAAATATAATCCACCAAAGGTTGATCCGCTAATATTTCTACACCCACTGTTCCTTGTCCTTCTATTATGCGGTAATCATCAAAGGGCGGAATAAAAGTCATGCCGTTTTCTGCTGTAAATTTTTTTGCTGCTATGGCACAATCATCAAAAGTGTCGCCTACTAATTTTACTTCGATGGCACCTTCGCCAAACATTTTTGTTTGTGTAATTTTTTGCTTTGGGGTAATGAAGGGCATAAACACCACTCCTTTTACATTCAGTTTTTTACAACTAAAAGCAAAGCCTTGCGCATGATTACCGGCGCTGGCACATACCACGCCTTTTTGCAATTGCGCGGCGGGTAGCAAACTCATCATATTATAAGCGCCCCGTAGCTTGTACGAACGAACCACCTGCAAATCCTCTCGTTTTAAATAAACATGGCATTCGTATTTTTTGGATAAGCTTTGGCTATAAGTAAGCGGCGTTCTATTAACTACATTGCTTAACCGAATAGCAGCATTGGCAAAATCCAATGGTGCTGGGCTCTTTATACCGGTATGTTTTTCTGTTGTTTCCATGCTTGTTTTTAACGAGGGTAAAGGCACGCAGCTATCTACTTAAATTAAATAGCCGTTTGTATTACCTTCATATCGGTCATTGCTTTTCTTAATACGGTGCCTACTTTTTCTACCGGATGGTTTCTTAATTCGTTATTTACGTCAATAAGTGTACGATTGTCGACCCCACCATCTTTGGCACTGTTATAATTAGTGCCTATTACATCTGTAGCTATGTTTTGCATAAAGTTTTTTAGTAATGGCTTAGCAGCATGATCAAATAAATAGCAGCCGTACTCTGCCGTATCAGAAATAACCCGGTTCATTTCAAATAATTTTTTGCGGGCAATGGTATTGGCTATCAATGGTGTTTCATGTAATGATTCGTAGTAAGCAGATTCCGCTTTGATGCCCGCTTCTACCATTGTTTCAAAAGCCAGTTCTACACCCGCTCTTACAAAGGCTACCATCAATAATCCGTTATCAAAATATTCTTGCTCGGCAATAGGGGCATTGGTAGGGGCTGTTTTTTCAAAAGCCGTTTCGCCAGTGGCTTTTCTCCAGGTTAATAAATTTTTATCATCATTTGCCCAGTCTTCCATCATCGTTTTGGAGAAGTGGCCACTCATAATATCATCCTGGTGTTTTTGAAACAACGGACGTAAAATGTTTTTTAACTCCGTAGATAAGGCAAAGGCTTTTAGTTTTGCAGGATTGCTTAGCCTATCCATCATACCACTAACGCCACCATGTTTTAATGCTTCGGTAATGGTTTCCCAACCGTATTGAATCAATTTTGAAGCATAAGCCGCATCAATTCCTTTCTCCACCATTTTATCAAAACATAATATAGAACCTGTTTGTAACACGCCACAAAGAATAGTTTGCTCGCCCATTAAATCGCTTTTTACTTCTGCTACAAATGAGGAGCGGAGCACACCAGCTCTATGTCCGCCGGTGGCTGCTGCATACGCTTTGGCTTGTGCTAAGCCTTTTCCTTCGGGATCGTTTTCGGGATGCACTGCAATTAAGGTAGGTACACCAAAGCCTCTTTTATATTCTTCTCTTACTTCGGTGCCGGGGCATTTGGGTGCCACCATTATAACGGTTAAGTCTTTTCTTATTTGAGTGCCTTCTTCTACTATATTAAAACCATGCGAGTAGGAGAGGGTAGCGCCTTGCTTCATCAATGGCATTACAGCGTTAATAACGGCAGTATGTTGTTTGTCGGGTGTAAGGTTAAGTACTAAATCGGCGGATGGAACTAATTCCTCATACGTACCTACTACAAAACCATTGTCGGTAGCATTTTTCCAAGAGGCTCTTTTTTCGGCGATCGCTTCCTTGCGCAATGCATAGGAAATATCTAAGCCGGAGTCACGCATATTTAATCCTTGATTAAGGCCCTGCGCACCACAACCAATAATTACAATCTTTTTACCTTTTAGTACATTTACTCCATCTGCAAATTCGCTGCGGTTCATAAACTCGCACACACCCAGTTGGTTTAACTGTTCTCTTAACGAAAGTGAATTGAAATAATTTGCCATTGTTTGTTTTTTGAGCTAAGAGAGTGAAGGAGCGGAAGGAGAAAAAGAGTTATTCCCTGACTTACTTAGCGATATTTGATTATTTTTTAATTTTCTATATTTCTATTTCAGTTTTAAGGGTAAATGGAATGTTTTATCTCCTTTCCTTTTTTTCCTCCTTTCCCCTCTTAGCTTTACATACTAAACACTTCTTCGTTTTTATCCAAAAATTCATTCTCTACTACCTCTTCTCCCGGCTCTTTGTATTCAAACTCTTTTAATTTTTTATGAAAGCCCTCGCTATCTTTTATAATAGCAATACGGGCACTGCGTACAAATTCTATTAACCCGAAAGGCTCTAATACTTTTATTAGATTGTCTGTTTCTTCTCTTTGTCCGGCTACTTCAAATACGGTATAGTCTTTACGAATGACTACGGCTTTGGCACCATGCTGACTTAATAGGCGTTCTACTTTTACTTCCTCGGCAATAATTTCGGTAGGCACCTTATACAAGGCCAACTCTTGCCAAATAATTTCTTCGTTGGTATTGTAATAGGCTTTCAATACTTCCACCTGCTTTTCTATTTGGCGGCAAAGCTTGCGCACTACATCTTCTGCCTCATTTATAACTATGGTAAAGCGGTATACACTATCAATTTCGCTGGGAGAAGTGTTTAAACTTTCCACATTAATTTTTCTGCGAGAAAAAATAATGGCAATACGGTTTAACAAACCAATTTGGTTTTCGGTGTAAACGGTTATGGTATATTCTTGTTTGCCCGTAAATGATAAATTGTTACTCATAAATAATTTTTAAAAATGCTCAATAGAATTACTACAGTTGAAGTGTGCGACGCAACATAAGCTCATAGTAGTAATGCAGCTTGTTACATAATTACCCACCACATTTTACTAAAGAACTAGGCTTACTCAATTCGCCCCTCCACGGAGGGGAAGTTTTTTCATCATAATTTTTGCTTTTCAAGGAAAACAATAGCTTATTAAACCTAAGTTCCCCTTTAGGGGACAGGGGCTCAAATCTCTTCTTTACTCAATACACACTCTGCTACCCCTCTTCCTTGCGGCACCATTGGAAATACATTGTTTTCTTTTCCAACCATAATTTCTAATAGGTAACTACCATTGTGCTGCAGCATGGTTTGTAAGGCTTCTTTCAAGTGAACTCTTTCGCTAATTTTTTTTCCGTCTATATAATACCCTTTGGCCACTTGCACAAAATCGGGACTGGTAATATCCACAAACGAATATCTTTTTTCATGAAACAGTTGTTGCCACTGGCGCACCATGCCTAAAAATTGGTTGTTTAGAATAATAATTTTTACATGCGGTTTAAATTGCATGATGGTGCCTAACTCCTGCAGGGTCATTTGAAAACCACCATCGCCAATGATGGCTACCGTTGGCCGGGTGCTATCGCCATAGGCCGCCCCTATAGCAGCGGGTAAAGCAAAGCCCATGGTACCTAAGCCACCACTGGTAATATTGCTTTTAGATTTATTATACTTTGCATATCTACAAGCTACCATTTGGTGTTGCCCCACATCTGTTACTATCATGGCATTACCTTGGGTAAGTTCATTTAACACTTTCATTACTTCGCCCATGGTCATTATTTCAGTAGCTGGGTTCAGTTCCTCATTGATTACTTTCGCTTGTTCTTTTTGTTGATAGTCGTGAAATTTTTGTAACCACTGCGGATATACTTTTTGCTCCACCAATGCTGTTAATAGCGGAAGCGTTTCTTTACAATCGCCCCAAACGGGCACATCTGCTTTTACATTTTTATCAATCTCTGCGGGATCAATATCGAGGTGTATCACTTTGGCTTGTTTAGCATATTTATCCAAGCGGCCGGTAACCCGATCATCGAAGCGCATACCAATAGCAATGAGTACATCGCATTCATTGGTTAATACATTAGGACCATAGTTGCCATGCATACCTAACATACCCACACCCAGCGGATGGTCGGTGGGTATCGCACTCATACCCATGATAGTCCAAGCAGCGGGAATGCCTGCTTTTTCAATAAACTGTTTAAATTCATTTTCGGCTTTGCCTAGTATTACCCCTTGACCAAAAATTACAAAAGGTCTTTCAGCTTCATTAATCAATTTTGCGGCTTCTTCTACATACGATTTTCTTACGATTGGCTTTGGGCGATAGCTTCTAATATGATCGCATTTTTCATAACCAGCATATTCAAATAATTGTAGCTGTGCGTTCTTAGTTATATCAATCAGTACGGGGCCGGGCCTACCACTTCCAGCTATATAAAATGCTTTGGCAAGTACAGCCGGAATTTCTGTAGCATCTGTAACCTGATAATTCCATTTGGTAACAGGGGTGGTAATATTAATAACATCAGTTTCTTGAAAAGCATCCGTACCTAATAAATGTGCAAACACCTGACCGGTAATGCACACAACAGGCGTGGAGTCAATCATTGCATCAGCCAAACCAGTAACTAAATTAGTAGCGCCGGGGCCACTGGTAGCAAACACTACACCAGTTCTGCCACTTGCTCTTGCAAAACCTTGTGCTGCATGTATAGCACCTTGCTCATGACGAACAAGTATATGTTTCAATTTATCGTTGTAATCATACAATGCATCATAGATAGGCATGATGGCGCCACCGGGATAACCAAATACAGTATCTACACCTTCTGCTAAAAAAGCTTCGAGTACGGCTACACTTCCAGAGAGAAGCCCCCCAACCCCTGCAAGTGGGGCTTTGGTCTCCGATTGTTTTAGCTTCTTTATTTCATTTATAGTTTCCATCTTTCGTAATATTTAGAACATTAAATTCAGTAGTTCACTAAAGCCTCTCCTGCGGAGGGGTTGGAGGAGGCCGTCATTCATCGGTTACACAACCCTGATCGGCTGATTTTACACATTGAGCATATTTATATAAAACGCCTTTTGTTACTTTTAACGCAGGTTGTTTCCAGTTCTTTTTTCGTTCAGCAATTGCCTCATCGCTTACTTTTAAAGTGATAGCATTTTTGGTGGCATCTAACTCAATAATATCATTGTCTTCTACAAATGCTAATAAACCGCCCTCAAAAGCCTCAGGCGTAATATGACCCACAACAAAGCCATGAGAGCCACCACTAAATCTTCCATCGGTAATTAATGCTACATCTTTTCCTAAGCCTGCACCTGTAATAGCAGAAGTGGGTTTCAACATTTCTGGCATAC
>JBDKJF010000041.1:0-13661 GCA_039796695.1 Bacteroidota bacterium
CGTTCAACAAGCCATGTTTTTAATGTTTCAATTTCTCCATCATAGGTGGTGGCAATGGGTTGTGGGTTGGGCCACACATATTGCCCCAATACGGGCCACTTATTAAAGTGCCGCTGCCTTGCTTGGCTGGTTAAATTAGATACAGAATCTATAAGCGAAAATAAATTGGTGGTACTTAAAGTTGTTTGCCGCAATTGCTTCCACCTACAGCGCAGGTTGTTGTTAAAGGCAGTGTCGGTCAAAAGCACATCCCACCAAAAAGGCACTTGCCAAAAATCTTGCGGGCATACCCCATTAAATCGAAAAGCCCAACCATCGGTAAGGCTACCATTACAATAGTTGGCATTGCGAAATGCCAAATCGTAATCCCAAACAGGGCCAGCAATTATTTTACCGCCATTGCTATTTTTATTTTTATGAAAATAAGAACTAAGTCTGTACCCGTCCACATTACGACTAAGTTCGTTTACAATAAAGTAATCGATAAAAGAGTTTTCATCAGCAAATTTTCTCCAGCCATTTTGTTTATTTTGATAGGTTAAGCTTTTAAGCGCCGTTTCAAAACTATCTACATAACTTTTTATATAATCTTTTTGTTCGGTTACAATATTTTCAGCTTTTGGATAAATATAGCTGTAGCGGATAGTTTGGTTATTAGTACTTTCACGGGGCTTTACTGCAGAGTACCAAGCATCCGCTTCTTTATCAATACTAAAAATATAACCTCCTGTTACAGCATCGCCCGTAATGTCTGTTGCATTCAGTTTAGGTATGTTTACCCTTCCGCTACCTCTTTTAATTTTTTCAATAAGCACATAAATGCCTTTGTAGTCACCATTAATAACTACTTCTACATACCTACAATTGGCCGCCCACCTACCCATTTGCCGAGTAATGGTATAAGCTAAAAAATTATGCATTAAAGTTTTTTCGTTATAAGGGGCGTATAAAACCCAATCACTCTCAGCGGGCAAACCAAATAATGAACGATTGATGGAACTGCCTCCATTATCTCTTAATTCAATGCCATATGATTTCATTGGGAATTGTTGAGATGATTGCCCCCTTACCTCTATACCAATTTTTCCATTGTAATGATTAAAGGGATCTGTAGCATTATTTAATGCACCCGGCCCGTTATATATTACTCCCATATCTGCTGTAATCTTTGGGTCGTTTGGTATTGTTTGCCCATTGGTATTAATATTAATGAGCGGCAGGTTAGAGGTGGCAGGTAATTGTGCATTTACTGCTATCGCTAAAAAGAAAGTGGTAAACAATAGGGTAATCTTTTTCATAAATTTGTTAGTGCCTAAAAATAATACATAAATCACAGTTGCGCACATACTATATTAAAAAGGAGGAAGTGCTGCTTCCTCCTTTTTTATATGACGATTTAGTGTTTATTTAAGATTAACAATTTTTAAATCTTTAGGGTACTTAACTGTGTAGCTAAATTGCACTTTCCTACTTTCGCCGGGTTTTAAATCAATCTTCCAAGTAAGCACACCCGTTTCTGGGTTTACGGTGGCTTCATGTCCATCTTCCAAAGCGATAGTAACTTCTTTAATACTGCTGAGTGGATATTGATCTTTTAGCAGCAGGTTTACGTCGGTTACTTTATTATTCTTCACCAATATTTCATAAGTAAATACCTGCTTGCTTTCTTTACCGCTTGTTTTAATGCTGCTCAATTCTTTTATAAGCGATCTTTTTATGGCCACTCTTTTATCTCTACCTAAAGAAAGGTTCAGTGTATCGGCTGTTGAGTTAGGGTCAATTACAGATTTGCCGATATAAGTATCATCCATAATAATATTAGCATCGCCAGGTAATAAATCTAAGTTTTGCCAATCGGACACTTCTGCCAGCAGATAGGCATCTTTATCCATACGGGGCACCGCATAATTTTTTAAGGTGCAGTTTATTTCTTGATCTTTAATCGTTACACTGTTCAGTTGCCCATCGCTAGCAATGTCATAGGGCAAATCAATTTCAAAATTGGTATTCAGTTGGCCTTGTGTAAGGTTGGTGTATTGTTGCAGAGTGCTGGGGTCAACGGTTTTTAATCCCGCTATTTTGCCTTCCAGTTTGTATTGACCATATCCGTTGGTTACCACTACTTCTTTTAATGATTCGTTGTCTTCATACGATTGTATAACATTTCGCTGGGCATTACCTACAGCAGCCCTTCTTTGTAAATCAGTAGCAATGCCGGGTACGTATTGTTGTAAATACCATGGAGTAAGGATGGGAGCAGCCACCCCAAAGTTAGGGGTGCCGGTGCTAAGGGTCAGTTTCGTTTTTTTCCAATCAATACCCGTAGTTTGTGTAAGCGAGGCTTTGTACACCAGCTTTACCTTATTGGTTTTTGAATTCACCCGTACATCATACACGGCTGTCCATCCAGCATATTGAGTATAGTAAGAAAGTTTTACCGGTATTTCGCCGCTGCGCTTATTCATTACTTGTAAAAACACTTGGCCATAAGTTTTTTGTTTAATAGGTGTAACAGCCGTTATTAAAGCAATGCGTTTACGTATGTCGGCAATTTTAATATTTACGCCAGCTATATTTTGCCGGTGGTTATAAATATTTGTTTTCAATTTCTCAATCTTGTTATTGTAATACTCCAGTAGTTTTAATACCTCGTCGCTCGTTACTGTTTTATTGCCACTGGTATTAATGGTGGTTTCAATCAGCAGCCCCGTTTTGGTTAGTATTTCCTGGTCTATTACAATCAGGTTATCAATTCGGCTAATGTCTTTTTGCAACAGGGTAATACTGTCTTCCATCCGTTCCACCTCTTTTGTTTTAGCTATTGACGGCACGGTGGGGTAGTACACACTATAGCGTTGCGACAGTAGGGCCACATCTTCCGGCACACTTACCTGCAGGCTGTTAATATCTATATTGGTGCTCAAATTATTGATGACGATAATCTTTGTATTGCCATCCACTTTTACCTTGCTTTCATGGGTGAGTTCGGCGCCATAGCCAAAGTAAACCGTGGCATCGTTCATCGAGGCATCGGCTCGGGCGGTATCTGTTTGTGCAAAAGTTTTGTTAATGGCAGCAGATACAATTATCAGTGCCAGCAGGAAGTATTTATTCATAAAGTTTTATTTCCTTAGCAGATGCAGGAAGGGGAGGGGTTACATAAAGTGGAAGAGGAAAATTATTTATGCTCCGAAGTTTTAGCAAAGGAGTAATTAGCCAGCTTTAGTACTGCTATCAACTTTCGTTGCGTCGCACCCTTCGGGGTTCGGTAATTCTACTCAGCTTCTAATATCTCTGGCCTTTAAAATTTGTTACGGATACTCAGCTATCTTTAGTACAGGCATTTACACCAGTAAAAATGAGTGGCAACTTTAATCGATCTGTAGTAAAATCTTTCAAAAAAATAGTATTGTGTTTATTCAAATTTGGACTAATTGTAGTTTTGACAATCTACATTGGACTATTTCTATATTTTCAATTCGGTTGGACAAATCACTATACTAAACAACAAGTTGAATCTCTATTTGCTGAAGTTCAAAATACAAAGACGCCTTCCGATAGCTTTTAACCAATAAAAATTCATCACCTAGGCCTTCTCGTTGTAATTCGTACCAGTCATAAGCTTCAATAATTTCAATAGTGGCAAGTGCCCTTACTTCTATTTTATAGGCCATTTCTTTTTTCTTTACTTATTGCCATTTCATTTACTTCATCCCAGGTATACGATTTTCCTTCTCCTTTTAAATAACTGGCTCACTCTTCCATTACCAATTGTTTACGCAAGTCGTCTGAGTCTTCACTTTTCAGCTGTACAAACTGTTTTGCCACACCCAATAAAGATTCTTTCTCGGTAATGGTAAGTTGAGACCAGTATTGCATAAATTCATTATCTAATACAGGCACTGCCATGGATTATCCTTTTGGTAAATTTAATATTTTTATTGATAGAGATAAACAGATAAACCCAATTTTAACTACTATCAGTTCCTTATTTTTGCCGCCTCACCCTTGCAAAAAGTGCTGGGTGATTAACTATCATGTCTAAAGCCGCCAGTTCAGATACACCCATGATGCAGCAGCACCGGGCTATTAAGCAAAAATACCCCGATGCAATTCTGTTATTTAGGGTGGGCGACTTTTATGAAACCTTTGGACAGGATGCTGTACTGGCTTCACAAATTTTAGGCATCACCCTTACCAAAAGAAATAATGGGGCTGCGGCTTCGGCCGAGTTAGCCGGTTTTCCACACCATGCCTTAGACACTTATTTGCATAAGTTAGTAAAGGCAGGGCATAGGGTAGCCATTTGCGATCAACTAGAAGATCCTAAACAAGCAAAAGGAGTGGTGAAAAGAGGCGTTACGGATATGGTAACACCCGGCACTACCGTTAATGATAAACTGCTCGAACATCATACCAATAATTTTTTGGCAGCCGTACATTTTGCAGCCGATGAAAAATATGGCCTTGCTTTTTTAGATATTTCTACCGGCGAGTTTTTTTTGGCCGAAGGCGATAGGGAATACGCCGATAAATTGTTACAAAGTTTTAAGCCCGCCGAAGTAGTATTTCAACGGCACCAACAAAAAAAGTATAAAGAAGAATTTAATAGCAAAGTATATACCTACACATTAGACGAATGGATTTTTGATGCCACTTACGCAGAGGATTTATTGCTCAAGCATTTTCAAACCCATTCGTTAAAAGGTTTTGGCGTAGATGAATTAAAAAATGGATTAATTGCCGCTGGAGCCATCATTCATTATTTAAAAGAAACAGAGCACCCCAATCTGCAGCATATAACAGCGCTGCAGCGAATAGATAGAGATGATTTTTTATGGATGGATCGATTTACCATTCGCAACTTAGAACTAATGGCCAACAGTGCAGGCGATATTAGCACGACTTTAATTGGCGTACTAGACAATACTGTTTCCCCAATGGGTGCCCGATTGCTCAAGCGCTGGATCATTTTCCCGTTAAAAGATATTCAAAAAATATATGAACGATTAGATGCGGTGGAGTATTTAATAAAGGATGCAGACCTACGAACAAAACTATCGCAACACATAAAACAGTGCGGTGATATTGAAAGGCTGGTATCAAAAATACCCATGAAAAAAATCAATCCCCGAGAGGTTTTGCAATTAGCTAAGGGGCTTAAGCAGGTTCAGGAAATAAAAATGTTATCGCTAACGCATAACAATGATTATTTAAAGCGGCTAGGCGATGCCCTAAACCCTTGCCCCTATATTGCCGATAAAATTTTTAAAGAAATAAATGAAAACCCGCCAGCCATTGCCGCCAAAGGGGGTATGATAAATACGGGTATTAATCCTGATTTGGATAAACTACGTAGCATTGCCTTCAGCGGCAAAGAGTATTTAACCCAATTGCAAGTAAGGGAAGCGGAGCGTACAGGTATCGGCTCATTAAAAATTGGTTTCAATAATGTGTTTGGTTATTACCTAGAGGTTACTAATTCGCAAAAAAATAAAGTGCCCACCGATTGGATGCGCAAGCAAACATTGGCCAATGCAGAGCGATACATAACACCGGAATTAAAAGATTATGAAGAAAAAATAATTGGTGCCGAAGAAAAAGTATTGAAAATTGAATTGGAATTATACGAAGCATTACTAAATGAGCTTTACGATTACCTAGCGCCGGTGCAAATGAACGGCAATCTGCTAGCTATTTTGGACTGCTTATGTTGCTTTGCAAATAACGCCATTCAATACCAGTATACAAAACCGCAACTGCACCACGGCGATGAGTGGATTGTAAAAGAGGGTCGCCACCCGGTAATAGAACGTAATTTGCCAATAGGCGAAAGTTACATTACAAATGATTTAACCCTCAATAAAACAGAGCAGCAACTAATTATTCTTACAGGGCCCAATATGAGTGGTAAGTCGGCGCTGTTACGGCAAACGGCCTTAATAACCTTAATGGCGCATACTGGTAGTTTTGTACCTGCTGCGGAAGCCTATCTTTCCTTAACCGATAAAATTTTTACCAGAGTAGGGGCTTCCGATAATTTAAGCGGTGGCGAATCTACTTTTATGGTAGAAATGAATGAAACAGCGAGTATCATCAATAATATAACGGCCCGCAGCCTAGTGTTATTAGACGAAATTGGTCGGGGCACATCTACTTACGATGGTATTTCTATAGCTTGGAGCATAGCCGAGCATTTGCACAATGCACCACAGCAACCAAAAACGCTTTTTGCCACCCATTATCATGAGTTAAATGAGTTAGAGGATAAGTTTGAAAGGGCTAAAAACTATCATGTTACCAATAAAGAAGTGGGCAATAAAATCATTTTTTTACGTAAGTTGGCTAGGGGTGGTAGCACCCACAGCTTTGGTATACATGTGGCTAAAATGGCCGGCATGCCCCCTTCGCTAATAGATAGGGCCAACGAAATTTTGGCCGAATTGGAAGTAAGAAGCCAAAAAACAGAGATGGGAAGTAGCCAAACCGGACAAGTTTTAAAAAGTTTAAATGGGCCCAAAATGCAACTTTCTATATTTGACGCCCATTCTGAAACCTTTGAACAAATACGTAACATGTTGGCGGGTATTGACATAAACCGCCTTACCCCCGTAGAAGCCCTGTTAAAGCTTCAGGAAATAAAAAATTCAATCCAATAGCTCTTTTTTCCACCATTTTTGGAAACTGTTTTTGATTTCTAAAAACTTCTTATTTTTACCCAATAAATACCAAACTAATGAGATTGATTAAATTAACTGCTTTCGGTTCCCTTATTTTAGCTGGCCTAGTTATGCTTTCTAGCTGTGAAAGAGAGGCCGAGGAAAAGAAAACATATTTATACGCTAAATCAGGTATAGTTATGAGTAGCGCTCAAGAAACACCTGCAGTAAGCAGTGCAGGTTTGGGTACTATGGATGTAAGCTATACTAAAAAGACAAAACTATTGTCTTACAAAGTAACCTGGACTGGATTAACAGATTCTGTTACTGCCATGCACATTCACGGCCTAGCTCCAGTTAGTTATGCGGCTACTATTGTGCAGCATATAATTTCAGGTGTTGGAGCGGCGGCTACACCTACTGTTGGTACCAACGGGGCTCAGCACTCTGCACAACTACCTACTAGTACTGCTTTACGTTTTTCTAAGACAGGCACTATTTCCGGTACATTATTGGTAGATGGTAATATTGTTAAAGAAGAAGATTTATTGAATGGTATGTATTACATTAATATCCACACCAAGGCCTTCGGTGGTGGAGAAATTAGGGGGCAAATTAAGTTTCAATAAGCCCATTTAAAAAACATTAATAGCCTCCGGCAAACCGCCGGGGGCTATTTTATTTAGCCTCAAACCAAATAGTAGTTTTGTCATTCCAAGTGCCATTGTAGTTTATAAAAAGTTCTTCATTTTGGTCTATATCCCGAATAGTAACTATTTGAATCCAATCATTAGCATAGTCCATTTCATATTCACAGTTGCTTTCATAACTATGATTGTAGATAGGTATATATCCTAGCGCCATGCAGCACTGCAATGCATCATCGCACCACTCAAAAATATAATCATGCAACAGGGTTTTATCTAAGTGCTTTCTATCCTCATTACTCATAATAATTACAGGTGCTATTTCAACAATGGTACCTTTCGCTATTTTTTCGGTGGTAAATACTCCTCTACCCATTTCGGCTGTGGGGGCTATGTAAAGAATAGGTAAAATCATTTCTTTTTTTTATAAAAATAATAATCTTCTGTCTACTCAGTACCTCACAGGAGCTTCGTACTTTTGAAGTATGCCTTTAGAACTGGAACATCCTAATTTGTTAGAGCAGTTTGAAACCATTATTCAAACAGAAGATAAACTGCAAATACGTAATTTTTTAGATGATCAAAATATTAGCGACGTAGCGCTGCTGATAGAAGAATACCCAGCCTATGAAAGCCAGATCATTGCCAACATGTCCGTACACCGAGCAGCAAGCGTATTTAAAATCTTAGATCTATCTTTTCAAAAAAGAATTATACATGAGCTGCCCGCCAATACTACCGCTACACTACTCAATGAATTAAAGGCAGATGACCGCACCGATTTTTTAGAAGAATTGCCCAGCAATGTAGTAAGAGAACTTATTAAATTATTAGACCCCGATGAGCGAAAAATTACATTATCATTGCTTGGATATCCAGAAAATAGTATCGGCAGGTTAATGACGCCGGATTATGTCTATGTATACCCTTGGAATACCATTGAAGAGGTTTTTTCTACCATTCGTAAATATGGAAAAGATAGTGAAACCATCAATGTAATATATGTAATTAACGAAAAGGGCGAGCTGTTAGATGATATTAGGATACGAGAGTTTATATTAAATCCACCTTATAAAAAAGTAGAAGAGTTAATGGATGAACGTTTTGTTGCCCTTCATCCCGAAGATGATCAAGAAATGGCGAGTGAAGTTTTTAAAATGAATAACCGAGTAGCCTTGCCTGTAGTAAGTAAAAGTAAAAAACTGCTTGGCATCGTAACCATCGACGATATGTTATGGGTGGCAGAAGAAGAATTTACAGAAGATATGCAGAAAATGGGAGGTACAGCAGCTTTAGAAGAGCCCTATTTAGATGTACCTATTTTTAAACTTTATAAAAAAAGAATTTTTTGGCTAATCATTTTATTTGTAGGCGAAACACTTACCATCGCCGCTATGGCCAATTTTCAAAAAACATTAGAGCAGGTTTTAGTATTGTCCACCTTTATTCCATTAATTATTTCAAGCGGGGGCAATAGTGGTTCGCAGGCTGCTACACTAATTATTCAGGCATTAGCATTAGGCGAAATTACCGTGCAGGATGCTTGGCGCATAGCCCGACGAGAAATAATATCCGGATTAATGATGGGCCTTACACTAGGTGTAGTGGGCTTCTTTATTATATACGGGGGGCATCAACTATTCGGCTTTTTTGGATATTATTATTTACGTATAGGATATGCCATTGGTATGGCCATTGTTGGGGTGGTAGTTTGGGGCACTATTATGGGTTCAATGCTTCCGTTACTTTTAAAAAAATTAGGAGCCGATCCCGCCACCTCATCCACCCCGTTTATCGCAACATTGGTAGATGTTACTGGGCTTCTTATCTATTTTGGTACTGCCTTCTTATTACTTAAAGGGGTTCTGTTATAGCGAAATGCCAAAAGCTATTCAGATTCTCTAATAAAAAAAATAGCAGCATTTAATAAGTTTACCACTAGCATACAACCAAATCAATACCTTTGCTTTAAATCAACAAAACTTTATCTATGTGTGGAATTGTTGGATATACAGGCCCCAGACAAGCATACCCAATTATTATTAAAGGGTTAAAGCGATTAGAATATAGAGGTTATGATAGTACAGGTGTAGCGCTGCAAAAAGGGAATGGCCTCAAAGTGCATAAAAAGAAAGGTAAAGTAGCAGAATTAGAAGAAGCTATACTTGGGCAGGATTTACAAGCCAATACTGGTATAGGGCATACCCGATGGGCTACCCATGGCGAACCAAGCGATAGGAATGCCCATCCACATACCTCTGCAAGTGGTAAATTGGCCATGATACATAATGGTATCATAGAAAACTACAGTCAACTAAAGCAAGAATTAATAAAAAAAGGGTATTCCTTTACTAGCGATACTGATACAGAAGTACTCTTAAATTTTATTGAAGAAATAAAAAAAAATAACAATTGCTCACTCGAAGAAGCAGTAAGGGTAGCATTAAAACGAGTAACAGGCGCTTATGTAATACTGCTAATGGATGAGGATGACCCGCACACCATCATAGCTGCCCGTAAAGGAAGCCCTTTGGTAATAGGCGTGGGTAAAGGCGAACATTTTTTAGGTTCAGATGCCTCGCCCATGCTCGAGTACACAAAAGAAGTAGTATACGTTAACGATTATGAACTAGCCATCATAAAGCCAGACGAATTAGTGTTAAAAAACTTGGGAAATGAAAAACTTACGCCTTACGTCCAAAAGTTAGATTTAGAATTAGCAGCCATTGAAAAAGGCGGGTATGATCATTTCATGTTAAAAGAAATACACGAACAACCGCAAACGATATTCGATTGTCTAAGAGGTAGATTAGATGCACAAGCTGGTACTATTACAATGAGTGGTATACAAGAATATGCCGAACAAATTATGCAGGCCAGCCGAATTGTTATAGTAGCTTGTGGAACTAGTTGGCATGCAGGCTTAGTAGCCGAATATATTTTTGAAGAACTTTGTCGCATCAATGTGGAAGTAGAGTATGCATCCGAATTTAGATATCGCAATCCGGTAATCAATAAAGGAGATGTAATTATCGCTATTTCTCAAAGCGGAGAAACAGCAGATACCCTAGTGGCTATAGAAAATGCAAAAGAAAAAGGAGCGATTGTACTAGGTGTGGTGAATGTTGTGGGCTCTTCTATTGCGAGAGTTAGCCATGGTGGAGCATATACACATGCAGGTCCTGAAATTGGCGTTGCTTCTACCAAAGCCTTTACCGCACAATTAGCCGTATTGGCAATGATGGCTTTAAAAATTGCCCACCTAAAAAAATCTATTACGCAAGATCGGTATATGCACCTGCTAAAAGAACTAGAAGAAGTGCCCGAAAAAGTAGCATGGACTTTAGCTAATAGCGGAAATATAAAAGCCCTAGCAGACAAATATAAAAATGCTAGCGACTTTTTATACCTAGGCCGGGGTTACAACTTCCCTGTGGCTTTAGAAGGGGCTTTGAAACTAAAAGAGATATCTTATATACATGCCGAAGGCTATCCCGCTGCTGAAATGAAACATGGCCCAATTGCATTGGTTGATGAAAATTTACCAGTTGTATTTGTTGCCACAAAAGATGCCTACCACGAAAAAGTAGTAAGCAACATGCAGGAGATAAAAGCAAGAAAAGGAAGGGTGATTTCCGTTATTACCGAAGGTGATGATCTTTCAGCCTCATTATCAGAAGAAGTAATGATAATACCTGCTGCGGACGAAATAGTGGCTCCTATCATTAGCGTCGTGCCTTTACAACTTCTATCTTACTATATTGGTATTGCAAAAGGATGCGATGTAGATAAACCCAGAAATCTTGCCAAAAGTGTAACTGTAGAGTAATTGTAAAGACAGTGTGGCGATTGGGTAACCCTCAAACACCTTTCAGTCTATGAATCAAATAACGAAACTACCCATCACTTCTATTGGGTACAATTTTATTCCTAAAGAGTATATACCTAAGGGGAAAGATGAATATTACCTGCGCAATAAACAACATAGAAATAAAATAAAGCATCGGCAGCTAACAGCCGTTGAAATAAAAGCGTTAATAGCTAATCATAATACCTCCGACAATTGGAAAAACATATGGGTTGAACCTACATTTAATCCATCATTGGTTAAAGGATGCACCTTCTATGGCTTTATTCGAATTGGAAAATTAGAACAGCTCACCTTAGAATTTCACAATCTTCGATTGCCGGTAGGCCTGTATAATAGCACCATTGTAAGTACAGATATTGGCAGCAATGTAGTGGTTAATAATGTAAATATGATTAGCCATTATATAATAGGAGATGAAGTTATTCTAGTGAACATTAACGAAATGGCCACTACCAACCATGCAAAGTTTGGAAACGGTGTAGTAAAACAAGGCGAAACAGAATCCGTTCGCACATGGATGGAAGTTTGTAATGAAAATGGGGGTAGAAGTATATTGCCCTTTAATGGTATGCAAGCTGCCGATGCATGGATGTGGAGTAAATATCGAGATGATGAAGCATTATTAGAAAAATTTAAACAGTTTACCGATAAACAATTTGATACTAAAAGAGGATACTATAGTAAAATAGGAGATCGTACTGTAATAAAAAATTCACGCATTTTAAAAGATGTGTGGATTGGTAGCGATGCATATATAAAAGGTGCCAACAAAATAAAAAACATTACAATCAACTCTTCGGCACAAGCTAAATCTCAAATAGGGGAAGGATGCGAGTTGGTAAACGGTATTATAGGTTTTGGTTGTCGCATTTTTTATGGCGTTAAAGCGGTAAGATTTGTAATGGGAAACAGCTCTCAATTAAAGTACGGTGCCCGATTAATTAATTCTTACTTAGGCGATAATTCCACTATTTCTTGTTGCGAAGTATTAAACTCTTTAATCTTTCCCGGCCATGAGCAGCATCATAACAACTCTTTTTTATGCGCTGCAGTTATAATGGGGCAAAGTAATGTGGCAGCTGGTGCCACTATTGGCTCTAATCACAATTCGAGAGGGGCCGATGGAGAAATAATAGCGGGTCGTGGATTTTGGCCAGGCTTATGTGTAAGTTTAAAACACAATTCGCAATTTGCTTCATTTACAATTATAGCCAAAGGCGATTTTCCTGCAGAATTAAATATACCTATCCCTTTCTCATTGGTCAGCAATGATGTGGCTAACGATAGGTTAGTAGTAATGCCAGCTTACTGGTTTTTATATAACCTTTATGCACTGAGCCGTAATGAGTCAAAATATACAGCTAGAGATAAACGCATTGATAAGTCTATTAAATATGAATACGATGTTTTTGGACCGGACAGTATGAGTGAGATCGTTACGGCCATTAAAATAATGGCAATAGCTACTGCTAAAGCTTGGGTAAAAGCAGGGAAGCAAAAAATTGCAGAGCATAATTTGGAAAAAGAAGGATTGTATTTACTGGAAAATATGCCCGACGAAATTGACCAACTTGTTATTACCGTTGATGGATTCGAAAACTCAAAACGAAAAGTAGTACTAATTAAAGTAGCAGCAGCTTATTCCATATTTCAACGACTTAAAAGATACTATGTTGCGCAATCTTTATTAGGTTTAATTGAACATAAGAAAATAAAAAATTGGGCTCAATTATTTAAACAAATAAACATATCGGAAAAACCCACACATTGGGTAAATGTGGGTGGGCAATTAGTTACCCAAAAAGCCCTTAATCAACTTATTGAAAAAATTAAAAAAAATAGTATTAACAGTTGGGACGAGGTGCATACTTTTTACAAAAAGCAAAGCGATAGCTATGCCATTGATAAAATGAGGTGCGGCATTAGCATATTAGGTGTTAGTGCATCAACTTTTACCAAAAAATATATAAAAGCTCTTTTTATGGATGCTATATCTACTCGAGAGTGGATTTCCGAAGGTATTTTTGCTTCCAGAGCTAGAGATTTTGAAAACCCGTTTAGAAAAATGGTATATAGCTCCCAAAAGGAAATGGAAAGTGTTTTGGGCACCCTAAAAGAAAACAATTTTATTAATCTTCAAAAAAAGGAATTAGCCGCATTTAAGCAAAACATCGTACAAGGATTAGAAATATTACGCAATAAATAGTTACTAAAAAGAGAAAACTTAAAGTTTTTGCGTGTATATTTGCACCCCCAATATGATATAAGTTGGGTGCGGGAGGTAGTTCATCCCGGTAGAATATCCCGCTTTAAGGCGGGAGGGTCGCCAAAAGTTACTCATCTACAAAATGAATTTTCGGGAGGTAGTTCATCCCGGTAGAATATCCCGCTTTAAGGCGGGAGGGTCGCCAAAAGTTACTCATCTACAAAATGAATTTTCGGGAGGTAGTTCATCCCGGTAGAATATCCCGCTTTAAGGCGGGA
>JBDKJF010000042.1:0-13521 GCA_039796695.1 Bacteroidota bacterium
AAAGCATCTGAAAGCATTTGTTCTTTGTCCATAAGTAAACTGTGTTTTTTAAAATTAAAAAAATAAGTCCTTCAAAGTTGGGGTACCCCAACTTTGAAGGACTTACACAGTTTATGTTATACTACCAATTATTACAGCAGCTTTGCTATTAATAGGCGGCATAGTAGCCTTCATTTTCCTTGCCCAAAAAACTTTTTAGGCAATTTGATTTAAGAACAAAGGCAAGCCCGATTTCCAATCATCATCAATATACAATTCGAACGAATAACGACCTGCGCTTTTAAATTGCAGTTGGTTAAAGTTTATAACTATGTTAATAGAAGTAAACTGCCCGTTTGCTGATTCACCGATATGAATATCTCCCTGAATGGGCTGTATAATTTCCTTTCCATCGCTATCTATTAAACGAAGTTTAAAATGATGCGGCCCGGCCTCTTTGGCGGCAAATCGTAAACGACAAGCAATAGCACAGGATGGATGTAGGGCAGGAAATTGAGGCACATTAATATTATCGAAAGTACCTACTATAGTTAATTTAGACTGATTGTCTTGTGCAAAATCGGCCAGTGTAAATATTTCAATTTCCATAATTATAATTTAATATTAATGCCTAATAATCATGCCTAGCCATTTCGTTTCAATAAATAGTTATTAAAAATGTCATTTAAGCATAGCTAACTGCTATTGAGGCAGTAAAAAATAGAGAAGGCTGCACTTGGCAGCCCTCTCATTATAAATGTAACAAGTAAATTTTATTTACACGCATCATACTCCACACATAATTTTTTGAAATTACCTAGCAAATCTTTTGAAAAAGCACCACCAAAATCGCCATCTTTTGCTTTTTCGCTAACATCCTTACAATCTTCAAAATAATTTGCCAGTTTTTTCTTTACACCAAAACCAGTACCGAATGTAACGATCTCCTCAGCAGGACGTATAAAGCCTATAAAGCTTGCATTGGGTGTTAAAGCATTATCTACATACTGTAACAATTTAATCTTATCAGAACTGTAGTGCACTTGAAAAAACTGTTTTACAGGTGCTCCATTACTGGCATTTTTTGCAGCCAAATAATTAAGTGTGTCGATACTAAAGGCCAAGCAATTTATTGGGGAAAGAACGATGGGGCTACCCGGATTATCTTTAGGTATCAACTGTATTTCTCCTTTTTCTTTAACTACCACAATTTTACCAAGCACCTCTGCTTTATCACTCATAATAGCTTTGTCTTTTGCTTCTATATTTCCTGCTGCCATAGAAGAAGCCATGTTTTCGCTGGCACTTGCGGCATCGCTGGCAAATTCTTTACCCGCTAATCTATAGTCCTTAACAGGATTATAAGTAAGGTGTGTATTTGAAACAAAATGTTTAGCCGTTCTAGTAACAGCAGATTTAATATAGCTGTTTAACATTCTTGTAGCTCCTTCTTGCTTATCAGAAACCTTTAATTTTTCGGAATAAAATTGTGCTTTTTCAAAATCATCCAAGCAGAAAAAAAGTGTAGCTAAATTAAAATAATTAATAAAGTAAAGTATATCTTCTTTTTTATCATCGGCCTTAAATACGCCGTCAAAAGTTTGGAAATATGCTATATCATTTTTCAACTTTTCTTTTACTACCTCGGGCTGTTCATCTGCCGTAGTGGATTTAAAAACATTAATCACATTTTTTACATGGGCATTGTATTCATCATCTTTATCCCATTTTTTCACCATATAAATGTCCATGTTGGTTGTGTTTGTATAAAAATCAAACATATCCCTAATAGACCGGTTGCTACCGCCCATAAACTCCTGAACCAAATTGTTTATATGATTTGCTACAAACTGCATTCTATTTGTATTCATATAATTGGCCGCCTCTCCCTCTGATTTAAATTCACTCGTTTCAATGCTTCTTACATTACCGGATGAAAATTCGTTGTTATAAAGCGTTACTCCATTACGGCCGTTTACCAAACGATAGCTAATTGGGAAACGAAAATTTAATACCCGTTTGTAATAAGTAACTTTTACTTTTACTTTATTAACTTCTTCTTCCACTGTTCTAGACGATGTTTTTTCATCAATAAAGGAACAGGGGCCGTATACCACATTTGCCTTTAAATCAGCATTGCTATAATCTACTTTATCATAAGCTGCTAGCGTAATAGCCTGCGCATTCGCAAAATTATAATCCATCGTGTACAATGAGCTGCTGTTTACTGTTACATTAACTCCATAGGTTTTAATTTGATCATATATAAGCTTAGAAGGCAAGTGCGTATTTTGAAAAACAAAGTACTCTCTGTCAAATTTTTGACAAATGGATGTTACGCTCAAGCCTACTATCATCCCTATTAAAAAAGCAAATTTTTTCATGTGTTTTATTATAATTTAAAATAGTGTGCTATGAATTGTTGTCTTATTATATTACTAGCAAAGATTGTTATCTAGCTTTTATGCAAAAAAATCCAGCGGAGCAAATGTATAAATTAAATGAATATTTTGATGCCCTCATCCTTTTGCTATCTAAATTATTACTAACAAATTTTGCCCTAAATATCGGCATTCAAAAGACTGTGGTGGGCACCATACCTTCATTCAATTTTAGTTCGAAGGCTTCGGTTTTGCTGCACTTTTATGCAATAAATAAATCTCATAAGTGGCAAACTTTTTTGCTCCTCCAGCTACTACTTCATATTTGGAACTATCTATTTCATTTGCCAAAAACGCCCCATTAATAGCTTCTTTAAAAGATGAAAAGGCAGACTGCGCCGTATAGGGGCCATTGTATAAATAGATGAATGCCGTTGCCGTATTATCCACATCCTTAAAATGGCTTGAGGCTATAAATTGTTGTATTGCTTTTTTTAGTTCCTGCCCATTAGTAAAGGTGCCAGATACTACCAGTTGCGAGCCACTTATTAATTCAGCCGAAGCGGAGGCGGTAGTAGCACAGCCGGCAGGCAATCCAGTAAGTGTAACATTAGCAGTAATAAAGGAACCAACGGCATTTACAGTTTTTACAAATACCCTGGCAGTACCTTGGCCACTCACAATTTCGCCTGTGTTTACTTTCCATTGATAAGCCACTTCGGATTTTAGCGATGATGTTACGGCTGTTATCATCAACGTATCTCCTGCGATTATTTCATCCGTATACGGCATTACAGCAATACCAGGGCAGTTTTGAGTAGAAGCTTTTACAGTTACAAAAAGCATCAAAGAAAGAAAAAATACCTTCATAAAAACGTTGTTTTGTCTAATACCTAAAGGTAAATGTAATTATGCTTCCTTAATTGCTATCGATTAGATATTTTTGCCATTAATACTAACCAGTGGCAGCTACCGTTTTATTAATAACACCTCCTTTTACACAGCTTAATACCCCCTACCCCGCTACCGCTTATTTAAAAGGTTTTTTAAATACTAAACACATCACTTCCTATCAATGCGATTTAGGAATAGAAGTTTTATTAACTATTTTTTCTAAAAATGGGCTTACTCAACTTTTTTCTACCATTGATGAAAAAGTGCCCCTGTCTGCCAATTGTGAACGCATTATTACACTAAAAGATGAATACCTACAAAAGATTGACGACGTTATTCATTTTTTACAAGGCAATAACCCCACCCTTGCCTTTTTAATAGCAGGGCGCAACTTTTTACCGGAGGCTGCTCGTTTTGCGCAATTAGATAATTTAGATTGGGCATTTGGCAACATGGGTGTGCAGGATAAAGCAAAACATATCGCTACTTTATTTTTAGAAGATCTTTCCGACTTGATAAAAGAATCTGTGGACGAACATTTTGGATTTAGCCGTTATGCAGAAAAACTTGGCCGATCGGCTAATAGTTTTGACGACCTATACCTTTCGCTTCAAAAAAAATATACATATACCGATCAACTATTGCTTACGTTATTGCAGCAAAAAATTGAACAACATCAACCGAGTTTGGTTGCCCTTAGCGTACCATTTCCGGGCAACCTATATGCTGCATTTCGTTGTGGGCAGTGGATAAAAAAAAATCATCCCACCATAAAAGTGGCTTTAGGCGGTGGATTTGCTAATACAGAACTACGCTCGGTTACAGACGTAAGAGTATTTGACTTTATCGATTTTATAACTTTAGACGATGGGGAAATGCCCATAGAATGTTTGGTAAATTTTATAACAAACAATACCTCCAAAGAGGCCTTAAAAAGAACCTGCTTGCTTGATGAGGGCCGCATAAAATACGTTAACAACCCACTCTATAAAGATTATAAACAATTTGAAACTGGCACCCCAGATTATAGCGACTTACTTTTGCACCAATATATTTCAGCCATAGAAGTTGCCAACCCTATGCACCGGCTTTGGAGTGATGGCAGATGGAATAAGCTAACGATGGCGCACGGCTGTTATTGGGGAAAATGCACCTTTTGTGACATTTCACTCGACTATATAAAAATATATGAACCGGTGGCTGCAGCAATGCTTTGCGATAGAATTGAAACTATCATTCATCAAACAGGCGAAAATGGTTTTCATTTTACTGATGAGGCAGCGCCCCCTTCATTAATAAAAGCCCTAGCAATAGAAATAATAAAAAGAAAAATTGTAATTAACTGGTGGACGAACATTCGCTTTGAAAAAAGCTTTACTCCCGACTTATGCCATTTATTAAAAGCTGCTGGTTGTATAGCTGTATCGGGTGGGTTAGAGGTAGCATCTGATAGGCTTTTAACTTTAATTAATAAAGGGGTGACAGTGGCACAAGTAGCCGTAGTAACTAAAAATTTTACAGAAGCAGGTATAATGGTACACGCCTATTTAATGTACGGCTTTCCTACACAAACAGAACAGGAAACAATTGACTCATTAGAAATGGTGCGGCAATTATTTAAAACTTCCGTTTTACAATCTGCATTCTGGCATCTATTTACTATGACGGCCCATAGCCCCATAGGCCTATCGCCATCTACATTTAAAGTAGAAAAGAAAACAACTATCAATGGCACATTTGCTAATAATGATATAGAGCATATTGACCCTACAGGCGCCGACCATGAAAAGTTTGGCTTTGGATTAAAAAAATCTCTTTATAATTATATGCATCAAATTGGGCTTGATGATCCACTGCAAAAATGGTTTGATTTTCCTGTACCTAAAACAACAATTACATCGAATTACATTTTAAAAGCTATTAGCGAACCAACACCCATTCATTTTAAACCAAATGCAAAAATTGTTTGGCTCGGAAAACATTTAACGGCACAAAAAATAACCCAAACTAAAAAAGGCAATAGTAGAGAAATGCTAAGTATTGAATTTATTACCAACAGTAAAACACAGCAAGTATTGTTGCCTTTTTTACAAGGAAGGTGGTTTATCAATATGTTACCAAATTTGGAACCTTACAATCCAAAACAATATACTTTGCAAGAAATAAAAAATGATTATGAAGCGGCGGGCTTGGAAGATTTTGAATTGTTTTGGGATAACAAGCCCATCAATACTTTGTATAAAATGGGGCTATTAAAAATTTAATATGCTTACAGCTGAGGATTTAATTAAGCAAACAAAAAAATGGGTAGCCGATGTAGTTATTGGTTGCAACTTCTGCCCTTTTGCAAATGCCGTAATAAAACAGGAAAAGGTGTTTTATAGAGTGGTTACAAGCAATGATGCGGAACAGTGTTTAATGGCAGTATTAGAAGAATGTAAACGATTAGATAACGATTCAACATACGAAACAACTTTGCTAATATTGCCGTATGGCTTTGATGTTTTTAGCCAATATCTAGATCTTGTATCAATAGCCGAACAAATGCTAAAACAAAAAAAATATGAAGGCATATATCAATTGGCTAGCTTTCACCCAAATTATATTTTTAGTGGTTCGCAGGAAGACGATGCCGCCAATTACACCAACCGTTCTCCATACCCAATGCTTCATATTTTAAAAGAAGCAAGTATCGAGATGGCGTTGGAAAACTATAAAAACCCAGAGGATATCCCTAATAAAAACGTAGCGTTTGCTCGTATACAAGGCTTAGCAAAAATGCAAGCATTACGAAAAGCTTGTATGTAAAATTTTTCAAAAACAAAAAAACATTATAGATAAAGATTATCTACCAACCACTTTGCAATACGTTTAATAGCAAACTGGTTTTTATCAATACTTGCGTCAGCCATTATAATTTTATCCTGTAATGGAATAGATACGATTCTTTTATAATTATCTTTAGTTGTAAACACTTCCATATTTTGAGCATTGTTGCCGCCGGTGAAAGAAACTTTAGCAACTACCACGCCAGAGGGTAGTAAAAATTCATAATAGTCTTGTCCGTTAGAAGTGCCGGTTGGTTTAAAACTGCCAATAATTTTACTATTTTGTTCTATATTTTTATCTGCTTGTATGCTTAATGGCCAAGCTTTATTTCTGTAAACCACTGTATAATCGATAGCTATGCGTGGGCTGGCACCTTTAGCCGCAATAAATTGCTTTACTTTATACTCATCCACTTTGTCTTTAACTAAAATTCCGCTGTTACCTATTAATTTGGCAAACGATTTTTCTTGACTTAATGATTGAATTTTAAAAATACCCACTTGATTGGCCGTTAAAAATGACAAACGATAAAATAAATAAGAATTATCTGTTTTATCTTGCTCAAACTCAGTAGCAGGAACTGCAATAATAATTTTTTCGCCGCTTAATGAAAAAACATCAAACAATTTAGTAAGCCCAAAATTTTGTTTGGTTACTTCTACTTTGGCATAATCCTGTCCATCTAACTGAATCATTCCTTTCTTATAATCTACCTCTTGCGCAAAAGCTGAGCAACAAATAAATAAAACTAGCAAAGAAGAAACATTTTTTTTCATTTTTATAAATTGATGGGCGAATATACAATAATCTGTTTTTTAAAATTCAAATAACAGAACTACTGGGAACGATGTTTAACAAAAACCTTTGCGCCAGAATGATCAATAATAACGGACACCATTGTTTTCGTGCAAAATTATTCTCTTATAAAGTACTAAATCGCTTCTTTGCAATTTACATTATGTTTTTAAAAAATCATCTTTCATGAGTACTTATCAGTTAAAACATGACAACAGAAAGTCTCCCTGCCCAAGGCTTACTATTAACTTTTACCTCTATATTGGTAAAAATAGCCTACCTTGCACTTGTTAATGAGTTCATCTGCTCCTGTAAGCGAAATTTTTTTCCGGTAGTATTCCTTTACACCAGCACTTTTTCTCAATTGTTTTACCGGTAAATTTTCACATGACTATTTATGTTTCCAACCTTAGTTTTATGGTTTCTGAAGAGCAGCTAAACAATACTTTTGCTGCATTTGGTGTAGTAGATTCTGCTAAAATTAAATTAGACAAACTTACGAACCGCAGCCGTGGTTTTGGTTTTATTGAAATGAATAATAATAGCGACGCTCAAAAAGCAATTGATTCTCTTAACGGTCAAATGCTGGATGGCAGAGCTTTGAACGTAAGCATGGCTAAGCCCAAGAAAACATTTTAATAAAGTGCCAGTAACAATAAATTGGTAAATATGACCCCCGAACAAATAGAAAAATACATCGAAAAAGAAGAAAGAAAAGGTACTCCCCTTTCCATACATTTCAAAGACAGACAGTCTGTAACCGGCACATTTGTTGAAACGGCAGACTATGATGAACTAAAGCTGAAAAATTTATGGAGGGTAGTTACTCCTGCCAATATTAATGATTGGAATAAGACAAAGAATCAAAACTTGAATCGTATTTTCAATGGCGCTTCATTTACCCGTTTGTCAGACTAACACAAACGATTTTTCTGAAAAGCTTACTATACTTTTTCCGTTGTATTATGCTATTATCACAACTTGAAATAAGTTGAATAGCACACGCTATTTAAAATTTTCATTAAAGTTTAGTAAATAGATGTCTGCATTATTAGCAACATATACTTTCTTCAATTTGTGAAGTATTATTTGCTAATACGAACAAAAAAGATTTTCCCTAAAAATTTTGTGTTGAGATATTAGATTTTAAATCCATAAAGCGGATATAAAATTTTGGGCTACGAAGTATAGAAGTATCGTTAGGCGGGTTTCACATTTTCAGCAACAGGGCCTTTAGGGCCATGACCTACAGTAAAAGTAACTTTATCATTTTCACTAACCGGGCCCGATAAGTTATTGATATGCACAAAAAAACTTTCTTGTGTGGTAATTTCCTTAATAAAGCCAAAACCTTTTTCCTGATTAAAAAAGCTAACCTTACCCGTTCTAGTAGCATCCTCATCAGAGGCCACATATTCTGGTACACCTATTTCAATATCTTCTAATTTAATTTCTTTTCTTTTAGATGGATCGGGAGGGGTATCGGTAATGTTTCCATTTTCATCCACGTAGGCTATCATATCATCAAGATTATTGCCATTGGAAGTATGTTCTTTTCTTTCCTTTTTGCGCTCTGCTTTTTCCTTTTTTTCTTGTTGCTTTTTCTTTTCTCTTTCCTTTTTATTCCAAGAATCTGCCATAGTTTCTACTTCAATTTGATGATACAGGCGTGAAGGTAACCTTTTCGGCGACAAAAGGCGGAAAATATTTATTAACAGCTATCCTTCTAAAATATACGGTATACAGGAAAGCGCCAGCTAATTGTGCTATTAAAATTTTGGCATGCATTAATACAAGCAAAATAATTACAATTTAAAAATAAAACTAGTGGGCTATTGCTTACCCAAAAGGAAGGACTGGAGCCCACACGATAACATATGCTAAAATTATGCTGCTACATTTTACAAAAGCAATTTCATAAATCCATGTGTGACTACGATACGAAGAACTAGATGTTTTGCAAGAGTAAAAGGTTTAAGCCATTGCGCTATTAAATTAAAAGTATACCCCTGCTTAAATAAAATGCGAAGCAGGGGTATAAAAATTAAATATCGACTTGGATAATACTAATAACAGCATAACCCAACTCATAACAAAAAAACTAAATTGCCTGTGTATTTAAATTTGTATCCGCAATGCCACTAAGCGTTTTATCACATTTTTTTTCTTCATGTAGGGTTTGCAATAAAAGTTTTAAGCATGTTTTTTCACCTAACACTTTAGCAAATGCAGCAAGTGTACCATAACTAGCAATTTCATAATGTTCTGCTTTTTGTGCGGCGGCAATAATGCCTGCATCTCTTACAGCCCCTGGTTGGCTCTCTTCAATAATACCTTTACCCTCATCCATTAAACCTTGCATAGCATCGCATTTAGCGGCTTTAGGTTTTTGTCCCATTGCTGCAAAGCATTTTTCCAATCGTATTATTTGCCCTTTAGTTTCCGTGCTATGTTTCGTAATAGCGGCCTTTAGCTTACTGCTGGTTGCATTTTTAAGCATTAATGGAAGCGCTTTTGTGTACAAGGCTTTCTCTGCCCAATACAAATCTTTTAGCCCGTCTTCAAATAATTGTTTTAAATCTTTAGCCGCATCCTTTTTTGCAGCAATTTTTTTGGACGGCTTTTTAGCAGTTTTAATTTTGGACTTTGTAGCAGCAATGCCGCGTTTTGTTTTTGCCATTGTGTTAAATTTTACGTTTAGAATTGAATAAAAATTTCCGGAAAATAAAATCAACTACAAGGCTCTGTTATTAGTTATACTAAAATAATGATAAAGTTTTGTACAAAAAAATATAATACTCGTCGATATTTTAGCAAAACTGATTTCCATTTTTTTAACTAGCAAAAGAAAAAAAATGGGATACAAAAAAAATGTTACCTTTTGTGATTGAATTCACTTTGAGTTCAACAAAAACTATCCAGCGATAAATGCAGCTTCTTTATGAAATTTCCTACAGACTCACTTCACTTATATCAAGCTTTATCAAAGCTGTTTGGAGAGCTTGATGAGGAACATCTTAAACTCATCCTTTCTATTGCCCAGCAACAGACATATGAAGCGGGCGAATATGTTTTTAAACAGGGCGAAATTGGCAATGCATTCTACATTGTAGTATCTGGCCGATTTAGAGCATTGGAAACAGTTGATAGTAATATTTATATTCTTGGCGATATATCTACTGGCGACCCAATCGGGGAATTTTCGTTGTTTACAAAAGAGCCGCATAGTGCCTCTATAGTCGCATTACGCCGCTCAAATTTGCTGTGCATAGATGCCAACCAGTATCATACTATAATCAAAGAATTTCCATTAATAGCCAATACGCTTACCAAAATAATTATAGATAGATTAAAGCACAATGCTCATCAAAGAAAAAAAGATGCCGCCCCCAAAAATATAGCTGTAGTAAATCTACAACCCGATAATGATGTAAGTGCATTTACAGAATCTATTGAGGAACAGTTTAACAAAATGGGGCTTGGTATTACCATCTACAATGATGAAACGCATAGCCACAATAGTAATCAGGCCATTTTTGATAGGATGGAAAAAAATCCTGGTCTTAATTTTTTAAGTTGCGATGCCGCTCACATAAGTTGGGCAAAAGAATGCATTACCTATTGCGATTTAATAATAGTGGCTACCAATTTTTATGCAAACAGTAACTTATATGAAATAGAGCAAAAACTTAATTTGTATGCAGACAACCTGATGAATAAAAAAATTTATTTATTATTTCTACATCCAGAAAATGCAGATACGCCTCGCCATACTTCTAATTGGTTTAAGGATAGAACTTTTGAATTGCATCTGCATATACGAAAAAACAATATGGCCGATGTACGTCGTTTCTGCCGAATTGTTACACATCAAGCCGTTGGCCTGGTATTGGGCGGCGGTGGCGCAAGAGGCTTTGCACATGTAGGGGTGGTAAAAGCAATGCAGGAAGCTGGACTTGAATTTGACTTTATAGGCGGTACCAGTGCCGGGGCTATTTATAGCGTAGCACTATCTTTTGCAGATTTTGATATACAAAAAGTGATGGCTTATTGTAAGTTGGCCGCTGAAAAAAAACTAACGTCCAACGACTTTACCATGCCATTTTTATCATTAATGTCTGGGAAAAAAATGCGCAAGTTTTTAGCAGAAATGCTAGGCGATGTTTTTTTAGAGGATCTTTGGGTAAATAGCTATTGTGTTTCTACTAATTATACAGCCGCCACAGTGCAGGTACATGAAAAGGGCCTTGCTAGTTTACAAATTGAAGCTAGTATTGCAATACCTGGTGTATTTCCCCCGGTAATTATTGATAAACATTTACACGTAGACGGTGGTGTAGTAGATAACTTGCCAGTAGCGGCTATGCAAAAAAAACCAGTTCGCCATATAATTGCCGTGTCGCTTTCTGCCGAAAATACCACGCTTGTAGATTTAACAAAAATACCCGGTTCGTGGCAGTTATTTTGGGATAAGTTTAGGCGCAAGAAAAAAACAACACTGCCCGGCCTTTCCTCCATTTTAATTAACAGCATTACCATAAATAGCCGGCATAAAATGGAGGCTAGCAAACCTAATACTTCCATTTTTCTTGAGCTCGATTTAAAAGAATATAAATTTTTGGAGTGGGGCCGGTGGCAACAAATTGTGCAAAAAGGATACGACCAAACAAAACAATATTTACATAATACGGCTGTCGAAAAACAGTTTTGGAAGTGAGATAAAATCCCAAAAATCACTCTGCCGCTATGTCAAGTTTTTCGTTCACTACTCTGCGAAACTTTTAATTTCGCAGAGTAGTGAACAGGTTTCGAAGAGATGGGGTTGTTATTTATTCTTTCGCTGCAGTTGCTTTATATCGTCAAGGTCTTTCAGTCGTCCTGCGGCTCTTTTTGCAGTTAATAGTTGATTAATGTGTACTAGACGGATAGGCAACCCATCATCCACAAAAATTTCAGAAAGTAGGTACGACTCCTCAAATTGGAGCCCTTTTACAGCCGTCATAATATCTATACCAACAGGATTACGACCAAAAGAAAACACATCATTTTCTTTTACATTCATAAAATTCAACAACGTCATATCAAACATTGGCATACCAAATTGATGAAATGCTTTTGCCAGCTTATTATAATTTTCTTCCGTTCTTTCCACCCAAATATCCATATCACCTGTTACCCTAGCATGACCATGCAACACCACCGCCAACCCGCCAACCATTATATACTTTACCTCTTGGTTGTTCAGCGCTGTCAAAAAATCCCTGAAGTCTTCCTGAAAAATATCCGGCATCAGTCCTCCAGTTTTTTTATTTTAAAAACTGTTTTATCCATACGGGGAGGGCAATCCAAATCAAACTTATAAGCAATACTGGTGAGGTACCAATAAATACGCATCCTTTCTTGTGGCGAATGGTTGATATAGTTCCGCATAGCATCATCCGCCTCTTCAAAAGTTTGCATTTTGAAGGCTGTTTTATCCATCCGGTATTTTTGGGAAACTGCCATTAGTTAAAAATAATAATAAAAATGATAGATGACAAAAAGGCGGCTTCAATTACCATATTCTTTTACAATCGGCTACTTAAGCTATGCGAGGCTTGCAGCCTCGCAATTATGTTTTATTGCTTATGCAATGTATAAAATCGCCACAGGCGATATAATACAACTGCGAAACTAGAAGTTTCGCAGAGCGGTTTACATGTATCGAAGAGAGGGGCCAAAAAGTATTACTCACTTTTCATCAATAAAACTTCGGAAATCTACAATATCCTCCTCACCGGAAGGCTGGCCATGCCGGTATATCATTCTCTCTCTTGAAATTTTTTGAGACGCCAAATAGTTTACCACCGCATTCACCCTTTCCCAAGAAAGTTGTTGTGCATGTTTGGTGCGACTGCTATAACTTGTTACTACTATGCCATGTTGAGGATGCGTTTGAAGTGTGGCGGTCACTTCATTTAAGTTATGTTTTGCGGAATCGCTCAATATAAAACTGCCGGGCTTAAAGGCAACAGAAGGCAAATTATTCAAGGGGTTCTTTTGTGCAGCACAAAAAAGAGGGTCGAAAAAAATCATAGTCAATACCATTATCTTGAAATGATACATAGTAATATCCTTTTTTTAAAGATAAATATTTATTTGTATTGTAAGCGCTGCCTATAACTACGCCGCCGCACTGAGTTAAACACAGCCTTATTGCTTGCCCCCCAATGATTTTATATTTGAACGTTCCACTAGTGGAGACACAGTCGAGATTTTTAATTATTTGCATTCACAAAGCATGGCGGAGATGAATTCTAAGGTGGGAAGATGTCTATGGTATATCCACCACCAACGTCCACGCCCCCACAATGGGCTATGCTGTGAGACATGGCGGAAAAAAATTCCACAATTATAATAGAACTAACAATTTGCGCAATAGCGAACAGTATCCCTGAAGTGTGCAACCCCGTCTAAGGCGGGGGCACAGCGCAACAGAAGATGATAGTAGTAATGCATGCCGTATAATAATTAAAAGGTAGTATAACATAAACTGTGTAAGTCCTTCAAAGTTGGGGTACCCCAACTTTGAAGGACTTATTTTTTTAATTTTAAAAAACACAGTTTACTTATGGACAAAGAACAAATGCTTTCAGATGCTTTT
>JBDKJF010000043.1:0-13193 GCA_039796695.1 Bacteroidota bacterium
CTTTCCATTGCCGTTAAAATCAGATTTTCCATAGTTTAATACACCGCCAGAATACACATTTATAATAATATCACTGTTGAAGTTGGCACTGTTTATTATAAGTGTTCCATACACTTCAAGTGTAGTGTTTCCAAAATTGCTGCCATCAGCATTCCAAGTTACTCCGGCTGCTACACACACTTTAGTACCTGTGCCATTATAACTAATATTGAGCCCACTTGCATTGCCAGTAATGCAAAGCTGCTCTCCGGTATTAAGCGTAAAATTGGTGCCGCCAGAACCATTATAAGTATAACTACAAATACCTGTGCATTGCGCTTTAGCATTATATATGCCCCAAAACAAGGACATACATAGAAATATTAAATGTAATTTTTTATTCATATTGGGTGTTTTTTATATTAAAAACGTATTAGGCAAAACTACACTTTGTTTAAAAGTTTAGTTTTCTTTTTAGTCCAAGTACGCCATTATACCGATGAGTTTAACCCATTTTTTATGCAAACGTTACCAACCCTGTCAATCTGGCAATCTTACTTGGTTTGGAACAACACTTGTACTTTTGCAGCCCATTATAAAATATTGAAACGATACTATATGCAACAAGAAAAAGGCACTATTTCCATCAATACGGAGAACATTTTTCCAATTATTAAAAAATTCCTCTATTCCGATAACGAAATTTTTTTGAGGGAGCTGGTTAGCAACGCCGTTGATGCCTCACAAAAAATTAAAAGATTGAGCACTCTTGGCCATTATGGTCAAGAAGTGGGCGAACTACGAGTAAAAGTGGCAGTAAATAAAGAAGCCAAAACGCTTACTATTTCTGATAATGGAGTAGGCATGACGGCAGAAGAGATTAAAAAATACATTAACCAAGTGGCATTTTCTGGCGCCACAGAGTTTATGGAAAAGTTTAAAGAAGCTAAAGATGCCAATGAAATTATTGGCCGCTTTGGTTTGGGTTTTTATTCGGCCTTTATGGTGGCTGAAAAAGTAGAAATTCAAACACTTTCTTATCAAGAGGGAAGCGAACCGGCTAAATGGACTTGCGATGGCAGCACCAGTTTTGAAATAAGCGAGGGCAGCCGCACCGAAAGAGGAACAGACGTTATTCTTTACATTAATGCAGAAAGCGAAGAGTTTTTAGAAGAACACCGCATTGAAGAAATACTGAATAAGTACGCTAAATTTTTACCCGTACAGGTGCAGTTTGGCACCCGCAGCCAATCCGTAGAAGATGGTACCGATGAAGAGGGAAAAACAAAATATAAAAGTATAGAGGTAGATAATATCATCAATAATACCAACCCTATTTGGACAAAAGCCCCCACGGATTTAAAAGATGAAGACTACTTAAATTTTTACAGAGAGCTATATCCTTTTGCCGAAGAGCCATTATTCTGGATACACTTAAATGTGGATTATCCTTTTAACCTTACTGGTGTACTTTATTTTCCTAAACTGAAAAACGATTTTGAAGTTCAAAAAAACAAAATCAAACTATTTAGCAGACAAGTTTTTATTACAGATGAAGTAAAGGATATAGTACCGGAGTTTTTATTATTGTTACACGGCGTTATAGATTCGCCAGACATTCCGCTGAACGTAAGCCGCTCTTTTTTACAAGCCGATGGTAATGTAAAAAAGATAAACAGCTACATCAGCCGCAAAGTAGCCGATAAGCTAAGCGAACTATTTAAAAAAGATAGAAAAGCCTACGAGGAAAAATGGAACGACATTGGCATTTTTGTAAAGTATGGCGCCCTAAGCGATGAAAAGTTTTATGATAAAGCAAAAGAATTTTTATTGTTAAATAATACTACCAATGAAAAATATACATTGGATGAATATAACGTTAAAGTAAAAGATTTTCAAACCGATAAAGACGAAAAGCTAGTGTACCTCTATGCTATTGATGCAGATGCACAGCATAGCTATATACAAGCTGCAACTGCTAAGGGGTACGATGTGTTATTAATGAACTCCCCCATCGACACCCACTTTATTCAACACCTTGAAATGAAATTAGAAAAAATTTCATTGAAAAGAGTAGATGCCGATGTAACCGATAAGCTTATCGTAAAAGAAGAAACCGCAAAACATCAACTTACGGATGATGAAGTAAATAAATTAAAATCCATTTTTGATAAGGCGTTAAATAATGCGGCCATGAAGGTAGAAATAGAAAGCCAACCTGCCGATGCGATGCCGGTTACTATAACAATGGACGAATGGATGCGCCGTATGAAAGATATGGCCCGCTTAGGCGGTGGCGGCGGTATGAACTTTTACGGTGCTATGCCCGATAATTATAAAGTAAGCATTAACGCTAATCATACCGTTGTAAGCAAAATATTAGCTGCGGATGAGGCGCAACAAAGTTTGATTGCCAAGCAAGCCGTAGATTTAGCTATGCTGGCACAAGGCTTATTAAAAGGGGCCGATCTTACCGCTTTTGTACAGCGTAGTGTACAGGTACTCTAACGGGTACATACTATTTTTTAAAACAGACTGTAAAATAGAGGAAAGTTTACTAAACAAACGCCAACCACAATACAGTAATAAGTGTTTGATTGACAGTTGGTAAATAAAGCAAGAAATAGCTAAACACCCTTTTATACAGTCTGTTTTAAACTTTAAACGGCAATTATAGTCTTATCGTACCTTTATATATACCAAGCCACTACCACACATGAAAAAAGTAACGATAACTATAGCCGCTATTATTGCACTTATCATCATCGGTGTAAGCTGCTCAAAAAAAAGTGGCGAACCAACTACAACCGACCCATATGCGGCTATTAAAGCTGCCTTTGGTACCAATATTGACCCCGATAATTTGGCTAATTATGCCACCCAATCTCGCCCGGCCTATCTTAATCCTGTAAAAGATAATACAGGGGCTAACCCCATTACCAATGCCAAAGCTACATTGGGTAGGGTGCTTTTTTACGATAAAAATTTAAGTATTGATAAATCGATTGCTTGTGCCAGTTGTCATAAACAAACATTTGCCTTTAGCGATACAGCACAAGCAAGCATGGGCGTAGCAGGAGGGCTAACGGCAAGGCATTCTATGCGTTTGATTAATGCAAGGTTTGCTGTAGAAGCAAAATTTTTCTGGGATGAAAGAGCCGCTACTTTAGAACAACAAAGCACTAAACCAATACAAGACCATGCTGAAATGGGCTTTAGCGGACAAAGTGGTAGACCAGGCATTGCTACTTTATTAGCCAATTTACAATCCATCGATTATTATAACGAACTATTTAAATTAGTATATGGAGATATCAATGTTACAGAAGCAAGATTGCAAGAATGTTTAGCACAATTTGTACGAAGCATACAGTCATTCGATAGTAAGTACGATGTGGGCAGGGCGCAAGTAGCTAACGATGGCGTTGCCTTCCCCAACTTTACAGCACAAGAAAACCAAGGCAAGCAGCTTTTTTTAACGCCACCACAATTTAATGCTAGCGGAGTACGCATTAGTGGAGGCGCAGGATGCAACGGCTGCCACAACGCCCCCGAGTTTGATATAGATCCAAATACCAAAAACAATGGTATCATTGGAAAAATAGCACCGGCTACGGGTATAGATATTACCATTACTCGGGCCCCTACTTTAAGAGATGTGGTGAATACAGCCGGTATTGAAAACGGTCCTTTTATGCATACTGGTAACTTGCGTACGTTACAAAACGCCATTGGCCATTATGGCACTATTAACATTGCCCCCGGCAATAATAACCTAGATCCCCGGCTTACACCAGGTGGAGTGGGGCAGCAATTAAATTTTAATGCGCAGGAGTTTAATGCCTTAATCGCTTTTTTAAAAACGCTTTCGGGTACCAATGTGTACACGGATAAAAAATGGGCCGATCCTTTTTTATAAGCAAATAACCGTTAAACAATTGCCAAAAGATAAGCATAGGGTTGTGGAATAAAGTAGTATTACACATCTTCCATAGTATAAACATAACCTTATGCACAAGCGCCCCTTATTGCCCCTACTAATCATAGTATTATTAGCCAGCTTTTCTTTTTCATCAGAAAAAAAAATAAGAAAAACAACTTCAGCCACAGCGGTACGAAAAATACAGGTAGCACTGCTGTTAGATGTTAGTAATAGCATGGATGGGCTTATTAATCAAGCCAAAGCTCAATTATGGAATATGGTAACCACCCTTGGTAAGGCCCAGTGCAACGATAATGTGGTGCCGCAGGTAGAAGTGGCTATTTATGAGTATGGAAGAACTGATAATGAAGTAGCAAAAGGATATGTAAAAAAGTTAAGCGACTTTACACAAGATTTAGATAGCGTTTCCAATATACTTTTCGGTCTTACCACCCAAGGCGGAGAAGAATATTGCGGACAAGTAATTTTTAATTCGTTAGATGAATTAAATTGGAATAACAATCCCAATGAGTATAAAGTAATTTTTATAGCTGGTAACGAAGATTTTTTGCAAGGCAAACTATCATTTACAAAAGCCTGCCAAAAAGCAAAAGAAAAAGGGGTGATAGTAAACACTATTTATTGTGGAGATAAAATGAGGGGTATTGCAGAGCATTGGGATTTAGGTGGCGAGTGTGGAGGCGGAAGCTTTACTAATATTAATTCCAATGTAAAAGATATAGATGTAGCAACGCCTTATGATAGTGCTTTAATGGTATTGAATGTGCGGCTGAATGGCACCTACATAGGTTATGGAAGTTTGGGGGCTAGTAATGTAGCTAGGCAGGCCAAGCAAGATGAAATGGCTTATGCATTTAGCACCAAAGCTGGAGCTAAAAGGGCAGAAGCGAAAGCAATGAGTAACACCTACAATAATGCCAGTTGGGATTTGGTAGATGCCATGCGAGCGGATAGTACCTACTATAAAAAAATAGATAAGGCTACTTTGCCCGATAGCCTGAAAAATAAAACAATAGAAGAAGTGAAGCAGGTGATATTGCAAAAAACGGCAGAAAGATATACCTTACAGCAGCAAATACTAAAGCTAAACGCTAGCCGCAGCCAGTATATTGCTACAGAAAAAGCCAAAAACGCCAATGGAAATGGCGATAAAACCTTGGAAACCGCAGTGGAGGCGGCCATAAGAGAGCAGGCCAAGCGGTACAAAATGATTATTACAAATTAAAAAGGAATAAAAATATACCCCAAAAAGGGTATGCCGTTTAATGTGGATTAATACTACTTTTGAAAAACATTACAAATGGTAGACCACTACCGCCCACTAATAAACATAGTATTTACTATAAAATAGCTACTAATCAGAGCCTTAACCAAAAGTCCTTGTGTTTCCACACCAGGGCTTATTTTTTTTAGGCAGTACAGTTTTTACATACCCCTTCTACTACCACCTCTACATGGGTAGCATTGTACCCTTTGGGTAATTTTATTTCGGGAGTAACTACATCATCCAAACAAAAAGTGTGCTGGCATTGGTTACATACAAAGTGGATGTGATGGTCGTGATGGTGGCCTTCGGTACAAGCATCTTTACAAAGGGCATATCGTATAGAGTTATCGGCAGTAGGTATAGTGTGAATGATGCCTTTATCAACAAAAGTTTGCAGCGTACGATAAATGGTTACTCTATCAAATTTTTCGCCTGCCTTTTTTTCAATATCACCATGTGCCAAGGCGCCTTCTTGTGCAAAAAAAAGTTGTAGTATTTTTTTACGGCTATCAGTAATACTTAAATTATTGTGCCTAAGTAATAGCCCTATTTCTTGCTCAATGTTAGGTGAGGAGTGGTGGTGCATATACTGTTTATTCTGCTATATATTTTTTAATATCTTTTTTTAGTTTATCCATTTCAAGTTGCTTTAGTGCATCATACACCCCTCTTACATTTCCTTCTTTATCCACCAATGCACAAAACTGTGTATGCATAAATTCGTCATCCGTATTTACTAGGTTATTATTAGGATCATCAATAGTATAACTTACTCTAGCCGCAAGGTATAAATCCTTTTTATTGCCGGTTAAAAAAATCCATTTATCGGTGTTTACTTTTAGGGAGTCAGCGTATTTTTTTAGCAGCTGTATAGAATCTACTTCGGGCATGCAAGTGTGCGATAGTATTAAAAAATCTTTTTCATTTTTGTACGTTTCATACACACTGGCCATATAATTATTCATAATAGGGCATACGGATTTGCAGGTGGTAAAAAAATAATTGGCCACATACACTTTTCCTTTTACATCATCATCGGTAATGGTTTTTCCATTTTGGTTTATAAAGCGAAAGGGCTTAACCAGGCTTACAGGCGCCAGGCCACCTTTTGCAAAACCCGGCACATATTGCCTTAAGGCTACATAAAAACCAAGGGCTAACACTATAAAAAATCCGATATATAAAAGTAATTTTTTACGCATGCTGCAAAGGTACGAGAAGCTAAAATACCACTTTGCAACATTGTTGCTTTTTATTAACTTTGTGGTTCTTTTGTTAAACAAAACATGCAATGGCCAAAAAAATTAATTGGGATGCTTGGGGTATTGGCGCTTCTTTGGCCTGCGCTATTCACTGTGCCTTACTGCCACTTTTTTTTACCAGCCTACCGTTGTTTGGGGTAAATATTATTCAAAATACATTTTTTGAAATAGGTATGTTATTGTTGGCGTTGGTAATAGGGGTATGGTCATTATCACACGGATATAAAAAACATCACCATAGCATTATACCACTCGCTATATTTTTTAGTGGTTTTGCCTTTTTAGTGATGAAGGAGTTATTTAAAAGGTATGAAGAGCTATTCTTAATTCCTGGTGTATTATTTATCATTGTGGCACATATATACAATTATCGCTCTTGTCGGGTACACCATCATCATGCACATGCAGATGATTGCAAACATTAATCTACGCTACTTTTACATTTTTAATATGGGATGGGTATGTAATGCCGCATACAAAATTTACAATTGTATAATTTATCTTAGTAACAAAAAAAATGAGAACCTCTATTTTATCGCTACTTATTTTAATGAGCGGAATTGGTATGCAAGCGCAAGATAAAAATGTAAAAAAAATAATGTCGATTCTTGAAAAGCAAGATGCTGCATGGAACCGCGGAGATATTGATGCCTTTATGGAGGGATATTGGGAAAGCGACTCTTTAAAATTTATAGGTAAAAACGGTGTTACGTATGGATACACTAATACATTAAATAATTATAAAAGAGGATATCCAGATACGGCGGCAATGGGAAAATTAACTTTTCATATCATTAATGTAGAAAAACTGTCTGGTCGCTATTATACAGTAGTAGGCAAATGGTTTTTAAAAAGAAGTATAGGTGATGTGGGTGGGCATTATACATTATTGTTTAGAAGAATAAAAGGCAAATGGGTGATAGTGCAGGATCATAGTAGTTAGTGCATTTTACCATTCGCTTTTCCAGGTTATATATAAGTAACGGATGAGCAGGAGCAATGAAATAAAAAAAACAGAAAAGAAAATGATGTTTTTTACAGCCACCGCTTTTTCAATAATGGCCATTTCAAAATAAAATCCGGCGGTGGCCATCGTTATCATCCACAGCAGTGTAAATGATACGGAGTTCATTATTTTTTTGAACATACGAGTGGCCTTGGGGTCCCATCCTGATTCCATGCAGCATTATTTAGTGAAAGGTAAAAAACATAACACATTAACGCAGTAATAGTTTTTTTAAATCGTAGATATCTCCATTAAACACATTAAAATCCACATTACCAATAATGCCGTTAATATTACCCTCATCACTGTGTTGCCAAAAAATCCAGTTTCGGTTAATGCGGGGTTTATCCTGTGTTTTGTAATGGGCGGCCCAAAAGGGGTATTGGTCAAAGTCTTCTCCAAGATAATTTTTATAAAAATCAACGTTGGTGTAAATAATGGGTTTTACTTTGTAATGAGCTTCCACAATATCCAACCATTTTATTGCTTCTTGCCGCAGCCGCTCTGGCGAAGTGCCATTCAGTTGCTCAATATCCAGCACGGGTGGTAGGTCGCCTTTATTTAATGTTACTTTTTCTATAAAATGTTGGGCTTGGGTTTCGCCATCTCTGGAGGCTATAAAAAAATGATAAGCGCCTCGTATGAGCCCATGTTGTTTACTAAGCTTCCAATTGCGGTTAAATTGTGGATCATCGTTAGTATTGCCTTCGGTGGCTTTTATAAAGGCAAACCACATTTTTACCCCTCTAATATTCATTTTTTTTACTTCTTCCCAGGCAATGGCACTTTGAAATTTACTTACATCAATACCGTGTATATCATACCCCAATGGTAGTTGAATACCAAACTCGGGATAACGGGCAAATTTGGCTTTGTTGTAGTTAATGCGTTGATATAAAATAAAACATACGAGCAGAATAAGAAAAAATAGAACAGTTGTTAGTGCAAGACGTTGTAAATTTTTTTTTCTTTTAGTGGAAAGCATAGGTAAGTAATAGTCAGCAAATGTAAAAGTATTTCGATTTTGAATGCAAAGACAATTTGGCCTATAAATAATTTTTGTGCTGTAATAAAAATTGTAATTTTCAAGACTACCACCAGCCATGACATATTTTGTACAAAAATTTTATTTATTTTTTGAGGGAATGATGATTTTTCAAATCATTTTTTTTGGGATGCTTTTTCGTGTATCTAACCGTAAAGAAGTACTCTACTATTCTATACTCAACTTGGTGGCTGCGATTTACTTTTTTTTAAATTCTCCAGACACTTTTTTTGATATTGATAATGATGAAATATTTACATCAAAATTTTATCCCTATATCAATTATGCATTATTGTTATCCATGTTTTATATGTATCTCGTTTTTTTAAAAGAGTTTTTTAATGATACTGTAAAAAAATACAAACAGGTTTTTGAGGTATTCAGAGGCACTACATATATCATTCCTACTTTTTTTATTTTAATGATAGCTTTTCAAATCTTAGGTTTAAATTTCAAACCCCTTTATTATATATCTTATTTAATTAATGCTCCATTTTGTACACTTATTCTTCTTTATAATTATAAAGAAAAGGGATATAAATCGTTAATCATTTATGGCATGTTTGCTGTATTTATTAGCGTAATTGTCACTATACTTTTTACGATACGTAATAACGAAGGATGGCAAGATACTGTGCTCGATAAATATCCTCTGGCTATTATAAAAGTAGGTATGCTCGTGGATATTTTATTGTTTCAACTCGCTTTATTAACAAGGTGGAATGACCAAGAAAAGCAACTGGTGGTAGAAAAGTTACAAAAAGAGTTGGCGGTAGAAAAAGTGCGCAACCAAATAAGCAAAGAGTTGCATGATGATATTGGAAGCACACTGAGTGGGATTAATATGTATAGCCATATGGCAAAAGAGCTAACAGCGGCAGGCGATACTATTGCTTCGGGTAAAACATTGGAAGTAATACAAGAAGCTTCAGATGATATGCTTTATAAACTCAAAGATATGGTATGGGCTATGCAGCCAGGAAATGAACGTATTGAACAGCTTACAGAAAGAATAAATACGTATGCTGTTTTTATTACAGGGGCAAAAAAAATAAAACTGCAAACAAATTTTGCAACCGAAACAAACAGTATGAAAATGGCTGCCGAAACTATACACCACCTTTATACCATTGCAAAAGAGGCTTTGAATAATGCAGTAAAGTATAGCGGAGCAAACCTTATTTCCATAAGCACCGAATGTACCACAGAAATCTTTACGCTCCGAATAGCCGATAATGGTGTGGGCTTTAATACTGAACAAACATTAGAAGGAAATGGTTTAATAAATATGAAAAAAAGAGCAAAAGAAATAGGAGCGGAATTTTATTTAGCTTCAAAAAGAACACAGGGAACTAGCGCTCTTCTTAAGATTAAACTAACGTAATAGAGTATGCTATATGGTGTTTTAAAACTGATTATACCTGTAATTTTTTTTACTCTTTTTTTTTGTGAGGCTAACTCTCAATTAAAGAACTTACAAACTGCCTACGTTAAAGCAAAAAGCATTAAAGAAAAAATTGATGTTTTAAATGACTTTGCAGACACATTAACTCTCTATCGGGTTGATACGGGAAGAATTATAGCCAAAGAAGCCCTGCAGTTAAGCTTAGCCGAAAAATATTACAAAGGGGCAGGAGAAGCTAGCCACAGTATGGGGCTCGTTTATTTCAGAAGAAATAATGACTCCGCTGTACACTTTTTTAAACAGTCTTGGTATTATTATCAAAAAGAATATCCAGGGTTTGAAAAATTTATACTTTCAGTAAATAATCTTACAAGGACATTTAATGAAATGCTTAAGTATGATTCGGCTTTAAAATATGCAAGACTTGCAATTAGTATAGCCCACAATAATAAAGAAAATGAGCAAATTAGAAAAAGGTGGTTCATGTATTCATATGGCGCAATCGGCAATACTTTTAAAGGGTTGAACAAATATGATAGTGCACATGTATATTATATAAAAGCGCTTACGCATGCAGAAGATTTGAAGTTTAATAAAATGGTCGAGTATTATTTAAAAGCAATTGCTAATAATCACTCACAAACTGGTAATTATCTAAAGGCGATATACTATTTAGAAAAAGGGATTCAATATATTGAAAAAGATAATAGGGCTAGGGTAATTGCATTGGCTACACTTGCCGAATTTTATAGCAAAGTAAAAAACTATAAAATAGCTGATTTGCTTGCAGACAGTAGTTTGAAATTGAGCGCAAAGGCTGGTATAGGGAATGCTATTGGAGAGAATTATATTACTTTAGGTGATAGTAAAATGGCCCAACAACAATATCAAACTGCATTAACATTATACTTAACGGGAATAGCTAAAGGGCATCAGTTTTTTAGCAGCCAATTTACTATCAGTACTCTTTATAGAAAAGCAGGGGAAGCTTATGAAGCAATAGACAGCTTATTCGAGGCCGAAAAAATGTACAAAAAAGCATTAGAAATAGGAAACGGAAACAGTCAGTTGGAAGGAAATATTTCGCTTGCAATGTCAAAACTTAAAAATAAGGGAGGTGACTACCAAAGCGCATATCAACATCTTCTCAGGTACAATGAATTTAAAGACTCTGCCTTAAGCAGGGAAATCAGAATGGCAGTAATTGACTTAAATACACAATATGAAACAGAGAAAAAGGAACAACAATTATTATTACTTGGTAAGGAGATTGAACTACAAAGGCTAAAACTAATAAAACAACAACAACAGACTACTGCCACAGAATTAATAAAACAACAACAAAAATTGCAATTGGCTAATCTTAGACTTGAAGCAGAAAAACAAGCGCAGTTGCTACGCATAATCGAATTAGATAATAATAATTACAGATTGAAGCAAAATGAACAACTAGTCGCCATTGAAGCATCCAATAATAAACTAAAGTTGGAAAAAAGGGAGAAAGAAATTTCGGAAAGTAAGCTAAAATCTCAGGCAAAATGGCTTTGGGTTTTAGCTGGCGGTATAATTGTCATTGCCCTCATTTCAAAATTGTTTGTTAGCAGAATTAGATTACTTAAAACAATTCAATCACAAAAAGCTCTTATTGAACAAAGAAAAAATATAAGCCGTGACCTTCACGATGAAATCGGTGCTACTTTAAGCGGGATTGCCATGTACAGCCATCTGGCCAAAACAAATCTTGATGAGAAAAATCCAACGGATGCAACAGCAGCCGTGAATATTATCCAGTACTCTGCTACAGAGATGGTTAATAAGTTAAATGATATTATCTGGCTGATTAATCCTGAGAAAGAAACATTGGATGATATAATTATCAAATTAAAAGAGTATGCCCAAAATATGTGTATGGCTAATATTATCAGCCTGCAATTTGAAGCAAAGGGCATAACCAATTCGTTTCAAATGTCCATTGAAACCCGTAAAAATATTTATCTATTATGTAAAGAAGCCATTAATAATGCAGCAAAGTACAGTAAGGCCAACAACCTAACTATTTCTTTTAGTCTTCTCGACAGTAATCTTGAAATAAACATCAAAGACGATGGAGTAGGCTTTGATTTAGCTATTGTTAAACAAGGTAATGGTCTTGAGAATATGCAAAAAAGAGCGGATGATGTCGGCGCCAATCTTCAGTTAATTACTAACCCAGGTTTAGGAACGCATTGGCAAATTCTTGTAAAAATCACCCAACAGGGTATTGTCTAACCCAGCCAAATCACCCAACTTTACGCTAATGGATATTAAAGTAGCCATATTTGAAGACGGCAAACTAGTTAGGGATGCGCTGCAAACTATATTAAATGGCACACCTGGCTATGCATGCACAGGTGCTTTTGCAAATGGCAGCAACTGGGAGGCAGACATTCGCCGCAGCAATCCCGATGTGGTGTTGATGGATATTGAGATGCCGGGCTTGGATGGTATTGAATTAACAAAACTACTTATCCACAAATTTGAAAACGTAAAAGTGCTGATACAAACTGTATTTGATGATGGAAACAAAATCTTTAATGCCTTATGCGCCGGTGCCAGCGGATATATTTTAAAAAATGACCCTCCGCATAAATATTTAGAAGCCATTACAGAAGTGCATAATGGCGGCTCTTTTATGAATGCATCTGTTGCAAAGAAAACACTCAACTTTTTTACACAAAAAAACATCATCCTTGTATCGCCAGAAGGTACTGATTATGGCCTTAGCGAAAGGGAAAGGGATGTATTGAAAGAATTGACAGACGGATTGACCTTAAAAAATATAGCGGCCAAACTTTTTATTAGTTTAGAAACCGTACGTACCCATGTAAAACATATTTATACAAAATTACATGTGGCCAATCGTACCGAGGCCATACTAAAAGCTATGCAACAGGGAATTACTACATCTAAAAAATCACTCAATGGGTTATAACCTGTTATTGTAAACAACAATAGATTAGCACAAAATTAAATGCACATAAACCTATATTGGTCATCGCTTTCATTATAATTCATCGTTGTTATTTCTAGCGATAGCAGCGTATAATAAAATATATTTCATGAAAAAAATAACTCCGATACTATTAGCTCTATTTTTATTTACTTCTTTTACAAGCCCAGATAAAGTGAGCAATCAGAAAATGAGATTACCAGATTTGGCGGTTAAGGTAGATGTGTGTTGGTTGGATCCGGGTGAACAAAGAATTTATTTTAGGGTTACGGTTATTAATTCGTCGCCGGTATTTGT
>JBDKJF010000044.1:0-12772 GCA_039796695.1 Bacteroidota bacterium
AAAAGCATCTGAAAGCATTTGTTCTTTGTCCATAAGTAAACTGTGTTTTTTAAAATTAAAAAAATAAGTCCTTCAAAGTTGGGGTACCCCAACTTTGAAGGACTTACACAGTTTATGTTATACTACCCATTACAACAACATCTGCATTTAGGTCAACCCTCCTAACTGTTTCATAGTCTTTTCATCAATTTGTATTTCTTTTATGAAAAAGGATTGTACGACTTATAAGGCAAAAAAAGCTGCCGCTAATATGCACGATACTTTTGTTTAATTAATTATTGTAGTACTAAATCTCCTTCTTTAGTAACAATAATTTTTTTACAGCTTATAGAGTAAATTTGATTATTGGGATTGAGATTATCGATTTTAAATGCTAAAATATTTCTTAAGGTTAAAGGCCCCATTCCCCTTACTTTTGTGCCAATAGCCCGATCAATTAATGTCGATCCCTCGCTTCTGATAGTATCCCCTGCACTTCCGCCTAATTCCGTAATTACTTTAATGCTCTGTCCTTCAATTTGTATAACCCCACTTTCACAACGAAAGTTGATTTGAAATCCGATCGCAATTCCAAATTTCGGCCCTACTGAATTTGTTTCCAAGTCGAGATCTACTTTTAAAGTATGATTGTTTCCGTACTCAATATCTACCACTTGACCGAAAAGAGTGTTCCTTTTTAACGGATTTGCAGGGGTACCCCATTTGAAGAGACGAGGGTAGCCACTAACAATATGATTCCCTATTTCAGCTTCAATTAAACTACTTAACCATTCTTTAGTTATTTTTGTACTGGGTCTCCATATATCTTCTCTTGCGCCTGCGAAGTTCCAATTGGGATGTTTGCGTAAATCATAATAGGAAATATAAAGGTTTTCATAAGTTCCTGGTGAGTCATTATCAAAACAATTTTTATTCTCCGGTATATTCTCTGAACTGTATATTGGTGAATTACAGTTGTTAATGAATAATTCCAATTTGGAAATACAAAGCCCATCGCTCCCATCCACATTCAATTTAATAAATTGCAAATCTCTCAACTTATTTATAAACGGGTTTAGAATATCATATTTATTTTTGCTACCCGGCTGTAAGCTATTTGGGGTAGCTATATGAAACCCTTCAGTTCTTTCGTTTAGCCGAACCGAAATCGGATCGTCGGTGCCATTATGGTCAGACACTGTAATTTGCAATTGAATACGATAAACAATCATATCGTCTATATAGGCAGGTTTAACCAAAGAAGGTGACATGTTTCTGAGAATTCTATGATCATCCACAGACACCTTATTATTTGCAAAAGTTATCTTGGTTGAATCTTTTCCATCACGATGATCAACGACGGTTGTTTTCTGAGCATTTGTATTGATAGACAACACACTAATCATCATCAATAAGAATAGTTTCATTATTTTGTTTTTAACAAAGGTTATAATACTTCGTTTAATTATATAAAATCAGTTACGCTTAACATCTGTTTCGTTGCGGTTTACTCTTTTTACCTCCACCGTTACCTCATAGGCATTTGCTTTTACCTCAGATCCTTTTACAACAGTTCCGTTTGGAAGTATTTTGGGGTCTGTTTTATAGGATCTTTGTATGAAAAGCTTTTTAAGGCCAAAACCAAAATTGGTTGATTCGCTTAAAACAATATGCCCTGCATTTGTCTCTACACCCCTGTCGATAGCGATAATAATTACAATCTTTCCATCTTGAGAAGGTTTGGGTATAAAGAAATCGTTGTTGGGAAAATTTCGTTCCTGACCTGGTTGAATTCCAGAAATACTGCTGCTTTCACTTTTTTGGTTTACATAGTATCTCACCTGAAAGTTTTCAGGATTAGTAAATAAAGGACTGCCTTCAATGGTAGAGGGAGAAAGTTTTTTAATTTTTTTAATAGAAACACTATACCCATTTCGTTCCGAATAAGTTGGCAGGGATTTATTATAATACTTAATTACTCCTTCATATGTTGGCGGTTCACCTGGCTCTAAGCTCAGGCAGTTACACTTTATATCAGAATTAAGAAGTGTTCTTATTATCAATCCGGGCATATTATTGTTTATGGTACTATTAATCCGGCTAGTAATGTTTTCCAAACTAACAGCATCAATAATCTGCTCAAGTAATGATTCACCAACCAATTGTGCTTGTTCTGCAACGGCTACGACTCTAATATTACCGCCATCAGGCGCAGCCCAATTATTACAGTAAGCCTTTATGTTAATAGTTTGCCTGAGATACCGGTCTGGGAAGCCGGTAATGTTCAATTTATATGAAACTTCAAATGGAATTACTACTAGCTTTTCATTGGGTTTATCTTGCCTGGTTGTTTGGCTTATTACAGGCATTAGCTGCTTTGTTTTATGACTGACACTAACAGGAACAAAGCTTTTTGCTTTTAACGTTTCATTCATAGCTGGTAAAACTGAGTCCCGCAAATAATTATCCAACATTGAATAGATTGTTGAAACATAAACAGGAAGCACAATATTTCCGGAACCGGGTAGCGGCCCCTGAGCTGGTGGAAAAAGATAGTGCTGGCATTTACCTGCTAATTGCAAAAGTAAAAAGAAGCTAATACTAAAATACTTCATAGATGGCTTGGGTTTAATAACTAGAATTAGAAATACTTAATTAAATTTTTTAATTATTCTCACTCTCATACATATATCAGGCGTGAAACTACCGCAGGTTAATTGGTTATAAATTTACCTTACTTGCACCTGCTACTTTCTATTAGATAGCATCTTTACGCCTTTTGAGTGGGTATGTCAGAGCATTTTATTTGCCAACACCGAATAATGGTTCCATCTGTTTTCGTAATACAAACCTTGCACAAAATGGGCTCCATATTTAAGGTGCCTTTTGCCTTTGCTACAGCGGCTCTTTCATACATTACCTTTAATTGTATATTATTTTTATCCAATGCCTCTATGGTTGACACTTTATGATTTTCATAAGTTATTCTTACTTGCAATCCAGAACTATCTGTATATACCATCTCTTTGCCATTTACCTTTCTTTTGTTTTCAATTACATCTGATAAGTTTGTAGCTATCTGTGAGTAAGCATTAATTTTTACCGTAAAAAATATCACCAGTAAGATGTATTGTTTCATAATTTAGTTTTTAGTGTTTTAATTTTTGTTTACTATTTCAGAATCAAGTCTCCATTCTCTGCAAATTCTGCTATGGCACAACCGCAGGGCCTGGTACTATTCTGAATAAAAAATGGGCGGTAATTATAAAATAAAGTATATATTTTATTCGAAGATCCCTGTCTTATTTTTCTATCTTCATATGATAAAAACCCAAGAGAATTATGTATTTGTCTTCTTATTACTTCTGCATCCAAACAGTCTATTCCTGTAGCACTAAAACTCATATTATCAGCATACAGGTTTAGTACATTGTCTTCGCAAAAGGCTTTGAGGGTAAAGCTTACATCTGCATGTAAATCCCTTGCTAAATATTGTACTATTGTTAAGCGAAATTTTATTTTTAAACTGCCGGGCATTGTCTTTAAAAAGTCCCCCCAATTCAGCTCCCACTTATCAATCATTTGATTTCCTAACGAACACTCAAGTATACTTTTAATCCAATCAGTGTTTATAATTTTATGTGGACGCCACATATTTTTTCTCCCTTCGTTGAAGTTCCAATCGCCATTATTTCTAAGTTGGGCATGGCTGATTGTGTACAATTTTTTTTCTTCAGAATTATTATCAATACATATACCCCTGTCTTTAGTCTGCGTATTGCCAATACCAACGATTCCACTACTGGAATAAACCGGCGAACTACAATTATTCAATAGCAGTTCGACTCTCGTAAAACACACACCATCATTACCAGAGACTCCTAGTTCAATTTTTTTAATATCTTTTACAAACTTTATAGAGGCGTCAATAATGTCGTATGTTTGAGTTATACCCTCTCTAAAATTTCCCCCTTCTTTAAACAGGTAAAATGTTTTTTTCCAATACCCCTCATCTTCAGCCAGTTTTACATAAACTCTCCCATCCGTTGCAGCACCATTGCCCTGGCCGGTGGTAATTCTTAGTTGTATGCGGTAGACCGGCATATTTTCAAATGTGGGTTGAATATATGTTGTTGACATATCTATAATATTTCTATGGTCAACTTGGGAGGTATTGACCGGCTTGGCTGTGCTATCACCACCATTTCTTTTATCAACTACATTTATTTGTGCCTGGGCTAAATGGTATGCAATCATACAGGCTATGAAAAGTAAGGCTCTCATATTTATATTAATTTTTTAGCTTGTTTAATTTTGTGATAGCTGAAATTTGGTATTATCGAAGTATTAGAAAGGGAAGGCACCACACATAGTTGAATTGCCGCTCTAATATATATGCGTAATGGTAAAGAGAATATTACACTGAAATATGCCAAACTGCGGATACTGGGGTATAATACCTGGTGAATAATTATTTTGAGATTTATGTAGTTAAATATGCCGCCACTTTCACCTTTCTTGCCATACTATCATTATTAATTGCCCCAACTCTTACATAAGCACCCATAACAGGCACCCTTACCATATAGGTATTATCAACACCTCCAAGATGTGTATACCCGGGAGATGTTTCATAAGAATTTGAAATATGATTTAACTTTTTTTCGTACTCATCTTTATTGTAATAAGTATCAAAATTAAAAAAGCGGTGCGTTTCTCCTACCACACCCACCTCCAGCACAAAGGGATTAACAGAAAAACTAAGCCTGAGTGAAAATCCTTTTTGATCACTGTGTGTTACCCTTTCACCAATTACATACACATTGATGTACCTGAAGCCATCAATGTTAATCATAGATGATCCTCTGCCTGTATTGGGCTCTACTGTTGTCTCAGGTAACAGCTCAATTATCCGTGAGCAAACTTTTTGGCATTTTGTATCAATTACTAAAGCCTTTGTAAGCTTAACCTCCTTTTTCTTACTTTCCTGGGGTATATAAAAATCGTCGTGTCCAAAGCAGTTGTTTTCAAATTTTATCCAGTTTGTGTCAGGTTTGTTTTTTTTAGACATACAAGTATCGTTACGCTTAATAAGATAGAAAAAACAATAGCGGTTTTTAAAAATTAACTAAGTAATAAGTTCTGTTTATTACGAACTAATTTAAGAGTATATCGCCCTGATCGTTTATTATAGTTTGTTTACAACTATTAGAAATGTTAGGGTTTGATGGAGTAAGCTTTATACTAAACCCTATAGCTCTTCTTAGTACAAACCAGCCGCCTACTGCTAAGGGAGAGGCAGCCGCAGGTGCTACAAATAGTCCAATGCCAATGCTCACAAGATCAAAGCCAGTGGTTCTAATAAAATCCTGTACAGCTCCAACTCCATCGGTACTAACTTTTACATTTTGAACCTCCATATTGATTACACCATCCTTACATCTGAAGTCTAACTCAAAGTCTATATCCGCTTCTGGGTTGGGACCTGTGATATCTCTTTCCAAATCTAAATCAACACTCAAAGTATGATCGTTTTTAAACTTTACTTCTACAGCCGAGCCAAAAAGTGTATTGTTTTCAAGCATGCCACCATGGCTGCCCCACTTTAATTTAGATCCTTCTCGAATTATCTGGTTTCCGATAGAAGCTTCAATTAAAGATGTTATCCATTCGTTGTTGATTTTTGTACAAGGCCGCCAAATTTCTGCTCTTGTATGCCTGTAATTCCAGTTGGGGTGGTTGCGCAGGTTGTTGTATGAAATAATCAAGTTGGGGGAAACAGTGCCACTATTATTATCAAAGCAAGTACCATTACTTGTTACAATTGGTGTCGAGTAGATGGGCGATGAAGAACTATTGACAAGCAATTCTACTTTTTTAAAACAAGGGCCATCCTCTCCTACTACACCAAACTTAATAAATCGAATGTCTTCCAGATTTTTTATATCTGCATCTATTATGTCATACGTAACCATTGACCCTGGCTTAAAATTATCTATTCCTTTTACTAGGTAAAACCGGTGTGCATCTTCGTTTAATTCTACCCAAACAGCATCATCTGTACCGTTATTTACGGTTGTTGTTATTCTTAATTGAATACGAAATATCGGCATTTTTTCAAACGCAGGTTTTGTTAAGTCCGGTGACATATCCCTCCGTACACGGTGGTCTATTACAGTTACATTGTCTTTTACAGTATCTTGCTTTCCACGATGGTCTACAACGGTTGTTGTTTGTGCATAAGAAATTGCAAAACACGGAAACAGCAAAGTAAGAGATAATAGTTTTTTCATAACTCCTTCTTTTTTATTGATATTATTCAGTTTTTTTTATTGGCATGTTTACAGACAATGTTTTTGTACATTTTTTACAAAACTTTGTGCCGTCAGGGGAGGGTTCGCAGTCACAACGAAAACCACCTCCTACACCATTAAAGGGATAAAAAAGGCATACTTTTTTCAGAACTGTAACAAAGGTGAATTCCGGTTCGTGAAACACGAAATGGGGTTTTAGCATATATTGTTGCATATGATATAAAAACGGTTGTAACAAGTAATGGATTTATCTACCCTGTGCTCTTAGTTTAAGATAGAAGGCGGAGTTTTAAATTCTTTCCAGCCTTTTTTAGGACCAGGTCTTTCACCAGGCATCAAATCTAATGCGCCCGTTACATTTTCTGTGGTGACTATAAATTTGCATCCTCTAAAAAGTCCGCATCCTCCTTTACATTGTAAGTTACTGCCACTAATCTCAGTTTTACAACTTCCTCCACTACCACTTTCGCACGAACATGAATAAGCCCCTGAAATACCACCGCTAGCTCTGTGTATTACTAAAATAATTGTACTATCTATTGCAGGCTTAATTCTATATCCTTTTTTGACTTTAATTAATCCCTTAGAGAGATACAACCCCTTGGGGAGCACACTTGTTGTGTCCCTGGGTTCAAATATAGGAGTCTGTGCTTCAGAAAACTTAACTAAGCAAACAAAGACAAATAGTAAAAATGGTTTGAGGCGCATAAATTTGAATTTTAATTTTATTTAAATAATTGTTTTTACGTTTTACTCAGTGCAATTTTTTTTCTTTTCTGCTGGGCTACCGCCGCACCCGGTAAAAAATAGAAAACTAGTATGGAAAAAGAATTTTCACTGTTAAGGACATTTATTGTTATTCTTTAATCAAATGTCTTTCATTTACCAATCCTAGTCAATCACCCGTTGAGGTGTTTTTAAAAAAATTGCACATAGCAGAAGTTTAATTTTGTAAACAGGCAAAATTGTTCCACTTGTTTTTCTCCGGGCTATCGTATACCAATTCTACTAATGGCGGACTAGTGCCATCTGGCTTTTGTTTTGTTCTTAGCAAAGGCAGTGTAAAACTATTTTGAGGTTCCAGTACATAGGCCGCATGTAGGTTTTCAGGTTTTTGCAAAGAAGTCATACCAGATGTATCGGTACAGGATGCTGTTTTCCAGTAACGAAGGCGAATCGGCTTTTCTAAATCAATAGTAACATTGCTATTGCCTATATTTTTTATAGTGGCGGTATAAGCGTATTCTCTGTATTGCTTACCGGTTTCTGGCTCTGTTATCAGTTGGCTGGTAACATTGCTTATTAATAGTTTTAGATCAATAAACGATTCTGCGGTTTTAATGGGAGGGTTGCCGATGTCTTTGCCTAATCGCTTTTCTCTGGGAAATCCGTGTTCATAAATAGATTTATTATTTGCTGCATTCGCCTCTACGCTCACATTGGAGTTATAGATATGTATTACACAGTAGGGATGTGTATTTAGTTGCTCAACAGATTGATAGTTGATATAAAACCCTTGTTCAAAAATTTGAACTTTCCCTGGTTCAAGTGTAAAACTGCTAGGAATAACTTTCCCTCCGGAAGGTATATCATTTCCAATAACCGCATCACTGGAAAGATAGGTTTGTATAGCAAAAGTGCCATTTATAGTACATGCAGCGCTTCCGATATTAATAACATGTGTTTTAAAGTATATTTTCTTTTCAGCACTATTAATGCTGAACTCTCCTGCCCAAACAATTAAGTCAGGTTTAAGATCTGAAGTAGCATTGGCCTTACTATTGTTTTGGCCAATTAGCATCGCTATTGCAAACAAACTAATTATTTTCATGTGTCAAGTTTTGCGGTTACTTTACATTTAATCAATATGCTTTTATACAAGAGTTTAATCTGAAGTCGACTTCGTCAACACCAGTTTTTTCCAACTTTTATCCAATACTGGTTTACCGGGTGTTGTTTCTGTATTTTTTGTAAATACTTCACAGGCATTGAAGCAGGGATCCTCATTGCTAGAGGCACACTCAAATTTTCCGCCACTTAGTTGCGGAAAACAGGCTCCCCTATCCAGGTATAAACACTCACAATAATACTGTCCACTAGTTATAGGGCCACCACTTGTGAGCATGCTAACGATAACTGTTTTTTTATCTTCGCTTAATTTCATTTCATACCCTGCTTTGGCTGCTATTTTACCGTCTTTATATATAGTACCTTTCACCAACCTATTGGTAGTACCAAAAACATCTATTTTAGAAGCCTGTGCAAACAAAGTGGAAACCCCTAAACATAAAAAAACTACCAAAGAGATTATCTTCATAAATAAAGTTTAATGGTTAATAATCCTCTATTTCACCGCCGCACAATTAATTTTTCTATCGTACTCGGAAGAATAATCAGCAACAAGATACCAATACGTTCCTCCACCTTTATAGTTTTCAATAAGCTCTACGGTACCTACATAACACACACCATCCTGCTTGTATGCTATATGCAGTATGCCATTATAATAACGGTACCGAGGTATGCCAAAATCATTTTTTGAAATAAGCCAGGTATTTCCCCCATCACTTCTCAATGCCATTTTAAGTACCTGTCGGTGCGGGTAATCTCTTTTTAGTATAGCCGCTAATTTAGCTGGTTGTAATTTGGGGTCTGTTGGTTTTGACGGTTTAGAAAAAATAGGCGGTAATGCTGTTAAATTCATTCCCTCTTCTGCTACTTTTTTGTCGCATAGTTTTTCGTTTTGGTCTATTACAGTTTGATCCGCATGATTTACCACTATATCAAAAGTGAAAGTGGCTTTAGGCAAACCAGGTTTATCGTAATCATTGCCATTGGTGGTACCACCTACCAGCAAAATAGTGTAGTGTAAGGTAGAGTTGTTCTTTTTTGAAGTGAGGTCAAGGCCATAAACAGGGCTGCCGTATTTCCCTCCTTTAAATGTACTAACCAAGCAAAACACACTACTGGCAAGTGCAGGATCGGGCAGAATATCCAAATCCAAATATGTTTTGGAAAGGTCTTCTGGCTTTACATATAAATAATGACTGCCATAATAACTGCCCAAATAGGATTGCCCATCTTTGGCTGTAAAATCAGATTTTACTCTAAATACTAACACATGCGGGTTTGTAGCTACATCCGGATCTTCTATTTTAAAATATTCTTTTAGCGTTTTCCCTAGTTCCATCCTGGCATAAATAAATTCATTCGATTTAAAGGATGTTTTGGAAACAGCCGCACCTTTATCTGGCGGGGTATTATAAAATTTAAATGTGCCGTTATTTTGTGCTGTAACAAGTGCTGTTATTAAAATAGCTATTAAGAAGATTATAAAATTTCGCATAATTATATTAATAGTTTTAGCCTTTATTCTTTCTTACTCAAGTCCAGCACTATCGACATTCCATCGCCACCCGCAGACATTACATGAGCATTTATAGCATTATCAATTCCTTTTAGATAAAACAAACTTTCTCCGGCAGATGGAAACCAAGCTTCGCCCCAGTCATTCCCTTTTATTTCTAAGGCAGATAATTCTTTACCTGTTTTATCATCTTTCATCATTTGCCAGGTGCCTTCTTTTTTTTCTTTCTTATTAGCAACAACCACTTTTCCATCTGCCGAAAAGGTGTAAACCATTCCGGTAAATTGTGCTTTTAGTAAAGAATCTGTTTCCCTGTCCGTATTGGTTGGATATTTGTTTTGCAGCTCAGTTCTTTTTTCATAGGCGGTTGCTACAGTCCAAGTGCCTATAATTTTATTTTTATCAGATGTGCTGCTGCCGCATCCTGTAATAATTAAGCTAGTTAAAATCAGTATTGAAAAAAATTGTTTCATTTATTGTGTTGGCAGTTTGTTTCATTAAAACGTATCAGTCAAACTTCAAATTTTTATCAACACAAGCCAATCACCCGATGGGTGATTTTATTAATAATTAGGGAGAAATTTTTGCAGCTCCTCTGCATCTTTTCTTTGTTAGCCCATGATAGCTAAAACAAGGCAAAGGGGGCTCAGTTATTACCGGATATTCCCAATCTATACTCTGGCGAATAGTAACTTCCAGCGGGTTAGCCCCTTTTTCATAACGAAGAATAAAGCGACTAGAATCTATGCCTTTATTAAGTAAGTATTTATATACTGAATAGGTTCTATCCCACGATACTTGTTGGCAAATCATACAGTTTACATCATACGCTACTACTTCAATGCGACATTTATTTTTAGAAATTGTTGCAAAGAGATTGTCCAATTTTTTTTTAGCCAGCGTGGAGAGAAATACTTTCTTAGCGTTAAAATCAAGAGTGGTTAATGCTGCTTGATTACAGGGAGCTGCATTCGCCTCTTCTTTCATTTTTTTTTGATACTCCTTTTTAAATAACTGTGCATCAAAAGGCCTTGTAAAAAAACAACTGTATCCTACACACACTATATCCGACTTTTCTTTGTTGGCAGTAAATAAAGCCGCACAGTTTTTTTCATCAACACAAAAGCAAGAAACACCGAAGCAGTTTTCGTCAAAGGATTGAGTTTCTGTTGAAAATAAAGCTCCAGCTAAAACAGCAGCAGTTGTATCAGAAATATAATAGCCTCTTATTTTTTTTAACTTATAATTTATATACACAAAACCGCCGGGTTTATGGCTAAACTCGTTCCATCCTTCTTTTAAATATTTTTCTTGCAAAAATCTTACCGTTATACCGCCAACACTTTTTTCTTTTACGAGGCTGTCGGGGATGATGTTAGAAACATCATGCAGGTTTTTTATCTGGCCATCTGCGAATTTTGTACTTATACAAACCAAGGCCAGTGCTATTATAGCAATGCGCATATAAAAAATGTTTAATGGTTTATAACGACCAGTTCTACTTCTTCACCAACACTGTCTTCAACGCCTCATACATTGCTTTAGCTGTTGCAGCATCTTTTTCTTCATAGTTGCCAATAATCATCCCATCGGTATAGCCGTCGGTAAAGACAAAAAAATATTGCATATACCCTGCGTTTTTAGAGTGATATATCTTTGCAGCATGGCCGTTTACAGTAACCGATTCTTCCCTCCAAGTTCCTGGAAAATTTTTATCGGCCTCACCTTTCATCATTTCAAAAAAACTGGTGGGTGTGTAACCGCTTAGTATTTGCATTTGCATAAAATGGGCAGTGCCATCAGTTTGTGCTAATGTTCCCGGTGTTTCTTCTACAGCAAATCCTACTGGCGGTATAATGTATAAATTACTATTCGGAATTCTTAAATGTTTATCCGTTACTACATTAGCTGCTGTTTTCTCCGTAGTTTGCTGTTTTTCTATTTCAGGCGCTGATTTTTTTTTGCTGTCCGAACATGATAATAAACCGCAAACAGCAGTGAGAAAAAATGCTAACAGATAAGTTCGCTTCATACTTAAAATTTAATATGAATATCTGTTTAATTCGACGTACATAAAATCACCCTTCGGGTGATTTTATGTAGCTCCTCCCATCTATTGGATAATTGGTGAACCGTTAGTTAATTTTTTTTATGGTTTGGAGAGCTTTTAATATTTCCTCTTCTGCCGCGGTGGAATTTGTAAAGTAGGAGGCTTCTATAAAATCCATAAATGTATTGTCGCCAAAAGAGAGTATTAATTTTTTTCCTGTGCTTCCATTTTCATAAGTCTTTATTATGCCGCTATAGCCACTTATAGTTACTGCTTTTTGGTTTACAAGAGTATTTCCAGTTTCTTCAACCGGCATTTGGGCGGCATAGCGCATTGTTTTAAACTCATCGTACTTAATTATACCTCCATCTGCATCTCTGTAAAATCCCGTTGCCGCATCACTCCATTGATAGCCATTAGGTAACTTTATGTAAATATGTGTTTTCGGAAAATTTACCAGCCTGGTTGTATCTGTTTTATTTACTTGCTGCTGGGCATTTTTTTTGGACGAATGGTCTGCCTTGCCGGCATTACAAGCAAAAGCTATTAAGGCAATTGTTAAAATATTATAGTTACGTTTCATAAAATTAATTTGCTAAGATTAAGATTATCAAAGCTTGTACAGCTTAGTTTCAAAATCACGTTATTACCTGATAAATAAAGTGAGTTAGAGTGCTATGTTGTGCTTGTAAATTGTTTTATTATTTTCCTCATTTCTCTCTTGCATGGTGTTAAATACATCTATTGCCACAACGATGTATGGATAATCTGCCAGGTTAAAACCACTGTAGTTTATCCAAAATTCTTCAGGTATGCTTTTACTCCTCCCTGGCGCTATTTTAAAGGGCGGCATTGTGGCACCACCCCTGCGAATATCGTTGCCGATAACTATATCAGTAGAAAAGTAGGATTCTAAGACAATATCTTTTGCATCAACAAATACCGGCGACGAATTAATAACCGTAACCCTAAAATAAATTCTTTGTTCACCCGGATCCAACCAACACACATCTACCTTAACCGCCAAATCTGGTAATCTCATTTTCTGATTGCTCACTTTAT
>JBDKJF010000045.1:0-6976 GCA_039796695.1 Bacteroidota bacterium
AAATTCTTAATTCCTTGTTCGTCTGTTTGGTATTCTATTGTCCGGATGGAGGGACTCGAACCCCCACACCTTGCGGCATCAGATCCTAAGTCTGACGTGTCTACCAATTTCACCACATCCGGGTTTTGGGGTTGCAAATGTAGGAAATTTTTGTATTAACCTAGACTAAATCCTAAAATAAAATCTTATTTGTTTTTGAAAATTGTAAGTAAAAATAGTAGGTTTGATGCCCAACCTACACCGCTTGAAACATTCAAGAGAGAATATCTCTCTATTATTAAAGTCCATTTTCTACAGATAAACTGCTTATTTGTTACTTTTTTTTACTACCAAAACCATCCTGTAGGTTATTTACAGGTAACTAGCTGATGAGAAAATTAATACTTCTGTTACCAGGAGTGATGTGGGCTGTATTGGGCTATACGCAAAACCCAGCCACCACTTTAACCCTTTCTTCTAAAAACATTACATTACCTTGTAATACCAACTGTGTTAGCCTTTCGGTACAGGCGCCGCATATTAAGCAAACTACAGATTATGTTATTACGAATCCTGCGTATGTGCCATTTGCTTACACCACTACCAATGGCAACATACCCACCGAAGTTTATGTAGACGATCGCTGGAGTAACGAAATTCAATTACCTTTTGCTTTTTGCTATTACGGAAACAATTTTGGATCGCTAGCCTTAGGATCAAACGCTGCTATTACTTTTGATGCCACTCGCTTCAATACCTCAAGCGGATACAGTATTAGTAGTGGAGGTACGATACCCAATACCAGCTACGCTCCTAATATGATTTTTGGGCCTTATCATGATATTGATCCTAGCGACCCATCACCCAATAAAAAAATAGAATGGAGAGTAGAGGGAGCACCGCCAAACAGACGGTTTATTGCCAGCTATAATGATATGCCTTATTTTGGATCCTCTTGCACCACCCCTCGAGCTACACATCAAATGGTGCTATTTGAGGGTACTGGCATTGTAGAAGTATATATTAAAGATAAACCTAGCTGTACCGATTGGAACGGTGGCCGTACTATTTTAGGTATGCAAAACGGTACTCAAACAAGTGCAATAGCCGCCCAAGGAAAAAATGCTACGGTTTGGGGTGCTAATGCCATGGATTCTTGTTGGCGTTTTATTCCTAGCGCAGGAGCCTCTCGTTATTTATCTGGGCAACTATTAGTGAATAATACAGTAGTTTACAATGCAGATACTAGCACATTATCAGCCGGTGTTTTAAATCTTAATTTTCCCAATATTTGCCCTACTGCGGATAGTACTACTTATGTTTTGCGCATAGCCTACGATAATTGCGACCCACAAGGCAATGGCGATATTATATACACCGATACCATCGTTGTAAAAAGAGTAAAACCAACAGCTACGGCTGCTAAAACAGACCCCACTTGTTCGCCCAACGGTACTATAACGGTAACGGCAGCCGGCGGTACACCCAATTATCAATACAGCATTAATAACGGAACCAGCTATCAAACTACTAATACATTTACGGGTCTTGCCGGAGGAACATACAACGTTATGGTAAGAGATAACTTTGGTTGTACCAGTACGGTACAAACGGTAACATTGAATACTTCGCTACCTGTTACTCAACAAGTAACTAAAACCGATGCAAACTGTACTACCACCGGCTCTATTACCATTACCCCTGGTGGTGGAGGCACTCCCCCTTTTCAATACAGTATTAATGGAGGGGCAAGTTATCAATCATCCAATACATTTACCGGATTGGCGGCAGGCACTTACAATGTAATTACCCGCAATGTGGCCACTCAGTGTACTTCGGCTACACAGCAGGTAACTATTACCCTTACGAATACGCTTACCGTGGGGCAGGTACAAAATACCAGCATCTGCCGTGGTGCTAGTTATACGCCACAACTAATGGGCAATGCCACTACTTATACTTGGTCGCCGGCCAGTGGTGTAAGTAATGCCAATGTGCTAAACCCCACATTTAATCCACCAACTACTACTACGTACACACTTTCGGCTACATTAGGTACCTGTACGGTACAGCGCAGTTTTACACTTACAGTATATGAAGGGGCTACTGCTAATGCCGGCCCCGATTACGCTATTTTAGCCGGTGAGGTGGTTACTCTACAAGGTACAGGCTCTGCGGGTACCTATTTATGGACACCGGCTAATGGCTTAAGCTCCCCTACGGTATTAACCCCTACCGCCAGCCCGGCCATTACCACTACTTACGTATTACAAGTAACCTCACCCCAAGGGTGCATAGCTAGCGATAATGCCACCATTACCGTGGTACCCTATTGTGTAAAACCGATGGAAGCCATTACGCCTAATGGAGATGGTATAAATGATTTATGGTTACTAACAAATGGTAATGGATGTTTAACCAACATAAAGGCACAGGTATTTAATAGGTATGGTGCAAAAGTGTACGAATCTATTAACTACCAAAACAACTGGAACGGAACTTACAAGGGTGATCCATTGCCAGATGGTACATATTATTATATTGTCAATTATACTCTAGTAAATGGCAAGCAAGTTATTTTAAAAGGTAATCTCACCATCCTCCGTTAATCACCCTAAATATTAAAACATGAATCGTACTATATTTTTATCGTTTTTATTGCTGGGTGCTATTAGCGCAAGTGCACAGCAGTTACATACTTCATCGCTGTATGACATGCAAGGAAATTTTCATAATCCTGCCATGGTGGGTGCTAATAAATATGGCAGCATAGGCGCCAGTTACCGCACGCAATGGGATGGCATACCTGGTGGTCCTCAAACAGCCAATGTGTTTGGCTCCACTTATCTTTCAAATGCTAAAATTGGTATAGGTGGTTATTTGTACAGCGATAAAACCGGGCCAACAAAACGTACCGGCATACAAACAGCTTATGCCTATCATATTCCTTTTAAAAATGGAGGTAGTTTCTCCATTGGTTTAGAAGCAAGAGGGCAGCAGTTTAGTTATGATAAAGCTAAGTTGCAGCAATCTCTGGGCAATAATGATCCAGTGCTGGCCAGTGCCGAAAACCGATTTAAATTTGATGCCGGTGTTGGTATGGCTTATACGGGTAAAAAATTACAGTTAGGCGCATCCGTTAGTCAGCTCATCCAATCTAAACTAGATTTTTATACCGGTAATTTAAATACGAACGAACAAGGCCGCTTATACCGCCATTATTATTTACACGGTAATTATAAGTGGGATGTAGATGGTACTACTACCATTATACCTAACTTTTTAGTGATTTATCTGCCTAATGCTCCTACAGAGGTACAAGCAGGTGCCAGAGTAGTGCATAACAATGTTTTTTGGTGGGGACTTTCCTTACGCACCCGCCAAAGCTGGATGTTGAGTGCCGGTGTACATCTTAAAAAGAAATTTACGCTTGGTTATAGTTTTGATATTTATAATACGCCGCTTAGTGTGTACGATGCTGGTGCGAATGCACATGAGTTGATATTGAGGTATGATTTTTTGAAGTGATAGGCTAAGCGTTTAAAAGAGTTGAAAGGAGATAATGAGGAAATTAAAACTCATTATCTCCTTTTGCTTTATCAACATGAATTTGCATACGGATGAAACAGACTGAACGGCTGCCTTTCGGTAGAGAGAGATTAGCACTATTTTTTTGCTTCGCAGCAATATAGGAGTTTGATTTATCAAAATAATATGTGTTCATTTATTTAATCGGTGTCATTTGTGTGCAAAATGTATTACAACGTACCATCCATATAGGGGCTTAAAAAAGTGAAGTGATATTGCTATTAGATACACTCATTCTTGTTTTCTCATTTCTCTCTTTCAAACTCTTAGCTTAAATTCGTAATACATGGAAACCGTTGCTCAAATACCGAAGTATAACTTAAATGAGGAGGAAGAAAAAAAACTCATTCTGCGGGAGTATCGTTCGCTGTTAAAAACACTAAAGCTAAAGCTTAAGCCGGGCGATAAAAACCTACTGCGTACTGCTTTTGAAATGGCCGCAGATGCACATAAAACCATGCGTCGTAAAAGTGGCGAGCCGTATATTCTACATCCCATAGCCGTAGCTAAAATTTGTGTAGAAGAAATTGGGCTCGGTGTTCGCTCCACTATTTGTGCCTTGCTGCATGATACGGTAGAGGATACCGATATTACTTTAGATGATATAAAAAGAGAATTTGGTAGTGAAATAACCCGCATCGTAGATGGCCTTACCAAAATTTCCAACGTAGTAGATGTTAATGCCTCGCAACAAGCTGAGAATTTTAAAAAAATATTACTCACCCTTACCGACGATCCTCGAGTTATACTTATAAAACTATCCGACCGCCTGCACAATATGCGCACCATGGATAGTATGAAGCGGGAAAAGCAATTGAAGATATCTTCCGAAACTGTATATGTGTATGCGCCGCTGGCACATAGAATGGGTTTGTACACTATCAAAACAGAAATGGAAGACCTCTCCATGAAATACATGGAGCCCGATGTGTATAAAGACATTGCCCGCAAATTAGCAGAAACAAAAAAAGAACGAACCCGCTTTATTAATGAATTTATTAAACCATTAAAAGATAAAATAGATAAGGCCGAACTTATTGCAGAAATATATGGCCGCCCCAAAAGCATCCACTCTATTTGGAATAAAATGAAAAAGAAAGGGGTGGAGTTTGAAGAAGTGTATGATTTATTTGCTATCCGCATTATCCTCGATTCGCCGCAGGAAAAAGAAAAAGAAGATTGCTGGAAAGTGTATTCTATGATAACCGATGAGTACAACCCATCGCCAGAAAGATTGAGAGATTGGCTAAGCAATCCTAAAAGCAATGGATACGAAGCATTACACACTACGGTAATGGGGCCACAAGGCCGCTGGGTAGAAGTGCAAATACGTACCAAACGGATGAATGAGATAGCCGAGAAAGGCCTGGCAGCGCATTGGAAATACAAAGAAGGAAAAGAAGATGAAAACCGTTTTGATAAGTGGTTTCAACAGATAAGAGAAGTTATAACTAATCAAGAAACAGACAGCATTGATTTTCTGCAAGATTTTAAAACCAGTTTTCTGGCAGAAGAAATTTATGTGTACACTCCCAAGGGCGATGTAAAAATGCTACCGGTAGGTTCCACCGCTTTAGACTTTGCCTTTTCCATTCATAGTGCCATTGGTGTAAAAACCATTGGGGCAAAAGTAAACCACAAACTGGTGCCCATTAGCCACAAGCTACAAAGCGGCGATCAAGTAGAGATTATTACCAGCAATAAGCAAAAAGCATCGGAAGATTGGTTGGGCTTTGTTGTAACCTCCAAAGCAAAAGGAAGAATAAGAGATGCACTAAAAGATGAAAAACGTAAAGTGGCCGATGAAGGTAAGTATAGTTTACAACGTAAGCTAGAGGGTATGGGGGTGCATATGATTCAGCACAATATAGACGAACTAGTGCAATGGTATAAATTATCCTCTAACATTGACTTGTTCTACCAAATTGCGGTAAAAAATATTGATTTAAAAGACCTCAAAGATTTTACTATACATGGTGACAAAATAGAAGCTCCCCGCCCGGTAAAAATCATCACAGAAAAACCGGAGTATATACCCGGCATTACCGCCGGGAAAAAAGAAGCCGAGCTTGTTATTTTTGGCGAAAGCAGCGACAAAATAGTTTACAATTTAGCCAACTGTTGCAAACCTATACCGGGTGATGATGTGTTTGGTTTTGTAACCACCGGCAAGGGCTTAACCATCCACCGTACCAACTGCCCCAACGCCACCAAGCTGCTTTCTAACTATGGGCACCGAGTAGTAAAAACCAAGTGGGCCAAAAATAAAGAAATATCCTTCCTAACAGGGGTTAAAATTATTGGGCTAGATGATGTGGGAGTGGTAAGTAAGATAACCCTGCTTATTTCTGGCGAGTTAAAAATAAATATAGCCGCACTTACCATTGAAGCCAAAGAGGGCCTTTTTGAAGGCAACATTAAATTGTATGTGCATGATAAAGAAGAACTGGATAATTTAGTAGAGAGTCTTTACAAACTACCCGGTATTGAATCGGTAGAACGGTATGATATGGAGGATATACCGTCCTGAGTTTTTTACTAAATTTGTAGAAATCGCATCAAATGAAAGTAATGTTGGATATAAAAGATAGTAAAGCTGATTTTGTGATGGAGTTGTTAAGCAACCTCTCATTTGTAAAGGCCGAACCGCTTACACCTTACAAAAAAAAGGTATTGGGAGATTTATAACAGGCGGTTAAAGAAATGAACCTCGTTAAACAAGGTAAATTAAAAGCCCGAAATGCTAAGGACTTAATAAATGAATTTTAAGGTAAAAACCATACCGCAGTTCGATAATAACCTAAAGTAACTTTCTAAAAATACCCCTCTTTAAAAGCCGAGTTTATAGCGTTGGTAGCTAGTTTGGAGAAAAAACCGCAGCAAGGTGTGTATTTAGGTAATGGATGTTACAAAATCAGGCTCTCAATAGCCTCAAAAGGGCAAGGCAAATCAGGCGGGGCTAGGGTATAAGTTGTGTAAGAGTTGTAAATACCACCGTTTATTTATTAACTGTTTTCGATAAGGCAGAGAAAGAGAATATCTCAGACCTTGATTTAAAAAAACTTATTGGTTTGGTGCCTTAATACCCCCCCCCCCCACAAACAGGCAATCCTAGCCATAAACTTATAGGCACATTAAAGGCACATAAAATGTGCTTTATTTTACTAACTGCCACCTATTTTTTTTCTTATCTTACACACTTCATTATAATTACTAACGCCACCAAAATAACTGAACGAGCATGAAACCTAACTGGCTGAGATTTGTAACGATATTATTTGCAATAATTGGATGTAGTCAGCAATATTCCTTTTCGCAAACATGTCGCCGATCTGATATAAATGGCACAACTATTAATTTACTATGTAATCAGGTGTGTACAACCTTGGTTTTTAAAGTGCCGCACATA
>JBDKJF010000046.1:0-5293 GCA_039796695.1 Bacteroidota bacterium
AGAGCCTATTTTCAAGCACTTACCTATTTTTTAGCCATTAAATACTTTACTCGTAAAATTGGGTGGTATCAAGTTTTGGTATTTATTGCCCCAAATAGTAACAGCAATTGATTTTAACTGCTGTTAAACCAGGCTAAAACATACATTTGTTTTATACCCTAGAAATTTAATCCGAAAAAAAGCTTTGCAAGTTTCAAAATATCGACTTTCAATTTTAACGCCTCTAATTAATAGCCTCCAATAATTAGGCGTGGGCGGCCGGTTTATGTTATAAAAGCGAGAATGGAACGCTTTGACTGCTATTTACAATAATGTTTTACAATCTTATTAAATACAATAATTTGGCCAGCGATCCGAGCCACTTTAAGTATCGGCATGTTTACTGTCGATTATCTTTTTTTTAAAAAAAAGATCAAAAAGGGGAGAAAGGATAACAAAGCCAGCCAAACTAGTTTTAAACGCTTGATAATCAAATAAAAAGACGCTTACAATAAAAGTTCAAGCGAAATTTTAAAATAGACGATTTGTAAAAACAATTTATCCTCCTTAAATAATTCAATTTCTATAAGGCAATTCAAATCTTTTACGTTACCTTTGCCATCCCAAAAAATAGAAAGAATGGCTAATCACAGTGCAACAAAAAAAGATGCCCGTCAGGCGGCAAAAAGAACAGCTAGAAATAAATACTATGGCAAAACTACCCGTAATGCCATCCGCGATTTAAAAGCTACACAAGGTAAAGAAATGGGCGAGCAATTTCCCGCAGTAGCTGCCATGATTGATAAATTAGCCAAAAGAGGTGTTATTCATAAAAACAAAGCCGCTAACTTAAAAAGTAAATTAGCTAAAAAAGTAAACGCAGCAGCGAAATAAGCAGAATATAAATTATTTATATAAAAGGCATCTCCCAAAGAGGTGCTTTTTTGTTATTTAAAATAAATCGCATGCATAAACCTCCCACTAAATTTATCTATTCACCATAAGTTGCCAATTCACTTTTTCAATTCACCAAACATCACTTCATTTTTAAAATGCTGGTTTGTTGTATAACATTTACACACCCTACCTTTTTGCTTTTAGCTGATTAATATTACAAGAGTAACATCTGGTAGGCGTATAGTGCCTATTTAACTAATAAATCCACTACACATTTATTAATCGTCTATTTTTTAGTAATCATTAAATAAAAAACATACAACTGCACCGGTTTGATTACCTGTTATTTTATTTTCTAATGAAAAGAAAAGAATATAATAGAAAAATAAAGCCTTCCCGTAAAGATTATTCTACAGGCCAGTAATACCCCAACAACTGTCAAAACAGAAAAAAGTAGAAAAACAACTATCTTTTACCCATGAAATCAATTCTTACAGTAGGGCTAATAACATTACTTGCCGTCAATGTATTCTCCCAAAATATTTCTACAAAATTCGAACAATCAAAAGGCACCCAAACGCCCACATACTTCGAAATCATCAATTGGTGGAAAAAACTCGACGAGCTATCCCCAAAAGTAACAATGTTTACGATGGGCATAACCGATGCGGGTTATCCACTTCATTTAGTATTTGTATCCAACAAGGGAGATAATAATCCAGAAAGCATCCGCAAAAAAAATAAACGAATTATCCTCATCAACAATGGCATTCATCCTGGCGAACCCGATGGCATTGATGCCAGTATTTTGCTTGCTAGAGATATTGTAACTGCTCAATACAAAATACCCGATAATGTAGTACTTGCCTTCATACCAATCTACAATATTGGTGGATGTTTAAATCGCAGTGCCAATTATCGTGTAGACCAAAATGGTCCACAAGAATTTGGATCAAGAGGTAATGCTCAAAATCTCGATCTCAATAGAGATATGATAAAGTGCGACTCTAAAGATGCACGAGCTCTTACTGAAATTTTTCACCTTTTAGATCCGGATGTATTTATTGATAACCATGTAAGCAATGGAGCCGATTACCAGCATGTAATGACTTTACTTTCCACGCAAAGCAGTAAACTAGGGGGTGCAATGGGCGAATATATGAATAACCAATTTGAGCCAGCACTTTATTCATCTATGAAACAAAAGGGCTTCGACCTAGTGCCTTACGTAAATGTATGGGGCGATACGCCTGATAAAGGTTGGGTAGAATATTGGGATAGCCCCCGTTATGCCAGCGGTTTCGCAGCCCTATGGCATACCTTCTCATTCGTACCTGAGTCGCATATGCTAAAGCCATACCATCAGCGTGTTAAAGCCACGTACGCTCTTATGCAATCATTTATAGAATTCACAGCTACGAATAGCGAGCAAATAAAACAATTGCGAGAGCAATCCAAAGCCGAAGCAAAAGTAGCTAAACATTTTCCCGTTCATTGGGCATTAGACAAATCTAAGTTCAAAGAAGTTCTCTTCAAAGGTTATGCAGCACTATACAAACCAAGCGAAGTATCAGGCCTACCAAGATTATTTTATGATAGAAGCCAACCATACGAAGCCAAGGTTAAAATATTCAACCATTACCCTGCCAATGAATATGTAGCCAAACCCAAAGCCTACATCATACCACAAGGCTGGTGGAGAGTAACAGAGCTCTTAAAAATAAACAAAGTGGAAATGAAGCAGCTAAAATCAGATACTACAGTGGAAGTGGAGGTGTACAAAATAGATGATTACAAAGCAGCTCCTCGTCAGTATGAAATGCACCATATTAACAGCGAAATAAAATATAGCAAAACAGTTCAGCACATTACTTTTAAAAAAGGAGATTGGTACATACCATTGAATCAGGTGGCTAATCGTTTTCTAATAGAAACGCTAGAACCCTTCTGTGAGGATTCTTATTTCGTTTGGAATTTTTTTGATGCTATACTTGGGCAAAAAGAAGGTTACTCGGCCTATGTATTTGAAGATATAGCATCAAATTATTTAAAAAGCAATCCAACAATAGCCGAAAAACTCAATACGCAAAGAATAATAGATACATCTTTTGCTAAAAATGGAAGAGCACAACTAAATTTTGTATATCAAAATTCCCCTTGGTTTGAGCCGGATTTTATGCGCTATCCAGTTTATCGGGTTCGGTAGGTTTAGTAATATTAAACTAACACTTTTATACTTTTATTCAATACTAATATGTAGAAATCCCTGTTACACTTAATCAAATTCGAATGAACTAAACCCATGTGCTATAGTTAGTTAATCAGCTTTATGCTACACGTAAATGATAGCGCCAAAAAATTACTTTGGCTCTAATTTTTTTTTCCATCCGTATCCTTAAAAAGAAATCTACCTAGAAAAAAAGCAATCAACAAAACCAAAACAGATAAATAGCCTACCCAGGAATAATACAATAGTTTTCCAGTAGATTTATTTTGATCAACAATTAAACCTGCAATTAATGCTGCCGCTCCTGTACCCAAATGTTGCACACTACTGTTTAAGCTCATAAATCCCCCTCTACTCTTTTCATCAGTAACCCCCGTAACCATTGTTTGAGATGTTACAGCACGTCCCGTAGCTAGCGCAAACCAAATAGCGAAAAAACAAAGTACAATTGAGAAAGGTAGAGGCGGTAAATTGGTTAACAGGATTACAAATACAAAAGACAACGGAACGCAAAATGTAAAAACAGGCAACTTGCCAACTTTATCCGATAGTCTACCAAAATAAATAGCCGCTGCAAGCGAGGCCACCCCACCAACCATATAAACTATAGGAATCAAACTTTTCTTATACCCCATATTAAACTCCATGTAAGATGTGATAAAAGGAATAATCAGAAAATGTCCCATCATCATTACCCCAGAAAATAACAAAGCCAATCCTGTTCTCTTTCCACTCATTACTTCAAAAAACTGTGAATGTCTTTTGGTTTTAGCAAACCGAATCCCACCATTTTCCAAATGTTTATCTAACACCGGCAAATTCCAAACACATAAAGGGAGAATAATAACGGCAAGGAGAGCCACAAAAATAAAAGGCATATGCCAGTCATTATTAAAAATATCAACCAAGTATAAGGAGAAAGTAACACCTAACGAAGAGGCTATAGCGAAAGCACTCATTACAGCCCCCATAGCAGCACCCCGACGTTCGTACGTAAACAAATCTCCAATCATAGCAAGTATTTGACCACCAATAATCCCACCAAAAATACCCGCTACAATCCTTGAAATTAGCAGTACCTCATATGAATAAGCAAAACCACAGGCCAATGTTCCCACAATAAACCCTGCATAAGTTGCTAGTAATAATTTTTTACGTTCAAACCTATCCGCAATAAAAAACATGATTAAACCTGCAATACATGAACTTATTGGATAAGAGGCGAGCAATACACTAAACTGTCTTGGAGACACATTGAATGAAGGCATTAGGTAGTTACCCAATGGCATCATTATCATAAAATCAAGAATATGTGTAAAGTTAATAGAGGCAAGAAGTAAAATAATGATTCTTTCCCTTTTTGTCATTATTGAATATATGGATCTTTTTGTAAAATGCTTACACTAACAAATCTAGTTTGCTATAGAATGAAACAAAAGTCAGAAAATATACTATTTATTAAACAAAGAATACTACCCATTAACAATAAAGCTATTCTACAGAATACAAAAAGGGTATATAATCAAAAAATGTAGGGTATGCGCCCATTGTATAAATAAAAAAGCCTTTCAGGAATCTGAAAGGCTTTTAAATAAATATGGCAGCTACCTACTCTCCCGCATTGTTGTGCAGTACCATCGGCCATAAGGGGCTTAACTTCTCTGTTCGGTATGGGAAGAGGTGAACACCCTTGGAAAAACCACCATAAGACGTTTGTCAAAAATTGACATAATAATTTACATATTGGAAAATGTTAGTAAGTATCTACTTTCTTTTCACCAATAAAGGTTATAAAGAAAGAAAAAAAATTAAAGCGTACGGGCAATTAGTACTACTCGGCTTTGATGTTACCACCTTTACACCTGTAGCCTATCAACGTCATAGTCTCTGACGGCCCTTAAAAGTAAACTCATCTTAAGGAAGGTTTCACGCTTAGATGCTTTCAGCGTTTATCCTGTCCGTACATAGCTACTCTGCATTGCACCTGGCGGCACAACAGATACACCAGCGGTACGTACGACCCGGTCCTCTCGTACTAAGGTCATGTCCTCTCAATTTACTAACGCCCACCACAGATAGGGACCGAACTGTCTTGCGACGTTCTGAACCCAGTTCACGTGCCACTTTAATCGGCGAACAGCCGAACCCTTGGGACCTTCTCCAGCCCCAGGATGTGACGAACCGACATCG
>JBDKJF010000047.1:0-4176 GCA_039796695.1 Bacteroidota bacterium
ATGTAATGATGATGGGGCGTGGAGCCGAGGCTTTTGCACGCTTACACAAAGTGGAAACCATGCCCGATGAATATTTTTACAGCGAATTTAGATACAAGCAATGGCAGCAAGTGCAAGCAACCAGCCGGGTAGCTTTGGATCATAACATTTCTATTACAGATAAAAAGTTTGGAACGGTAGGCGCTGTGGCTTTAGATGCCTACGGAAATATGGCGGCTGCCACTAGTACAGGCGGTATGACGAATAAAGAATTTGGTAGAGTAGGCGATAGCCCGATCATTGGTGCAGGTACCTACGCTAATAACAATACTTGCGCTATTAGCTGTACCGGGCACGGCGAACCTTTTATAAAAGCCGTAACGGCATACGATGTAAGCTGCTTGATGGAGTATAAAGGATGTACTTTAGAAGAAGCAATGCATACAGTGGTAAATGATAAGTTATTACAGTTAGAAGGAGAAGGTGGCATGATAGGCGTGGATGCAAAAGGAAATGCGGGTATGGTATTTAATAGCGAAGGCATGTATAGAGGCATCCGCACTGCGAATGGTAGAAACGAAGTAGCTATTTATAAATAATGGGCAATAAAAAAAGCTGTACCGATTATACATCGCTACAGCTTTTTTTTACGCTATAAAAGAAATTTTTATTTTAGTTGAAGTAAGGCTTGCTTTATTCTTGCCCAAGCTTCTTCAATTTTTTCCATACTATTGGCAAAGGAAAAACGTACACAATTGGGTTCTCCAAATGCGTCGCCCATTACACTGGATACATGGGCTGTATTCAACAAATACATAGAGAAATCTGCTGCGTTATGAATGGTAACGTTACCATCCGTTTTGCCAAAATAATAACTTATGTCTGGAAAAATATAGAAAGCGCCCTCAGGCTCCGGGCATACAATGCCTTTAATATCTTTTACTAATGCTAGCACTTTGGTCCTACGTCTGGTAAATTCTTCCGTCATTTCATACGTAGGCTTTAAGTCGGTAGTTAATGCCGCAACCCCTGCCTTTTGTGCAATAGAACAGGTGCCACTGGTTAATTGTCCTTGTACTTTTTCGCAACCTTTCGCCACAATTGCATTGGAAGCGGTGTACCCAATTCTCCAACCGGTCATAGCAAAGCCCTTACTTAAACCGTTAATTACAATAACACGGTCTTTGATAGTAGCAAATTGAGCAATGCTTTCATGCGTACCTACAAAATTGATATACTCATAAATTTCATCTGATATAATAAAAACTTGAGGATGTTTTTCCAATACTGCAGCAAAGGCGGCTAACTCCTGCTTACTATATACAGCACCGCTAGGATTACAAGGGCTGGAAAACATAAACACTTTTGTCTTTGGGGTAATAGCCGCTTCTAATGCAGCTGCGGTAATTTTAAAGCCGGCAGCAGGTGTACTTTTTATTTCCACTACCACACCGCGGCTCATTTTTACCAGTTCGCTATAGGTAACCCAATAGGGGGTAGGTATTATTACTTCATCACCATCATCAACTAAGGCCATAATGGTATTGGCAAGGCTTTGCTTAGCACCGGTAGATACTACAATATTTGCCGGCTCATAATCGAGGTTATTATCTCTTTTTAATTTAGTACAAACCGCTTCTCGTAAATCCAAAAAGCCAGGTACAGGTGTATAGTGGCTCCAATTATCATGAATGGCTTTTATAGCGGCATCTTTAATATGTTGAGGGGTATCAAAATCGGGCTCTCCAAGACTTAAATCAATAACGTCAATACCTTTTGCTCTTAATTCACGGCCGAGCTTTGCCATTTTTAAAGTTTCGGGTTCATTAAAGCGCTGCAAAAAAGAAGATAGCTGCATAATAGTTTATATATTTTAATTGGTTAACCAATGGTATACACAAGGTTTAACGTTGGTGGCGTTGTATTTAAAATCTTCTCTAAAGAAATGCTTCACTAACAAATGAAATAACCTTATGAAGTAAATTAATCAACGCAAAAAATAAATAGCAAGCAGCATCATAAAAGCGTTGCGAAGATAGCGCATTCGGCCCTTTAATTTTTATAGTTACTTACGATTGGGGTAAGCGTTTTTTTGTTATCACTAACTTGGGTTAGTTCGTATTGGTATATAGCTTTTCCTAATGCTTTTAAAAACGGAAATCCTACGGTATCATAATCGTAATTATCATCGTTAAAAATTTCATCGCTATTACAAAGTAATGCAGCGCTTAAAAAAAACGCAACGTTGTTTTTATAATCCACGATATACGCCGCGTCTATTAAAAATCCATAGGCATCGCCTACTTTATTATAAATGCGCACCGAGGAGTCGGGCGTTACTTTTTCCGCTCCATAATATAAAAATTTTACATAATTATCCCAATACGCTGGCTCCTGGTATAGCGGCGAGGCCGACTCCAACGGTGTCATCGACATATACTTTTGAATGAATGCATAATCGTCTTCCGTTATATTAAAACGCTTTTTTTTATCAACAGATAGCGGGCAAATAATGCTCATTAGCATTTGATGTAAATCGGTTAAAGGCAATCGGTTTTTGGCAGAAAAATCGAAAGGCGCTTGTATTAAAATGCCATTTTTGTAATAGCCCTTTCCTAGTGTAATAGGGGTAGGGGTAGGGCTAAACTGACTATAGCGGGCAGGTTGTTGATAAATGATATTTCCATCGGCATCCAAAAAACGAATAGGGTTGGTATGTTTGTTTTGACTTTCAGTTAAAGACAGTTCTAAGCGGTGTACAATTCGCACATCGGAGTATCCCATTTTTTTAAGAGCGGTATGAATATAATCTTGCCCTAAAAACTCATACAGCCTGTTGTACGCATCATTATCACTTACAAGTAGAATTTTTTTAATATAGTGGGCAATGGTGGGTCGGCCATCTAAAGCGCTTGGGTCGTTATGCACGGCTGTTTGCCCATCGCCATTTTGCAACGTAATAAAAGTGGTGTTTCGGTTAAGGCCATCAATATTTAGCTCTTTTAATCGCTGTAAGGCCAACAGTGCAATGGGTAGCTTAACGGTAGAGGCCGGATAAAAATAGCCAGCCTTTTCTGTATTAAAATGGTGATGGGTAAATTGGGGGTTGCCCTTCTTGTCGCTTTTAATCTGGGTAAATAATAGTTGCAGTCTATTATTTTCTAAATTAGTTAAAATAGGCTTGAAGGTGGCACTATTTGAGTTTAATATATTGGTTATCAAATTGCTATTAGCTTCCTGTGCATGGAGGGGTTGCATGGTTAATACGATTGAATAGAACAGAATAAAGCAAAATGTTAGGCGCATTTTCATTCGCTCAATGTACGCAAAAAAATTAGGATAAAGGCGAAAGGGCCGCTGGAAATAGAACCACCTGCAGTCCCTAATGCCTACAGAATAGGGTAAAGGGGGCTGTATATTTCAAGAAAAGGCGGGGTTAAATTGGCTTATGATTTACGGCCCAAAACCCTATCTTTGCCGTCCTTAAAAATCGTCAGCAGCCTTGCCTGTACTAGCATTGAAAAATGGCAGGGCATTAATTTGTAAACTAACTATTGTATGCAACTAAAAGGATTGGTTCGCTTTTTTACCATCTTACTAATTGTTTTCTCTCTTTACAACCTGTCATTTACATGGTTTGTAAATAGGCATGAGAAAAAAATGGAAGCGAAAGCTACCCGCTATGTAAACTCAAAGTTTCCGAAGGCCACAGAGAAGTTTCCTAATAACAAAGACTCTCAGGCAGTGTATCAAGATTTTTTAGATAAAGAAAAAGAAGTACGCTTAAGAGAGTTATTGGATAGCACCAAAGATGTAACGGTTACGTACGGCATTACTGGCCCCGTAAGTTATAAAAAGGCAAAAGGCGAAGAGCTAAACCTTGGGTTAGATTTACAAGGTGGTATGAACGTTACCATGGAAGTGGAAATGACAGGCTTATTAAAATCATTAGCTAACAATAGTAACGACCCTACTTTTTTAGCGGCTATTGATAATGCCAATAAAGCAAAGGCAAATAGCGATGCAGATTTCATCAATCTTTTCATTGCAGAAATGAAAAAATTGGATCCGAATAAGCAATTAAATAATATTTTCTCGTTAGCAAGCGCTGGTAAAGTAGATGCCAAAAGTACCAATGCACAAGTAGAAAGTTATTTACGTACTTCTGCCAATATAGCTTTTGAAAATACCGACCGC
>JBDKJF010000048.1:0-3597 GCA_039796695.1 Bacteroidota bacterium
AGTTTGGCTGAAAGGCTTCCTACCCCTATTTTTGCACTCCGAAAAACAATTGGAGCGTTGGTCAAGGGGTTAAGACACCTCCCTTTCACGGAGGAATCACGGGTTCGATTCCCGTACGCTCTACAAAGCCCTCAAGCGAAAGTGAGAGGGTTTTTTATTTACGAGCGAAGCGCGTAATGGCAATCCCTAATTTTCATACCTATTTTTAGATTTTTGTTGGACACTTTATTTGTATCCATGCAACGTTCATTCTTTATTGCGAGTCAACAGTATAAATAAGAAACAATGAAGAAGATACTAATGATTTTGGGAATAGGGGTAACCGCATTTACAGGTTGCACAAAAAATGAATCCGATTTACCAACAGCATGTGTATCTGTAAAACTCATTAAAGAAGTGTGCGGTGATGCCATATTACAAATACAAGATAGTAAATACTATAATTTAGGGGTAGATGGTTTTGCTTTAGAAGGAAAAATATATGATCATGTTTTTACAACGCGTTTTACCTGCAAAAGCTTAGCAGCTATGCCACAAACACTTACTACAGATAGATCAGGTTTAGTGTTTACTGTAACCCTTTTAAAAGAACCTGAAGCGGTTGACTCTACTTGTGCAACATGTTTGGCAACGTTGAGCAATGCCCCCAATAAGTTTTATAATACCAAATACACTAAAACCTGTGAGTAGTTAACAAATAACTTGTGCTTCTACCACCTCCAGCTTCTTTTTGTAAAACATTTTTGTCTATTAAATCTTGTATATCTCGCAATGCAGTATCGGATGAACATTTGGCTATTTTTGCCCATTTAGAACTGTTCAGTTTCCCTGTGAACCCATCCAACAATTTATTGAGCATTATATGCTGTCTTTTATTGAAGATAGTAGTTGCATGCTTTTCCCAAAATTTTGCTTTATACAAAACTTTGCCAAGTGTTTCCTCGCTTTCTACTATTGCCCTGAGTAAACATTGCAAAAACCAAACTATCCAATTTGTTATATCCAAAGACCCTTTTTGCGTTTCTTCTAATATGGCATAATAGGCCGATCTTTCCTTTCTTATTTGTGCACTCATACTATAAAAACGTTGTATGGAAGCATCTGATCTACATAATTGTAAATCGGTTATAGCTCTGGCTATTCTTCCATTACCATCCTCAAAAGGATGTATGGTTATAAACCAAAGATGTGCTACTGCTGCCTTTAATACGCTATTCATGGTTTGATCTTCATTAAACCATGCTATAAAATTTTTCATTTCATGATCTAACAAATGAGCATCGGGCGCCCGGAAATGTATTTTCTCTTTTCCCATTGCACCTGAAACTACTTGCATAGGATCTTCTTTTTTATTATCTCGCCACGCACCAACAGTTATGGTATGCATGCCTGCTCTACCTGTTGGAAACAAAGCTGCATGCCAATTAAATAGCCTTTCATTCGATAATTTTTTTTCAGATCCTTGGGTTGCATCTAGAGTCATTTCAACTACTCCTTCTACATGCCGATCAGCAGGAACCAAACCCCCGATATCCATTCCCAATTTTCGAGCAACAGATGATTTTACTTGGTTTATATCTAAAACTTCACCCTCTATTTCACTCGATTTCAATACATCTAATATGATGGTTTCCAAATTTGCTTCCTCCCTAAGTTTAAAACCTAAAGCTTCCATACGCCCCAATAATTTACCCTGCCTATACAATAACTCCGTAAAGAAGGGCATAAACGCAGACTGATCCCAAGTAAACTGAGGCCATTGGGGTATTTCATGTATATAAAAGCTTTTTTTCCGCATATTATGCGGTGAATATACGACTTATTTACCGCATATTAATCTATTCTCCGCAAAAAAAGCGGTGATTAGATTAATTATTCGCCGCAAATTCAGTTTTAAAATGGCTTTCCATGTGTGAGGGAAATAATTTTTTGGGATAGCTTAGGGTATTGATGTAGGAGATTGATAACTAACCCTGTAGCCGATCCACCAAAAAATCGCTGAACTAGTCGGCCTGTTTTTGTTCTAAACCCGAACTCATTATTCCAAGCTTTCGTATACATTATTTCCATAGTTTCTCTATCAATGCTATGTTCTAAAAATTGATCAATGAAACCGAATGCAATATGTGCGGCATGCATGGCCATACTCATTCCATTGCCACAAAGTGGCGTAATCATTCCGGCTGCGTCTCCCACCAATATAATATTATTTTGCACCTGTTCCTTTCTAGCAAAACTAATTTGAGAGATAACTTCTGGCTGTGCATAAATTCTTTCCGCATTGTCGAGTATAGTTTTAAGCCGAGGATTAGCTGCAAGAATATTTTTTTCCAGTGTTGGAATTTGATTGTTACAAGCAACCAAATTTGCAGCAGTTGTTAAATAACATAAACAAGTTTTTCCATCTTCAATAGAAGAAATGCCACAGTATCCATCTTTAAAATTATGCAGGGCGATGGTATTTGTTTGATTAGGATAATACAAATGATACTTCACACCAATATAGTTATTGATCTTACCAGGGTGCTCTTGTACAAACTTTCTTTTCCATCCAATATCCAAATTAGACCGCTTACCAAAAGCACCTACAACAACACGTGCTGCAACTTTTTGCTTACCCGTTTCCACAATCATTCTTCTAATATCACCTTTCCCCATCACCCTTTTTGCTTCCACCCCATTGCTTATAGCTTCTCCCTCACAGCTCACCCCAACAACCTTCTCCCCTGTGTTTAATCCTACACCTAATTCTTTCGCTTTATTAGCTAATGCGTTATCTAGCGTATACCTACTAATACCAAAGCCGCCTAATGGTAAATCAAAATCATACTGTTTTCCGCTGATATCAGAAATAGTTAACTGATGAATTGAAGGTAACTGCATGCTACTGAGGGGTATACCACATCTTTCTAAGTAATCCCAACTCTCATAACTGATATACTCCCCACATACTTTATGAAAAGGGTAGGTTTCTTTTTCAAAAACAACAATTGAATAGCCATGCTGTGCCGCTTCTATAGCCAATGTTAATCCGCCTAAACCACCGCCAATAATTGCTATATCAACTTCTTGCATGCCATTAGTTTTTAACTACAATTAAATACCTAAAAGCCCATTTCCATTGAACTGTATATCTATCAATTTTTGCGTCATTAAAAATTTTCATCCACTCTTTTTTATGAAAACCCCTCGCCACACTTAAGGGGGCATCATGCTTAACTAAATAAGATGAAGAAAATAGTTGCGTAAGTATTTTTATGGAATGATAAGCTAGCCAATTACGCTGCAAGTCATTGATAAAAAAACCAATTGCAGCATTCGCTTTCATCCATTGAACCTGCTCGATAAGTTGTGCATGTGAAAAATGATGACAAAACAAGCTTGAGAAAATAATATCTGGTTTTGTTGCAAAAGATACTGCTTGGTAATCACTAACAATAAGTTCTGCATTATGCAACAAATCTCTACCTTTTGCTACCTCAATACATGCTTGTTTTATATCAATACCAGTTATATATAAATTGATTTTATTCGCCTTTGCATACTTCGCAATAGCCACTAGATTATCTCCACCACCACAGCCAATTTCACAAATAT
>JBDKJF010000049.1:0-3177 GCA_039796695.1 Bacteroidota bacterium
ATATTTGTGAAATTGGCTGTGGTGGTGGAGATAATCTAGTGGCTATTGCGAAGTATGCAAAGGCGAATAAAATCAATTTATATATAACTGGTATTGATATAAAACAAGCATGTATTGAGGTAGCAAAGGGTAGAGATTTGTTGCACAATGCGGAACTTATTGTTAGTGATTACCAAACAGTATCTTTTACAATAAAACCTGATATTATTTTCTCAAGCTTATTTTGTCATCATTTTTCACATGCACAACTTATTGCGCAAGTTCAATGGATGCAAGCAAATGCATCGATTGGTTTTTTTATCAATGATTTACAGCGTAATTGGCTAGCTTATCATTCCATAAAAATACTTACGCAATTATTTTCTTCTTCTTATTTAGTAAAGAATGATGCTCCTTTAAGTGTGGCTAGGGGCTTTAACAGAGTAGAGTGGATGCAAATTTTTAATGATGCAAAAATTGATAGATATACAGTTCAATGGAAATGGGCTTTTAGGTATTTAATTGTAGTTAAAAACTAATAGCATGCAGGAAGTTGATATAGCAATCATTGGCGGTGGATTAGGCGGATTAACATTGGCTATAGAAGCGGCACAGCATGGCTATTCAATTGTTGTTTTTGAAAAAGAAACCTACCCTTTTCATAAAGTATGTGGGGAGTATATTAGTTATGAGAGTTGGGATTATTTGGAGAGATGTGGGATACCCCTCAGTAGCATGCAGTTACCTTCTATTCATCAGTTAACTATTTCTGATATCAGCGGAAAACAGTACGATTTTGATTTGCCATTAGGTGGCTTTGGTATAAGTAGATACCGATTAGATAATGCATTAGCTACTAAGGCTATTGAATTAGGTGTTGCAGTGAATACGGGAGAGAAGGTTGTTGGTGTAAGCTATGAGGGAGAAGCTATAAGCGATAAGTTGGAAGCTTTAGGGAAGAAGCAAAAAGCTGATTTCAAAAGAATGATTGTGGAAACAGGTAAGCAAAAAGTTGCAGCGCGTGTTGTTGTTGGCGCTTTTGGTAAGCGGTCTAATTTGGATATTGGATGGAAAAGAAAGTTTGTACAAGAGCGCCCTGGTAAGATCAATAACTATATTGGTGTGAAGTATCATTTGTATTATCCTAATCAAACAAATACCATTGCCCTGCATAATTTTAAAGATGGATACTGTGGCATTTCTTCTATTGAAGAGGGAAAAGCATGTTTATGTTATTTAACCACCGCCGCGAACTTAAGGGCAAGTAATAATCAAATTGCTACCCTTGAGAAAAATATTTTAGCAGCTAATCCTCGGCTTAAAACTATACTCGACAATGCGGAAAGAATTTATGCACAGCCAGAAGTTATCTCTCAAATTAGTTTTGCCAGAAAGGAACAGGTGCAAAATAATATTATATTGGTGGGAGACGCAGCCGGAATGATTACGCCACTTTGTGGCAATGGAATGAGTATGGCCATGCATGCCGCACATATTGCATTCGGTTTTCTCGATCAATTTTTAGAACATAGCATTGATAGAGAAACTATGGAAATAATGTATACGAAAGCTTGGAATAATGAGTTCGGGTTTAGAACAAAAACAGGCCGACTAGTTCAGCGATTTTTTGGTGGATCGGCTACAGGGTTAGTTATTAACCTTTTGCATAAATCAACCATACTATCACGCAAAATCATTTCTCTAACACATGGGAAGCCGTTTTAAAGCTATTTTTAACTAATCACAAGTTTTAGCATATTTTGTAATGTAAAATTTACTGGGAGCATTGCTCAAGGTTGCTAAACAAGTTACACAAGTAGAATCTGCAGTCTCAGGTTCTTTTAAAAGTTTCACATTAAATACTAAGCCCGATCTATCAGCAGTTAATGTTTGCGGCATGGCAGCTAAACTTTGGCAAGTAAACCGAGTAGTAAAAACATGATCATATATTTTTCCTTCTAAAGCAAAGCCATCTACCCCTAAGTTGTAATATTTACTATCCTGTATTTGTAATATGGCATCACCACATACTTCTTTGATTAGTTTTACAGATACACATGCTGTTGGCAAATCGGTTTCATCTTTTGTACAAGCAGCAAGTGTAATTATTCCTATTCCTAAAATCAATAAAAGCTTTTTCATTGTATTTTAATTTTAGTGTTGACCCAAAAAGAGTAGGGAGCGTTGCATGGAAGATTTATATTATTAAGCCTTTGGTTTAAAAGGTTAATATTTGAATAATTATATGTTTAAATTTACTAAATGGAAGAGATTATAATAAAATTGGGAATTTCTTAAACCGATTATTCATTAAGAGCGACAATGTAAAAAACAGTATCAATAAAATAGAGCATGCCGTTTTGTGTAAGTACATTTTCGTCATGAAGACCTTCTAAGATCAAACAAAATTCTTCGTTATAATAGTCATGATTTTTAGTATTGTGAAAGCCATTAGTTTAAAGAAATAATTTTACAACTTTTAAATCTGTTTTTTCGGTAGCTTTTACAAATGGTTGTTCAACCACAGCATAAATGACAGATTGATTCTTGTGAAATCCTATTAATTTATATGCAGTATCAGGAAAAAATAAATTGTTGAGTAATAGGTTGTGAAAGTAATCAATTCAAGTTGCGTAATAAATGGAATCATTCAATTTTAATACAGAAGTGCCATCTTTTAAATAAACTTTTTGTTCTGCTCCTTGGGATACGTATAACTCAATATTGATATTATCTATCCAAAAATTATTGTCATCAACAAATTGAATTAGTCTCTTTGTTTTTCTTCTTTGAGTTGCTGTTGGTTTTTAGCCATTGCGCCTGTTCCTTGGCTTCTTTTAAGGTAACTGCAGGTTGTTTGGATAAGATGGTGATGCTTAACTTAACTCTTTCCTGAAAGGATATGTTGTATCTCATCTTTCATTTAATTTTTGCTAGTATAAAGATAGCCAATTTAAAACAATTTAAAATTTGCGTTAGTAACCCCTCACCTCTAGCTACAAAAAATGGGCTAAAACTAGCTTGGGTCGTCTCCAAATGAAGAACGCCTCTTCAACTTCGTTGAAAAGGCGTTTGTAGAGCGTACGGGAATCGAACCCGTGATTCCTCCGTGAAAGGGAGGTGTCTTAACCCCTTGACCAACGCTCCAATTGTTTTTCGGAGTGCAAAAATAGGGGTAGGAAGCCTTTCAGCCAAACT
>JBDKJF010000050.1:0-3082 GCA_039796695.1 Bacteroidota bacterium
TTTTTTATAAGAAGTCGGTAGTTCAAAAAACTACCCCCAGCAGCTGGGGCTGTTGGCAGCCTTGATTAAAACAAAAAAGCCCGATAAGTATTACATTATCAGGCTTTTGTTTCTTTTTGAGTAGTTTAAATTCACTCTACTTGCTCCCCCTGCTGGACTTGAAATATTATTGAAAATCAATTTTTTATAATAGAACCATAAATAAAATGATAAATCTTTTTCTTAAACATAATTCCAAATTAACAGTTTTTACACTTTAGAGCACTAGCTTTAAAATTGTGTTTCTATCTACCCCCGCTATCCTTAGTATGTTCTTTGAATTCTTTTAGAAAAATAAAAATTATAGGATAGCTATAGTTAGTTTGTAACTAACTATCAAACTCGATAGAGTTTGTCTTTGTTTGTTTGTTTGTTTGTTTTTGTTGTGTTTTTTTTGTGAGAAGTCGGTAGTTTAAAACTACCTCCAGCACCAGCGGCTGTTTGGCAGCCTCGGTCCAGGTGCAGGCAAGTGTAAGTGGTAACAGTATGCCGCAACTGGTGCTAACACCAACAGATTACAAAGCGCCGAAGAATGGCTATGTGTATGTGTACCTTAGTAATGAAAGTGGAGAGCCAGTATATTTTGACAACCTGAGTGTAAGCCACGAAAGAGGCAGACTAATAGCCGAAGACCACTACTATGCGTATGGCCTTAAAATAACAAGCATAAGCAGTAAGAGCATTAGTAGTTCTTTGAATACTAAAATGCCGCATTACGGTTACCAGGGCAGCTTTAGCGAAGAGGTAAGTGAGTTTGAACTTAACTACAATGAATTTGAATTAAGAACTTACGACCCGCAAATAGGCCGCTGGACAACCGCCGACCCTTATGATGAGTTTGCTTCTCCTTATTTAGGGATGGGAACAGACCCAATAAATAACGTTGACCCAGATGGAGGCAGTGTTTGGGGAAGTATATTAAGTTTTTTTGGTGGAGGTAGTGCTGGTGCTGGTTGCGCTTCAACAGCGGGGATGAGTGGTTTTGGCTATGTTGGTGCTACAACTGCAAGTACGGTGGCTACAGTAGTACGCTATGCAGTTGTAGGTGTTGCAATAGGTGGGGCAGCGTTTAGCCAATTTAGTGGGCAAATGATGAGTGGGCACATGAGTGGAACAACCTCTTTAAATTCTATAATAGTAATTCCAAAGAGAATTGGAGGAACACCCTTAACTGACGCTAGCGGGAAACCTATATGTGGCAAAGGATGTGGTGATGATTTTGGTGTTCCAGATAAGTCAAAGTGTAGTTTTAATACAGAAGGATTGGAGAAAGAAACTGATGAGCAGTTATTTAAGCGTATGAAAGATATGTTCGATTTTTATTGCGATGGAGTTTTTGAAGATATTGGTAGAAGGATGATTGAAAAATTTAAGTCAAATACAGGAGGCGTTCATGAGGATTTAATACTTAATAACCATATCAAAACTAGGTCAGAGTATAAGAATATATTAGAGTTTATTGGTGATAAAATTGAAGAACAGATGAAAGCATCATCTGGGAATACTGCCAAGTTAAATATACGTCTAAATAGTGGCCCATACTTCAATCCGGAAAAAACAGATATAATTTTCGATAGAACTGATATTGCTTTAGCTACCTTGATTCATGGAACTCAGGGCACAGATATCAACCTATATAAGGCAGAAGTAGATAAAGTTAAGAGGAATTACAAACTAACAATACAGGTCGATATATGGGACGACTTTGGTGTAGATAGGTGTGATGTGAAAGGGGCTATCGATAAGCTTAAGAGTCGTAAGGTGGGTTATCAAATGAGATATAAAGGCTTTATTGCTTGGTGGATTTTACAACATCAGAGGGGTTATAAACCATTTATTAATAAAATGTCATTTAAATATGAAGTATCAGGTTCTTTTTAAATACTTGAGTATAGCTATTGCCTTGTTTTTGAGTGGTTGTTCAAGGCTTACTTTGGTTCAGATTATTCCTTTATCACCTTATGAACAAGTTGTATCATACAATGAAGGTGACAAAACAATACAACTAACATATGCATTAAAGAACTATCAGAATACAAAAAAAAATAAAGCTGTGGTTGATTCTTTTATCTTAAAAAAATTGCCAATCGATTTTTTAGCCGAAAATAAAGGGATTCTTTTTTTATTTTATAAATATGAAAAAGGTCACATTGATGAAAATTTTATTCATGAAGAACAGCCTAAACAGAAAAATTTATTTATGGAGGCTAATGCTGAACTATTGATTTCTTATGAATGGTCTCATGGAAAATTTATTTCTGTTTCATATTTTAGTAAAGGGCAGTATCGGGGTTCGGAGAAAAGAGACTGGCGATAGTATTATTTTAAAATGAATTGTCCAAGTTCAATACTTCAGTGAATAAATTAAACATAAATTTTCACAGAGTATGGGATATGTTTAGAACCACCAACCTTGGTGACCGTTATGATAGGGCAAGAAATAGTTTTGTATTGGCAGTAGGCTTATCGGTAGGGTATAGCTTTTAAAAAGTAATTATACAATGAAGCGAGTAGTTTTTCTTTTATCCGTCTCACTTATTTCCACATTAAACTGTTTGGCTCAATACGGAGATAGAGAGGCTCCTGTGCCGGAATTATCTTTTGGCATAAAATCAACAATAGGCAGAATAGAATATGGTAAACAATATTTTGAGGAGAACGGCAGGGCTGGTTTAGGCATAGAGCCTACTGTAAGATTTGATTATCCTATCAGACCCCAGTTCTTCGTAGTATGCTAAAATAAAATAAAAGAAGTTAGAAAGGTTAACCTGAGTTTGCAACCCTCGTTGTCTGAAGTGTTCTTAGCAACCAGTAAAGAAAAATAAAACTATAGAGTAGTTATGCTTCGTTTGCAACGAAGCATCGGCCAACAGGCCGTAAAAAGTAAAGCCCTGGCAAAAACTGCCGGGGCTTTATCCCCGCTATCCTTAGTATGTTCTTTGAATTCTGTAGGAAAAATAAAAATTATAGGATAGCTATAGTTAGTTTGTAACTAACTATCAAACTCGATAGAGTTTGTCTTTGTTTGTTTGTTTGTTTTTGT